>JAEWXC010000096.1 GCA_023396115.1 Actinomycetes bacterium | reverse complement strand
CTGGGTCGACGACAGATCCGAGGCAGGGCACGTGGCCAGTGGTCGAGCGAGTCAGTCGACCCAGAACCTGACCCCCGATCCTGCCGGACCAAAGAGCCTGCCCCGATCATCACTGTGGTCGAGCTTGCCCGGTGGTCGAGCTTGCCGAGACCCCCCCGTGCGGATCTCGGCAAGCTCGATCGACGGAAAGTCGCTCGATCGACGGAAGGCGCCTCGATCGACGGACTGACTGTGGCCCGATGGACGGACGGTGGCCCGTTCGACGGAAGGTGGCTCGAGCGCCGAGCGCCCGGCCCCCCCGGGGCCACATCTGGACACATCGGCGCCTCGGTCATGGGAGCCACCACCTGGCAGTGGATCCTCGACGCCGCCACCCAGGGCGCGGAGGAACCCTGGGGGCCGCTGCCGACCTGGGTGCTGACCCACCGCGACTTCACCGCCCCCGCGGGGGCCGAGATGACCTTCACCGACGCCCCGGTCACCGAGGTGCACGCCGCAGCGCTGGAACGGGCCGGGGGCCGCGACGTCTGGCTGGTCGGCGGAGGCGAGCTGGTCGGGCAGTTCCACGATGCGGGCCTCCTGGACGAGGTCTGGTTGCAGTTCGCGCCGGTCACCCTGGGCAGCGGCGTCCCGGTGCTGCCCCGGCACGTGGAGCTGCGCCTGGAGGATGTGGTGCGCAACCGCGACTTCGCCTGCGTGCGGCACACCGTCGTGCGCTGAGGGTCCGCTCCGCGGGTACGTGCCGGCCCCGGGGCCGGTGACCGCACCAGGGGTGGACACCACCGCGCACCGGGAGCAAGGTGGAGGGAGTCTCTCGGGAGGACTCGACATGTCGCACACGCCTGCCCCCACGCACCGCCGACGCCCCACCAGGACCGTGGCCCTCGGCGTCGCCGCACTCCTCGCGACCGGCCTCACCGGCCTCGCCGCGACGCCACCGGGAGCGGTGGCGAAGAAGCCCGGCCCGCACCGCCCGACCCAGGTCGCGGCCACGGTCACCGGGTACGGCGGTGCCGTCTCCACCGTCGACGCCGATGCCACCCGCGCCGGCCTGGAGGTGCTGGCCCGGGGCGGCAACGCCGTCGACGCCGCGGTCGCCGCCGCCGCCACCCTGGGCGTGACCGAGCCGTACTCGGCCGGGATCGGGGGCGGCGGCTACTTCGTCCACCATGACGCCCGCACCGGCCGGACCCAGACCATCGACGGCCGCGAGACCGCCCCCGCCGCGATGCCCAGTGACGCCTTCATCGACCCGGCCACCGGTGAGCCCTACCGGTTCACCCCCGAACTGGTCACCAGCGGCGTCAGCGTCGGTACGCCCGGCACCCCCGCCACCTGGCAGCGCGCCCTGGACCGGTGGGGCACGTGGTCACTGCGCAAGGCCCTGGCCCCGGCGGTGCGGGTGGCCCGGAAGGGCTTCGTGGTCGACGAGACCTTCCGGCAGCAGACCCTGGACAACAAGGAACGCTTCGCGGCCTTCGACGCCAGCGCCGACCTGCTGCTGCCCGGCGGCGACGCCCCGCGCGTGGGCACCCGGTTCCGCAACCGGGACCTGGCCCGGACCTACACCGACCTGGGCCGTCGCGGTCCGGCCCGGGCCTTCTACACCGGTCCGCTGGCCCGGCTGATGGTCGACGTGGTGCGCCACCCGCGCACCAGCGACACCACCACCCTGCCGGTGCCGCCCGGACACCTGTCCCTGGCCGACCTGCGCGGCTACCGGGTCAAGGACCAGGCAGCCACCCGCAGCAGCTACCGGGGCCTGGACGTGTACGGGATGGCGCCGTCCTCCTCGGGCGGCACGACCGTCGGGGAGGCGCTGAACATCCTGGCCCGGTACCCGCTGGCCCGGATGGACGAGACCGCGGCGCTGCACCACTACCTGGAGGCCAGTGCCCTGGCCTACGCCGACCGGGGCCGCTACCTGGGGGACCCGGCCTTCACCGACGTGCCCACCCGGGCGCTGCTGGACCCCGTGTTCGCTGCCGAGCGTGCCTGTGGGCTGGACCCCGCACGCGCCGCGACCAAGCCGGTGGCCGCCGGGGACGCCTCGGACTACGACGGCGAGTGCGCCACGGGATCGTCTGCGACCACCGACGACACCGACACCGAGAACATCTCCACCACCCACCTCTCGGTGGCCGACCGGTGGGGCAACGTCGTGGCCTACACCCTGACCATCGAGCAGACCGGCGGGTCGGGGCAGGTCGTGCCCGGTCACGGGTTCCTGCTCAACAACGAGCTGACCGACTTCTCGACCGTCTACGACCCGGCCGACCCCAACCGGATCCAGCCCGGCAAGCGGCCGCGCTCCTCGATGTCGCCGACCATCGTGCTCAAGGACGGTCGACCGTTCCTGGCGCTGGGCTCGCCCGGCGGGTCGACGATCATCACCACCGTGTTGCAGACGCTGGTCAACCGGGTGGACCGGGGGATGACGCTGGCAGAGGCGGTGACGGCTCCGCGGGCCACCCAGCGCAACACCGCCAACGTGACTGCCGAACCCGCGTTCATCGACGCCCACGGCCCGTCGCTCACCGCGCTGGGGCACCGGCTGGTGCCGGCCGGTGACGGGCTGACCAGCGCCTCGGAGATCGGTGCCGCGGCCGCGATCGAGTTCGGCCCGCGCGGCCTGCTGACCGCGGTCGCCGAACCCGAGCGGCGTGGCGGCGGTGCGGCCGGGGTGGTCCACCCCCGCCGCCGCTGAGCGCCCCCGGGGTGGTCGCGACCTGCAGGTTCGCGGCCACCCGGGGTGGTCGGGGAGAATGGGTGGCGTGAGCTACCGATTCGTCAAGGGACACGGCACCGAGAACGACTTCGTCCTCGTGCCCGAGGAGGTCGACCTCACCCCGGAGCGGGTCCGCGCGTTGGCCGACCGGCGGGCCGGGCTGGGCGGTGACGGCGTGATCCGCGCCGCCCACGACGAGCAGGGTCGCTGGTTCATGGACTACCGCAACGCCGACGGGTCCCTCAGTGAGATGTGCGGCAACGGGGTGCGGGTTTTCGCCCGGTACCTGGCCGAGGTCGAGGGGGTCGGGTTCCCGCTGGAGATCGGTACCCGGGACGGCGTGAAGGTGCTCACCCGCGACGGCGAGACCTTCACCGCCGACATGGGCACCCCGCAGGTGCTCGGCGAGAGCACCGTCGGCGTCGACGGCCGCACCTGGACCGCCCGGCACGTCGACATGGGCAACCCGCACGCGGTGGCGTTCGTCCACGACCTCGCCGACGCCGGGGCACTGCTGGAGCCCCCGACCCACGACCCGCAGGTCTACCCGCGCGGCGTCAACGTGGAGTTCGTGGTCCGCCGCGGCGAGCGGCACGTCGCGATGCGGGTGCACGAGCGCGGCTCGGGGGAGACCCGCAGCTGCGGCACCGGGGCGTGCGCGGTCGCGGTGGCCGCCGCGCTGGCCGACGGCGCGGAACGCCCGGTCACCTACCGCGTCGACGTCCCGGGCGGACGCCTGGACATCACCTGGACCGCCGAGGACCGGGTGCTGCTGGCCGGCCCCGCGGTGCTCGTCGGCGAGGGCACCACCGACCTGTGAACCCGGCCGGCACCAGCGCCCGGGCGGTGAGCCGGGCCCGGTCCCGACGGGCAGCCCGGCCGATCGGTGGACCGAACCCGTGCGCCACGACCGTGACACCATTAGTGTCAGCGTCATGGACATCTCTGGAGCATCAGCAATCGTCACCGGTGGCGCCTCGGGCATCGGCGCCGCCGCGGCCCGCCAGCTCGCCGAGCGCGGAGCCCTGGTCGTCGTGGCCGACCTCAACGCCGAGAAGGGCGAGGCCCTGGCCGCCGAGATCGGTGGCACCTTCGTGGCCGTCGACGTCACCCGGACCGAGCAGAACCAGGCCGCGGTCGAGAAGGCGCTCGAGCTGGCCCCGCTGCGTGCGGTGGTCAACTCCGCCGGCATCGGCTGGGCGCAGCGCACCATCGGCCGCGACGGCGAGTTCGACTCCGCGCACAGCCTGGACGCGTTCCGCAAGGTCATCGAGATCAACCTGATCGGCACCTTCGACATGGTCCGTCTGGCCGCGACCGCGATGAGCCGCAACGAGCCCAACGAGGACGGCTGCCGCGGCGCGATCGTCAACCTCGCCTCGGTGGCGGCGTTCGACGGGCAGATTGGCCAGGCCTCCTACTCGGCCTCCAAGGGCGGCGTGGTCGGCATGACCCTGCCCGTGGCCCGCGACCTCTCCTCGGCCGGCATCCGGCTGAACACCGTCGCGCCCGGCCTGATCGACACCCCCATCTACGGCGAGGGTGAGGGTGCCGAGCAGTTCAAGGCGCACCTGGGCTCCTCGGTCCTGTTCCCCAAGCGCCTGGGCCGTGCCTCGGAGCTGGCCTCGATGGTCCTGGAGTGCCTGACCAACGACTACATGAACGGGGAGACGGTCCGCCTCGACGGCGGCATCCGGATGCCTCCCAAGTGAGCTGACCAGCAGCGGGCCCAGCATGACGGCCGTGGGTGCCGCCCGTCCCCGGACGGGCCCCCGCGGCCGTCGTCGTGGTGCGGGCGCACCGATAACCCGGTGCCCTTCCGTGCGCCGGGCCGTACGCTGGAGGCATATGACGAACGCACGTGACTTCTCCCTCGCCGACGAGCTGGCCGCCACCGTGGAGTGGGACGGCGACGAACCGCTGGACCCGGCCGAGGACGCCGACGACTGGTCGGGCGACGACGACTTCACCTCCGGGTACGCCGACGAGCCCGACCCGGAGCTGACCACCGGTGAGGCCGACCTGGTGGAGCGGCACGCCCTGCGCCGGGTGGTCGGCATCCGCACCGAGCTCGAGGACATCACCGAGGTCGAGTACCGCCAGCTGCGTCTGGAGCGTGTGGTGCTGGTCGGGGTCTGGACCGAGGGCACCGCCCAGGACGCCGAGAACTCGATGGCCGAGCTGGCACTGCTCGCCGAGACCGCCGGGTCGGAGGTGCTGGAGGCCGTCTTCCAGCGTCGCCAGAAGCCCGACCCCGCCACCTACATCGGCCGGGGCAAGGTCGACGGGATCCGCGAGATCGTCCAGGCCTCCGGCGCCGACACCGTGATCTGCGACGGGGAGCTGGCACCCAGCCAGCTGCGGAACCTGGAGGACCGGATCAAGGTCAAGGTCGTCGACCGGACCGCGCTGATCCTCGACATCTTCGCCCAGCACGCCAAGTCCAAGGAGGGCAAGGCGCAGGTCGAACTGGCCCAGCTGCAGTACATGAAGCAGCGCCTGCGCGGGTGGGGTGGCAACCTGTCGCGCCAGGCCGGTGGCCGGGCGGCCGGCGGTGACGGCATCGGTGGCCGTGGCCCCGGTGAGACGAAGATCGAGACGGACCGCCGTCGGATCAACGACCGCATCGCCAAGCTCCGCCGCGAGCTGAAGGAGATGAAGGGGACCCGCGACACGATGCGCTCCGAACGCCGTCGCCACCACATCCCCAGCGTCTCGATCGCCGGCTACACCAACGCCGGCAAGTCCTCGCTGCTGAACCGTCTCACCGACGCCGGGGTGCTGGTCGAGAACGCCCTGTTCGCCACCCTGGACCCCACCACGCGGCGCACCACCACCGCGGACGGCCGGGTCTTCACGATGTCCGACACGGTCGGGTTCGTCCGGCACCTGCCGCACCAGCTCGTCGAGGCGTTCCGCTCCACGTTGGAGGAGGTCGCCGACTCCGACCTGATCGTGCACGTCGTGGACGGCTCGCACCCCGACCCGGAGGGCCAGCTGGCCGCGGTGCGGGGCGTCTTCGCCGAGATCCACGCCGACAAGGTCCCCGAGCTGGTGGTCATCAACAAGGCCGACGTGGCCGACCCGATGGTCCTGGCCCGGCTGCGTCAGCGTGAGCCGTACTCGGTGGTGGTGTCGGCCAGGACCGGGGAGGGGGTCGCCGAGGCGCGCGCGACGATCGAGTCGGAGCTGCCGACCCCGCAGGTCGAGTTCGACGCGCTGCTGCCCTACGAGCGGGGGGACCTGGTCAACCGGATCCACCAGCACGGCCAGATCTCCTCCCTCGAGCACACCGCCGAGGGAACGGTGGTGACCGGGCGGGCCAACCCCGACCTGGCCGCCGAGCTCGCCGCCTACGCCCGCGGCTGAGCCCTGATCCGCCCGTCCACCCGCTGCTGCGCGTCACCATCTGGGCGCCTCGGCTGCGTTGCACCAGTTCACCGGGCAACCAGCACGCCCTCACTGGTGCGCCTTGCCGAGCCACCCATCTGATGCCGCTCGCGACGCGGCCGGCCGGCGGATCCGGGCTGAGCCGGGGCCGCACCGGTCCGCGGAGCGGGAAATTCGGTGTCGGTTGGGTGTGACTTGGGGGCGTGAGGAAGTATGTCGCCCATGTCACGCGGTGTAATCGTCCGCCTCCTGCTCGTGATCGGCCTGCTGGCCGGTTGCGCGGCGCTGGCCCTCAACATCAAGCCCCGTCTCGGACTCGACCTCCGGGGCGGTACCCAGATCATCATGGAGGCCAGCGACGGCCCCAACGGTGTCGAGGCGAACCGGACCAACACCGACCAGACGCTGGAGGTGCTGCGCGGTCGGGTCGACTCGCTCGGTGTCTCCGAGCCGACCCTGGTCCGGTCGGGCGAGAACCGGATCATCGTCGAGCTGCCCGACGTGCAGGACCCGCAGGAGGCCCTCGAGGTCCTCGGCAAGACCGCCCAGCTCGGAGTGCACCAGGTGCTGCGCACCTTCACCACCGAGGAGGAGGTCGAGGCCGCCGGTCTGAAGGTCTCCTGGCCGGCCGGTCAGGACCCCGACGGGGACTCCGAGGAGACCGGTGACGAGGCGACCGAGGAGCCCACGGCCGAGCCCACCGAGGAGCCCACCGACGAGAAGTCGGACAAGAAGTCGGAGAAGTCCGGCAAGAAGGCCCAGGGCAAGAAGGCGAAGGGCAAGAACAACAAGGCCGACAAGAAGTCGGACAAGGCCGGCCAGGACGGGGCCGCCTCGGACGAGGCCACCCAGGAGCCCGCCGACGAGGCGCAGGCCGAGGACGAGTCCGGCGAGAACGTCGTCTACCCGTCCAAGGACGGCACCGAGTTCCTCGAGCTCGCCCCCGCCTCGATCACCGGTAGCGAGATCAAGAAGGCTGCCTCCGCGCAGCCGCAGAACCAGACCTACTACGTCGTCGACATCACCTTCGACGGCAAGGCCGGTGACGTCTGGGCGAAGCTGACGGGCGACGCTGCGTGTGCTCGCGACGCCGACCCGAACGACCCCAAGTCCCGGACCGCGATCGCGCTGGACAACACCGTGCTCACCGCCCCGGTGCCCAGTGAGAACGTGGCCTGCAACGTCGGCATCGTCGGCGGCCAGACCCAGATCGACCGGTTCAGCCTGGAGGAGTCCAAGGACCTCGCCACCCTGATCCAGGGCGGTGCGCTGCCGCTGCCGGTCGAGGCCATCTCGGTCTCCGAGGTCGGCCCCACGCTGGGCAAGGACGCCATCAAGGCCTCCTGGCAGGCCGGCATCATCGGCCTGATCCTGACCGGGCTGTTCATCGCCTTCGCCTACCGCCTGGTCGGCCTGCTGGCCACCGTGGCGCTGACCTCCTACGCGCTGCTGTCCTACGCGATGCTGGTGACGATCGGCTCCACACTGACCCTGCCCGGTCTGGCCGGTTTCGTGCTCGCGATCGGTCTGGCCATCGACGCCAACGTGCTGGTCTTCGAACGGGCCCGTGAGGAGTACCTGGCCAACCCGGGTGCCGGTCTGCGCAAGGCCCTGATGACCGGGTTCACGAAGGCCTGGAGCGCGATCATCGACTCCAACGTCACGACCCTGCTCGCCGCCGGGCTGCTGTTCTTCCTCGGCTCCGGTCCGATCAAGGGCTTCGGTGTCACCCTGACCATCGGTACCGTCGCCTCGATGATCTCGGCGCTGGTCATCGCCCGGGTGCTCACCGAGGTCGTGGTCTCCACCCGTGCGGTCAACAAGCGTCCGGCCATCTCCGGCATCGGGCACCAGTCCAAGGTCCGCCAGTGGCTCGAGGGCTCCTCGATCGACCTGATGAAGCGGCGCGCCACCTGGCTGGCGGTCTCCGTGGCCGCGATGGCCATCGCCGTGGCCGGCATCGTGGTCAACGGCCTCAACCTGGGTGTCGAATTCACCGGTGGCCGCTCCATCGAGTACACGACCACCCAGCCCGTCGACGCCGACCAGGCCCGCGAGGCCGTTGCGGACGCCGGGTTCGCCGAGGCCGTGGTCCAGGAGTCGGGCGGCAAGATCACCGTCCGCACCGGCGACCTGACCAACGACGAGGTCCAGCAGATCGACGACGCCATCGCCCGCGTCGGCGGCGGGGCCGAGCAGCTGACCGACAACCGGATCGGCGCCAGCCTGGGTGACGAGCTGCGGCGCAACGCGCTGATCGCCTTCGGTGTCGCCTTCGCCGCGCAGCTGCTGTACCTGGCGGTCCGGTTCAAGTGGACCTTCGGTCTGGCCGCCGTCGCCGCGATGGCGCACGACGTGCTGCTGGTGCTCGGCATCTTCGCCTGGCTCGGCAAGCCGGTCGACGGCATCTTCCTGGCCGCCGCGATGACGATCATCGGTCTGTCGGTCAACGACACCGTCGTCGTCTTCGACCGGGTCCGAGAACGCTGGTACGCCTCACGACCGGGTGACGACTTCACCAAGCTGGCCAACCAGGCCTGCCTGGAGACCGTGCCCCGGACCGTGAACACCGGCCTCGGTGCCATGTTCATCCTGGCCGCGCTGGCGGTGCTGGGTGGTGACTCGCTGCAGGACTTCGCGATCGCGCTGCTGCTGGGTCTGATCGTGGGTACCTACAGCTCCGTCTTCGCCGCGACCCCGCTGGTCACCTACCTGCAGGAGAAGTGGCCGATGAGCCCGGTCAAGAAGGTGCGGGTGGAGCGCGACCCCGAGGACAGCGGCGCCGTCGTCTGATCCGTACCGTCACCGCCGCGACCCCCTGCCCACCGGCTGGGGGTCGCGGCGTTGTCGGGGGTGCCGCATAGGGTGCCGGGGTGCCCGAGACTCCTGACGCTGCCGCGACCGCCGACGAGCACGCCTCCGCCGCCGGGGTGCGTGAGGTGCTGGCCGGGGCCGTCGAGGCGCTCGGCGGGCAGCAGCGCGACGGTCAGGTCGCCATGGCCACCGCCGTGGCCCAGGCACTCGAGGACGAGCAGCACCTGGTCGTGCAGGCCGGCACCGGGACCGGCAAGTCGCTGGGCTACCTGGTTCCGAGCCTGCTGCACGCCGACCGGGTCGTCGTCGCCACGGCGACGCTGGCGCTGCAGCACCAGCTGGTCGAGCGGGACATCCCGCGGCTGATGGAGGCCGTCGGGCCCGGCCACGACACCTCGTTCGCGGTGCTGAAGGGCCGGTCCAACTACGCCTGCCTGCACCGGGTCCGCGAGGGCGTGCCCGACGAGCAGGGCGTGCTGGTCGACGTGCCTGAGGGGTCGATGGGCGCCGAGGTCATCAAGCTGCGCGAGTGGGCCGAGGAGGAGGCGACCTCGGGCGGCACCGGCGAGCGCGACCACGCCCCGCGGCACACCGACCGGTTGTGGCGGCAGGTGTCGGTCAACCACCGTGAGTGCCTGGGCGCCGCGAAGTGCCCGTTCGGCGCCGAGTGCTTCGCCGAGCGCGCCAAGGAGAAGGCGGCCGAGTCGCACCTGGTCATCACCAACCACTCGCTGCTGGCGATCGACGCCGTCGAGGGTGTCCCGATGATCCCCGAGTACGACGCGGTGGTCATCGACGAGGCGCACGAGCTGACTGCCCGGGTCACCCAGGCCGCCACCGACGAGCTGAGTGTCAACGACGTGGAGCGGGCTGCCCGACGGGCCCAGAAGCATGTCGACGGTCCGCAGGCCGACGACCTGGACGACGCGGCGGGCGCCCTGCAGCAGGCCTTCGAGGAGGTCCGCCCGGGACGTTTCGACCACATGCCCGAGCAGCTCGGAGACGCCCTGGCCCTGGTCCGCGACAGCGCCCGGGCCCTGGTCTCGGCGTTCCCGAAGGAGTCGGAGTCCGCCGTCGACCCGGGCCGCACCCAGACCCGCGGGCTGGTGCAGGAGGTCTTCGTGACCGCCGAGCGAATGGCGGCCGACCTGAACTCCGACGTGCTGTGGCTCAACGAGAAGCGCGACCGCATCCCCGCCCGGCTGCACGTGGCACCGCTGCAGGTCTGGGGCCAGATGCGCGACAAGCTGCTGCGCGAGAAGACGGTCGTGTTCACCTCGGCGACGCTGATGCTGGGTGGCGACTTCAACTCGGTGGCCTCCAGCCTGGGTCTCAAGCCCTCCGAGCGGGTGCTGGAGGGCACCACCACCGTCACCGGCAGCCCGGACGACGACGCGCTGCCGTGGCGGGGCCTGGACGTCGGCTCCCCGTTCGACTACTCCCAGCAGGGGATCCTCTACGTCGCCCGGCACCTGCCCGACCCGGGGCGCGACGGGCTCGGGCCGAAGCAGCTCGACGAGATCGTCGAACTCATCGACGCCTCCGAGGGACGCACCCTGGGGCTGTTCTCCAGCCGTCGCGCCGCCGAGGCCGCGGCCGAGGAGGTCCGCAAGCGGCTGCCGCACCTGACCACCCTCGCCCAGGGCGACGCCCAGCTCCCCGAGCTGACCCGGCTCTTCGTGGAGGACCCGCACGCCTGCCTGTTCGGCACGTTGAGCCTGTGGCAGGGCCTGGACGTACCCGGGGACACCTGCCAGCTGGTGCTGATCGACCGGATCCCGTTCCCACGGCCCGACGACCCGCTGATGTCGGCGCGGCAGCGGGCGGCCGACCAGAACGGTGGCAACGGCTTCATGCAGGTCGCCGCGACCCACGCAGCCCTGTTGCTGGCCCAGGGCGCGGGCCGGCTGATCCGCACCCACGCCGACAAGGGCGTGGTGGCGATCCTGGATCCCCGACTGGCCACCAAGCGGTACGGCGGCTTCCTCAAGGCGAGCCTGCCGCCGATGTGGACCACCACCGACCCGCAGGTGGTCCGGCTGGCCCTGGCCCGTCTGGCCTCCGCCGCCGGCTGAGCCGGTCGGGGCTGCCCGTCGGCCAGTTCCGCTCCCAGTCCCGCCCCCAGCCCCGCTCGTCCAGCGACGGGGAAGGTGCGGCCCGGAAACACCGCGGCCCGGACCCTGCAGTGCAGGACCCGGGCCGGAGGCGGGTGTGTCAGACGCGACGCAGGACCGCGGTGACCTTCCCCAGGATCGTGGCGTGGGTGCCGTCGATCGGGTCGTAGGCGTCGTTGTGGGGGAGCAGCCAGACCTGGCCGTCCTTGCGCTGGAAGGTCTTCACCGTGGCCTCCCCGTCGATCATGGCGGCCACGATCTCGCCGTTGGAGGCGGTCTGCTCCTGGCGCACCACCACGTAGTCGCCGTTGCAGATCGCGGCGTCGACCATGGAGTCGCCGGAGACCTCGAGCAGGAAGAGGGTGCCGTCGCCGACCAGCTGGCGCGGCAGCGGGAACACCTCCTCCAGGTTCTGCTCGGCGAGGATCGGGCCACCGGCCGCGATCCGGCCGAGCAGCGGCACCATGGTCGGGGCCGGGGCGCTGTTGCCGATGTCGGTCTCGTCGACCGTGGACTCGTCGGCGCTGGAGATGGCCTTGCGGGCCGCCATCACCTCGGGCAGGAACACCTCGATCGCCCGGGGCCGGTTCGGGTCCCGCTTGAGGAATCCCTTCTCCTCGAGCACGCGCAGCTGGTGGGCGACGCTGGAGGAACTGGTGAGGCCGACCTCGCGACCGATCTCGCGCATGCTCGGCGGGTAGCCGCGCTGCTCCAGGGAGTCGCGGATCGTGGCCAGGACACGCTGCTGGCGCGGGGTCAGACCGGTGGCGTCGGGTGGCCCGTCCGGCAGCTCGACCACCGTGTTGTCGCCGCTGCGCTGCTTGGCCATGTTGCCTCCTGGTCGGTTCTCGACGGAGCCGTGGCCGCCCCGTGCGTGGCCCCACCCTAGGCCCGGCGGAGGCCTGAGTTCAAACAGGTGTTCGAACGGCGTGTCGGGGGTGTGTGCAGAGCCGTCGGACGGGTGTCCGGCTGTGCCAGACTCCCCGACCATGGACTCGACCAGCCGCTCGACCCGAGGTGTCCGCAGTGCCGTCGTGACCGGGGCCGCCCGGGGGATCGGACGGGCGATCGCGGAACGGTTGGTGGCCGACGGGTACCGCGTGGTCGTCACCGACGTCGACGAGGAGGCGGTGCGCGCGACCGCCCGGGAGATCGGTGCCGTCGCGGGCTTGGCGCACGACGTCCGGGACCCCGACGGGCACCGCCGGGCAGCGGCCGTGGCGCGCGAGCACGGTCCGGTGGTGGCCTGGTTCAACAACGCCGGCGTCGGCACCGACGGCAACCTGACCGACCTCACCGACGCCCAGGTCCGGCAGCTGGTCGAGGTCAACCTGCTCGGTGTGCTGTGGGGGATGCGCGCCGCGCTGGAGGCGTTCGGGGCTGACGGAGGCGACATCGTGAACACCGGGTCGCTGTCGGCCTTCGGGCCCGTGCCGGGCCTCTCGGTGTACGCCGCCACGAAGGCCGGCGTCGTCTCGATCACCTCCTCCGCCGCGGCCGAGCTGCCGCGTCGGGTGCGGGTGCACGTGGCCTGCCCGGACGGGGTCGACACGGCACTGGTTGCCTCGATGGACGACCGGGGCCGCGGCAAGCAGCTGGTGCACTCCGGGGGAGACCTGCTGGGCACGGCCCAGGTGGCCGAGCTCGCGGTCGGGTTGCTCGGCACCTCGCGGGTGGTGCGGACCCTGCCGGCGTGGCGCGGTGGGGTGATGCGGCTCTCCGGGGTGGCGCCGTCGCTGACCCGGCACGCGTTCGGGCTGTTCGCCGCGCAGGGGCGCCGGGCGCTGAGTCGTCGGTCCTGAGCCTCCTCTCCGACCTGCCCGGCTCGCCGGCGCTCTTCTGCTGGGATGGTGCCGCTGACAGGATGGGGCGGTGACCGAGACGACGACGTTCCTGGACCACCCGGCCGTGCGGGCGCTCGCGCGCACCGGGTTCGCGGTGACCGGGGTGCTGCACCTGGCGATCGCGTGGCTGGCGATGCGCGTCGCCTTCGGCTCGGGTGCCCAGACCGACCAGTCGGGAGCCCTGGCCCAGGTGGCCGACGCCCCGGCCGGGCGGGTGCTGCTGTGGGGTCTCGCCGCGGCGACCGGGGCATTGGCACTCTGGGCCCTCGCCCAGGCGGTGCTGCCCGACGCGGTGCGCGACGGCATCAAGGAGCGGGTCAGCCTGGGCGCCACCGGGCTGGTCTACGCGGCACTGACGTTCACCGCCGCCAAGTTCGCGGTGGGCAAGGCCTCGAGCGGATCCAGCCAGGAATCCTCGGTCGACGCGACCCGGACCTTGATGGAGGCCCCGGCGGGTCGGTGGCTGGTCGCGCTGGTCGGTCTGGTGGTGGTCGGCGTCGGCGGCTACTTCGTGCACAAGGGGTGGACGGCCAAGTTCCGCAAGCGGCTCCGCGAGCACCCGGGGCGGACGATCCTGGCGCTGGGGCGCGTGGGCCACGTGGCCAAGGGCGGTGCCCTCGTGATCGTCGGGGGACTGTTCGTCGCCGCTGCCGTGCACGGGCGGGCCAAGGAGGCCCAGGGGCTCGACGGGGCACTCAAGACGTTGCGTGAGCAGCCCGCCGGGCAGTGGATCCTGGCGGCTGTCGCGGTGGGGTTGGCCGCGTACGGCTGCTACTCCGTGGCCCGGGCCTGGTACGAGGACCTCGACCGGTAGGTCGGCCTCGGCCCACTGAAGCGTCGCACCTGGGGGTCTCGCGGGTGCGGTGTCCTGCCTCCCGCCCCGGGCTAGTCGTGAGCCCGTCCGACCCCTCCCGACACGCCGTTCGAACATTTCTTCGAACAGTCCTTGATCTGTTCGAACACCTGCTCTAATCTCGTACACGTGTTCGATCGAACGTCTGATCGAGAGCCACTCCCGACGGTGTGTCGGGGGGTCGCCCTAGAACTGGGTCGAACACGACGACCGAGGCTGACCGCCACTTCCCCAGGAGGTCAAAGATGAGCACCCTGACGATCCACCCCCAGTTGAGCCGCCCGATCCGCGCGGAGCGCCCCACCTCGACGGTGCGCCTGACCCGCCGTGGACGCGTGGTGGTCTTCCTCGCCGCGCTGGCGCTCCTGCTGCTGGCAGCCGTGGCGATGGGGGCCGGCTCCGTGGCCACCGGCGAGTCGGGCACCGCTGCCCCCAGCCGTGTCGTGGTGATCAACGAGGGCGACACGCTCTGGGCGCTGGCCTCCGAGGCGGCCGACGGCGGCGACGTCCGCGACATGGAGGACACCATCATCCGGATGAACGCCCTGGAGAGCCCGATGCTGATGGTGGGGCAGCGGATCCGCGTTCCCGTCACCGAGTGACGCCAGCACCTGCCCCTGTGCGCTGAGGGGCCCACGAGTTCACAACTGAATACCTCCACCGATCGCTTCGACCCCGATCGGTGGGCCGGGGAAGCGGGGGGGGGGGGCCGCCCAGCCCCCCCCCCCCCCGCGGGACACGGGGGGGCGGCAT
>JAEWXC010000092.1 GCA_023396115.1 Actinomycetes bacterium | reverse complement strand
GCGCCCAGCCGGCCGCCGGGGCCGCTGCCCGACCCAGCTCGGGCTGGATCGTCGGCGGGTCCGTCGTCGGCTCCGTCGGCGGCGGCGTGCTGGGCGGCTGCGTCGTCGGGTCCGTGGTCGGCGGCTGGGTGGTCGGCGGCTGGGTGGTCGGCGGGTCGGTGGTCACCGGGTCGCCGGGCTCCTGGTCGTCGTCCTTGCCCTTGTCCTTGGTCTTCGTCCTGGTCGGCTTGGGCGGCGGCGGCACGTAGTCGTGGCCCTCCGACGGCGCGTCACCCTCGACGTAGACCGGGTCCGGGAAGTCCTCCACGTCCATGCCCTCGGAGGCCGCGAGCATCGCGGCGGTCCAGGTCCGCGCCGGGTAGGAGCCACCGAAGTACTCCGGCAGCCAGTCGTCGATCCCGTCGTCACCGTCACCGCGCACGTACATGACCGCGGTGGCCAGCTGCGGGGTGTAGCCGACGAACCAGGACGAGGAGACCTCGTCACGGGAGTTGGTCGCGGTGCCGGTCTTGCCGGCGGCGGGCCGGTTGATGCCCCGGGCGGCGGAGCCGGAACCGTTGCTGACGACCTGCTGCAGCGTGTAGGAGATGTCGGCGGAGATGTCCTCGTCCAGCGCACGCTTGGACTTCTTCGGCGCGGTGTAGACGGCCTCACCGGTGGCGTCGACGACCTTCTGCACCACGTGCGCCTCGGACCGCATGCCGCCGTTGGCAATGGTGGCGTAGCCGTTGGCCATGTTGATCGGGCTCACCCGGGCCCGGCCCAGCGAGATCAGGGTGTCGTCGGGCGACAGGTCGGGCGAGGTGCTCGGGATGCCCGGGTACTTGTCGTCGGCCTTCGGGCCGGGGACGCCCATCCGGCGCGACATGTCGTAGATGGCCTCGGGGCCGTCGTCCATCGCCTCGGTCATGTCCATGTAGGCGGTGTTGATCGAGTTGGCCGTCGCGGTGATCATCGAGACCTTCGACGCATACGACCGGTTGCCCTGGTTGTTGACCTCCAGCCCACCGGGGAACCGGTACGGGGTGGTGCCCTGGAAGCTGTCCTTGATCTCGAAGCCCTGCTTGACCGCGGCGGCGTTGGCGTAGGCCTTCATCGTCGAGCCGGCCATGCCGCCGGTGGCGGCCCAGTTGATCTGGCTGTCCAGGTAGTCCTGGCCGCCGTAGAAGCCCTTCACCGCACCGGTGCCGACCTCCAGGGTCGCCACCCCCACGTGCAGCTGCTTGTCGCCGAAGCCCTCGGGACGCTCGCTGAGCACCGCCTGCTCCGCGGCGGCCATCGCCTGCTTGCTGAACGTGGTGGTGACCCGCAGGCCCTGGCCGTCGATCTCCTGGTCGGTGAAGCCCAGGGACTTCAGCTCGTTGCGGACCAGGGTGAGCATGTGCCCGCGCTGACCGCCGTAACGCGACTCGGCGGCGATCTTGGGGAACTTGGGCAGCTTCTTGGCGGCCTTGGCGGCCTCCTCGGAGGTGATGGTGCCCATCTCGGCCATCGAGTTCAGGGCATAGGTGTAGCGGCCCTTGAGCGCCTCGCGGGAGTCCTTGCCGTTGGCGGGGTCGAAGCGCGAGGGGTTGTTCAGCACCGTGGCGAGCACCGCGCTCTGGCGCAGGTTCAGCTTGGAGGCGGGGATGTTGAAGAACGCCTTCGCCGCCGCCTGCACGCCGTAGGCGCCGCGGCCGAAGTAGATGGTGTTGAGGTAGCCCTCGAGGACCTCGGACTTGGTCATCTCGCGCTGGATCTTCAGCGACAGGATCGCTTCCTTGACCTTGCGCTTGTAGCTGCTCTCCGAGGTCAGGTACAGGATCTTGATGTACTGCTGGGTGATCGTCGAGGCACCCTGGCGGGCCTCGCCGGAGGCGTTGTTGAGGAACGCGCGCAGCATGCCCTTGGGGTCGATGCCCTTGTCGGTCCAGAAGGTCCGGTTCTCGGCGGCGACCACCGCGTCCTGGAGCACCTGCGGCATCTCGTCGAGCGGGATCGACTCACGGTTCTGCAGCGCGAACCGGCCGACCTCGGCCTTGCCGTCGTCGTAGTAGACGAAGGAGGTCTGGGTCTTGAAGTCCTCGTTGGCGTCGGGGATGTCGATGGCCTGGTAGAGCACCACGAATCCGCCCACCGCGAGCAGCGCCGCGACGAGTCCGGCGACGGTGAACCACTTGAGGACCCGCATGATCTTCTGCTTGGGGGTACGGCGGCCCGGCTTCGTCTTGACGGCGGGTCCGGCAGCCCTGCGCTTGGCACTCACGAGGGACAAGGGTACGCAACGGTCGGCAACACGCTGGGTATCCGCAATTCATGGTCAGCGGATATATCGCTACGATAGGTCGTATGGCACGTCGTGCGGAGACCATCGAGCTGGCAGTCCTCGGACTGCTGCACGAGGGACCGATGCACGGATACGAGCTGCGCAAGCGGCTCAACCTGATGATGGGCTGGGGTCGGGTGCTCTCCTACGGCTCCCTCTACCCCACCCTGAAGAAGCTGCTCCGCGCGTCCCTGATCGAGGAGGCACCCTCGGTGCCCGCCCCGGTCACCCGCCGGCCCCGGATCGTCTACGAGGTGACCGAGGCCGGGCACAAGGAGTTCGAGCGGCTGATGTCCGAGGTGGGCCCCACGGCCTGGGAGGACGACAACTTCGACATCAGGTTCGCCTTCTTCTCCCGCACCGACATGGAGATCCGGCTCCGGGTCCTGGAGGGGCGACGCAGCCGCCTCCAGGAGCGTCTGGAACGGGTCACCACGGACCTGAAGCGGACCCAGAAGGAGGTCGACCGGTACGCCGCCGAGCTGCAGAGGCACGGCGTCGAGTCGGTCGAGCGCGAGGTGCGCTGGCTCTCGGACCTGATCAACGCCGAGCGGATGCTCGGTCAGGGCGAGCCCCCGCGGCCCCACCCCCGCACCTGAACCGTCGTGGCCCGGCCGCCGAGGTTCCAGCAGCACCAGCACCACCCAGCAGCATCGTCACCATCAGCCAAGCGCAAGGAAGAAGGAGAGCCCCCATGGGTTCGGTTCGAGTAGCAATCGCGGGAGTCGGCAACTGCGCGACCTCCCTGGTCCAGGGCGTCGAGTACTACAAGGACGCCGATGCCTCGAGCACGGTGCCGGGGCTCATGCACGTGAAGTTCGGGGACTACCACGTCTCCGACGTGCAGTTCGTGGCCGCCTTCGACGTCGACGACAAGAAGGTCGGCAAGGACCTCGCCGAGGCCATCAACGCCTCGGAGAACAACACCATCCAGATCACCGACGTGCCGACCACCGGTGTCGAGGTCCAGCGCGGCCCGACCCTGGACGGTCTGGGCAAGTACTACCGGATGACCATCGAGGAGTCGGCCGCCGAGCCGGTCGACGTGGTCCAGGTCCTCAAGGACAACCAGGTCGACGTCCTCGTCTCCTACCTGCCGGTGGGCTCGGAGGAGGCCGACAAGTTCTACGCCCAGTGCGCCATCGACGCCGGCGTCGCGTTCGTGAACGCGCTGCCCGTCTTCATCGCCTCGGACCCGGTCTGGGCCAAGAAGTTCGAGGACGCGGGCGTCCCGATCGTCGGTGACGACATCAAGTCGCAGGTCGGCGCCACCATCACCCACCGCGTGATGGCGAAGCTGTTCGAGGACCGGGGCGTCATCCTGGACCGCACGTACCAGCTGAACGTCGGCGGCAACATGGACTTCAAGAACATGCTCGAGCGGGAGCGTCTGGAGTCGAAGAAGATCTCCAAGACCCAGGCCGTCACGTCGAACCTGAACGGCCCGCTGGCCGGCAAGATCGATGACAAGAACGTGCACATCGGGCCCTCGGACTACGTGGCCTGGCTCGACGACCGCAAGTGGGCCTACGTCCGCCTCGAGGGTCGCGCCTTCGGTGACGTGCCGCTGAACCTGGAGTACAAGCTCGAGGTCTGGGACTCGCCCAACTCGGCCGGCATCATCATCGACGCCGTCCGCGCGGCGAAGATCGCCAAGGACCGTGGCGTGGGTGGCCCGATCATCCCCGCCTCGGCCTACCTGATGAAGTCGCCGCCGGTCCAGATCGAGGACACCGAGGGTCGCGCCCAGCTCGAGGCCTTCATCAAGGGCGTCTGACCCGACGCAGTCGGGGCAGAACTCGCCCGCAGGTTGAGCGAGGCCTCCGACCGAGGAACGAGGTCGGAACGGCCGAGCCGAAACCAGGCGTCTGACCGGACCGCGTCCGGGCAGAACACGCCCGCAGGTTGAGCGAGGCCTCCGACCGAGGAACGAGGTCGGAACGCCCGAGCCGACCAGGCGTCGCCTTCCCGGTGGTCGAGCCGTCTACGCGGTGGTCGAGCCGCCTTCTCGGTGGTCGAGCTTGCCGAGACCCCCTGGCGGATCTCGGCAAGCTCGATCGACGGCTTGAGCTCGATCAGCGACACGCGCTCGATCAACGCAACGGCACCACCCGACGACCCCGCACCCACCCGGGTGCGGGGTCGTCGTGCGTCCGGACCGAGTTTTGTAGCACCCACTTGACACAAGAGCGGTGCGTCGCCACTCTTGCACCAAGGACGTGACACAAATGTCGGTCCCGGAACCAGGGAGGTCCACGTGTTCGGGTTCGGACTGATCGAGCTGCTGGTCCTGCCGGTGCTGGCGCTGGCCGTCGCGGTGCTAGTGGGTGTGATGCCGCGCGAGACCGTCCCGGCCGGACGGGCCGAGCGCGCGGTGGGCCGGGTCCGGTTGCTCGGGCTCGTGCTGGCCGCCGCAGCCGGGTCCTGGGTGCTGCTCGAACCCACCCCGCTGGACCGTGGCCTGGGCAGTGCCGCCGTGGTGGCGCCGGTCGTCTTCGGCCTGGTGGTGCTGGCCTCGGTGCTGCTGGCCGAGTTCGTGGTCCGGCCCCGCTGGGCCGCGGGACCGCGCACGGCCTCGCTGACCCCGCGCCGGCTGCGCGACCAGTTGCCGCTGCGACTGGTGCGGCTGCTCGTCGCGTTGACCGTGGCCGGGGTGCTGCTGTGCCTGTACGCCCTGATCACCGCCAGCCCGGACGACCTGGGGCGGGCCGGGCGGAGCCTGAGCGCCGCCTGCTCGACCGGGATGACGTCGGCCCGCGGGCCCTACCCCGGCTCCTTCTACGTCCTGCCGTGGCTGATCGGGGTCGCCGCCGCCGGTGTCCTGGGCTGGCTGGCCTGCCTCCGGATCACCCGCCGCACCCTGGCCGGCGACACCGCGGAGACCGACCGGCACCGTCAGGTCTCCGCCACGACGGTGGTCAGCGCGGTCGGGCTGGTGGTGGCCACGCCGCTGGCCGGGATCGCCTTCTTCGCCGGGACGGCGCTGCTGGGTCACGACTGCCCGGAGACCGGATGGCGGGTCGTCGGGCTGGCCGCGCTGGTGCTGTGCGTCGCCGCGGTCGGCTCGGTGCTGGTCTTCCTGATCGCGCTGCTGGTCCCCGGGCCGGTGTCCGCCGACCCGCGCAACCGGCCGGCCCGTGTCTGAGGCGCCGGCCGTCCGGGTCGACCCGGGTGACCCGACCCCGCCGTACGAGCAGGTGCGACGGCAGTTGGCGGCGCTGATCGGGGCCGGGCAGTTGCGGGCCGGGGACCGGCTGCCGCCGTTGCGCCAGCTGGCCGGGGACCTGGGCCTGGCGGTCGGTACCGTCGGGCGGGCCTACGCCGAGCTGGAGTCGGCCGGGCTGGTCACCTCGCGCCGCGGCGCCGGCACCCGGGTCGCCGCCGCGGCCGCGGGTCGGGCCGGCGACCCGGCACCCGCCCTGGAAGCGCTGGCCCGGGACTACCTGGCCCGGGCCGCGGCGCTGGGGGTCGACCCGACCACCGCCGTGGAGGCAGTCACCCGCCTTCGATGAGGCCCGGCCCCGCACTCGACCGCCGCACGAGTGTCGCGAGGCGGAGCAGTCACCCGCGTCCTGCACCATCACGCATCAGCCCGGCCGAACCCCCTTGACGTTCGAACAGGTGTTCGATAGAATGGGTGCATCTCATCTCGGGGGTAGCCATGGCAGTCGCACCGTTGCACGGACGTTCCGTCATCGGTGGTGCACTGGAGCGCATCTCGGCGGAACTCGAGTCGGTGGCGGACGTGAACCCGCTGTTCACCGATCCGCAGGAGCTGGCCCGCTCCCTCGTCGAACTCAGTGCTGTGAAGGCCCGGGCTGCTGAGCTCGAGCTGCGCATCCTGGCCAGTTCCGGGCAGGTGGCGGTGGATGCCGGCGCACGGGACATGGGTGACTGGCTCGCGGCCGCCACGAACATGCGCCCGGAGGACGGGCGTCGGGCGCTGCGGCTGGCCGAGGCGCTGCAGCGCCGTCCCGCCCTCGCTCTGGCGATGCGTGAGGGGCGAGTCCACCGCGACCAGGCACTGGTGATCGCGACCGATCTGGACCAACTCGAACACGACACCGACGACGAGATCCCCGCTGACGTGCTGGCCCTGGCCGAGCAGCAGCTGATCGCGTACGCGGCCGACTTCAACCCCACCCAGCTGCACCACCTCGCCCGGCACGTCATCGAGGTGGTGGCACCGGAACTCTGTGCGGCCCACGAAGCCCGTGCGTTGGCGAGGATGGAGACCGAGGCCCACCGGAAGTCCACGCTCACGATGCGCGCCCGGGGTGACGGGACGACGCGGATCGTGGCTCTGGTTCCCGACGCCGTGGCCGGGCGCTTGGCGCGCTACCTGCAGGCCCACGCCAACCCCCGCCGTGCGCACCTGCACCCAGAAGACAACACCCGGGTGATCAACCAGATGCCGATCGGCCGGAAGGCCGCCGAGGCGTTCGCGTCGTTCCTCGAAGCCGTGGACCCGACGCGCTTGCCGGTGCACGGCGGCGACGCCACCACCGTGGTGATCACCATGACGCTCGAAGACCTGCGGTCCGAGCTCGGCACGGCCCTGATCGACACCCACCTCCCGGGTGATGCCACGAACAAGATCACCGCCAGCGAGGCCCGACGGCTCGCCTGCAACGCCACCCTCATCCCCGCGGTCCTGGGCAGCAGATCCGAGGTCCTCGACCTCGGACGCGCCTCCCGCCTGCACAGCGCGGCACAGCGACGGGCGATGGGGCTCAGGCAGAGAACCTGCGCCGCCCACGGCTGCTCGATCCCCAGTTCCTGGTGCGAGGCACACCACTGGGACCCCTGGAGTCGGGGCGGAACCACGACGGTCAAGGACGGCGGGCTGCTCTGCAGCCAGCACCACCACCTCGTCCACGACCCGCGGTTCCGGGCCGAACGCCATCCCGACGGCTCGGTCAGGTTCCATGCCCGACGGTGAGAGCCCACGGCAACGTCCTGGCCGCGCGCTGCCCGGGCTCGCACCGTACCCAGCGGGTGACGGCTCAGCGTCGGACGTCGTAGACCTGTGCCGTGATCCCGTTGGCGTAGGCCTCGTGGCTCACCAGCGCCAGGTTCTGCTTGGCCGCCGGGGCGTCAGCGAAGAGCCGCTTGCCCGATCCGAGCAGCACCGGGAAGACGAGCAGGTGGTAGCGGTCGACCAGACCGGCCGCGGCCAGGGACTGGGCCAGCGTCGCGCTGCCGTGCACCAGGATCGGGCCGCCCTCGCCCTCCCGCAGCGCGGCGACGTCGTCGACCGAGCGCAGCACCTGCACGGCCGGGAAGTCGCCCCACGGGGCGGTCGGCCCGGTCAGGGTGGTGGACACGACGTACTTCTCGCCGGCGTTGTAGGAGGCGAAGTCCTCCATCGTGTGCCACACCGGGGCGAACTCGTCGTAGGAGACCCGGCCGAGCAGGATCGCCCCCGCCTCGGCCTGCTCGGTGCCCTTGAGCGTGTACGCCTCGGGCACGAACTCGATGTCGGTGAAGGTCCAGCCGGCGTGCGGGTGGTCGCCCCCACCGGGGCCCTCCATGACGCCGTCGGCGGAGATGAACGTGGTGACGATGAGCTGACGCACGGGCGTGCCTCTCAGGTGGTGGGGGTGGGGTCGGACGGCAGGACCAGCGGGAGGCCGGCCAGCCGGAAGAAGCGGGGGTCGAACCAGCCGACGACGTCGTCGACCAGGCCGGTGGGACCCACGTGCAGCACCTGGAACTGGAACGCCTCGTAGTCGCGTCCCTTGCGCAGGTACATGCCGACGGCGGGTTGGCCGTTGGCGCGGGTGGTGAGGTAGCGCAGGTCGCCGGCCGTGCTGGCCGGGCAGTGGGTGAAGGAGAGCACGGCGCTGTCGTGCGCGCCGCGGTACCACCGGTCGAAGGGCGGCATCTGCCAGGTGGTGTCGGCGGCCATCGAGGCGACCACGGCGTCGAAGTCGTGCGCCTCGAACGCAGCCACGAACCGTTCGACCGCGGCGCGTTCGACCTCGTCGGCGACCGGTGACGCAGCCGTGTCCCCGACACCGGTCCGGGCCCGCTGCAGCGCCGAGTTCACCGACGCCACCGTGGTGCCCAGCGTGGAGGCGGTCTCCTCGGCGGAGAACTGCAGCACCTCGCGCAGCAGCAGCACCGCCCGCTGGTTCGGGGGCAGCTTCTGCAGCGCCGCGGTCCAGGCCAGGGTCAAGTTCTCCCGGGCCAGCAGCTCCTCCTCGGGGGTGGGCGCGGCCTGCTGCCACATCCACGCCTCGGGCAGCGGCTCCAGCCACGCCTCCTCCCGCTGGGCCAGCGGCGCGCTGGGGTCACCGGCCGGTGACCCCAGCCCGCTCGGCAGGATCCGCCGCTGGGCGGAGCGGAGCTGGTCCAGGCAGGTGTTGGTCGCGATCCGGTACATCCAGGTCCGCACCGAGGAGCTCCCCTCGAAGCCGTGGAACGCCTGCCAGGCCCGCAGGTAGGTTTCCTGCAGCGCGTCCTCGGCGTCGCTGGCCGACCCGGTCATCCGGTAGCAGTGCGCCAACAGCTCCCGGCGCATCCCGGCCGTCTCGGCCTCGAACCGGCCGGGGCCCGTCCGCCCGGTCTCCACGCCGTCCTCCGCACTGCTCTCCACGCTGCTCTCCCGGGTGTCGGTCCAGCTCAGCCGAACGCGCCGGCCTCGGTCGCCGCCTCGACGTCCATCCACATGATCTCCCAGTGGTGACCGTCCGGGTCGGCGAACGTGCGGCCGTACATGAACGGCGCGCCGTCCTCGCGACGCACGTCCCGACCGCCGGCGGCGATCGCGGCGTCGACGACCCGGTCCACCTCCTCGCGGCTGGCCGCAGCCAGGCAGGTGAGCACCTCGACCTCGCCGGGACCGCTGGTGGTGGCGTGGTGGAACTGGGCGAAGAAGCTGCGCTCCAGGAGCATCGCGTAGATGTTCGGACCGAGCACCAGCCCGGCGCCCTGCTCGTTGCACATCCGCTCGTCGAAGGTGTAGCCGACGCGGGTGAAGAAGTCCCGGCTGGCCGCGACGTCGGCGACCGGCAGGTTGACGAAGACCATCGGATGGCTCAGCGCGCCACGCTCCGCCGGGTCGACCAGCGACGTCGCGGTCTCGTCCTGGATCGTGCTGCTCTGCTGGTTCATGGTGCTGCTCCCCTCGCTGGGGTGGCACCGGGTGTGCCACCTGCAGGAGAGACGGGCCCCGGGACCGGAACTCATCGCTCCCGGCGCGACGAGGTGGAACTTTTTTCTCGGCGCGTTGCTCAGCGGGGGCCGTGGGTGTTGAGCCAGAGGACCGGGCCCGGCACCGTCCCCCGCAGGTCGCTGATCGCCGCCAGCGCCTTGCCGGTGTAGACGGGCTCCAGTTCCATCCCGTGCTCGGCGGCCGCCGCGACCATGGCCACCGAGGCGGGCGTGGGGTCGCCGTAGGTGGCGCCGAGCCAGTCGTCCCTGGCGGTGACGTCGGCCGTGGGGACCGCCGGAACACCTGTCGCGCCCCGTTCGCGGAGCAGCCGACCGGTGGCGTTGGCCAGCCGGGCCAGCGTGGGCGCGGCCAGCGGAATCGAATCGTTGACCACGGCGCCGAACACCCGGGTACGCAGCCCGGCGACCCGGAAGCCGAGTGCCAGACCGGCCACGGTGCCCCCGGAGCCGACCGGCACCACCACGGTGCCGGGTTCGGGCAGCTCACCGGCCTCGACCTGCGCGGCGATCTCGAGCGCGGTCTCGACGTAGCCCAGCGACCCGAACGTGTTGGACCCACCCGCCGGCAGGTACCACGGAAGCCGGGGCCGGGCACCGTCCCAGCTGGTGTGCCGGGCCAGGATCGCGGGGGCGGCCAGCTTCAGCCGGGTGGGCGTGGCGAGCCGGTGGATCGTGGCGCCACTGTCCTGCAGCCGCGCCCACTGCTCGCGGACGTGGTCGTCGACGGGCTGGTCGACCAGCCCCAGCGCCGTGCGCAGGCCGTGCTCGGCGCCGTAGCGGGCGCACGCCAGCCCCCAGTGGGTGCCGATGCCGCCGACAGTGAACAGCGTCGTCACGCCGCGGCGGTGCGCCTCGGGGAGGATCCACTCGAGTTTGCGGACCTTGTTGCCTGCCCACGCGCCGTCACCGAACCGGTTCTCCTCCTTGACCCAGACGTCGTCGCCCAGGCCGGGCAGGTCGAGTCGCCGGACCGGTGTGCCGGACTGACCCAGCGGGGTCCGGGCCAGGTCGAGGTCGGGCCAGCGACGGTGCAGCGCCGAGGGCGCCGGCGTGCTCACTTCTCGGCTTCGGCCTTCACCCGCGACAGGGTCTGCCGCATGCCCTGCTGGAGCTCGTTGCCGAAGTTCTCCTGGCCGCCGAAGAAGCGCTTGGTGAGCTTCAGCGACAGGTCCGAGAGGCCCTCGGGCAGCTCACGGCGCTGGGTCAGGCGGGTCCCGGTCGCGGTCGGCTCGAGCTCGAAGGACCAGATCGAGAAGTTCTCCTTGACCCGGAACGCGATCTTGCGGTGCGGCTCGAACTCGGTGACCTTCGACTGGGTCGGCCACACCAGCAGCCCACGCCGGTTGATGTTGAACAGCTTGGCGTCCTGCCGGACCCCGCCGCCGCCACGCACCACCGACTTCACCACCTGTGGGCTCCACTCGGCCAACCGCGGCAGGTCGGAGACGAGCGACCAGACGCGGACCGGGTCGGCGCTGATCTCGACGGACTCCTCGAACAGGGGGGCCAGTTGCTCAGTCATGCCGGTCAGCCTAGGCGCAGCCCGGGCGCCGGCGCACGGGCCACGTCCGCAGGTCGGTACCGGCCGGGACCACCCGGCGCGGGGTCAGTCCCGCGACTGCGCGTCCGGCTGCTCGTCCCGCTGTTCCTCCCACCAGGCCCGCAGCGCGGCCTCGGCCTGCTCCGGCGTCTGCGGGCCCTCGTCGAGGCGCAGCTCGAGCAGGAACTTGTAGGCGTTGCCCACCTGGCGGCCCGGGCCGACACCGAGGATCTCCATGATCTGGTTGCCGTCCAGGTCGGGGCGGACCGCAGCCAGCTCCTCGGCCTCGGACAGCTCCGCGATCCGGGCCTCCAACGAGTCGTAGGTACGGCTCAACCGGGTGGCCTTGCGCTTGTTCCGGGTGGTGCAGTCGGCGCGGGTGAGGATGTGCAACCGCTCCACCTGGTCGCCCGCGTCGCGGACGTACCGGCGCACCGCCGAGTCGGTCCACTCGCCCGACCCGTACCCGTGGAAGCGCAGGTGCAGCTCGACCAGCTTGCAGACCGCGTCGGTCTCGTCGTTGGAGAAGCGCAGCGCCTTCATCCGCTTGCGGGTCATCTTGGCCCCGACCACGTCGTGGTGGTGGAAGGTGACGGTGCCGTTGTCGACGAACCGGCGGGTGCGGGGCTTGCCGACGTCGTGCATCAACGAGGCGAACCGGACCGTGAAGTCGGGTCCGTTGCCGAGGCGGTGCTCGAGGTCGATGGCCTGCTCCAGCACGGTGAGGGTGTGCTCGTAGACGTCCTTGTGCCGGTGGTGCTCGTCGCGCTCCAGGCGCAGCGCCGGCAGCTCGGGCAGCACGTGCTCGGCCAGGCCGGTCTCCACCAGCAGCGCCAGACCCCGGCGCGGGTGGGGCGCGCAGACCAGCTTGACCAGCTCGTCGCGTACCCGCTCGGCGGAGATGATCTCGATCCGTCCGGCCATCGCGGTCATCGCCGCCACCACCTCGGGGGCCACGTCGAAGCCGAGCTGGGCGGCGAACCGGGCCGCGCGCATCATCCGCAGCGGGTCGTCGGAGAAGGAGTCCTCGGGGCGGCCCGGGGTGCGCAGCACCCGGTGCGCCAGGTCGACCACGCCCCCGAACGGGTCCTCGAACTCCCGGCCGGGCACCCGCACGGCCATCGAGTTCACGGTGAAGTCGCGGCGACCCAGGTCCCCGGCGAGCGAGTCACCGAAGTCGACCTCGGGCTTGCGGGAGTCGGGGTCGTAGGTCTCGGCGCGGTAGGTGGTGATCTCCACCTGCCACTCGCCCTTGCGGCAGCCGATGGTGCCGAAGGCCCGGCCCATGTCCCAGGTCGCGTCGGCCCAGCCCTTGAGCAGCCGCTCGGTGACCTCCGGACGGGCCGAGGTGGTGAAGTCCAGGTCGTTCTGCAGCCGGCCGAGCATGGCGTCCCGGACCGGCCCGCCGACCAGGGCGAGCTCCTCGCCCGCGGCGGCCCACCGGGCACCCAGCTCGTCGATGACGCCACCGATCCGGTCGAGCTCGGTCGCGACCCGTCGCTGGACCTCGACCACGGTCAGCGGAGTGGGCTCGTTCTGGGCGTCGGACACGACGGAGGATTCTAGGGCACCGGAGTGTCCGGGCGCCGCCTCGGCAGGAGCCGACGACGGGGCCGGCCCCCGCGCGGGGGCGGCACTGCTGCGCACACGCACGTATCCTCGCTCCGTGCCCGGTGTCCCCCCTCTCCTCTGCCCCGACCCCGGTCGGCGCGGCGGGCTGACGTCGGCGGCGACCCGCACGGCACTGGTGGCGGTCCTGGTCACCGCCCTGACCTGGGCCTTCTCGCCGGCCCTGCAGCCCGGGGCGCAGACGCCCGGGGCCCCGGATGCCGCGGCTGCCCTGGCCACCGCCCCGCAGGACCCGCTGCAGGTGCGGATCGAGCGGATCGTCCCCGCGGTGCTGACCGGCAACGGACCGGTCCGGATCCGAGGCACCGTCACCAACACCAGCCGCGACACCTACCGCAGCATCAACCTGCACGTGCTGGAGCCCACCGGCCCGCTCGCCGGTGACGACCCGATCGCCGAGGCCACCGCGACCGCCGCGGACGCCCCGATCGGCACCCGGATCGTCACCCCGGGAACGTTCGACACCGTCGCCGAGCTCGCCCCGGGCGCCAGCGAGTCGTTCTCGATCAAGGTCCCCCGCTCCGAGCTCAACATCCCCGACACCGACGGCACCTGGTGGCTGGCGGTGCACGCCCTGGGCGACGGGCCCGAGGCCCGCGACGACGTCGCCGAGGGGCGCGGACGGATGCTGCTGCCGGTCGTGGCCCGCCCCAACCGGCGCGCCCTCGAGTCACACCTGGTGGTGCCGCTGCGCCGCGCGGTCGCCCTCGACGACGACGGCCGGATCGCCGACCCCTCGGCCTGGCACCGGCTGCTCTCCCCCGGTGGGGACCTGTACGACCTGCTCGACCTGCAACGCCCCGGCCGGCAGGTCACCTGGCTGCTCGACCCGGCCCTGCTGGAGGCGGTCGAGACGCTCGCCACCGGCAACGCGGTGCCCGAGCTCACCGCCCCCGAGCCGGACCCCACCCCCACCGAGACACCCACCCCCACCGACGCCCTGACCTCAGCCGACGCCCGCGCCGAGCCCCTGCCCGACGAGCTCGGCGAGCAGCTGCCCGAGGAGCTCTCCGAGGTGGACCGGGCCGCCGCGGAGGCCGCCCGCGGCTGGCTGGCCCGGGCCCTGGCGGTGCTCGACGACGGCGAGATCCTGGCGCTGCCGTGGGGCGACCCCGACGTCTCGGCCGCGGTGCAGCAGAACAGTCCGCTGCTGGCCGAGGCGACCAACCGCAGCGCACGGACCCTGGAACGCTTCGACCTCGGCGGCACCCCGGTCCGCACCGGACGTGACGGGCGGCTGCGTCCCGCGGCGCTCACCCCCGCCGACGACGCCCCGGTGCCGGTGGCGCTGCTGGAGGACGGTGCGGTCGCCGACGAGGCGGCCGACACCCGCGCCCGGGTCGGCAGCGTGCCGGTGGTGCTCTACGACGACGCGGTCACCGACGGCCGGACCGACCCGCTCGGCACCGACGACGACCTCGGCGTGCAGCAGCGGATCCTCAGCGAGGCCGCCGCCCGCCGGGCCGCCGGTGCCGAGGAGCTGGTGGTCCGGCTCCCCGACGGCTGGGTGCCGCACGACCCCGACGAGTTCGTCGACGCCCTGGACCAGCCCTGGCTGAGCTGGGAGGCGCTGGACGCCACCCGCACCGGCGGTACCGAGGTAGCGGCCTCCGACGTGGCCTACTCCGCCGACCAGGCCGCCCGGGAGATCGGGTCGCTCTCGTTCGTGACCGCGCAGCGGCTGCTCAGCACCAGCCGCACCCTGGGCCGGGTGGTCGGCGACGCCTCGACGCTCCCGCCCGCAGCGGCCCGTCGGGCACTCCGCTCGGTCTCGCAGACTCCCGGCGCGCGGCCCGCGGCCGCCCGGGTGGCGACCGAGGCGACCCGCCGCGAGGTGAGCGGGCTGCTGGGCAGCGTGCGGATCGACGCACCGCGCCGGGTGATCCTCTCCAGCGACTCCGGCCACTTCCAGGCCACCGTGATCAACGACCTGCCGGTGCCGGTCGAGGTGGAGCTGCGCGCCAGCACCGACTCCGACCTGCAGCTCGAGGAGCACGACCCGGTCCGCATCGCCGCCGGCGGACGCTCCACCGTCCGCTTCCGCGCCGAGAGCAGCGAGCTGGGCGTGCACCGGGTGCGGCTGCACGTCACCGACACCCGCGGCACCTCCCTGGGCGCCCGGGTCGAGATCCCGCTGCGGGCCGCCCAGGTCAGCGACGTGATCTGGCTGATCATGGGCGCCGGCGCGGTGCTGCTCTTCGGCGCGATCATCGCCCGGCTGCTGCGCCGCTGGCGCCGGGCCCGGGCGGTGCTGCCCGCGACCGACGAAGCCGAGGCCGACGAACCCGAGACCCCGACCCCCGAGGACGAGCCCCGCCCGTGACCCGTGACGACCAGGCGCCCGCCGACGCGACCGCACCGAGCGACACCAGCCACCTCGACGACGAGTCCTCGGCCCGCCGGGTCGCTGGCTCGACGTTGCTGATGGCCGCCGGCACCACGTTCTCCCGGCTCTCCGGGTTCCTGCGCTCGGCCCTGCTGGTCGCCGCGCTCGGCGGGGTGCTGCACGCCGACCTGTTCAACCTGGCCAACACCGTGCCGAACATGGTCTACATCTTGGTCGCGGGCGGCATCTTCAACGCCGTGCTGGTGCCCCAGCTGGTCCGGGCGATGACCCACGACGCCGACGGCGGCAACGCCTACGCCCAGCGGCTGGTGACCCTGGCCGGGTTGTTCCTGCTGGTGGTCACGGTGGTGCTGGTCGTGGCCGCGCCGTGGGTGATGCAGCTCTTCCTGGACTCCGACTTCGACGCCCCGGAGCGTCAGGCCCACGTCGACTCCGTGGTCGCGTTCGCCCGGTTCTGCCTGCCGCAAGTCTTCTTCTACGGCATGTTCGTGCTGGTCGGGCAGGTCCTCAACGCCCGCGGCCGGTTCGGTCCGATGATGTGGGCCCCGATCGCCAACAACGTCATCTCGGTGGCGGTGCTGGTGGTCTACCTGGTCGTCTTCGGCCCGGCCCGGGGCGCGGAGCTGGTGGGCCCGTACACGCCCGGCCAGGAGCTCCTGCTCGGTCTGGGCTCGACCGCCGGCATCGCGGTGCAGTTCCTGGTGCTGCTGCCCTACCTGCGCAAGGCCGGGTTCCGCTACCGCCCGCGCTTCGACTTCCGCGACTCCGGCCTGGGCCACACGTTGCGCCTGGGCATGTGGACCGTGCTCTTCGTGGTGGTCAACCAGATCGCCTACACCGTGGTGGTCCGGCTGGCCTCCTCCGGCACCGCCGCCGACCCCGAGGGCACCGGGTACACGGTGTACTCCAACGCGTTCCTGATCGTGATGGTGCCGCACTCGATCATCACCGTCTCCCTGGCCACCGCGGTGCTGCCGCGGCTGTCCAGGCTGGCCGCCGACGACCGGCTCGCCGACCTGGGCCGGACGGTCGGGTCCACGCTGCGCGGCGCCCTGGTCGTGGTGGCGCCGTTCGTGGTGCTGCTGCCGGTGGTGGCCAGCGACGTGTCCCGGGTGATCTGGGGCTTCGGCGCGGGCTCGGAGAACTGGCAGTCGTTCGCCCCGTCCCTGGCCACGTTCGCGCCCGGGCTGCTCTTCTTCACCGTCCACTACGTGATGCTGCGCGGGTTCTACGCCCTGGAGCAGACCCGGACGGTCTTCTGGATCCAGGTGGTCGTGGCCACCACCAACGTGATGCTGGCCCTCGTGCTGGTGCACGGTGCGACCCCGACCCAGACCGCGCCCCGTCTGGTGCTGGCCTACGTCGGTGCCTACGCGGTGGGCTCGCTGCTCTCCTACGCGGTGCTGCGCCGGACCACCGGCGACCTGGGGGACGCCGCCACCGTCCGGTTCGCGGTGCGGATGCTGGTCGCGCTGCTGTGCACCGCCGCGGCGGCGTTCGGCACCGCCCAGCTGGTCGGTCTGCTGCTCGACTCCGACGCGTGGGTCTCGGCGCTGCTGCGCGGCGCGTGCGCCGGGGTGGTCGGCCTGGTCGTCTTTGTGCTGGCTGCCCGGCTGACCCGGATCACCGAGGTGACGACCGTGCTGGACCGGTTCGCCGGGCCGCTGCGCCGACGGCTCCAGCGGCGCTGACCGGCCGCCCGGAGCCTGCCCGACCCGTTCCCCACGACCCGCCACCGCCCGCAGCGCGTCGGTGCCCTCGGCCCGAGCCTGTGGGGCCCTACGATGGCCCCACGCGCCCGACCGCAGGGAGGAGGAGCCGATGCCCCACGTGCTGCGTGCCGGTGACGTCCTCGCCGACCGGTACCGGCTCGTCGACCTGCTGGCCGAGACCGCGGGCGGCCGGTTCTGGCGCGCCTACGACTCGATCCTGGCGCGTCCGGTGGCCCTGCACCTGATGGCCGCCGACGACCCCCGCACCGAGCCGCTGATGACCGCGGCCCGCCGCTCCGCCCGGTTCTCCGACCGCCACCTGCTGCGGGTCCTGGACGCCGACAGCTCCGGTCCGCTCTGCTACGTGGTCAACGAGTGGGGCGAGGGCGTCTCGCTCGACACGCTGCTGGCCAACGAGGGCCCGCTCGAGGCCCGGCACGCCGCCTGGGTGGTGGCCGAGGTCGCCGAGACCCTCGCCGGTGCCCACGCGGCGGGGATGGCGCACGGCCGGCTGGTGCCCGAGAACGTGCTGCTCGACCGGGCCGGACAGGTCCGGGTGATCGGGTTCGGTGTCGACGCCGCGCTGCACGGGCTGCCCCCGGGCCGACGCTCCACCGACGTGGTGGACCTGGCCGGGGTGCTCTACGCCGCGCTGACCGGGCGCTGGCCCGGCGTCTCCTCCTCCGGGGTGAAGGCCGCCCCCACCGAGCAGGGCACGCTGCTGCGTCCCCGCCAGGTCCGGGCCGGGATCCCCCGGCAGCTGGACCTGCTGTGCGACGTGGTGCTCAACCCCTACGCCGACGGCCGCCACCGCCCGGGCCCGCACGACCTGCGCACCGCCGCCGGGATGGCGGCCCACCTGCGCGACTTCATCGGCGCCGGGCACGACCCGGGCACCACGGTGCTGCCCCGGATCGGGCGGATGGCACCGGCCGCCGGGCACGGCCACACCGGCGAGGACGCCGCGCCGGAGACCGAGGAGGTCCCGGCCGACGCCCCGACCGAGGTCCGGCTCGCCGTTCCCCCCGGTCCCCCCGTGCCCGTGCCGGCTGCGGCGGGTGCGGGTCAGTCCGACACCCGTGACGAGGAGCCGGATCCCGTGGTCGACCCGGAGCCCGCAGCCGAGACCGATCCGGAGACCGATCCGGAGGCCGACCCGGAGGCGACAGTCGCCGGGGCGGTGCTGCCCGCGGTCGAGGAACCCGAGCCCACCCCCGATTCCCCTGACACCGGTGACGCAACCGTCGCGACCCCCGTCGCGACCCCCGTCGTGGACGGCGACGCCACCCAGGCCGGCGTCCCGGTCTTCGACGACTCGATGTCCGACGTCGGCACCTGGCTCTCCCCGCGCCCCACCACGGCCCCGCCGCCGCCCGACCTGCCCGAGCCGGCAGCACGGCCGCTGTTCGCCCCCGACCCGGAGCCCGGCGAGCCGGTCCGCCGCCCCCGGCACCCGGTCGCCGAGGACGCCGCGCCCGCGGCCTGGGAGCGCCCCGACACCTCCTCGGGCTTCATCCCCTGGCAGCAGCACACCGGCGAGGTCGCCGAGGACGTCCCCGGGCGCAACTGGTTCCGGCTGGGCGTCGTGGTCGGGGTGGTCGCCCTGATCGCGCTGGTCATGGTCGCCGCCTACCAGATCGGGCAGGGCGGGCCGGCCACGTCACCGGGTGAGGACGCCTCCAGCGACACCCCGCAGGCCGAGCAGCCCGAGGTCGTCACCGGCACCACCGCCCAGGACTTCGACCCCGAGGGCTCCGACGGCGAGAACCCCGCGGACACGCCGCTGGCCGTCGACGGCGACCCCGAGTCGGTCTGGACCACCGTCAGCTACCTGCAGCAGCTGGGCCCGACGGGCCTGAAGCAGGGCGTGGGCCTCATCGTCGACCTGGGCACCGAGCGCGAGGTCACCGACGTCCGGGTCGAGGTCGCGGGCGGCGCGACCGGGGCCTCGCTGTACCTCACCGACGAGGCGCCCACCAGCGTCGAGGGTCTGGAACCGGCCGGCACCAGCGTGGCCGCGAAGACCCTGCGGTTCACCTTCGAGCCGGCCACCGCGGGGCGCTACGTGACCGTGTGGCTCACCCAGCTGCCGCCCGACGGCAGCCAGTTCCGGGGCCGGGTGGCCGAGGTCGTGGTCCGGGCGCTCCCGTGAGCGCGGCGCCCGAGGACCCGCGCACCGACCAGGAGCTGATGGCCGACCACGTCGCCGGCGACACCGAGTCCTTCGGGATCCTCTTCGCCCGACACCGCGACCGCCTGTGGGCCGTCGCCCTGCGCACCCTGGGCAACCCCGAGGACGCCGCCGACGGCCTCCAGGACGCCCTGGTGGCGGCCTGGCGGCGGGCCGGTTCCTACCGTGGCGACGCGGCGGTCACCACGTGGCTGCACCGCGTCGTGGTGAACGCCTGCCTGGACCGGGTCCGGTCGGAGAAGGTGCGGGCCGCGCGCCCGCTGCCCGACGACCTGGACGAGCCCTCCGCCGCCGGCAAGGTGCTGGTCTCGGGCGACGAGCCCCCCGAGGACGCGACCCTGCGCAGCGAACGGCGCGAGGCCCTGCTGGCGGCGCTGCGCACCCTGCCGGCCGAGCAGCGGGCCGCGCTGGTCCTGGTCGACATGGAGGGCATGGGGGTCCGGGAGGCCGCCGAGGTGCTGGGCTGTGCCGAGGGCACGGTGAAGTCCCGGTGCGCCCGGGGACGCAGCCGCCTGGCAGTGCTCCTGGCCGGGCTGCGTGAGACCGGCACCACGCCCGCGCCCGGGAACCGGCCCGATCCCCGGGCCGTCCCATCCCCGAGGAGTCCCCGCGGGCCACCGCCCGGCCCGCACACCCCCGACTGACACCGCCCGCACCACCCACGAGAGCAGAGGAGGAACCCGTGGCCGACGAGCACGAGGACGTCCGCCGTGCCCTCGCCGACGCCCGGCACACCGACCCCGTGCCCGCCGACGTGGCCGCCCGGCTCGACGCCACGCTGGCCCGGTTGGCCCACGAGGAGCCGCCCGGCAGCGAGCCCGCCCCCGGGAACGTCGTCACGCCCACCCGGCTGCGTTGGCGCCGCGGCGTGGCGGCGGCCGTCGCCGTGGCGGCCGTCAGCGTGGTCGGGGCGGTGCTCGCCCAGGAGGTGCTCAGCGGCTCCGGCTCCGGGGCGGACAGCTCGACGGCCGGGGAGGCCCTCGACGAGAAGGCCGCACTGGAGAACGGCGACACCATGTCCTCGATGCGCGAGAACGGGGACGCAGGAGCGCACGCCGACTCCGACGAGGCCGACTCGGCGCTGACGAATGCCTTCGGGGCTCCCACCGTCCATCCCGACCACCTGCGCCGCGACGTGGTCCGGGCGCTGGACAGCGCCGCCGACGCCGAGCAGCTGAACCAGACCGCCCGCGCCTGCGACCCGGCCCCCGACCTGCGCGGCCGCCGGGTGCCGGTGGTGCTCACCGGCGACGGCGCCCGGGAGGCCGGTCTGCTGGTCGCCCGACGTACCACGGCCGGGCGCAACGTCGTGGTGCTCGGGTGCGACGACCCCGCTCCCCGGTTCCGGCTCGACCTCCCCTGAGGCCACCCACACCCCGGTTGTCCGGGCGGGCGGGGAACATCCCTGCCCTACGATCGGTTCTGTCCTCGTACGAGGTCCCACCCCAGCTGATCAGGAGCGTCATGTCCGAGCAGGTCCGCAACGTCATCATCATCGGCTCCGGCCCCACCGGGTACACCGCGGCCGTCTACGCGGCCCGCGCGAACCTGGAGCCCCTGGTCTTCGAGGGCTCGGTCACCGCCGGCGGTGCGCTGATGAACACCACCGAGGTGGAGAACTTCCCCGGCTTCCGCGACGGCATCATGGGCCCGGCCCTGATGGACGAGATGCGCGCCCAGGCCGACCGTTTCGGTGCCGAGCTGGTCCCCGACGACGTGGTCGAGGTCGACCTCACCGGCGAGGTCAAGGTCGTGAAGACCGCCACCGACACCTACCGGGCGCGATCGGTGATCCTGGCCACCGGGTCGGGCTACCGCAAGCTGGGTCTGGACGGCGAGGAGCGCCTCTCCGGCCGCGGCGTCTCGTGGTGCGCGACCTGCGACGGGTTCTTCTTCCGCGACCAGGAGATCGCGGTCATCGGCGGCGGCGACTCGGCCGTCGAGGAGGCGACCTTCCTGACCCGGTTCGCCAAGAAGGTCTACCTGGTGCACCGCCGTGACGAGCTGCGGGCCTCCAAGATCATGCAGGAGCGCGCGTTCGCCGACCCCAAGCTGGAGATGGTCTGGAACGCCGAGGTCGGCGCCATCCACGGCGACGACAAGCTCGAGGGCGTCACGCTGGTCGACACCACCACCGGCGCGGAGTCGAAGCTGGCCGTGACCGGCCTGTTCATCGCGATCGGCCACGACCCCCGCAGCGAGCTGCTCACCGGTCAGGTCGACCTGGACGACGAGGGCTACGTCAAGGTCGAGCACCCCTCGACCCGCACCAACATCCCCGGGGTGTTCGCCGCGGGCGACCTGGTCGACCACTCCTACCGCCAGGCGATCACCGCCGCCGGCACCGGCTGCTCGGCGGCGCTGGACGCCGAGCGCTACATCGCCGACCTGGACCACGTGGCCTCGACGGCGGGTGCCGCCACCGTCTGAGCCCCACGGGCCTCACCGGGGCCGTCACTCCCGCACGGGGGTGGCGGCCCCGGTGCCGTCTCCGACCCACCTGACCGGCCTTTTCCACCGCGTCCACGCCCGGTGGGGAACAACGGGCGGGCCGGTGGTGTTGTGTACGTTTGACAGTCCTGATCTCCAGACCCTGAGGGGGCCCCGTGTCCAACCTGGCCGCAGTGACCGACGCCGAGTTCGAGGCGACGGTCCTCAAGTCCGACAAGCCCGTCCTCGTGGACTTCTGGGCCGAGTGGTGCGGCCCGTGCCGCCAGGTCGCCCCGATCCTCGACGAGCTGGCCGGCGAGCACGGCGACAAGATCACGTTCGTGAAGATGAACGTGGACGAGAACCCGGTGACCCCCTCGTCGTACCGGGTCACCGGTATCCCGACGATCAACGTCTACTCCGGTGGCGAGGTCGTCCGCTCCATCGTCGGCGCCAAGCCCAAGGCTGCGCTGCTCAAGGAGCTCTCCGAGTTCATCTGAGCGTGACGGGCGCCAACGCGCCCGGCTCAACCGCGTGCCGGACCGTGGGTCCAGTCCCACCCAGCAGCGACGTCCCGGGGGTGGTGGTCACGGACCGCCACCCCCGGTGTCGTTGCCGGAGGTCGTACCGAGGCCACCACCCGTTCCAGGGCCGTCTCCACCTCGTCCAGCCAGGAGCGGGTCCCCCGCAGGTCCATCCGCAGCCGCGGGGTGAGCACGTGCGGGCGTTCCACGTGAAACCCCACGGACCTCAGGAACCCCACCGGCAGCAGGCAGGAGCGGCCGTGGCGCCACGCGGCGTAGGCCTCGACCGCGCGCACGTCACCGGCCCGGACCAGGTCCGCGGCCAACCGTTGCACCAGCAGCCGACCGACGCCGGCACTCCGCCACGCCGGGGCCACCCAGCCGGCTGCCAGCAGCGCCGCGTCCGGTGAGGGGGCTCCGGCCGGCTGGCCCTGGGCTCCCGGGAAGTCACCGGGCCACCCGGCCACCAGGTGACCGACCTCGAGGCCGTCGACGAGCACCGCGACCCCGCAGGTCCGACCCTCCGCCGTGACCTCACGGGCCCAGGCCACGCGTCGGGCCCCCGCCTCCTCCACCCCCAGCGCCCGCCGTTCCCCGGCGCCCACCTGCCAGCGCACACACCCGGCGCAGGGCGCGGGCGACGCCGCCACCAGCGCGGCGTCCAACGAGACGGCTGTGCGTGACACCCGGCCCACCTCCTGCCACCGATCGTAGGTCTCCGGGCGGAGCCGCGGCAGGTGCGCACGTGCCCGGGGTCACGCGCGGCGTCCCGCTGGACAAACCGTTTCCCCCGTCCCCGCCCCGGCTGAGAGGATGGGGCCGTGCGCCAGATCCGACAGAGCCGCAAGCTGCAGAACGTCCGGTACGACGTGCGGGGCCCGATCCTGGCCGAGGCACAGCGCCTCGAGGCCGAGGGCCACCGCATCCTGAAGCTGAACATCGGCAACACCGCCCCGTTCGGCTTCGACCCGCCGGCCGCGATCCTGGCCGACATGGTGCACCACCTGCCCGATTCGGCCGGTTACAGCGACTCCCGCGGCATCTACTCCGCGCGCACCGCGGTGATGAACTACTACCAGTCCCGCGGCCTGGTGAAGACCTCGGTGGACGACGTGTTCATCGGCAACGGGGTCTCCGAGCTCATCACGATGGTGCTGCAGACCTTCCTCGACGACGGCAACGAGATCCTCGTCCCGGCGCCCGACTACCCGCTGTGGACCGGCGCGGTCTCGCTGTCCGGCGGCACCCCGGTGCACTACCGGTGCGACGAGGAGAACGGCTGGAACCCGGACCTGGCCGACATCGAGGCCAAGATCACCGAGAACACCCAGGGCCTGGTGATCATCAACCCGAACAATCCCACCGGGGCGGTCTACAGCGAGGAGATCGTCAAGGGGCTCGTCGACATCGCGCGGCGCCACGACCTGGTCGTCTTCTCCGACGAGATCTACGAGAAGATCCTCTTCGAGGACGCGGTGCACCACCACACCGCGACGTTCGCCGGCGACGACGTGCTCTGCCTGACCTTCTCGGGACTCTCCAAGGCCTACCGCGCCTGCGGCTTCCGGGCCGGCTGGCTGATGATCTCGGGGCCGCACGAGCTGGCCACCGACTTCCTCGAGGGCCTCACCCTGATGGCCAACATGCGCATGTGTCCCAACGTCCCGGCCCAGCACGCGATCCAGACCGCGCTGGGTGGGTACCAGTCCATCGAGGAGTTCATCGGTGAGGGCGGCCGGTTCTACGAGCAGTCGATGCTCGCCCACCGGATGCTCAACGAGATCCCCGGCGTCAGCAACGTCAAGCCGATGGGCGCGCTGTACTGCTTCCCGCGCCTGGACCCCGAGGTCTACGCCATCGATGACGACGAGGCGTTCGTGATCGACCTGCTGCGCGCCAAGAAGATCCTGGTCACCCACGGCACCGGCTTCAACTGGTTCGCCCCCGACCACTTCCGTCTGGTGACCCTGCCCGAGGCGGGGATGCTCGAGGAGGCCATCGGTCGCATCGGCGAGTTCCTCGCAACCCGGCGCTGACCCACCGCTGAGCTGACCGCCTGACCCGCGCGGACGCCTCCCCCGGGCACGTAGGCGGTACCGGGAGCGTCCCGCCCGCGGGACGGGGGTGCGCCCATCCGGTCGGTGTCCCTAGGCTTCAGCCCATGCTGGACCTCACCTACCCCCCGATCATCGCGACCGCCAAGACGCTGTTCGCCGCGCTGGGCCAGAAGTTCGTCATGACGGGCACCGAGAACGTCCCCCGTACCGGTGGCGCGCTGCTGGCGTGCAACCACATCGGGTACGCCGACTTCGTCTACGGAGGCCTGGCGGCGAACCCGTCCGGGCGGCTGGTCCGGTTCATGGCGAAGAAGGAGATCTTCGACAACCCCGTCGGTGGGCCGGTGATGCGCTCGATGCACCACATCCCCGTCGACCGGGGTGACGGGATCGGGTCCTACAAGGCCGCGGTCGACTACCTGCGTCAGGGCGAGGTCGTCGGGATCTTCCCCGAGGCCACCATCTCCCGGGCCATGGAGCTCAAGGAGTTCAAGAACGGTGCCGTCCGGATCGCCGCCGATGCCGGGGTGCCGGTCCTGCCCGTGATCATGTGGGGCACCCAGCGGATCCTCACCAAGGACCACCCCCGCGACCTGAGCCGGGGCCGCACCATCTCGATCAGCGTCGGTGAGCCGATGCACCCCACCGGGGAGGACCCGACGGCCGAGACCGAGGCGCTGCGCAACCGGATGGTCGAGATGCTCGACGAGGTCATCGCCGCGCACCCGGCCGAGGAGCAGCCGCCCGGCTCCTGGTGGCTGCCGGCCCGCCACGGCGGCAGCGCCCCCACCCTCGAGGAGGCGGCCCGGATGGACGTCGAGGAGAAGCGCGAGCGGGCCCGCCGTCGAGCCGAGAAACGCAAGAAGAGCTGAATCACCAAGTCTTTTTGTCGCTTTGTCGACAAATCATGGCGGCGCGGAGTCGCCGGCGGACCTCACACGGCTCCCCAAGCTGGCGCCAGGCACGACACCAGCCGGGAAGTCCGGCCGCAGGGTCGGGGTCAGCAGACACCGACCCACTCCCCGAACCTGACACTTTTCTCTTGTTGTTCAGATAAATCGGCTTCTCAGGATGCCGTCTGACGGCCTCCGGGGCCCACGGCAGGGTGGTTGGGCGTTTCCCGCGCGGGAGGCCGTCAGATCGCAACCTCGCGCGTTCTGGCTCTCCTCGGCTCCTGCCACGGCGACGGATGCCGTCGGCGGGCCGATCGGTGCCGGTGGGACGGCCGGACGGCCCGAGAATCCGCCGCAGACCTCTCCGATCACGCTTCCCGGGCCGCAGATCCGAGCCGGTTCGGGACATCCGGGGCACGCGACGCACCAGTTCCACGTGGAACGCCGACGGGCGCGGCCCCCGGAGTGGGGTGCCGCGCCCGTACGGAGCGTGAGCCGGAGATCAGATGGGGCGGTCCGACCGGTTGCGCGGATCCATGATGTCGACGATCCGCTGGAGGTCCTCCAGGGTCGCGAACTCCACCGTGATCCGTCCCTTGTTGCGGCCCAGGTCGACCTTCACCCGCGTCTCGAGGCGGTCCGAGATCCGGTCCGCCAGCTCGCCCAGACCGGGGGCCACGGGGGTGGAGCGGCGCGGCTTGCGCGGTGCCTGCCCCTCGCCGACGGCCACGATCTCCTCCAGGGCGCGCACCGAGATGCCCTCGGCCACCACCCGCTGGGCCAGCGCGTCCTGCTTCTGCGGGTCGTCGACACCGAGCAGCGCACGGGCGTGACCGGCCGACAGCACGCCGGCCGCCACCCGTCGCTGGACCGCCGGGGAGAGCTTGAGCAGCCGCAGCGTGTTGGAGATCTGGGGCCGGGACCGGCCGATCCGCTGGGCCAGCTCGTCGTGCGTGCAGCCGAAGTCCTCGAGCAGCTGGCCGTAGGCGGCCGCCTCCTCCAGCGGGTTCAGCTGCGAGCGGTGCAGGTTCTCCAGGAGCGCGTCCCGGAGCATGTCCCCGTCCTCGGTCTCCCGGACGATCGCGGGGATCTCGGTGAGACCGGCCTCCTGCGACGCGCGCCAGCGCCGCTCGCCCATGATGAGCTCGTAGGACTCCGCACCGGTGCGCCGCACGACCACGGGCTGCAGCAGCCCGACCTCGCCGATGGAGTGGACCAGCTCGGCCATCGCCTCCTCGTCGAAGACGTGCCGCGGCTGCCGGTGGTTGGGCCGGACCTGGGTGATCGGCAGCTCCGCGAAGTAGGCACCGGCCACCGTGCCGGCCGTGCCCTGCACGTCCTCACTAGGCGCGGCGGAGGGCGTGTTTCCCGTGAAACCGTCACCTCCAGTCGGCGAGCCGTCCGGCCCGCCGTGCGACTCCTCGCCCGCGCTGTTTCCGGCGGAGGAGGGCTCGGCGGGCGGGGGCGTGGGGGCAGCGGTGGGGATCAGGCTGCCCAGCCCGCGCCCGAGACCACGGCGCACCGGCTTCGAGCCGCTCATCGGCCCGCTCCCCGCTGCGCGATCTCCTTGGCGGCCTCCAGGTAGGAGAGGGCGCCCGGCGATCCGGGGTCGTAGGTCATCACGGTCTGGGCGTAGGACGGCGCCTCCGAGACCCGCACCGAGCGCGGCACCGAGGTGCGCAGGACCGTGTCCCCGAAGTGCTCGCGGACCTCCTCGGCGACACCGGCTGCGAGCCGGGTGCGGGCGTCGAACATGGTGATGAGGATGGTGGAGACGTCCAGCCCGGGGTTGAGGTGCGCCTTGACCATGTCGACGGTGCCCAGCAGCTGGCTGAGGCCCTCGAGCGCGTAGTACTCGGCCTGGATCGGGATCAGCATCTCGCGGCCGGCCACCAGGGCGTTGAGCGTCAGCAGGCCCAGCGAGGGCGGGCAGTCGACGAAGACGTAGTCGAAGCGCTCCTCACCAGCGTCGCCCTCGGAGCCCACGAGGGGGTGTCCGGTGATGGCCTTGTTCAAGCGGTTCTCCCGGGCGACCACGGAGACCAGCTCGATCTCAGCGCCGGCCAGGTCGATGGTCGCAGGGACCACCCAGAGGTTCTCCACGTCGGGGCAGGGGACCATCACGTCGTCCAGGTGCTCCCCGCCCACGACCAGGTCGTAGGTGGAGGGGGTGCCCTGGCGGTGGTCGATGTTCAGCGCGGTGGACGCGTTGCCCTGCGGGTCCAGGTCGATCACCAGCACCCGCTGACCCAGCTGCGCGAGACCCGCGGCCAGGTTCACCGTCGAGGTGGTCTTGCCGACGCCACCCTTCTGGTTGGCCACCACGAAGACCCGGGTCGCGCGGGGCCGTGCCACCCGGGGACGGTTCCGGGCCTCACCGCGGGCGAGCACCGAGTGCTCGGCGGCGCGGGCCAGGGGTGTGGTGAGGTCGGAGCTGTGGGTGACACCCTCCGCGAGTTCGGCCGCGGTACGGATCCGGACCTCCACCTCGGGTTCGCCCGTTCCACGTGAAACGTGTCCTGCAAGGTCCTGGCCGGTTTCCCGTGAAACGTCGCTCACCGCGCGCCCTCCTGTGGAACAAACCCACAAACCTGTGGACAGTCCCGCTCAGCCACCGACACCAGACGGTGGATAACTCGCCACGGACCAAGTCGCTCGGACCGGTCCGACGCCCTCACGGACGACGGCGCCTGCTCTTCTTCTTCTGCGATCCACCGCGTTGGGGCCGGTCGGTTCGCACCGGGGGAAACCCTACGCGGGAAGGGTTGCTCCATGCGACCCGAACCAGGGTCACGGGCTCACTCAGGAACGAGGTGCCGACCGTCAGGATCTCCGGCTCGGCGCACTGCCACGCCGACAGGTCGCTACGGGCAGCCTCCACCTCGTCCTGCACCGACGAGCCCTTCATCGCCACCAGGGCACCGTCGGGGGAGACCAGTGGCATGGACCAGTCCAGCAGCGTGCCCAGTGCCGAGACGGCACGCGAGGTCACCACGTCGTACCGCTCGACCCCGTGCACGGCGTCGGCACGACCCCGACGCACCTCCACGTTGTCCAGGTCCAGGTGCTCGACCATCTCCTCGAGGAAGGTGGTGCGGCGCAGCAGCGGTTCGATCAGGGTCACCCGGGCGTCGGGCCGCGCGATCGCCAGGACCAGACCGGGCAGGCCGGCCCCGGAACCGATGTCGGCCACCGATGCGCCGTCCGGCACGGCCTCGGCCAGGGCGGCACAGTTCAGCAGGTGCCGCTCCCACAACCGAGGGGCCTCGCGCGGGCCGATCAGGCCGCGGATCACTCCGTCGGTGGCCAGAGCCTCCGCGTAGGCCAGCGCCCGGGGGAGCCGGTCAGACGGGAACGCCCTCCCCAGCACCTCGTCCGAGGGCAGGGAGGGCGTTTCACGTGAAACGTGGTCGTTCACTCCGGCAGGACCACCACGTACCGGCGGGGCTCAGCGCCCTCGGACTCCGAGGTCAGCCCGGCGGCGGCGACGACGTCGTGGACCACCTTGCGCTCGAAGGCCGACATCGGCGAGAGCGACAGCTTCTCGCCGGACTCCTTCACCTGCGCGACGGCGTCCTCGCCGACCTTGGTCAGCTCCTCGCGACGGGCGGCCCGGTGACCCGAGACGTCCAGCATCAGACGGGAGCGCTCACCGGTCTCCCGGTAGACGGCCAGGCGGGTGAGCTCCTGCAGGGCCTCGAGCACCTCACCGTTGGACCCGACCAGCTGCTGCAGGTCGGCACCCACGATGGAGACCGCGGCACGGTCGCCCTCGACGTCCATGTCCAGGTCGCCATCCAGGTCGGCGATGTCGAGGAGCTCCTCGAGGTAGTCGGCGGCGATCTCGCCCTCGGTCTCCAGGCGCTCCACCTTGGAGGGACGGGCGGTGCCCTCGGCCGACTCGGTGCCGTCGGGGCCCTCGGCGACCTCGGGGGTCTCGTCGTTGGTCTGGTCAGTCACGTGCGTTCTCCTGTGTCCGGGCGGGAGCCTCGCGGCTCACCAGCGACCGTTCGGTCAGCCGTTCTTCTTCTTCGACTGCTGGTTCTTGGACTGCTGCGTCCGCTGGTTCTTGGACTGCTTCTTCGGCTGCTGGCGCGGCGGGACGTCCTTGAGACGCTCGGCACGCTCGGCCTCCTCGGCCGCCAGCTCCTCCTGGCGCAGCTGCTCGACGGTCTTGCCCGCCTTGCGCGCCGCCTTGGCCCGGTCCCGGTCGGCCTTGGCCTCGAAGGCCGGGGTGCCGGGGGCGGGGTTGTTGCGGATCACGTAGAACTGCTGGCCCATGGTCCACAGGTTCGAGGTGGTCCAGTAGAAGAGCACACCGATCGGGAAGGCGATACCACCGACGGCGAAGACGACCGGCAGCACGTAGAGCAGCATCTTCTGCTGCTGGGCGTACGGGCCGGACATGGCGTCGGCCGGCATGTTCTTGCTCATCAGCTGACGCTGGGTGAGGAACGTGGTGGCGGTCATCCCGAGGACCAGGACCAGGGCCACGGCCATGATGGTGACGTTGCCGTTGGCGCCCAGGAAGGTGTCGGCCAGACCGAAGCTGTCGAAGAGGCGCGCTTCCTTCAGCTGGTCGGGCAGGTCCCCGTTGAGGAACCCGTGGTCCTTGCCCTTCTTGGTGGCCTGGTCGATCATCCGGAACAGGGCTAGGAAGATCGGCATCTGCAGCAGCAGCGGCAGGCACGAGGCGAACGGGTTGGTGCCCGAGTCCTTGTAGAGCGCCATCGTCTCCTGGGCGAGGCGCTCACGGTCGTGGGCGTACTTCTTCTGCAGCTCCTTGACCTTGGGCTGCAGCAGCTGCATGTTGCGGCTGGACTTGATCTGCTTGACGAACAGCGGGATCAGCGCGGCCCGGATGACCAGAGTCAGTCCGATGATCGACAGCGTCCAGGTCAGACCGCCGGCCGGGTCCATGCCCAGCGTGGTCAGCACCTTGTGCCAACTCACCAGCACGGCGGAGACCAGGTAGTACAGCGGCGTCATGATGGCGCCGCCGATGTTGCCGAAGAATTCGAACACTCAGGCTCCTCGGGTCGGAGTCGGTGTCGCAGGAGTGCGACGAGGGGGAACGGGGTCGTAACCACCGGCGGCCCACGGGTGGCACCGCGCCAGCCGCTTGGCTGCCAGCCAGCAGCCACGCAGGGCGCCGTGCTCGGTGACCGCGCCGAGCGCGTAGGCCGAGCATGAGGGGTGGTAACGGCAGACCTGGCCGTACAACGGGCTGATCAACAGCCGGTAGGCCCGGAGGAACCAGATGATCGGGTACTTCACGCCGGCACCGCCGCAGCCTTCTCGGCGGCGCGGCGCAGTGCCTGGCGCAGGTCGCGACCAAGCGCGGCGCTCGACGCCTCAGCGGCGGCAGGCAGCGCCCGCACCACGACAACGCCAGAAGCCGGGACCGCACTGAGCAGGTCCCGGTACTGGTGTCGGAGGCGGCGCTTCACGCGGGTGCGGACCACGGCGTTGCCGACGGCCTTGCTCACCACGAAGCCGACCTGGCCGGCCGTTCCCGAGTGGTCGGCAGGAGCCTGGGCGACCAGATGGACGACCAGGGTCGGCGTCGCCGCACGCCGACCCGACCGCACGACGTGACGAAAGACGTCACCGTGGGTGAGTCGGTGCGCGGCCGGAAGCACGGACGCGGTGCCCGCCGCGAGGCAGGAGCCTCAGACGGCCAGGCTCTTGCGACCCTTGGCGCGGCGCGCCGACAGGATCGCGCGGCCGGCGCGGGTGCGCATGCGCAGGCGGAAACCGTGGGTCTTGTGACGACGACGGTTGTTCGGCTGGTACGTACGCTTGCTCACGAGCTCTCTCCGTTGTGTAGCTGGGGGGTGTCCACGGTTGCGGTTGCACTTCGGCTGGCACCGCCCACCCACGTGCTCCCGGCGCTGGGGCCGGAGGGCGTCGTGGACATGCGGCACCGGTCGACACCAGGTGACCGGCCTACGGTACGCAAGGCTGTCACGCAGGGTCAAACCCAGGAGGGCCCAACCTGTGGAGAACTCCTTGCTGGGGCCCTTCCCGGCTTGCTACGTTGCGCCGGCGGACGCGAGAATCCTGCCGGATTCCGGGGCCGGCCAGCCAAGCGGGTGACGCCCGTCACAGCATCATGGACTGGCCGGTTGACCAGTGAAAACACCGGAAAGTCCGTCGGGGGAAGGTCGTGTGGAAGGCTGTTCCCCACAGAACGAAGACATGGTTCACAGCCTGTGGACAAAGTTGTGGAGAGCAGGAGGCGGGACCGACCGTGGCCGACGAGGCAAACGACCTGGGCACCATCTGGAGCGGTCTGGTCGCAGACCTGCAGCCCAACCAGCGCGCGTGGCTGCGTGCGAGTGAGCCCGTGACGCTCCACGAGAGCACCGCGATCATCGCCGTTCCCAACGAGTTCACCCGGGTCCAGCTCGAGGGCCGCCTCCGCGCCCAGCTCGAGGAGGCGCTCAGCGTCGCCTTCGGTCGGGAGATCCGGATGGCGGTCACGGTCAACACCGCCCTGGAGGAGCGGGACACCGAGCCCTCACGCCCGGTCGAGCCCGAACCGGTCGACGCCGTGACGGACATTGACGATTTGTCGACAAATCCACAAGGCGCTTTCAACTTCGACAAGCCCGCGCCGGAACCGGCTCGGCCCTCGGCCCTGGAGACGCGGCTCAACCCCAAGTACACGTTCGAGACCTTCGTCATCGGTTCCTCGAACCGCTTCCCGCACGCCGCCGCCGTCGCGGTCGCCGAGGCACCCGGCCGGGCCTACAACCCGCTGCTGGTCTACGGGGACTCCGGACTCGGCAAGACCCACCTGCTGCACGCGATCGGCCACTACGTCCGCTCGCTCTACAACACCGCCAAGGTGCGGTACGTGAGCTCGGAGGAGTTCACCAACGAGTTCATCAACGCCATCCGTGACGACCGCACCGACCGGTTCAAGCGGAAGTACCGCGACGTGGACGTCCTGCTCATCGACGACATCCAGTTCCTGGAGGGCAAGGAGCAGACGCAGGAGGAGTTCTTCCACACCTTCAACACGCTGCACAACGCCAACAAGCAGATCGTGCTGACCTCCGACCGTGCCCCCAAGCGGCTCGAGGCCCTGGAGGACCGGCTGCGCAACCGCTTCGAATGGGGTCTGATCACCGACGTCCAGCCCCCGGACCTCGAGACCCGCATCGCGATCCTGCGCAAGAAGGCGGCGATGGACCGGCTGACCGCCCCCGCGGACGTCCTCGAGTTCATCGCCTCGAAGATCCAGACCAACATCCGTGAGCTCGAGGGCGCCCTGATCCGGGTGACGGCGTTCGCCAACCTCAACAAGCAGGACGTCGACATGTCCCTGGCCGAGATCGTCCTCAAGGACCTGATCCCCGAGGGCGGCGAGCCGGAGATCACCGCGGCGCTGATCATCACCCAGACCGCCGCCTACTTCGGCGTCTCCATCGACGAGATCACCGGCCCCAGCCGCGGACGCCATCTGGTGATGGCCCGCCAGATCGCCATGTACCTGTGCCGGGAGCTGACCTCGATGTCGCTGCCGCAGATCGGACGCGAGTTCGGCAAGCGCGACCACACGACCGTCATGTACGCCAACAACAAGATCAAGGACCTCCTGGCCGAACGGCGTCAGGTCTACAACCAGGTCAGCGAGCTCACCAACCGGATCAAGCTGCAGGCCCGTCAGGCCTGAGCCGTCGACGGGGGCGCTGGGGATGCGTCGGTGACCCTCCCCAGCGGTGTCCACGGATGTGGAAACCCCTGTCGGCAACCGGGCCGGTTCATCCACAGCACTGGGGAGAAACTGGGGGATCTCTCAACCCCGGCCGACTCCGTCCCCATCCCCCGACGGGCCGTCCCCCGCTCCACCCACACCCGCTGTGGACACCAAGAAATGGTCTGACCAGCACGGACGTGGGTTCTCCACAGTTTCCACGGAACCTATGACCACTACGTACCTCTACACGGATCCTTGACCTGTCGAACTTCTCCCGGGCCCCGATCTGGGGACAACTCCGGCGTTGGGGGCGGCTCGTGGCAGGATGCACACCCACGTACGTCGTGCCGACGCGCGTGCCGTGATGTGCCCTTTCGGAAGGAACCGCAGTGAAGTTCCGCGTTGAACGCGACGTCTTCGCCGACGCTGTCGCCTGGGCGGCCCGCAGCCTGCCCGTCCGTCCCAGCGCCCCGGTCCTGGCCGGCCTCCTCATCGAGGCCAGCGACGCCGGCCTGGTGCTGTCGTCCTTCGACTACGAGACCTCGGCCCGTGCCTCGCTGCGTGCCGACGTCAGCGACGAGGGCACGACGGTCGTCTCCGGCCGACTGCTCGCCGACATCTGCAAGAGCCTCCCGCACAAGCCCGTCGACATCTCCGTCGAGGGCGCCAAGGTCATGGTCAAGTGCGGCGCGGCCTCGTTCAGCCTGCCCTCGATGCCGGTCGACGAGTACCCGGCGCTCCCGGCGATGCCGGCCGCCAGCGGCACCGTCTCCTCCACCGAGTTCGCCAAGGCCGTCTCCCAGGCGGTCACCGCCGCGGGCCGCGACGACATGCTGCCCGTGCTCACCGGTGTCCGGATCGAGATCGAGGGCGAGTCGATGGCGCTGCTGGCCACCGACCGCTTCCGGCTCTCCTCCCGTGAGCTCACCTGGCAGCCGGCCACGCCCGACGCCTCGATCGCCGCGCTCGTCCCGGCCAAGGTGCTCGGCGACACCGCCAAGTCGATCAACTCCGGCGACGTCACCATCGCGCTGTCCGCCTCGGGCAGCGGCGACGGCCTGATCGGCTTCGAGTACGGCGACGACGCCGGGTCGCGCCGCACTACCACCCGCCTGCTCGACGGCGAGTTCCCCAAGGTCCGCAGCCTCTTCCCGGCGCAGCACCTCACCACCGTGGTGCTCAACCGCCAGGACCTGATCGACGCCGTCAAGCGCGTCGCCCTGGTCGCCGAGCGCAACACCGCCGTCCAGCTCGAGTTCACCGACTCCCAGCTCAACCTGATCGCCGGCTCCGGCGAGGACGCCCAGGGCTCGGAGGCCGTCGAGGCCGAGATCACCGGCGAGGACCTGACCACCGGCTTCAACCCGCAGTACCTGCTCGACGGGCTGACCGCACTGGATGGCGAGAAGGTCACCCTCTCGTTCACCCAGGCCAACAAGCCGGTCGTGCTGTCGGCGACCGACGGGGGACCGGACAGCTTCCGGTACCTCCTCATGCCCCGCCGACTTTTGTCGTAGGAACGAGCCTGACGGCGCTCGTGAAACGAGCCTGACGGCGCGTCGCCGGCGTTGCTCGGACCTCGACAATCCGCTTCGCTCAGAGATTGCCTTCGGTCCGGCGCCTTGGCGCCGCGCGCGTCAACTCGTTCCTGAGAGTGGAAGTGTCCGGTGACCGACCTCGCCGAGATCCCTGGTTTCGGCGAGCTCAACCATCGAGGTCGCGCGCGTCATCTTGTTCCTCGCGGCTGAGCTGTCGGTGATCGAGCTTGCCGAGATCCCCGGGGTCCGCGGGCTCAACCACCGGAACCGCGCACGTGGATCGAGCAGCACGGCGCTCAGGAGGCTTCTGGGAGAGGCATCCCGGGGCTTCCGGGGCGTGCGAGGAGTCCCCGACGACTCGTCCCCGAGGACTCGCACCGGCCCGGGACAGCAGAATCGTTCTCCCAGAACGATTCTGAGCCGACCGGGCACGTCGAGCGCGGGCCGCGTAGCCTTGCCGCGAACACCCACCGGCGCCCGGACGGCGCCCTGACCCGGAGGTCGTTGGATGGAGCTCGGACTCGTCGGGTTGGGCAAGATGGGCGGCAACATGCGCGAGCGGTTGCGTCGCGCCGGGCACCGGGTGGTCGGGTACGACCGCTCCCCCGACCTCAGTGACGTCGCCGACCTGCCCGCCATGGTCGCCGAGCTCGCCGCGCCCCGCGTGGTCTGGCTGATGGTGCCGGCCGGGGAGATCACCCGCAGCACCGTCGCCGAGTTGGCCGACCTCCTCGAACCCGGCGACGTGCTGGTCGACGGTGGCAACTCGCGCTGGACCGACGACCAGGCCCACGCCGCGCTGCTCGCCGAGCGCGGCATCGGCTACGTCGACTGCGGGGTCTCCGGTGGCGTCTGGGGTCTGGAGAACGGCTACGCCCTGATGTTCGGCGGCAGCGACGAGGACGTCGCCAAGGTCCAGCCCGCGCTCGACGCGCTCAAGCCCGCCGGCGACTTCGGATCGGTGCACGCCGGCGCCGTCGGAGCGGGCCACTTCTCCAAGATGGTGCACAACGGCATCGAGTACGCCCTGATGCAGGCCTACGCCGAGGGCTGGGAGCTGCTGGAGAAGGTCGACTTCGTGGAGAACCCGCACGAGGTGTTCCGCTCCTGGCGCGAGGGCACCGTGGTCCGGTCCTGGCTGCTGGACCTCATGGTCAAGGCCCTGGACGAGGACCCGGGCTTCGGCTCCATCGCCGGCTACGCCGAGGACTCCGGCGAGGGCCGGTGGACCGTCGAGGCCGGCATCGAGCACGCCGTCCCGACCCCGGCGATCACCGCAGCGCTGTACGCCCGGTTCGCGTCGCGGCAGGAGGACTCCCCCGCGATGAAGGCGATCGCGGCGATGCGCAACCAGTTCGGCGGGCACGCGGTCCGGCGCGCCGACGGGGACTGACACGGCGTGCACGTCGCGCACCTGACCCTGCACAACTTCCGCTCCTACGAGCAGCTCGACCTCGCCCTGGAACCGGGCCCGACGGCGTTCGTGGGCCGCAACGGCCAGGGAAAGACCAACCTCGTCGAGGCCATCGACTACCTCTCCCGGCTCTCCTCGCACCGGGTCGCCACCGACGCACCGCTGATCCGCTCCGGCGCCGACCAGGCCCTGGTCCGGGCGGCGGTGGTCAAGGACGGACGCACCGCGGTGCTCGAGGTCGAGCTCAACCCCGGCCGCGCCAACCGGGCCCGGATCAACCGCTCACCGCTGGGGCGACCCCGGGACCTGCTCGGCCTGGTCCGCACCGTCGTCTTCGCCCCCGACGACCTGGTCCTGGTCAAGGGCGACCCCTCGGACCGGCGCAAGTTCCTCGACGACCTGCTGGTGCTGCGCACCCCGCGCCTGGCCGGGATCCGGGCCGACTACGACCGGGTGCTCAAGCAGCGCAACACCCTGCTCAAGACCGCCGGCGGGGCCCGGCGCAGCTCCGCCGAGGGGGCGCTGGCCACCCTGGAGGTCTGGGACGACCACCTGGCCGGCCTGGGCGCCGAATTGCTCGTCGAACGACGCGCCCTGGTGGCCGCACTGCGCCCGTACCTGGGGGCCGCGTACGCCGCGGTGGCCCGGGGCGCGGGTCGGGATGCGGCCGAGCACGAGTACCGCTGCTCGTTCGAGCTGGACGCCGATGCGGGGCACGACGAGGCCCGCGAGGGGCTGCTCGCGGCGTTGCAGGAGCGCCGCAAGGACGAGCTCGACCGGGGCATCACGCTGGTCGGGCCGCACCGCGACGACCTGCTGCTCAGCCTGGGCAACGACGACCTGCGGCTGCCGGTCAAGGGGTACGCCTCGCACGGGGAGTCGTGGTCGTTCGCGCTGGCGCTGAAGCTGGCCTCCTACGACCTGCTCCGCTCCGAGGGCGACGACCCGATCCTGGTACTCGACGACGTCTTCGCCGAGCTCGACACCGGACGACGCCAGCAGCTGGCCGGGATGGTCGCCGACGCCGAGCAGGTGCTGGTCACCGCCGCGGTGCCCGAGGACGTCCCGGCCGACCTGATGGGCCACCGTTTCTCGGTCGCCGGCGGGGAGGTGCGCAGTGTCTGAGGACCACCCCGACCCGACCGAGCCCGACCCGACTGCTCCCGACCCGGGCGACCTCCCTGCCGACGCCGAGGCGAAGCCCGACCAGGAGTCGGAGTACGTGGCCGATGGCCTCGACCTGGCCCGGGCACTGACCCGCTCCACCGCCCACGGAGCCGTCACCCCGAAGGCCCGCCGCACCCGCAAGCCCTCGACCCGGCGACGCCGCGGAGCGGGCAGCGGCTCCGGGTCCCACCCCGACGACCGCGACCCCCAACTGCTCGGCGACGCGGTGGGTCGGCTGGTGGCCAGCGGCGGCTGGGAGGTCGACCTGCGCGTGCAGGGGGTCTTCGGCCGCTGGACCGAGCTGGTGGGCGACGAGGTGGCCGCGCACGTCACCCCCGAGCAGCTCGAGGACGGCAAGCTCACCGTGCGCACCGACTCGACCGCGTGGGCGACCCAGCTGCGGCTGCTCGCCCCGACCCTGGTCCGCCGGCTCAACGAGCAGCTCGGCCACGGCACGATCACCGTGATCGACATCCTCGGGCCGCACGGTCCGACGTGGAAGAAGGGCCCGCGTTCGGTGCGCGACGGCCGCGGTCCCCGGGACACCTACGGCTGAGCCGTTCGACAACTCCCGGGTACGCCGATCTGGCGATCTGGGAGCCGTTGGGACGTGGGGGGACCCATCCCACCCCCTGTTCGCCCGTCCCCGAGGGGGTCTCTGGCGTCCTGCAGGCCCTTCCGGGCGCAGATTGACCCATCTGGAGACCCCGTTGAGCGTGATTGTGAGCACCAGAAACGCTAGAATGGACGCAGGGTCGACCGCTGGACAGTTCTCCTGTGCGCGGCGGCCCCTCGCACGCCGTCCGACGGGCGCGTGCGACCCGGTCACCTCGGTGGTGACGGGAGAGTCGTGGGGTCGAGGGGCCCCGCCCTGCGGAAGAGGAATGCGTGACCGACGAGACGACCCCGGAGTCCTCCAGCACCCCTAGCAGCACCGCACCTGAGGGAACCGAGTACGACGCGTCAGCGATCCAGGTCCTCGAGGGCCTCGAAGCGGTCCGCAAGCGGCCCGGCATGTACATCGGCTCGACCGGTGAACGCGGCCTGCACCACCTGATCTGGGAGATCGTCGACAACTCCGTCGACGAGGCCCTGGCCGGCTACTGCGACCGGATCGAGCTGACCCTCCAGGAGGACGGCTCGGTCCGGGTCTCCGACAACGGGCGCGGCATCCCCACCGGCACCGCCGACGGCCAGGAGCTGCCGGCCGTCACCCTGGCCCTGACCGTGCTGCACGCGGGCGGCAAGTTCGGCGGCGGCGGCTACAAGGTCTCCGGTGGTCTGCACGGCGTCGGCGTCTCGGTCGTGAACGCGCTGTCCAGCACCCTGCAGGTCGAGGTCAAGAACCGCGGCCACCTGTGGCGCCAGACCTTCACCCTGGGTGTCCCCGACGCCGACCTGGAGCAGGTCCGCCCGCTGGAGCCCGGTGAGGGCACCGGCACCACGGTCACCTGGTGGGCCAGCGAGGACATCTTCGAGACCACCACCTACTCGCTCGAGACGATCACCAACCGGATCCGCGAGATGGCCTTCCTCAACAAGGGCCTGGAGATCGTGGTCCGCGACGAGCGTCCCAGCGCCGCCGACCTGGCCGAGGCCGTGGCCGACGGCACCGTCGACAACTCCGTGGACGCCACCGGCGCCGACGCGATCGCGCCGGCCCAGGGCGGCGGCATCGAGCGGATCTTCAAGTTCGAGCGCGGTTTGGTCGACTACGTCGAGTACCTCAACCGGCGCAAGGAGAAGGCCAACCCGACGGTCATCGACTTCGGCGCCGACGCCACCGGGGGGCAGGGCACCCACATGTCGCTGGAGGTGGCGATGCAGTGGAACCTGTCGTTCAACGAGTCGGTGCACACCTTCGCCAACAACATCAACACCCACGAGGGCGGTACCCACGAGGAGGGCTTCCGGGCGGCGCTGACCACCCTGGTCAACTCGTGGGGCGAGGAGTGGGGCCTGATCAAGAAGCCCGAGGACCGGGTCAAGGGCGACGACATCCGCGAGGGCCTCACCGCGATCATCTCGATCAAGCTCGGTGAGCCCCAGTTCGAGGGTCAGACCAAGACCAAGCTCGGCAACACCGAGGCCAAGGGCTTCGTGCAGCGGGTGGTCAACGACCAGCTCGGTGCCTGGATGGAGCAGAACCCCGCCGAGGGCAAGGACATCGTCCGCAAGGCCCAGGCCGCGGCGAGCGCCCGGATCGCGGCCCGCAAGGCCCGCGACCTGGCCCGCAACCGCAAGGGACTGCTCGGCGGCGGTGGCCTGCCCGGCAAGCTGGCCGACTGCCAGTCCACCAACCCCGCCGAGTGCGAGGTCTTCATCGTGGAGGGTGACTCCGCGGGTGGCTCGGCCAAGCAGGGCCGCGACCCGCGGATCCAGGCGATCCTCCCGATCCGCGGCAAGATCCTCAACGTCGAGAAGGCCCGCCTGGACAAGGTGCTGGCCAACCAGGAGGTCCAGACCATCGTCTCGGCGCTGGGCACCGGCATCACCAACGAGGAGTTCAACCTCGACAAGCTGCGGTACCACAAGGTCGTCATGATGGCCGACGCCGACGTGGACGGTCACCACATCAACACCCTGCTGCTGACCCTGCTGTTCCGGTTCATGAAGCCGCTGATCGAGCACGGCTACGTCTACATGGCCCAGCCGCCGCTGTACCGGCTGCGCTGGAACAAGCCGGCCGAGCACGAGTTCGCCTACTCCGACGCCGAGCGCGACGCGATGATCAAGGACGGCCAGGAGCGCGGCAAGAAGCTGCCCAAGGACATGCCGGTCCAGCGGTACAAGGGTCTGGGCGAGATGAACGCCGACGAGTTGTGGGAGACCACGATGGACCCCGACCAGCGGCTGATGAAGCAGGTCACGCTGGCCGACGCCGCCCAGGCCGACGAGATCTTCTCGATCCTCATGGGCGAGGACGTCGAGCAGCGCCGCTCCTTCATCCAGCGCAACGCCAAGGACGTGCGGTTCCTCGACATCTGAGCGAGCCCACTCCCCCGCTTGCCCCGTATCCACTTGTCTAACAGCGCTCATAGATTCGCCTAGAGGCTGAGAGAAGAGAACCAGACGTGACCGAGACTCCTGAGAACACCAGGATCGAACCCGTCGACCTGCAGACCGTCATGCAGCAGTCGTACATCGACTACGCGATGACCGTGATCGTCGGGCGCGCCCTGCCCGACGTGCGTGACGGCCTCAAGCCGGTGCACCGCCGGATCCTCTACGCCATGTGGGACGGCGGCTACCGCCCCGACCGCGGGTTCAACAAGTGCTCGCGCGTCGTCGGTGACGTCATGGGTCAGTACCACCCGCACGGCGACTTGGCGATCTACGACACGATGGTGCGTCTGGCGCAGCCGTGGGTGCTCCGCTCCCCGCTGATCGCCGGCCAGGGCAACTTCGGCTCCGCCGGCAACGACCCGGCCGCGGCGATGCGGTACACCGAGTGCCGGATGGCGCCGCTGGCCGTGGAGATGGTCCGCGACATCCACGAGGACACCGTCGACTTCCAGCCCAACTACGACGGCAAGTCGACCGAGCCGACGATCCTGCCCAGCCGGTTCCCCAACCTGCTGGTCAACGGCTCGGCGGGGATCGCGGTCGGGATGGCCACCAACATCCCGCCGCACAACCTCGGTGAGGTCGCCGACGGCGCGATCTGGGCCCTGGAGCACCCCGACGCCACGCGCGAGGAGCTGCAGGAAGCCCTGATGGAGCGGATCAAGGGCCCCGACTTCCCGATGGGCGCCACGATCGTGGGGCGCCAGGGCATCGAGCAGGCCTACCGCACCGGCCGCGGCTCGATCACCCAGCGCGCGGTGGTCGAGATCGACGAGGACGCCAAGGGCCGCACCCAGCTGGTCATCACCCAGCTCCCCTACCTGGTCAACCCCGACAACCTGGCGCTGAAGATCGCCGAGCTCGCCGACTCCGGCAAGGTGCAGGGGATCAGCGACGTCAAGGACAACTCGTCCTCGCGGACCGGTCAGCAGCTGGTCGTGGTGCTCAAGCGCGACGCGGTGGCCCGGGTGGTGCTGAACAACCTGTTCAAGCACACCGAGCTGCAGACCAACTTCTCGGCCAACATGCTGGCCCTGGTCGACGGGGTGCCGCGCACGCTGAGCATCGACCAGTTCATCTCCAACTGGGTGACCCACCAGATCGAGGTCATCCAGCGGCGCACCCGGTACCGGCTGGCCGAGGCCGAGCGCCAGGCCCACGTCTACCGGGGCCTGGTCAAGGCGCTGGACATGCTCGACGAGGTCATCGCGCTGATCCGCCGCTCCCCCGACGTCGAGCAGGCCCGCGGCGGCCTGATCGAGCTGCTGGGCATCGACGAGGTGCAGGCCAACGCGATCCTGGAGATGCAGCTGCGTCGCCTGGCCGCGCTGGAGCGGCAGAAGATCATCGACGAGCTGGCCCGCCTCGAGGCGATCATCGCCGACCTCGAGGACATCCTGGCCAACGAGTCGCGCCAGCGGCTGATCATCTCCGAGGAGCTGGCCGACATCGTGGCCCGCTACGGCGACGAGCGGCGCACCCAGATCATCGCGGCCGACGGCGACCTGTCGATGGAGGACCTGATCCCCGACGACGAGCTGGTCGTCTCGATCACCCGTGGCGGGTACGCCAAGCGGACGCTGCGGGCCCAGTACCGGGTGCAGAAGCGTGGCGGCAAGGGTGTGCGCGGCGCGAGCCTGCGCGGTGACGACGTGGTGGAGCACTTCATCTCCACCACCAACCACCACTGGCTGCTCTTCTTCACCACCGCCGGCCGGGTGTACCGGACCAAGGCGTACAACCTGCCCGAGGCCTCGCGTGACGCCAAGGGCGGTCACGTGGCGGGTCTGCTGAGCTTCCAGCCGGACGAGTCCATCGCCCAGGTGCTCGCGATCCGCGACTACGAGCAGGCGCCGTACCTGGTGCTGGCCACCAAGGCGGGTCTGGTCAAGAAGACCCGGTTGGCCGACTACAACAGCCCGCGCCAGGCCGGCGTCATCGCGATCAACTTCCGCGAGGAGGACGACGAGCTGATCGGTGCCGAGCTGGCCGACCCGGGCGACCACATCCTGCTGGTCTCCCGCAAGGGTCAGGCGATCCGGTTCCAGGCCGACGACTCCCAGCTGCGGCCGATGGGTCGCGCCACCTCGGGTGTCACGGGCATGAAGTTCCGTGACGGTGATGCGATGCTGTCGATGTCGGTGATCCGGGCTGCCCAGGTCGAGGCCGAGGAGCACGGCGACGTGGTCGGCGGCGAGCTGGTCGAGCACGTGGAGCCCACCGACGCGTCGGTCGAGCCTGCCTCGGAGGTCGAGCCTGCCGAGACCGGCGCCGAGACCGAGACCCCCCGCTGGTTCGGCACGCACCCGCAGTACGTCTTCACGATCACCGACGGCGGCTTCGCCAAGCGGACCCGGATCACCGAATACCGCGAGCAGAACCGTGGTGGCCTGGGCATCAAGGCGATGAAGCTGGCCGACGAGGACCGCGGCGTGCTGGTCGGGGCGTTCATCGTCTCCGACGGCGACGAGGTGCTGTCGATCACGACGTCCGGACAGGTCGTCCGCTCCCCCATCGACGAGAACTTCCGGCCCACCGGTCGCTCCACGATGGGTGTCCGGTTCGTGTCCCCCAAGCGCGGTGACTCGGTCGCCGTGGTGGCCCGTTCGGTCGAGGCCCGCGAGGAGGAGGACGAGTCCGGCGAGGACGCGATCGAGGGTGCCGCCGAGGTTGCCGGATCGCCCGATCAGGGCCCGGATGCAACAATCGAGGCGGGAAACCCCCAGGTTGAGCAGGTCGAGGGCACCGAGCCCGAGGCCGGCGAGGCTGACGACACCTCCGGGGAGTGATCGCAGGGATGAGTGAGCGCAACGTGCCGCGTCCGGCGGGCGATGGCGACACCGTCACCCGTCCGGGCCTGGTCCAGCAGGTCCGGGAGAAGTTGGCGGCCGAGGAAGGGGCGGGAGCGTCTGCTCCGCAGCCCCAGGCCAGGCCGGTGACCGGGTCGGCGCCTGCCCCGCAGGCCCGTCCCAGCACGGGAGGGCCCTCGGGGTCCTCGGCCACCGCGACCCGGCAGACGCCGGTGGTGGTGGCCCGGAACGCCAGGCGGGCCCGGCTGCGGCTGACCCGGCTGGACCCGTGGAGCGTCATGAAGACCAGCTTCCTGCTCTCGTGCGCCCTGGGCGTGGTCACCTTCGTGGCCGTGCTGATGGTGTGGTCGGTGCTCGGGATGGCGGGCGTGTGGGAGTCGGTGAACTCGGCCGTGGCCAGCATCGACACCGCCTCCACGTTCGACGTGACCGACTACCTGGGCACCTCCCGAGTGCTGGGGTTCACCGCGCTGGTGGCGGTCTTCGACGTGGTGCTGCTGACCGCGCTGGCGACCCTCGGGGCGTTCCTGTACAACATGGCCGCCGCGCTGCTGGGCGGCATCGAGATGACGTTCGCGGAGGAGCCGCGCTGAGGCTGGCGCGGCCCTGACCGGGCGGGGAGCACGAGGTGGGCACCCCGTTTTGTGACCGACGAGGACCGTGGGATACGCTCTCCCGGCAGTACCCGCGAGGGTGTTGCGGCGGGCCTATAGCTCAGACGGTTAGAGCGCTTCCCTGATAAGGAAGAGGTCACAGGTTCAAGTCCTGTTAGGCCCACCACGAACCGAGAGGATTCGTCATGAAGAAGCTCCTGCTGCTGGCCCTGGCGGCCGCTGGCGCCGTCCTGGTCAAGAAGAAGATGGACGAGAGCCGCAACGAGCAGGCACTCTGGGCCGAGGCCACGGACACCGTCCACAAGGCCTGAGCCACGCACCACCACCCGGTCCCGTCCGCGGGACCACCCGGGGCCTTGGCGCAATTGGTAGCGCACCTGCTTTGCAAGCAGGGGGTTAGGGGTTCGAGTCCCCTAGGCTCCACCATGGTGGCGTTACTCAAACAAATGGACTGAGTAAGTGCCGCCGAAGAGTTTGAAGAGTCAAGAGGCTCGCTGGTTTCACCGGCGGGCCTCTTTGCTTTGGTGAGGACCGTGTCGAACGGCTCGGCCAGCTCTGCTTCGAGTCGTGCGCCGACGCGGTCGTTGTCGTTAGGCAGGACCAGGATCTTCTCGAAGAAGGCTTGGTTGAACAGGCGCCGGGTGTGCTCGGGAGCGCTCAGGTAGGCGGCGTGGGTGTCGGTCGCCAAGTCGAGCGCGAGCCCGAGGTTGCGCTCGATCACCTCCCACTTCTCGTTGGTGCCGTCCAGCTCGGTCTTGATGCTGGCCAGCGCTTTGCTGATGCGGTCCTGCTCCTGCCCGAGCAGGTCGACAGGAATGGCGCCCGCGTAGTGGGCTTCCATGAGCTTGCCGCGTTCGCGGGTGAGTCTGTCCTGCTGCTTCTTCAGGTCGACGCGGTGTGCTTCGACCTCGTGGCGTGCACTGGCGAGTTCGGCCCGGATCATGGTCTCGACGTGGTCGCGGAAGGTGGCGTCGAGTTGGACACGCAGGTAGAGGTCTTCGACCTTGCGTTCGATCTCGTAGATCAGCACGGAGCTTTGGGTGCAGTTGGTGCGCTTGGAGTGTCGTCCGGCGCAGTAGAAGTAGGGGTAGATGTCGCCGCTTGCCGATCTGGAGTTGGTGACGAGCATCCGCTCACCGCACTGCCCGCACCACAGGCTGTTCTTCAGGTAGTGGTTGTGCTTGCGGACGCGATCGCCGTTGTAGTGGCTGCCGAGGATGCCTTGGACTTTGTGCCAGGTCTCGTCGTCCACCAGGCGCTCGTGGCGGCCGTCGTATTGGACGCCCTTGTAGGTGACGATCCCGCGGTAGTACGGGTTGGTGAGCACCCGGTGCAGGTACTTCTCGGTCATGGGCTTCGACGGCACCCGCGGAGTCGGCACGGTGGTGAAGCCACGGTCGGCGAGGAACTCGGCGAGCGAGGCGACGGTCCAGCTGCCGGTGGCGTAGAGGCCGAAGGCGTTCTTGACGTGTTGAGCGCGTTCGTTGTCGACGATGACGGTGCGCAGCTCACGGCCTTGCTCGTCGATGGTGCGGTGGTTGCGGTACCCGATGGGGGCCTTGCTGACGGTCCCGCCCCGCTCGGCCTTCGTAGTCAGGCCTTTGGTGACTTCAGCAGCGAGGTTGCGGGAGTAGAACTCGGCGATCGAGGGGACTGCTGCACGGATAGGTGACACCAACGGGTCCTAACCAGATGGGTTGAGACTGGAAGGATGTCCCCGTGACGAAGCCGTACCCCAAGGAGTTCCGCGACGACGTGGTCCGCGTCGCCCGGAAC
>JAEWXC010000055.1 GCA_023396115.1 Actinomycetes bacterium | reverse complement strand
GCCGGGCACCGCTCGACCCCTCGATCGCCTACACCGCCGTGTGGTCGCGCCGGGACGGGTTCGTCGACTGGCGTGCCTGTGTGGAGCCCGGCGCCGACGCGGTGGAGGTGCGCACCTCGCACGCCGGCATGGCGGTCTGCCCGACGGTGCTGCGCGAGGTCAGGCGGGCGCTGCGGCACCAGCAGGTCGCGGTGCGGGCTGCCTGAGGGCCGCCGCGCCCCCTGTCATGCGCCCCTGTCACGCGCTCATGCAACACGGAACTGTCCCCTGCGGTGCGGTGTCATACCACCGCATCACAGGGGACAGTCCAGTGTTACTTGTGCAGGGGCTGCGTCACTTCTCGAAGTTGATCGCCGAGTAGGCCTGCAGCTTGTCCAGGCGGTGCTCGGCGGTGATGGTGCGCACGGTGCCCGAGCGCGAGCGCATCACCAGCGACTGCGTGGTGGCGCCCTGGCCGTGGTAGCGAACGCCGCGCATCAGCTCACCGTCGGTGATGCCGGTGGCCACGAAGAAGCAGTCGTCGCCGGTGACCAGCTGGTCGGTGGTGAGGATGGCGTTCGGGTCCAGGTCGTGCCCGGCGTCCAGGGCGCGCTGGCGCTCCTCGTCGTCGGTGGGCCAGAGACGACCCTGGATCACGCCACCCATCGCCTTCATCGCGCAGGCGGCGATGATGCCCTCGGGGGTGCCGCCGACGCCGAGCAGCAGGTCGATGCCGGTGTCCGGGCGGGCCGCCATGATCGCGCCCGCGACGTCACCGTCGGAGATGAACTTGATCCGGGCGCCGGTGGCCCGGACCTCCTCGACGATCTGGGCGTGGCGGGGGCGGTCCAGCAGGACGACAGTGATGTTCTCCTTGCGGGTGCCCTTGGCCTTCGCGATGGCCTCGATGTTGGCGGCGACCGGGTTGCGGATGTCGACCACGTCGGCGGCCTCGGGGCCGGTGACCAGCTTCTCCATGTAGAAGACGGCCGAGGGGTCGTACATGGTGCCGCGGGGGGCGACCGCCATCACCGCGACGGCGTTGTTCATGCCCTTGGCGGTCAGCGTGGTGCCGTCGATCGGGTCCACCGCGACGTCGCACTCGGGGCCGGAGGCGTCACCCACGGCCTCACCGTTGTACAGCATCGGGGCGTTGTCCTTCTCGCCCTCGCCGATCACCACGGTGCCGTTCATGGCGACGGTGGAGATCATCACGCGCATCGCGTGCACGGCCACGCCGTCGGCGCCGTTCTTGTCGCCGCGACCGACCCAGCGACCGGCGGCCATGGCGGCTGCCTCGGTCACGCGGACGAGTTCCAGGGCCAGGTTGCGGTCGGGGGACTCGGGGGCGACCACGAGGTCGGCGGGCTGCGTCATGGCCCGGATTCTAACGGTGCCGGACCGCTGCTCCTGCCACGTCCCCGGGCGTGGGCGGCACCGGATCGCGTGCGGTCGGTCACGCCCGGCCCGGCCGCTCAGCCGGCGGCCGACGCGGAGCGGCGACGGGTGCTCTCGACGAAGGCGCGCAACGCCCACGCGGAGAGCGTCCACACGACCAGGCAGACCATGGCCGCGTAGGCCGCCCCGGCCAGCGTCAGGGCGTGGCTGTCGCCGAGGGTGCGCAGCATCAGGAACCAGGAGGTCGTCATGCCGGCCCAGCACCCCACCCAGACCCCCAGCCGGGTGCGTCCGCTGGTCGGGGCACTGCTCACCACCAGACCGACCGGCCAGCAGAGCACGAGCACGTGGGCGAGAGAGACGAGCGCCAACGGCCACGCGCCGAGCAGCCCGACCTGCACCGACCAGGCCGTGCCGGTCAAGAGTGCTGCCACGGCGGCGACCCGCCGGGCGGAGCGGGCCGGGGAGGTGGGCATGTGCTCCATCGGGCAGCTCGTTTCTTGAAGCGTCTCGGTGTGAGGGCGGTCCGCTCTGGTCTTGCTTGCGACGGTAGCAGCCGGCCGGGGCGCGCGGGGAGGAACGGGTCCGGCGTGACAGCGCTCTCAGGGCGCGGGGGTGCGCCGGACCGCGGTCTCCTTGACGCTCAGCCAGACCGGGACGCCCGGGACCAGGCCCAGCTCGGTGGCGGCTGACGGGGTGACGTCGGCGATCAGGTCGCCGACCCCGGTCCGAACCAGGAGCCGCAGGGCACCGCCCCACGGGGCCAGGGCCGCGACCGTGCCGGTCCACCGGTGCCGGGGGGAACCGGCCGGTTCGCGGCTCCAGACGCCGACCGCCTCGGGCGCGAAGGTGAGCAGCTCGGTGCCGTCGGGGACCACGTTCAGCCCGACCAACCGCGCCACGTGCACCGAGGTCGGGTGCGCCGCGACGTCGCGCGCCGGCCCGGACTGGACGACGACGCCGTCCTCCAGCGCCACCACCCGGTCGGCCAGGGTCAGCACGTCGAGGGCGTCGTGGGCCACCAGCACCGCCACCCCGTCGTACGCGGCCAGGTGGTGGGCGAGCTCGATCCGCAGCGCGGTGGCCACGTGCACGTCCAGGCCACCCATCGGTTCGTCCAGCAGCAGCAGGTCGGGCTCACAGGCCAGGGCCCGGGCGATCGCGACCCGCTGGGCCTGTCCGCCGGAGAGCTCGCGCGGGCGACGCCCGGCCAGGTCGGCGATGCCGAGCCGCTCCAGCCAGCCCGCGGCCGTCGACCGGGCCGCGGCGCGCTCGACCCCACGGGCCCGGGGGCCGTAGGCGACGTTGTCCAGCGCGCTCAGGTGCGGCAGCAGCAGGCCCTGCTGGAAGACCACCCCGACCCGGCGCTCCCGGGCCGGCAGACCCGCCAGGTCCCGGCCGTCGAGCCGGAGCCGACCGCTGGCCGGGACCACCCCGGCCAGGGCCTGGAGCAGGCTGGACTTGCCGGCCCCGTTCGGGCCGACCAGCGCCACCACCTCGCCCGGCTCGGCCCGCAGCGCGGCGCGGACCCGGCCCGGGACGTGCAGGTCGGCGTCCAGACCGGTGTGTCCCGCGGTCACGGGGCCACCAGCCATCGGTCGCGGAGCAGCACCAGCACCAGCACCGCCATCAGCAGCAGCACCAGACCCAGGGTGCGGGCGGCGTCGGGGTCGGCGTTCATCGCCTGGTAGATCAGGGTCGGCACCGTCTGGGTGCGTCCGGGGTAGTTGCCGGCGAAGGTGATGGTCGCGCCGAACTCGCCCATCGACCGGGCCCAGGCCAGCACCGCGCCGCCCAGGATCCCGGGCAGCGCGAGCGGGAGCGTGACGGTCCGGACGATGCGCCACCGGTCCGCGCCCAGGGTCGCGGCCACCGCGTCCAGCGCCGGGTCGGCGGCCCGCAGCGCGCCCTCGACGCTGATCACCACGAACGGCAACGCCACGAACGTGTGCGCCAGCACCACCCCAGCGGTGCTGAACGGCAGGGTCAGGCCGGTCAGGTCGCGCAGCGGCGCCCCCAGCAGCCCGGTCCGCCCGAAGGTGCTCATCAACGCCACCCCCGCCACCACCGGCGGCAACACCAGGGGGACGGTGACCAGTGCCCGCAGCAGCCCGCGGCCGCGGAACTCCAGGCGGGCCAGGCACCACGCCAGCGGCAACCCCACCAGCAGGCACAGGACCGTGGCGCAGGTGGCAGTCAGCACCGAGAGCCACAACGCCGCGTGCAGGTCCTCGTCGCCCAGGTGGGCGACCACCTCGCCCGGGCTGGTGGCGACCAGGAGCCCCAGCAGCGGGAGGACGAGGACCGCGACCGCGACCGCCGCCGGAACGACCAGACGCAGCGGAGCCCGCCCCAGCGGGTCCGCCGCGGTCCGGGCCGCCCGGCCGGTCACCGGCTCGTGCCCGGCCCGAAGCCGGCCGCGTCCAGCGCCCGGACGCCGACCGGGGAGGTGAGCAGGTCGATCCAGGCGTCCGCGGCGTCGGTGTCCCCGTCGGCCAGCGGGGCCACCCAGTAGGTGTTGAGCTCCTCCTCGGCACCCTCGACCGGCAACGCCGTGACCGCTGCCCCGGCGGCCACCGCGTCGGTGGCGTAGACCAGGGCGGCGTCGGCCTCCCCGGCGACGACCTTGGCCAGCGCAGCCTTCACGTCGACCTCGAGGCTGGCCGGTTCGGCGTCCGCCAGCCCCGCCCGCTCCAGCAGCGTCACCGCCACCCGACCGCAGGGCACCTCGTCGGCGCAGCGCACCCAGTCGGTGCCGGCCAGGTCGGCCAGCCCCTCGATCCCGGCGGGGTTGTCGGCGGGGACGGCCAGGACCAACTGGTTGGTGGCGAACTGGACGGGGTCGGCGCTCACGGCGCCGTTCTGCACCGCCAGGTCCATCGCGGCCCGGTCGGCGGTGGCCAGCACGTCACCGGGGGCACCGTTGCCGGCCTGCTCGGCCAGGGTGGTGGAGGAGCCGAAGGAGAACGAGACCTCCCGGTCCTCCAGCTGGGGGCCCAAGCCCTCGAAGACCTCGGTGAGGGACGCCGCGGCGAGCACGGTGACCGCGCCGTTCCCGGCATCACCCGACGGGTCCGGGGTGTCGCTGCCGCACCCGGTGGCCACGAGCAGCAGCCCGATCAGCACCGCCACGATCCGGAGCCGGGTCCGGGGTGGGGTTGCGGAGCGCACGGGCGAGGTCATGGCCGAAGTCTCGCCCATCGGGCCGGCGGCGTGGTGCGCGCCACTCGGAGCGCCCGCGCCCGGGCCGGGTGCGTGGCGGCCGGCGGGCGGCTGGGAGACTGGGCGGGTGAGCCAGAAGCGACCCACCTACCAGCGCACGTTCTCGGGCCTCATCGGCGCCATGGTGATCTGCCTGGTCGTCGTCCTGGGGTACGTCGCGTTCCGCGCGGTCAACCGGGACGACCTCGAGGTGCGTCCCGAGCCGATCGCGTACCTGGCGGCCACCGCGTTCGCCCAGGAGTCTGGGACCGACGTGCTGTACCCGGCCGAGCTGCCCGCGGGGTGGCAGGTCACCAGCTTGGTCGACAGCCCCGGTGACCGGCCGACGTGGGGGATGGGCATGCTCACCGACAACGACGCGTTCGCCGGGTTCACCTGGGCCGACAAGGACCGCTCGCAGGTGCTGCGTGAGGTGCTCGACGACGAGTTCGAGGCCGACGAGCCCGACCGCACCGTCGAGGTCGAGACCGACCTCGCCACGCAGGGGTGGGAGCTGTGGTCGGAGGGCCGGAACCTGGCCCTGACCACCGAACTGGGGGACCGGGTGCTGGTCGTCCACGGCAGCGCCGGCGAGGCGCGGCTGGTGCAGCTGGCCGAGCAGCTCACCGACGCCCCGCTCGCGCAGTAGTCCGCGACGCGTCAGTCGTCGCTGTCGCCGCGTGCGGCGTCGAGCCGCTGACGTGCACCGTCGAGCCACTCCTGGCAGGTCGCGGCCAGCTTCTCGCCGCGCTCCCACAGGGCCAGCGACTCCTCCAACGTGGTCCCGCCGGCCTCGAGCTGGCGCACCACCTCGATGAGCTCGGCGCGGGCGTCCTCGTAGCCGGGGGTCTGGTCGGCCGGTCCGGCCTGCTGCTCGCTCACGCGTCCTCCTGCGGGGAATCGGGCTGGGTTGAATCTGAGGGACTGGACTGGGCCGGGTTGGACTGGGTGGGGTCGGGGTCCGCCCGGGTGCCGCGGGCCTGCACGGTGACGCGTCCGTCGGTGACCCGGACGGTCAGCTCGGCCCCGTCAGCGACCTGGCTCACCGAGGTGACCACGTGCCCGTCGGGGTCCTGCAGCACCGCGTAGCCGCGCCGCAGGGTCTCCAACGGGGAGAGCGCCCGGGCCCGGGCGCGGGCGTGGTCGATTTCGTCGTGGGCCCGGTCCAACCGGTGCTCGACGCTGCGCCGGGCGCGGTCGAGGAGCGCGGTGAGCTCGTCGCGGCGCTGGTCGACCAGGGTGGACGGATCGGCCATCGCGGGGCGTGAGCGCAGATTGTCCAGGCCGGCCTGCTCGCGGTCCACGATGCCGCGGACCAGGCTGCGGAGCCGTTCACGTGCCCAGACCACCCCCTCGACCTCGGCGGCCATGTCCGGCACGACCAGCTTCGCGGCGTCGGTGGGGGTGGAGGCGCGCACGTCGGCGACCAGGTCGAGCAGCGGCTGGTCCGGTTCGTGCCCGATCGCCGAGACCACGGGGGTCCGGGCCAGGTGCACCGCCCGGACCAGGGTCTCGTCGGAGAACGGCAGCAGGTCCTCCACCGAGCCACCGCCGCGGGCCACCACGATCACGTCGACGTCCGGGTCGGCATCCAGACGCTGCACGGCGGCGACCACCTCGGCGACCGACTTCTGGCCCTGCATGGCGGCGTGCACGACGGTGAACTGGACCGCGGGCCACCGGCGCCGGGCGTTCTCCAGCACGTCCCGCTCGGCGGCGGAGTTGGCGGCGGTGACCAGTCCGACCCGGCCGGGCAGGAACGGCAGGTCCCGCTTGAGCTCGGCGGCGAAGAGCCCCTCGGCGGCGAGCAGCTGGCGGCGCCGTTCCAACCGGGCCAGCAGCTCACCCAGGCCCACCACCCGGATCTCGCGGGCGGCCAGGGACAGGGAGCCGTTGCCGGGGTAGAAGCTCGGCTTCGCGTGCACCAGCACGCTGCCGCCCTCGACCACCGGCGGTTCCATCGCGTCGAAGGTGGCCCGGGGCAGGGTCACGTTCAGCGAGACCGCGGCCAGCGGGTCGCGCAACGTCAGGAAGACCGTCCCCAGGCCGGGTCGCCGGGTGAACTGGGTGATCTGACCCTCCACCCAGACTGCGCCCAGCTTGTCGATCCAGCCGGTCAGCGCGTTCGAGACCGCCCGGACCGGGACCGGGGTCTCCGGGCTGGAGTCGCGCAACGACGTGGCGCGTGGTGCTGGGGAGGTCACAGGGGTGAGCGTAGGGGACACCTCCGACCCGGCCCCGCCTAGACTGAGCACCATGACCGATCTGGGTGTTCCTCCCGTCCTGTCCCCGGAAGAGGCCGAGAAGGCCGTGCTGCTGGCCGCTCCGCGCGGCTACTGCGCCGGCGTCGACCGGGCCGTGATCACCGTCGAGAAGGCGCTGGACCTGTACGGCGCCCCGGTCTACGTGCGCAAGGAGATCGTGCACAACAAGCACGTCGTGGCGAACCTGACCGACCGCGGTGCGGTCTTCGTCGAGGAGCTCGACGAGGTCCCGACCGGCGCGACCGTGGTGTTCTCCGCGCACGGGGTCTCCCCGGCGGTGCACTCGGAGGCCGCCGAGCGCTCGCTGAAGACCATCGACGCCACCTGCCCGCTGGTCACCAAGGTGCACCACGAGGCGAAGCGGTTCGCCGCCGAGGACTACGACATCCTGCTGATCGGGCACGAGGGGCACGAGGAGGTCGAGGGCACCGCGGGTGAGGCGCCCGACCACATCCAGTTGGTGCAGAGCCCCGCCGACGTCGCCAACGTCGTGGTCCGCGACCCCAACCGGGTCGCCTGGCTCTCGCAGACCACGCTCAGCGTGGACGAGACCCTGGAGACCGTCGCCGCGATCCGGGAGCGCTTCCCCGCGCTGCTGGACCCGCCGAGCGACGACATCTGCTACGCCACCCAGAACCGCCAGCTCGCGGTGAAGGAGATCGCCAAGGACTCCGACCTGCTGATCGTGGTCGGCTCGGGCAACTCCTCCAACTCGGTGCGTCTGGTCGAGGTGGCCCTGGAGGCCGGCGCGAAGGCCTCCTACCGGGTCGACGACGCCAGCGAGATCGACGAGGCCTGGCTCGACGGTGTCGACACCGTGTCGGTGACCTCGGGGGCCTCGGTGCCCGAGGAGCTGGTCCAGGGGGTGCTGGCCTTCCTGGCCGAGCGTGGCTACCCGGACGCCCGTGCGGTGCACAGCGCCGAGGAGTCGCTGATCTTCGCGCTCCCGCCGGAGCTGCGTCGCGACCTGCGCGCCGCGGCGAAGGCCTGAGGTCCCGGCCGTGGCCCGCTACCTCGACGTCCACCCCGAGAACCCGCAGCCGCGGCTGGTCGGTCAGGTCGTCGACGCCCTGCGTGACGACCAGCTGATCGCCTACCCGACGGACTCGGGCTACGCGCTCGGCGCCCAGCTGGGCAACCGGGACGGTCGGGACCGGATCCTGCGGATCCGCGACCTGGACGAGCGGCACCACTTCACCCTGATCTGCAAGGACTTCGCCCAGCTGGGTCAGTTCGTGCACGTCGACAACGCCGCGTTCCGGGCGATCCGCTCGGCCACGCCGGGGCCGTACACGTTCATCCTGCCCGCGACCTCCGAGGTCCCCAAGCGGCTGATGCACCCCAAGAAGCGCACCGTGGGGGTGCGGATCCCCGAGCACCGGTTCGTCTCGGCGCTGCTGGAGGAGCTGGGCGAGCCGATCCTCACCAGCACGCTGATCCTGCCCGGGGAGAGCGAGGCCCGGACGATGGGCTGGGAGATCAAGGAGGAGCTCGACCACGTCGTCGACGTCGTCGTCGAGTGCGGCGAGGTGACCGCCGAGCCGACCACCGTGGTCGACTGGTCCGAGGGCTACCCGGAGGTCGTGCGCGTCGGCGCCGGCGACCCGTCGAGGTTCGAGGACTGATCCGACGCCGGCACCTGGGTGCCGGAGTCACCTCCGGTGCCGGAACGGCCTGCGGGGGCGGGTGACGGGGACGCCGCCGGACGGCTCCCACGCTGGGCCTGGACCCGCAACCGGATCCACACCGCACCCCAGGCCAGGACGCACCCGATCGCCAGCGGCGTGGCCAGCCCGGCCAGCCCGGTGACGAACGCCTGCACCCGGTGCGGGTCACCGGCGGCCAGCGCGGCCGGGTCGATGACGGTCAGCAGGGCACAGACCCCGAGCAGCTGGGCCGGCGGCGCGAAGACGACCGGCCAGAAGTCACCGGGTCGCACCAGCAGCGCCTGGGCGACGGCGGCCAGCACGAAGCCTGCTCCGAACAGGTAGCGCAGCTGCCAGCCGAGGGCGACGTCGAGCAGCGCCACCGCGACGAGGGCGGCCGAGGCGGCCGTGACGACCCACCGCGCCGGGTGGTGCCCTTCCTCCCACAGGGTGCGCGCACGCGTCATGGGGGTCACGCTAGTCCCGCTCCGGCGCCCCCGGGTCGAGCCACGCCCGGGTCAGTCGCCCACGGCGCGGTCGTAGTCGATGGTGGGGGAGTCCACCGCCGCGGGACCGGGCTCGAGCTCGGGCGCCGAGGGGCGACGGACGCGCAGGTCGATGCGGCGCGGAGCCCGCAACCGGCCCTCGGAGACCGCCCCGAGCTCCTCCAGGTTGCGGGCCGTGACCAGCACCCGCGACTCCAACGACCCGACGGTGCGGTTGTACCCCTCCACCGCCGTGCCCAGCGAGCGGCCGACCTGGTCCAGGTGGCCGCCCATGGTGCCCAGACGGGTGTAGAGGTCGCGGGCCAGCTGCAGGATCTCCTCGGCCCGCTCGGCCAGCTGCTCGTGGCGCCAGCCGTGCGCGACGGTCTTGAGCAGCGCGATCAGGGTGGTCGGGGTGGCCAGCACGACCTGCTGGTCGGCGGCGAACTCCAGCAGTGAGCGGTCCGCCTCGAGCGCGGCGGAGAGGAACGCCTCGCTGGGCAGGAACAGCACCACGAACTCCGGTGAGGAGGCGACGGTGCGCCAGTACCGCTTGGACCCGAGCTGGGTGGCGTGGGTGCGCACGGCCCGGGCGTGCCGGGCCAGGTGGTGGGCGTGCTCCTCGGGGTCGGTCACCGGGTCGGCGTCGCAGGCGTCCAGGAACGCCTCCAGCGGCACCTTGGAGTCCACCACCACGTGCCGGCCCCCGGCCAGGTGCACGACCAGGTCGGGCCGCAGCGCCTGCTCCCCGTCGGTGCCCGGGGTGTGCACCTGCTCGGAGAAGTCGCACCGGTCCACCATCCCGGCCAGCTCGACGGTGCGGCGCAGCTGGAGCTCACCCCACTGGCCGCGCACGTGCGGGCGGCGCAGTGCCGTGCCCAGGCTGGCCGCCTCGCGGCGCACCTCCTCGGCGGTGCGGCGGACGTTCTCGACCTGCTCGCGCAGCTGCCCGGCGGCCTCGGCCCGCCCGGACTCCAGCGCCTGCAGCTGGGCGGCCAGCCGGTCGATCCCGGCGTTGACCTGGGGCAGCTCGCCGGACGCCCCCGGTGTCGGTGCCGCCAGGGCGCCCAGGCCGCCGGGGATCCGGGTGCGCTGCCACAGCGCACCGACCAGCGCCCCCAGCACCAGGCCGAGCAGCAGCGTCAGCAGGACCGCGAGCGTTCCGGTGAGACTCATGAGGCCAGCATCACCGAGACCTCCGACACGTGAGTCGCGGCGGGTCAGTCGGCCAGGTCGACGACCACCGGGGCGTGGTCGCTCGGCTTGCCCAGCTCGGTGAACTGGGCGGGGTCGCGCTCGTCGGTGTCGATGAAGGCGCCGGTGACGCGAGCAGCCAGCGGGGCCGAGGCGAGGGCGAAGTCGATCCGCAGGCCCCGGTTCCGCTCGAAGCGCTGCCGGTAGTAGTCCCAGTAGGTGTAGACCTCGGGGCCCGGCACGTGCTCGCGGGTCACCTCGTGCCAGCCCTCGGCCTCGAAGGCCGCGAACGCCTCCCGCTCGGGCGGCGTCACGTGGGTGGAGGTGCGGAACTGGGCCATGTCGAAGACGTCCTCGTCGCGCGGGGCGATGTTCCAGTCGCCGACCAGCGCCGTGGGGGTGTCGCGCCAGTCGCGGGCCGCGATCCGCAGCTGCTCCAGCCAGGCCAGCTTGTAGGCGTAGTGCGGGTCGTCGACCTTGCGCCCGTTCGGCACGTACAGCGACCAGATCCGCACCCCGCCGCAGACCGCACCCAGGGCACGGGCCTCCGCGACCTCCGGGTCACCGAACCCGGGCATCGCCTCGAACCCGGTGGTCACGTCCTCGATCCCGACCCGGGAGATGATCGCGACCCCGTTCCACTGGCTGAAGCCGGCCGCCGACACCTCGTACCCCGCGGCCTGCAGCCCCATCAGCGGCAGCTGCTCGGCCTTCGCCTTGGTCTCCTGCACCGCCAGCACGTCGATGTCGTGGCGGGCCAGGAAGGCCTCGACACGGTCGATGCGGGTCCTCAGGGAGTTGACGTTCCAGGTCGCGATGCGCACCGCACGAGGCTAGCCGAGCACCTCGGCCGGGGACCCGGAGGCCCAGAAGGGGGAGAGCGCGTCGGGGGTGCTCGCCGCCATCAGCGCCAGCGCGGCCTGCTTCGGCACCTCCGGGAGCCGGACCTTCTCGTCCCCGGCGGCGGTGGTGGCGACCAGGTCGCACAGCCCCGCCCGCCGCTGGAAGAAGGTCTCGGTGACCACCCAGCCGATCACCCCGTCGTCCTCGAGCACGCTGCGCCGCCGGGTCAGCACCCCGCTGCCCGCGACCAGGTGACCCGCGGTGCGGGCGTGCCCCAGGTGCCGGTAGCGGGGCCAGGCGAGCAGCACGCCCAGCACGAGCACCGCGACGGTGAACCCGATGCCGATCTCCAGCGGTACCTGCTCGTCGAAGAACCGACCGACCGGCCCGGGGAAGGGACCCCACAGCAGCGCCACCAGGGCACCCACCCCGACCGAGTAGCTCGCACCGTCGATCACCAGCCGACGGGCGGCCCGCCATCCGTGCGGGGTCATCGGGACCGTCACCGGGGCGTCGTCGCCGAGTACCACCCCGGCCAGGTCCCGGGCCACCGGTGCGGGGCACGGCGGCACGATCTGGGTGGTGCCGCTGTCCATCCCGGTGCTCAGCGTGGACAGGTCCGCGCCCCGGACCCAGCGCATCAGCACGGTCTCGTCCAGCCGGACCCCACGGACCCGCTTCTCCTCCACGCTCACCGAGCGGGTGGTGAACAGGCCGTGCTCCATGCGCAGCGACCCGTCCGCGCGGGTCAGTCGGTAGTTCCACCACTGGGTGACGTACCCAGTCACCGAGACCAGCACCCACCCGACCAGCAGCACCGCGAGCAGGACCAGCAGCACCAGCACCACCGCGAACCCGGTGACCCAGCGCCACGCGGCGTCCACGTCGTCCTGGCTCAGCACCGGGAGGTCGTTGAAGAACTGCGAGGCGCCACCGACGACCGCGGCGATCAGCACCAGCCGGGCCAGGTTGAACGGGGCGAACCTGACCCACCGGGGGTCGAGGACGGCCAGGGTCTGCGGCGGTGCGGGAGGTGCGGGAGGCGTGCTCGGCGCGGGGGCGACCCGCCCGAACTCACCGGCCCCGTCGACGACCGGGGCGTCCACCCCGGGCAGTTCCGCGGAGGTGGCCGGTGCTGTGCCCGGAGGGGTGACCGACCGGCGGGCCAGCAGCCCCTGGCGCAGTGCCTCGGCGTCGGCCCGGTCCAGGGCGTCCAGGGTGATCTTCTCGTCGTCGACACCGGTGCCGATCGACACCACCCGCAGCCCCATCAGACGGTGCGTCAGCTGGGCGTTGAGGTCGACGCTGCGGACCCGCTCCAGGTTGACCGTGGAGCGGGACCGGTTGATCCACCCGCGCCGGACCTGGAGCTGCCGCTCGGTCACCCGGTAGTGGGTGGTCAGGTACGGCAGGGCCCCGGCCGCCCCGAGGCCGAGCAGCACGACCGGAGCGATCACCAGCAGCAGCCACGGCTTGTTGGCCGCGATGCCGATACCGCCGGCCAGCAGCGGCACGACCAGGTTGCGCAGCATGGTCAGGGGGTCGATCAGGAGCTTGCGCGGGCTCAGCCGGAGCCAGCCGTCCTCGTCGCCGGACGCCGCAGGTTCCGGGGAATCGGGGGCCGGTGCCTCGGGCGCCGGGGCTTCGGACGCTGGGAACCCGGGGGTCGGGGAGTCCGGCGGTGGCGGCGAGGCGGCGGGCCCACCCTCGGGGAGCTGCTCGCTCACGTCGCGTCGTCCTCACTGGTGCCGGTGATCGCGGTCAGCCGCGCCACCAGCTCGCGCGCCTGGGTGGCGTCCAGCCCCTCGATGGTGATCGGCCCCGCCGCCGAGGCGGTCGTCACCGTGATCGAGGCGAGCCCGAACACCCGCATCAGCGGGCCCTGCTGGGAGTCCACCGTCTGCACCCGGTTCAGCGGGGCGATCCGGGTCTCGACGGTGAGCCAGCCCTCGCGGGTGTGCACCGCCAGGTCGTCGACCTCCCAGCGGTGCACCCGGTACTTGATCGGCGGCACCACGAACGGGTGCAGCAGGGCCGGCACCACGACCAGCACCAGCAGCGCCGTGGCCCACCACGGACGCGCCGGGACCAGCACGTAGACGGTCACCGCGATGGCGATCTCGACCAGACCGCCCAGGGCCGAGGTGGTCCGCCAGTAGTTGACCGCCCGCGGGCACACCCGGTGCGCGGGCTCGCGCAGCGCGAGCGGCACCGGGGCCTCGGCGGACGGACCGGGCTCGGGATGGGTGGGGGCGGGCTGCTCGGTGCTCACGTGGTCGACCCTTTCACAGCCCGGGACACCCGACGCACGCCCGCGGGCACGCCGGTAGCATCGGCCACGATCCTCCGGGCACGACTTCGCCCGGTGCTCCGCCCCGGACCTGGGGTAGGTCGATCCGTTGCGCTGGCCAGCATCTGGACAGTGCCGCTTCCGCCTACCCCCCACCCCGATCCGGAGGATCCGTGAACCTGCGCCTGCTGTCCGCCACCTGCCTCGCCGCCCTGCTGCCGCTCACCGCGTGCGGGGTCGAGAAGACCGTGCGGGCCGAGCCCCGCCCCGCTGTCACCGGTGGACACCCCGTCACCGTCGACAACTGCGGCACCGAGGTCACCCTCGACGCCCCGCCGGAGCGGATCGTCACCATCAAGTCCACCTCCACCGAGCTGGTGCTCGCCCTGGGGCTGGCCGACAAGCTGGTCGGCACCGGTTTCGCCGACGGACCGGTGCTCGAGGAGTGGGCCGACGAGGTCGCCGACGTCCCGGTGCTCTCCGAGCAGGCGCCGGGCCAGGAGAGCGTCCTGGAGACCGAACCCGACCTGGTCTTCGCCGGCTGGGAGTCCAACCTGGCCGCCGACACCGCCGGCGAGCGGGACACCCTGGCCAAGCTGGGCGTGGCCTCCTACGTCTCCCCGGCGGCCTGCCAGGAGCCCGGGTACCAGCCCGACCCGATGACCTTCGAGCTGCTCTTCGAGCAGTTCACCGAGGCCGGTCAGCTGCTCGGGGCGCCGCAGGCCGCCGCCGACCTGGTCGCCGAGCAGCGTGCCGAGCTGGCCGAGGTGCCCACCGCGAAGGCCGGCACCACGGCGCTGTGGTGGTCGTCGGGTGAGGACATCCCGTTCGTCGGCGGCACCATCGGCGCCCCGCAGATGGTGCTCGACGCCGTCGGGCTCTCCAACGTCGCCACCGAGAAGGCCACCTGGACCTCGATGGGCTGGGAGGCGATCGTCGACGCCGACCCGGACGTGATCGTGCTCGTCGACGCCGCCTGGAACAGCGCCGAGCAGAAGATCAAGGCCCTGGAGTCCAACGGCGCGACCCGGAACCTGTCGGCGGTCAAGGCCGAGCGGTACCTGACCATCCCGTTCCCGGCCGCCGAGGCCGGGGTGCGTTCCGTCTCCGCCGCCGCCGACCTGGCCGCGCAGCTGGAGGAGCTCGGCCTCGGTGGCTGAGTCCGGCCTGCGACGCGGGCCCGTCCACCCTGCGGTGGTCGGGCTCGTGGCGCTGGCTGCGCTGGTGGCCTCGGTGGGCTGGTCGATCACCTTCGGTGCCGCGGACCTGACCACCAGTGAGGTGTGGCGTTCGATCGGCGCGCACCTGGGCCTGGGGGACTCGGGACTGACCCGGATCCGGGACGGCATCGTCTGGGAGATCCGGTTGCCGCGGGTGCTGACCGCGGCCGCCGTCGGCGCCGGGCTGGCGGTCAGTGGCGCGGTGATGCAGGCCCTGACCCGCAACCCGTTGGCCGACCCGTACCTGCTCGGCCTCTCCTCGGGTGCCTCGCTGGGGGCGGTGCTGGTGCTGCTCACCGGGCTGTCGGTGGTGCTGCCGCTGGCCGCGTTCGTCGGGGCGATGGCTGCACTGGTCGCGACCCTGGCGCTGGCGCGTTCCCTGGGGGCGATCACCCCCAGCCGGACCGTGCTGGCCGGGCTCGCGGTGTCGTCGTTCGCGGGGGCGATCACCTCGCTGGTGATCTTCTCGGAGACCCGCGGCGACTCCTACCGGCAGATCCTGAACTGGCTGCTGGGGTCGTTGGCCTCGACCGACTGGTCCACGGTGGCGATCAGCTGGGTGACGCTGGGAGTGGTCGGGCTGCCGGTGCTGCTCAGCGGCCGGGTGCTGGACGCGTTCGCGTTCGGCGACACCGCCGCCGCCACCCTGGGGGTCCCGGTCTCCTCGGCGCGGTGGCTGCTGCTGGGCGCCACGGCGCTGCTCACCGGCGGGATGGTCGCGGTGTCGGGGTCGATCGGATTCGTCGGGCTGGTGCTGCCGAACGCGGTCCGGCTGGTGGTCGGGGCCCGGCACCGGGTGCTGCTGCCGCTCTCGGCGATCACCGGGGCGGTCTTCATGATCTGGGTCGACACCGGGGCGCGGGTCTTCTTCGAGCCGCGCGAACTGCCGGTCGGGATCATCACGGTGCTGATCGGGGCGCCGCTCTTCGTGGTGGTGCTGCTGCGGAACAGGGGGAGGGCATGAACGGGTTGCAGGTCGAGGGCCTCACGCTCAGCCTGGGCGGCCGGGAGGTGGTCCGGGAGGTCTCGCTGGACGTGGCGCCGGGCTCGGTGGTGGCCCTGGTCGGGCCGAACGGGGCCGGCAAGTCGACGCTGCTGCGGGGGGTCGCCGGGGTGCTGCCCGCGCACCGCGGCCGGGTCCACCTCGACGGTGAGGACCTGCTGGCGATGCGCGGCCGTGCCCGCGCCCGGCTGCTGGCGCTGGTCGAGCAGGAGGTGCGTACCGAGTTCGCCGTGACCGTCCGCCAGGCCGTGGAGCTGGGTCGCACCCCGCACCGCTCGTTGTGGGGCCTGAACGCGGTGGGTGACACCGACGCCGTGGCCGAGGCGCTCAAGCGGGCCGATGCCGAGCAGTTCGCCGACCGGGTCGTCGGGGACCTCTCCGGCGGGGAGCAGCAGCGGGTCCACCTGGCCCGTGCCCTGGCCCAGGAGCCGCGGCTGCTGCTGCTCGACGAACCCACCAACCACCTGGACGTGCGGGCCCAGCTGCACACGCTGGGGTTGCTGCGCGAGCTGGCCGCGGGCGGGGTCGCGGTGCTCGCGGCACTGCACGACCTCAACCTGGCGGCGTCCTTCTGCGACCGGGTGGTGGTCCTGGCCGACGGCCGGGTGCAGGCTGCCGGCCCGGTGGCCGAGGTGCTGACCGCCGACCTTGTCGGCGAGGTCTACGGCGTGCAGGCCACCGTCCTGCCCCACCCGCGCACCGGTCGGCCGCTGATCGCGTTCGGCTGAGTCGGGGTCCGCCACCGCACGCTCCCCGACGACACGCGAAGAAGTTCTCGCGAACTGCTGCGCGATCCGCAGCACCCGGACTGCTCTCATACATCCGCCGTGTCGGCGCTGGGGGTCCAGGGGGGATCCGGCCGGGACGGGGAGGGACGCGGGGGCGTCCCGTGGGACTCGTTCGGGGGATCCATGTCTGCACGTCTCGGTCGTTCGCGCCTGCTGGCGCCGGCGCTCACCGTCGTCCTGTTTCTGCTCGGCCCTGCGGTCCTGGCCTCGGCCGCGTCCGCCGCCCCGGGCCCCACCTCGGCGGGAGCGGCACCGGCCGTGTCGTCCACCGAGGAGGCGGCTGCCGCGGACGGCGCCGCCGAGACCGCGTCGTGGCGGTCCGGCTCGCCGTGGCGTCGGGGCGGCGCGGGCGCCTGGGCGCTGATCGGGCTGGTCATCATCGGCACAGGCGCCGCGTTCCTCCACCCACGCCAGCGTCGACGACGCGACTGAGCCGCCGACGCCTCCACCTACGATGGCCCGCGTGAGTCGAGACCAAGCCGTGGGATGGGTGGCGCCGGTGGACCGGGTCCGGCCCCGCGAGGTGGTGGACCTGGCCGTGCTGGCCGAGCGCGCCGGTTTGCACGGGGTGATGGCGGCCGACCTGTTCCAGCCGTGGCTGCCCAGCCTGGGCCAGGCGCCCGCGGTGTGGCCGGTGCTGGCCGCGCTGGCCGAGCACACCCACAGGGACTTCGGCCCCGGCATGGCGGTGCCCGGTGCCCGGATGCACCCGGCGGCGATCGCGCAGGCCAGCGCCACCCTGGCGAGCCTGCACCCGGGCCGGCACTGGCTGTCGCTGTCGGCGGGCGAGGCCCTGCACGAGCACGTCACCGGCGGCTACTGGCCCGAGGCACCCGAGCGGATCCAGCGGCTCTTCGAGGCCGTGGACCTGGTCAAGCGGCTCTTCGCGGGGTCGGTGGCCGGACGGGACGTCCGCTTCGCCGGGGAGCACTTCCGGCTGGAGACGACCCGGCTGTGGACCATGCCCGAGCAGCCGCCCCAGGTGCTGGTCGCGACCGGGGGACCGGTCACCGCGCGGCGGGCCGGTCGGCAGGCCGACGGGGTGCTGGCCGTGGGGGTCTCCTACGAGCAGGCCGCGGTGGTGCTCGACCGGTTCCGCGCCGGGGCACGCGAGGTCGGCAAGGACCCCGACACGATGCCGAAGTGGCTCCACCTCAACGTCTCCTGGGCGCCGACCGGCCCCGAGGCGCTGGCCCAAGCCGTGGCGCACTACCCGATCGGGGCCATGCGGTTCGCCCGCGGGGACCTGCGCTCGCCCCAGCTGATCGAGCAGATGGCGCGGCTGGTGCGCCCCGAGGACCTCACCGGGCGGCTCCCGGTCAGCGACGACCCGGCGGTGCACGCGACGGAGATCCGGCGCTACCTGGACCTGGGTTACGACCGGGTCTTCGTGCACCAGGTCGGCACGAACCAGGCCGCGTTCCTCGACGTCTTCGCCCGCGAGGTGCTCCCGGCGCTGCACTGACCCGGGCCACCGGCGACCCTGCACCGGGCGTGGGTCCGGGCACAGCACGGGCCCCGCACCTGTGCGCTGGGTGCGAGGCCCGTGGGTCAGTGCCGGATCAGCGCTTGCGCAGCGTCACCGTGGTGCTGTCGGAACCCGCCGAGGGGCGGGTGCTGCCGCGGAACTCCACGGTCAGCCGGTTGATCCCCTTCTTCAGCGCGCCGCGGCGCACCGTGACGGTGAACCGGCCGCGGGCGTCGGTGCGGGCCGTGCCCACCACCCGGTCGCCGCGCAGCACCCGGACGGTCCGCCCGGTCGCAGCCGGAGCCCCCGGGCCGGTGAACCGGAGCCGACCGGTGACCAGGGCCTTGCGCTTGCCCGGCTTGGCCTTGACCTTGCCGGGGGCGACGCTGGCGGAGATCGAGGCACCGAAGGCCCGCACCCGGTGGACCAGGGTCCGCGAGACCGAGTCGAGCAGCCCGTCGGAGGCCGCCGGGGTGTAGCGGACCATCAGCCGGCGCTTGCCGACCGGCAGGTCGGTGACCTGCCAGCGGGCGGTGCCCGCAGCACTGACCGAGCGCGCCGGGCCGAACGGCTTGCCGTCCACGAAGAGCCGCACGTTGCCCCGCGAGGGGGTGGTGCCGTCCCGTCGGGTGACCGCGGTCCGGACCACGACCGTCTCGTGGGTGCCGTGCACCTGCTTGGAGGTGGTCAGGGCCACCTGGGTGAGGGCCTGCTCGACGACGACCCCCAGGGTGGCGGCGACCGAGGCGTCCAGCCCGGGGACCGAGGGCACGTAGCGCGCCGAGACCTGGCGGCTGCCCGGCTTCATGGTGGAGACCTTGAAGTCGACCGTCCCGTGCGCGTCCGGGGTCATCGCCCGACCGAACGGGACACCGTCCACGACCAGCTGCACGGTGCCGCTGGTGACCGGGTCACCGGCGCCGTTGGTGACCACGGCCCGGAACGGGACGTCCACCCCGGCACGGGCGCGGTTCACCGAGGTGGTCAGCGCCAGCGAGGTCGCGGTGCGGGTGACCTCGACGTCGACCGTGCCGGAGGTGGCCGGCGAGACGTCGTCGTTCGCCGGGGCGTAGCGCAGCACCAGACGGTGCCCGCCCAGGGCGAGCCCGTTGGCCTGCCAGGAGGCGGTGCCCAGGGCGCTGACCGGGATCGGGTCGCCGTGGGTGCGGCCGTCGACGAACAGCTGCACGGTGCCGTCGGTGACCGGCTGGCCGCCGGCGGTGACGCTGGCGCTGAGCGGCAGCGGCGACCCGGCCAGGACCTGGGTCTCCTCGGCCACCAGCACCACCGAGCTGGTGCTGCGCTCCACGGTGACGCTGCGAGCCGTGGAGGTGCTGCCCGCGAACAGGTCGTCACCGGCGTACTGGGCGGTCACGGTGTGCTCGCCCCGGGGCAGGGTGATGGTCAGGGTGGCGGTGCCGGTGGCGTCCACCTCGACCGGGTTGCCCAGGCTGCGACCGCCGGCGGTGAACTCGACCTCGCCGGTCGGGACGTGGCTGCCGCCGCCGACGGGCGCGACCTTCGCGGTCAGGGTGACCGGGTTGCCCCGCTCGACCGAGGTCGCCGAGGTGGTCAGCGTGGTGCGCGAGTCACGCCCGGTGACGGTGACGCCGAAGGGTTCGGTGCGGGCACCGGTGTACTCGGCCACGTCGGGCAGGAACTCGGCGTCGAGCTGGTGCTGGCCGGCCGGGAGCACGGCGGTGAACAGCGCGGTGCCGTCCACGAGCGGCACCGGGGCCTGCTCGATGCCGTCGACGCGGACCACGACCTCACCGGAGGCCGGTGCGGTGGCGTTCTCGGCGGTGGCGGTGAACTCCACCCGGACCGGGTCGCCGGCCGCGACGTGCGGGTTCAGCACCCGGGCGGTCAGCTCGGTCGGGCCGACGGTGCTCTGGGGCCGCTCGGTGGAGACCGCGGCGGTGCGCAGCGTGGAGTACTCGGGGCTGTCGAACCGGAACTGGTCGGCCACGTCGGTGACGGTGGCGTAGACCCGGTAGCGGCCCATCGTCTCGGTCTCGTCGTCGTCGCCGGCCACGTCGTCGGAGGTGACGGTGTAGGTGGCGCGGTTGGCCCGCTGGATCAGCTGCGGCTCCTCACCGGCACGCACCCGGTACCAGCGGTAGGCCAGGTTGACCGGGCTGGTGTCGGTGGCCGACAGCAGGAACTCGGCGGGGTCGGCGTGCACCCGCAGCTCGTCGCCGACCACCGGGGCCGCGCCGGGCAGCGTCTCGTTGGTCAGCAGCAGCGGGGCGTCGTCGTCGAGCCGGCTGGGCGACTTGGCCGAGCAGGACTTCTTGTCGACGGAGTTGTAGACCGTCATCGTCGAGTCCGGGCCCGAGGCGTCCGCGGAGTCGGCGTAGGGGATCTTCATGTCCACGATCTCATCGGTGGCCCACGAGGTGTGCCGCGAGTTGCGGTTGGGGTTGGAGAGCCCGAAGCGCCACTTGCTGCTGGCCTTGATGCTGGCCGTCGACAGCACGGCGGTGGCGTAGCGCTGCGGCGGGACGGTCCAGTTGACGGTCTGGTCGAAGCTGGTCGAGGTCGACCAGGTCTTGCCCCACTCGTGGGTGGTGCTGACGGTGACCGAGGACTCGACGAAGGCGCTGATCCCGGCGGTCACCTCGACCCCGAAGCCGTGGGTGACGGAGTTCTCGAACGCGCTCTCGCCGCCGACGCTGATGGAGGTCTCCATCGGGTCGAGGCCGGCGTTGAAGATCCGCTGGACGCTGCCGCCCTGACCGCCGCCGGCGCAGCCGCTGCCGTCCAGGATCGGCACGGGCTGGGCGTCGATGGTGACGTTGTCGATGCGGGAGGGGGCGGTCAGCACGGTGCCGCCGTTGTTGGCGTCGAGCAGCTGGACCGAGCAGTAGTTGCGGTCGGTGCGGCACTGCTCCATGGCGTGCTCGACCATCGACCCGATGAGCTGGTCGGTGACCGCCTGCTTCTCGGCCGCGCTCTTGCGGTAGCCGTTGCTGAGCGGCGCGTCGAGGAGGTTGATCTCCATGCCGCGCTGGTCGTTGTGACCGGTGGGGCTGGTCGGGCAGCCCGTGGCCAGGGTGTCGTCGAGCTTGTTGCCGTCCCCGGCGATGCAGCGGTCCTTGCCGTCGGCACCGGCCGAGCGGAGCAGGAACTTGGTGCGCTGGTGGTCGGCGATCGTCCAGGTCGACTGCTCGATCGTGCGCCAGGGGTTGAACCGGTTCGGCGAGGCCGGGTCGGTGACCAGGGAGTCCCCGACCGGCTCGGCGTACCAGCGCTGGTCGGAGTCGTCGCTGCAGGTGCGCCGCTCCATGAAGGCCAGGTCGGCGAGGCCGGTGTGGACGACCTCCAGGCACTTCGGCGTGGAGGTCCGGGACTCGCTGTCGACCAGGCGGAAGGTGCCCTGCCAGGGGACGAAGCCCTCGTTGGCGGGCTCCTCGCGGACCGGCTCGATGTCGTAGAGCCGGCTGGTGCCCAGGTTGGCGTCGTTGTTGTACCCGGTGGCGATCCGCACGCACTCCAGGGGACCCACGCACAGTTCCGGCGGTTCGACGGCGTTGGCGGGGGTGGCCGCGACGAGCGGCACGAGGAGTCCGAGGAGTCCGACCGTGAGTCCGAGGACGACGGAGAGCAGGCGACGGTGCCAGCTCGTGGACGGTGGTGCGGGTGTGCGGAGCACGGGATTCCCTCCTGGGTGGGTGGTGTGTGCCCTCACCATGGACGGGGGTGCACCACGCTGCCCAGAGACTTGGGGGGATCTTGAGCCGATCTTGAGCAGGTCTTGAGGGTCGCCGCGATGCTCTGCGGGGACGGGTGGGGACGTAGACTCACCGCCCGTGGCTCTCACCATCGGCATCGTCGGACTCCCCAACGCAGGCAAGTCGACGCTCTTCAACGCACTGACCAAGAACGACGTCCTCGCGGCGAACTACCCGTTCGCCACCATCGAGCCGAACGTCGGCGTCGTGGGCGTGCCCGACGAGCGGCTGGCGAAGCTGGCCGAGGTGTTCGGGTCGGAGAAGATCCTTCCGGCCACGGTCGAGTTCGTCGACATCGCCGGCATCGTGCGGGGTGCGTCGCAGGGTGAGGGGCTGGGCAACAAGTTCCTCTCCCACATCCGTGAGTCCGCCGCGATCTGCCAGGTGACCCGGGTGTTCCGTGACGAGGACGTCACCCACGTCGACGGTGAGGTCAACCCCGCCAACGACATCTCCACGATCCAGACCGAGCTGATCCTGGCCGACCTGGAGACCGTCGAGAAGTCGGTGGTGCGCCTGGAGAAGGAGGCGAAGAAGAACAAGGAGCTCACCGCCACCCTGGCCGCGGTCAAGGAGGCCCAGGAGGCGCTCGAGGCCGGTACCCCGGTGATCGCCACCTCGATCGACCGTGACCTGCTGCGCGAGCTCAGCCTGCTGACTGCCAAGCCGTTCATCTACGTCTTCAACTGCGACGCCGACGAGCTGGCCGACGAGGAGTTGAAGGCGAAGATGCGCGAGATCGTCGCGCCCGCCGAGGCGATCTTCCTGGACGCCAAGTTCGAGTCCGAGCTGATCGAGCTGGACGAGGAGGAGGCAGTGGAGTTCCTGGCCGAGGCCGGCGTCACGGAGCCCGGTCTGGAGGTCCTGGCCCGCGTCGGCTTCGACACCCTGGGCCTGCAGACCTACCTGACTGCTGGCCCCAAGGAGACCCGGGCCTGGACGATCAAGAAGGGTGCCACTGCCCCCGAGGCCGCCGGAGTCATCCACACCGACTTCCAGAAGGGCTTCATCAAGGCCGAGATCGTCTCCTTCGACGACCTGATGGCCGCCGGGACGATGGCCAAGGCCAAGGAGGCGGGCAAGGTCCGCATGGAGGGCAAGGACTACGTCATGGTCGACGGGGATGTCGTGGAGTTCCGCTTCAACGTCTAGGACGGAGCTATCTGGGCACCCGGACGATCCGTGGTCGGCGGCGTCTTCTCGCTCTGACACTTCCGACCATTGGCCTGGGCTCGGATCGCCGGCCCGGACGTCGCTTCGGTGGCCGAGCGGGGTGTCCTGAACGGTGGCGGACGAGGCGACCTCGCCCGCTGATCGCCACACTGCCCGGGATGGCCCCCGGTGGGTGGCGACGTCTCGGCGGCGCAGCCGTTGACATGCCCGCGTGGATGT
>JAEWXC010000076.1 GCA_023396115.1 Actinomycetes bacterium | reverse complement strand
GCGACAGCGCCGGGACCGAACTCACGCCAATCGTCATCGAAGCCTGACCAGTCGCCTCGCCGGGGGTCGCGCGAGGCCTCGAGGTCGGCTCCGATCGTGTACTGAGTCAGGGCTTCGTTCGCCGGGTCACCACCCGGGTTGAACCCCATCAGATAGAGCCGGGACGGCTGTTGGAAGGCTGTTGCTCCGGAGTAGAACACCTCACCGGGCTCTTGGTGCAGTTCTCCCGGCACGAGACTCAGCAGTTCGTCGTACAACGTCGGTGGGACGCACGTGTACTCGCTCATGCATACCAGTCTCGACGAAGGCGAGGCCCTGGCTGACACCTGCGCCGGCGCGTCGAACCGCGGCGAGGCGGCCTGCGTCGTCCCGTTCATGGGGAGGGACTCGTCATCTGGTTCCCGGCCCGAAGTTTGCTAGAGCTCGGACCATCGGACCGACTCATGCTCGAACTCCAGGGCAAAGTCGTTGACCGAGCGGAGGTCCTCGACTCTCGGAAGTTCACCTGTTCCTTGCTGGCTGCGGGGCCTCCACGAGGCCGTGGCGGCCCAAGCCGATGATCCCCAACCCTTGATCCGTTGGCTTTCGCTCCCCCAAAGGACGAAGACCACCCGTTGCGGATGGGAGCTGATGGATGCTCACCATCAAGTTGAGAATCGCGCCCGGGGCCGATCCCGTCCTGTGACACTCACCGCGGCAGAGCCACCACACCGACTCCCAACGCAGACGACTCGAGAGAACACCTCCAACGCCGGCGTCCAGCATTACGTCTCCGGATACACCTCACCGGTCGTGACCGTGCGCTCGGCGGTGAGCAGCGAGTTGCCCCTCCAACTGTTCCCGCGCACCCTCGGCGGGTGGGCGAAGTGGCTTCCCGTGAAGACGCCGGTAGGTGGAGTCTGTGACCTCCGGGGCAACTGCAATCTTCATGTCAGCGGTGACGTGGATCTTGCCGAGGTCGAACAGGGTGTGAAGGTCTGCTCGGAGAACCAGACAGTTCGACACGTCATGCGATCCGCCACTGCCGACCGGAACGATGTGAGCCGCCTGGAGCGCGTCCGGTTCCTGACATCCCGAGAAAGCGCACGTTGTCCCATATGCCTGGAGCGCGCGTAGTCGGAATTCGTTCTGTCCAAGTCGCTGCTGGACCTCTCGTGCTGCGAACAGAACTGTCCGCGCCTCAGCAATCGCCCTCGGGCCGTTCGTCTCCAGCCAGCTTTGGAGCACTTTGTGCGTTCTATCGTTCGCCCGGACTGCCGGCGCGTGAACGAGCTGCTGGTAGCTCGAATACGGAATCGGGTTCCGCTTCAACTCATGCGTGAGCTTGGCATCCCACTGGATCTCGACCGTATGCCGGCCGGACTGGGTGTTCCACGTGACGGGGCTCTTCGCCACGCCGACACCGAGGATCTGCGAGACAGGTTGCGTGAAGTACGCCCACACCCAGTCCCCTGGAGCGATCAGCCTGAAGCCATTGGACAATCCCCACGCGTCCCTCGCACCCGCCAGCGCGTTGTCCCAGTAGTTGTCCGGACTGATTCGTTGCCCCGGACCATGTCGGGTCTCGAAGTAGAAGTCACCTCGGGTGCTGAGCGGATAGATGAAGTGCCTTGACATGCGTCCTCCCCTCTACTGGCCGAGCACTGGTTGAGCACGTGCGGCTAGGACGCCACCGGTGTTCCAGCACCCGCCACCGCTTGGATCTGCGCCTCCTCCGCCCCCTGGGGCTGTCGCCTCCGCACGCTGAGAGGCCACAGGTGGGTAGGGCGAAGCCATCGCCAAGGCAGGCATCCGACGGACCGTCATGACGCACAGACTATGCGGGTCCGACCTGCAACTTGGAGCGTTCGCGCATCATGGGGCCACGTTCGAGAATGCCCCGCCTCGGGCGCTTGCCCGCGGTCCGGACCGGACACTGAGTGGCTCCCAACCCCGGCGTGGTCTATCGGGTGGCTGGGGGCGGTCGACTCGGGCTACAGGCGGGCAAGGGGTGCGAACCCGGCCGAGGCCGATCCGGGCCCTCCCAGATCGGTCGAGGCAGCCGCAACCGGACCTATGGCTGGGGAGTTCCTACGCAGTGGCACGGTCCGAACGGACTGCTGGGGCCAAACGCAGAAACCGCCGGCCAGATCTGTTTCCAGACTCTGACCGGCGGTTCTCACCGGGTGGAGGTGAGGGGACTCGAACCCCTGACCCCCTGCATGCCATGCAGGTGCGCTACCAGCTGCGCCACACCCCCAGGTGTTTGCCGCCTCTCGGCGACGTGGAGAACATTAGCAACCCCGTGGGCACGTGGGAAATCGGGGGTCGGTTCCGCGTATCGCCGCAGGTCACAGGGGGTGCGGCTGACGATTCCAGGCCGTCAGACGCCAGCGCAGCTCGGTGCCGTGCTCACGGAACGTGGGCAGCTGTTCCTCCAGCACGACCCAGGCGCAGTTGCCCAGCGACCCGAACGCGGCGAACGCCTCGGGCGGGAGTCCGAGGAAGGCGAGGATCCCGGTGCGCAGCGACGCACCGTGGGCGACCACGAGCCCGCACCCGCCCTCCGGCACCGCGGCAGCCGCCTCGGTCAGCGCGGGCTGCCAGCGGGCCCGGACGTCGGCTTGGCTCTCCCGACCGGGCACGACACCGTCCCGCTCCCCCAGCAGCACGGCGGCCTCGTCGGGGAACAGGTCCGCGTACTCCTGCCAGGTCCGGTTCTCCCGGTTGGCGCCCACGTGGAACTCGCGGAACCGGGCGTCGGTCCGCACCTCCAGACCGCACGCGGCGGCCACCACCTCGGCGGTGGTGCGGGCACGCTGCAGGTCCGAGGAGACCACGAAGGCCGGGTCGAGCTGGGCGAGCACCGGTGCGACGGCATCGGCCTGGGCCAGGCCGCGCGCGTTCAACGGGACGTCCAGGTGCCCCTGGGCGCGCCCGCTGGCGTTGTGGTCGGTCTCGCCGTGCCGCAGCAGGACCAGCCGACGCATCAGGCCGGGTCGACCTCGGACGACGCACCGCCGGCTGCGTCCGCGGTCGCCTCCTCGGGCAGCTCGATCACCGGGCAGTCGCTCCACAGCCGCTCCAGGGCGTAGAACTCACGCTCCTCGGTGTGCTGCACGTGGATCACCACGTCGCCGTAGTCCAGCAGCACCCAGCGGCCCTCACGGTGCCCCTCGCGCCGGATCGGCTTGGCGTCGAGCTTGCGCAGCTCGTCCTCGACGTTCTCCACGATCGCCTTGACCTGGCGGTCGTTGCTGGCCGAGGCGATCAGGAAGCCGTCGGTGATCGCCAGCTGCTCGGAGACGTCGAAGGCGAGGAGCTTCTCGGCCTTCTTGTCGGCAGCGGCCAGCGCCGCGGTACGGATCAGCTGCAGGGAGTGGTCGGTGGCGCTCACGGGCGCTCCTCCTCGGAGTGGTCGGCGGTGGCCGACGGGGTGGGACCGGTCGGAGGGACCGACGCGGGTGTGCCGGCGGTGGCCGGCAGCGGGGCACCCGGCGCCGGTGAGGTCTGATCACCGGCCGGGTAGAGGCCGTGCTTGGCGATGTACTGCACGACCCCGTCGGGAACCAGGTACCAGACCGGCTCCCCCCGGCGGGTGCGCTGGCGGCAGTCGGTCGACGAGATGGCCAGCGCTGGGATCTCCACCATCGTCACCCGGTCGCCCGGGATCTTGGCCAGCGTGGCCGGGTCCATCTCGTACCCGGGTCGCGTGCAGCCGACGAAGTTCGCCAGCGCGAACAGCTCCTCGGCGTCACGCCAGGTGAAGATGTCGGCCAGCGCGTCGGCACCGGTGATGAAGTACAGCTCGGTGTCCGGCATCGCCGCCGACAGGTCGCGCAACGTGTCCCGGGTGTAGGTGGGACCCTCCCGGTCGATGTCGACGCGGGAGACGCTGAACCGGGGGTTCGAGGCGGTCGCGATCACCGTCATCAGGTACCGGTGCTCGGCGGGCGAGACGTCCCGGTCGGACTTCTGCCACGGGTCGCCGGTGGGCACGAAGACCACCTCGTCCAGGTCGAACCAGGACTGCACCTCGGAGGCCGCCACGAGGTGGCCGTGGTGGACGGGGTCGAACGTCCCGCCCATCACCCCGACGCGGCGGGTCACCACGGCCTGTCGTGCAGCAGCGTCATCGGAGCCCTCGGGCTCAGCTGTGCTCGCGACCGCCGCCGAAGCTGACCAGGGCCAGCAGCGCCAGGATCAGGATGCCGAGGGCGATGCCGCCGACGGCGTACGGGCTCAGGGCCGGCTCGGCCTCGGCGGAGGCCAGGATGATCTGCGAGTTCAGCATGGCGTGATCCTATCGGGTGCGCGGGTTCGGGGGGATGCCGGACTCGACCGTGGTCGGACCGGGCCGGTGGGTGTGGTCAGCGGACGTGGCCGTCGCCGGTGACGACGTACTTGGTCGAGGTCATCTCCGGCAGCCCCATCGGGCCACGGGCGTGCAGCTTCTGGGTGCTGATCCCGATCTCCGCACCGAAGCCGAACTCGCCGCCGTCGGTGAACCGGGTCGAGGCGTTGACCAGCACGGCGGCCGAGTCGACCGCGGCGGTGAAGCGTCGCGCGGTGGCCAGGTCCTCGGTCACGATCGCGTCGGTGTGCCCGCTGGAGTGGGCCCGGATGTGCTCGATGGCCTGCTCCACGTCGTCGACGACGCACGCGGAGATGTCCAGCGAGAGGTACTCGGTGTCGTGGTCCTCCGGACCGGCCGGCACCACGCCGTCGTACTCGCAGAACGCCTCGTCGCCGTGGATGGTCACCCCCTCGGCGCGCAGCGCGTCGATCACGTCGGGCAGGAACACGTCGGCGACGTCGGCGTGCACCAGCAGCGACTCCGCGGAGTTGCAGACGCTGGTGCGGTGGGTCTTGGAGTTGATCACCAGCCGCACCGCCTTCTCCAGGTCGGCGGCGGCGTCGACGTAGACGTGGCAGTTGCCCACCCCGGTCTCGATCACCGGCACCGTGGACTCCTCCACGACCGTGCGGATCAAGCCCGCTCCCCCGCGCGGGATGAGCACGTCGACCAGGCCGCGGGCGCGCATCAGCTGCTTGACCGTCTCGTGGCTCTCGGTGCCGACCAGCTGGAGCACGTCCCCGGGCAGCCCGCTGGCCTCGACGGCGCTGCGGAGCGCCTCGACGATGGCCGTGTTGGAGGAGTGGGCGCTGGAGGACCCCCGCAGCAGCACCGCGTTGCCGGACTTGAGGCAGATGCCGGCAGCGTCGGCGGTGACGTTCGGGCGGGCCTCGTAGATCATCCCGACCACCCCGAACGGGACGCGCACCTGGCGCAGCTCCAGTCCGTTGGCCAGGGTCGAGCCGCGCACGACCTCCCCGACCGGGTCGGGCAGGGCGGCGACCTGGCGCAGGCCCTCGGCCATGCCCTCGAGCCGCTCGGTGCTGAGCCGGAGCCGATCGATGATGTTCGACGGGGTGCCGTTGGCCTCCGCGCGGGCGACGTCCTCAGCGTTGGCCGCCAGGATCGCGGGGGCCTGGTCGAGCAGGGCAGCAGCCATCGCGCCCAGCGCGGCGTCCTTGGTCTGCCGGGTGGCGACCGCCAGGTCGTAGCTGGCCGCGCGGGCGGCCCTGGCCTGTTCCAGCACGTCGTTCATGCGGCTCAGGGTAGGTCGAGCCGACCCGTGGGAGCTGGCGTGTCTTGCCGTCCGGGCACCCGGGTCGGGGGAAGATCTCCCGGAAAAGTTCGGTCGAGGTGGCAACCACTGGCGCTCGAGCCGCGTCTTCTCCAGTGCGGGGCGGTCTCGGGGGGCCGCCCCGTCCAACTCCACCCCCGCCACCAGTGGCTCTCAGGCCCACACATTCGGGAGGACGACATGACACGTAGGAACCGGCTGGGGGTGGCTGCCCTGGGCGCCGCGTCCCTGGTCGCGGCCGGACTGGCCGCACCACTGAGCTCCACCGCCGACCCGGGCCACTCCGCCGGGCCGGTGACGGTCCGCGGGGTCCTCGCCCTGGTGGCGCCCGACGTCGTCCGGGCCGAGGTGTACGAGGGCGAGGAGGGTGTCTGGTTCGAGCCCGGCGTCCAGCTGGTGGCCGGGGCCGACCCGCTGGAGTTCATCTCCCGGCGCCCGTCCTACACCCAGCCGATCACCACGACGTGGCGGGCGGGCAGCCGCACCGGCACCGTGCCGGCCGGGACGCAGAAGGACTTCTCCGGCCTCACCGACTTCGCCGTCCTCAAGGTCACCACCAAGGGCGGCAAGGTGCTGCGCAAGCGCAAGGTCAGCGCCTGCATCAACGGCTGGGAGACGCAGCGGATCCGACCCGACGCGCCGGCCATGTCGCCCTACCCGCGCAACGGCTGCCCGATGAACCCGTTCACCATCGCCTCGGTGCAGGGCATCCAGGGCGGCTGGAGCACTCCGTTCACCACGAACATGGAGAAGCCGTTCACGTTGAAGCCGGGCCGCTACAAGCTGGTCACCCAGATCAGGGCCCCGTGGAGCACCTCGCTGGGGCTCAGCGCCGCGGAGCGGCGCGTGACCAGCCGCCTGGTGGTCCGCAAGGGCCAGGCGGAGGAGCGCCGCGACGCCGGACGCACCAGCACCTCGCCGGACCTGGTGCCGAACGCCACCGAACCGACCCGGCGCCAGGCCGGCAGCGACGGCCCGCGTCCGGACCTGCGCTCGCTGCCGGCGTTCCAGATCTCGCTGAACCGCAAGAAGACGCACCTGCGGTTCGCCGCCACCGTGTGGAACGCCGGTGACTCCCCGCTGGTCGTCGACGGGTACCGCGGACGCGGCGAGGACCACATGGACGCCTACCAGTACTTCTTCGACACCGACGGCGAGCAGGTGGGCTACCAGCAGGTCGGCCAGCTGCACTTCCACGGCAAGAACCACCAGCACTGGCACTTCGAGGACTTCGCCCGCTACCGCCTGCTCAAGGCCGACAAGTCCCAGGCGGCCAAGTCCGGCAAGGTCTCGTTCTGCCTGGCCAACACCGACGCGGTCGACTACACCGTGCCGGGTGCCGACTGGAACCCCGACGGCACCGACCTGGCGACCGCGTGCGGCAGCCCCGGCTCGCTGGCCATCCGCGAGGTGCTCTCCTCGGGCTCCGGTGACACCTACGCCCAGTTCCGCGCCGGGCAGGCGTTCAACCTCAAGGGCCTGAAGAAGGGCTGGTACTGGATCGCGGTCGAGGCCAACCCGATGGGCAACCTGGTGGAGCAGGACAAGACCAACAACGTCAGCCTGCGCAAGGTCTGGATCGGCGGCAAGCAGGGCAAGCGCAAGATCAAGGTCCCGCCGATCGGCCAGATCGACGAGTCCATGACCGGCAACTGGTGAGGTGAGCGGCCCCCGGTGAGTGAGCGATCCACCGGTGGTTGAAGGAACCCCCGGTGGCTGATCGATACCCCGGTGGTTGAGCGAGACCCCGGTGGTTGAGCTTGTCGAAACCCCGGACCGGGTCTCGGCAAGCTCGACCACCGGACGGAGCTCGTCCCACGGGAGGGGCTCGACCACACAACACGACGCCCCCGCAGCCAGTGGCTGCGGGGGCGTCGTGGACGTGCGGGAGGGACTCAGCCCTTGCGCGCGTTGATCTGCTCGGTGACGGCCGGCAGGACGGTGTGCAGGTCGCCCACCACGCCGAAGTCGACCAGCTCGAAGATCGGGGCCTCCTCGTCCTTGTTGACGGCCACGATGGTCTTCGAGGTCTGCATGCCGGCACGGTGCTGGATCGCACCGGAGATGCCGTTGGCGACGTAGAGCTGCGGCGAGACCGTCTTGCCGGTCTGGCCGACCTGGAAGGTGTGCGGCTTCCAGCCCGAGTCGACCGCGGCACGCGAGGCACCCACGGCGGCACCCAGCGCGTCGGCCAGGCCCTCGACGGCGGTGAAGTCGCCGCCGGTGCCACGACCACCGGAGACCACGACGGCGGCCTCGGTGAGCTCGGGGCGACCGGTCGCCTGGCGCGGCTGCGAGGCCACGATCTGGGCGGTCTTGGCAGCATCGGAGATGGTCACGGCGACGGCCTCGACGGTCCCGGCGCCCTCACCCTCCTCCGGAGCGGCCGAGTTCGGCTTCACGGTGATGATCGGGGTGCCCTGGGTGACCTTCGCCTCGACGGTGAAGTTGCCCGCGAAGACGGACTGGGTGGTCACGCCACCCTCGGCGACGTCGACGGCGTCGGTGATCAGGCCGGAGTTGGTCTTGACGGCCAGGCGCGCCGCGACCTCCTTGCCCTCGGCCGAGGACGGGATCAGCACGGCGGCCGGGGAGGCCTTCTCGACCAGTTGGGCCAGGGCCTCGGCCTTGGGGGCCACCAGGTAGCCACGGATCTCGGTGTCGTCGACGGTGTAGACCTTCTCGGCACCGAACTTCTTCACCGCGGCAGCGACGTCGCCGGCCTTGTCGGCAGCACCGATGAAGACCGCGGCCGGGGTGCCCAGGCGCTTGGCGAGGGCGAGCAGCTCGTAGGTCGGCTTCTTGACCGTTCCGTCGACGTGGTCGACGAGGACCAGAACTTCAGACATGTCTCAATCGCTCCTCAGATGAACTTCTTGGAGGCGAGGAAGCCGACCAGCGCCGTGGCGCCGGAGCCGTCCTCGTCCTTCACGATCTCGCCGGCGGTCCGCGGCGGACGGGCGGCGGTGGACTCGACCGCGGTCCACGCGGCCGACAGTCCGACCTGGCCGGCGTCCACGCCGAGGTCGCTGAGCGAGTAGGTCTCCAGCGGCTTCTTCTTGGCCGCCATGATCCCCTTGAACGAGGGGTAGCGGGCCTCGCCGGACTGGTCGGTGACCGACAGCACGATCGGCAGGGTGGCGCCGATGACCTCGGTGGCGGCGTCACCGTCGCGCTTGATCCGGACCTGGTCGCCCTGGGTCTCCACGACCGCGGCCTGGGTGACCTGAGGCAGCCCGAGGCGCTCGGCGAGCATGGCCGGGACGACGCTCATGCCGGCGTCGGTCGAGGCCATGCCGCACATGACCACGTCGACCGGGCCGAGCTTCTCGACGGCCTTGGCGAGCACCAGCGAGGTGGCCAGGGCATCGGAGCCGGCGATCGCGTCGTCGACCACGTGGACGCCCTTGTCGGCACCCATCTGCAGCGCCTTGCGGACGGCGTCCACGGCCTTCTCGGGGCCGATCGTCAGGGCGGTCACGGTGACCTCCTCGTCGGCGCGCTTCTCCTTGAGCTGGAGCGCCTGCTCGACGGCGTACTCGTCGAGCTCGGAGAGCAGGCCGTCGACACCGACGCGGTCAACCGTGTTGTCCGACTCGAACTGCCGGTCGGCAGTGGCGTCGGGCACGTACTTCACACAGACAACAATGTTCATGGTGGTGTGGCCTACCGGCCCCTCCTGATGCACTCGAGGTCCCGCCCTCCCGGCTCAGCGCCGCAGGGCGTGCGTCTGACGAGGATACTGGCGGTCGGTACTGGCGGGGAACACCGGTCCGCGGTGGTGAGACTCACACCACCCTCCCCCTCAACGACCACCGGCCCCGGATCACGTGGATTCGGGGCCGGTGGCTCGGGGGACGGCGGGACGCACCCGCCGGGAGTCAGACCAGGGGGGTCTGAGGAGACGAGGTCACTTGACCTTGACGGTCGCCTTGATCTTGGCGCCGTTGTGGTTCGCGTCGCCCGAGTAGGCGCCGGTGACCTTGTTCTTGCCCTTCTTCAGGCCCTTGACCTTGATCTTGGCCACGCCGTTCTTGACCTTGCCCTTGAAGGACTTCTTGCCGATCTTGACCTTGACCGAGCCGCCGGCCTTGGTGCCGTTCGCCGCCTTGACCGTGACGGTCGCGGTGCCCTTGCCCTTCTTGGTCTTGACCTTGACCGCAGCCTTGGTCGAGGCCTTGGCGACCTTGACCGCGTCGATGGTCTTGTCGCCGGCCGCGGGGGCGATGCAGGTCGCCTCGGCGGGCATCGTCTGCGGGCCGGCGCCGAGGTCGACGGTGGCGGTCAGGCTGGCGGTGTAGTCGCCCGCCACGACGCTGGTCGCGCCCGGCTTGGCCGCGGCCACGGTGCCCGTGGCCGTCACGACCATCGGCTCCCCCGCCACGGCGGTCTGCTTGGGGATCTTGGCGCTGTAGGAGACGTTCTGGCCGCCGAAGGAGACCTGGCCCTTGAGGGTGCCCTCCAGGGAGCCCGAGAGGCTGGCGAGGGTGTCGCTCAGGTTGGTGGGGACGGTCACCTCGACGGTGATGCCCTTCGACTCGCCGTACGTCGCGGCGGCACCGAAGGCGGTGTCGAAGGTGGTGGCGAAGTCGAGCTCGCCGAGGCCGAGACCGGCCAGGGCCGGGACCTTGCAGGCGTAGGTGAGCTCGGCGCTCTGGGCGGTCGCCGGGGCGACGGTGCCCAGCACCGAGGCGGCCAGGGCGAGCGAGCTGACGGCGGCGATCTTGCGCAGACGCATGAAGAGTTCCCTCCGAGGATGTGAATGGTCGGCCCGTGAGTTCCCTCCCACGAGCCCGGTGTGCCGCGGACTGGAACACGTTCCTGTCCGTGGCGTGCGTCACGCTAGGCCACGGGCATGTTCCGTACTGGCGGAATGCGAAAACTCCCTGGAATTTCTTTCAGACCGACCGCCTGCGGCTCGCCCGGACGCACGACGACCCCGGCGGTCACCCGCCGGGGTCGTCGTTCAGTGCTCAGTCGTCAGGGACGACCGGAGGTCAGGACCAGGTCACCTGATCTTGGTCTTGCCCTTGCCCTTGGAGCCGGCGTGGTTCTTGTCGCCCTTGTACGCGACGGTGACCTTCGCCTTGCCCTTCTTCAGCTTCTTGACGACCACCTTGGCCTTGCCGTTCTTCACGACACCCTTCGCCTTGGTGGTCTTCTTGCCCTGCTTGACCTTGACGACGACCTTGCCGCCGGCCTTGGTGCCGTGGGTCGCCTTGACGGAGACCTTCACGACGGCCTTCTTCTTCTTGCCCTTGACCTTGGCGGTGGTCTTGGTCTTGGCCTTCGTCACGTTGACGGTGTCGGCGGTCGGCGCGGCCGCCGGGGTGCACTCGGTGTTGATGGCGATGGCCTCGGCACCCGCACCGTTCTTCAGCGAGATGGCGCCGGTGTAGCTGGCCACCGTGTACGCCATCTTGCCGACCTTGTCCGCCTTCATCGCGGCGATCGGGCCCGAGGCGCTGAGCACGAGCGGACCGTCGTCCGGGATCGGGGTGCTGGGGACGGGCTTGACGACGTCCGCGGCACCCTCCTTCCAGGTGGTGGTGCCGTCAGCCGACTCGGCACCCAGCACGTTGCGCGCCAGGTCCATCAGGTCGTCCGGGATCTCCACCGTCGAGGTGCTGGTGCCCGAGACCGAACCGCCGTACTCGACCGAGGTCGGCAGGTCGGTGTCCACGGTGGTGACGAAGGTCCTGTCACCGATCGGGGTGGTGCAGGTGAAGTCGGTGGGAGCCGTCGCCGCGGTGGCGGGGGCGATCATGCCGATCGAACCGGCCGCCAGGGCCAGGACCGAGACGGCTGCAGTCTTGCGCAAACGCATGTGGGGTTCCTCCGAGTTGGATGGATGATCCCGGGCCCTCCCGCCCGGAATCGATGGCTGCCACCCCGAAACCAGAACGTGTTCCAGCCCCGGTGTGGCGCCCATCACCATATCCGGGTCGCGTGACGTCAAACACCCCGCAGGCAAAGTTTTTCGGGCAACCGCCCGAAGTGTCCGCTCAGGGACGGATGATCCGCTCCGCCACGCGGCCCACCACCAGCCACACCAGGGCACCGAGCCCCCAGTTGAACAGCGCGTTCTTCACCTCGGCGTTCTCACCGCCGAACTGCTTGACCCCCGCGGCCCGGTCGAAGACGCCCAGGTCGACGGCGTCGGCGGCCCCGTCGATGAACGACACCAGCGCGTTGTCGGCGTTCGCCTTCAGGGCGATCAGCAGGGCCCCCAGGGCCAGCAGCACGGCACAGACCACGCACACCAGCCACACCAGGTGCGCCACCGTGCCCCGGACCTTCGCGACCGCGCCGGGCCCGGACTCCTCCACCGTCGTCTCCTTGTTGCTGCTCACGTGCCGTCGTCCTCCCTCGTCGAGACCCCGGTGGCGATCACCGCCCGAGGAACTGGGCCTTCCCAGGTCCGTTCTCAACGAACGAGATCATGCCGACGGTACGGTCCTGGGTCGCGAAGAGCGCCGCGAACTGCTGGCGCTCGATCTCCAGGCCCGTCGCCAGGTCCACCTCGGCGCCCTTGTCGATGCTCTCCTTGGCCGCACGCAGCGCGTAGCTGGCACCGTTCACGAACTGCGCGGCCCAGGCGTGCGCCGTCTCGTAGACCTCGGCCGCGGGGACCACCCGGTCGACCAGGCCGATGCGCAGCGCCTCCTCGGCCTTGACGAACCGTCCGGTGAACACGATGTCCTTGGCCTTGCTCGGCCCGACCAGCCGGGTCAGCCGCTGGGTGCCGCCCGCCCCGGGGATGATCCCCAGCAGGATCTCGGGCTGCCCGAGCACCGCGTCCTCGGCGGCGATCCGGATGTCGGCGCACAGGGCCAGCTCACAGCCACCGCCCAGGGCGTAGCCGTTCACGGCCGCCACCACCGGCTTGGGGATCGCCGCGACCGCGGTGAAGCACGCCTGGAGCTCACCGGAGCGGTCGACCATGTCGGTGTAGGACATGTCGGCCATCTCCTTGATGTCCGCCCCGGCGGCGAAGACCCGCTCGCCGCCCCACACGACGACCGCCTTGACGTCGGCGCGTGCGGCCGCCTCCCGGGCGGCGGCCCGGATCTCCTCCTGGACCTGGGCGTTGAGGGCGTTCATCTTGGGTCGGTCCAACCGGATCGTCCCGACCCCGTCGGCCACCTCGAGGTTCACGTACTCGCCCATCACCACTCCGTCCGTCGCAGACTCGCCGGGCGCCCAGCGGCCCGGTCCGCACGACCCTATCGCCGCACCGCCGCGCGGACGGACCCGTGACCCGGGCGCAGGCGTGACCCCGGGCCGGGGGCGGCGTTGGACTGCACATGGCGACCACGCACCGGACCCTGATCCCCTGCCCCGGACTCCGGCCCCTCCCCTCGGGCACCGGACCCGCGGCAACTCCGCGGGCGGACCGATGAGCAGCGGGGTGCGGACCACCCGGCGCACGGTCCTGGGCGGCGCCCTGGGCGGAGCGCTGGCCGGGTCCGTGGGACTCGGTGCGGGCAGCGCGGAGGCCGGCACCCGGCCGCGTCAGCCGTTCGCGCACGGGGTCGCCTCCGGTGACCCGCTCCCCCGCTCGGTGGTGATCTGGACCCGGGTCACGCCCAGCACCGCAGCCACCCCCGGATCCGGCCGGGGGCCAGCGGTCACCGTCACCTGGGCCGTCGCAGAGGACCCGGGGTTCCGCCGGGTCGTGGCCCGCGGCCGCACCCGGACCAGCGCGGCGCGCGACCACACCGTCCACGTCGACGTGAAGCGCCTGCGCCCGGGCACCGAGTACTGGTACCGCTTCGGCTTGGGCCGGCGCACCAGCCGGGTCGGTCGCACCCGGACCGCGCCGGCCACCCGCAGCAACGCCCCGGTCCGGTTCGGCTTCGCCTCGTGCGCCAACTACGACCAGGGCTGGTTCACCCCGTACCGGTTCCTGGCCGCCCAGCGCCTGGACGCCGTGCTGCACCTGGGCGACTACCTCTACGAGTACGCCCCCGGCCCGATCTTCGGGTCGTTCCCGAAGGGGCCGCGCCGGTCCCAGCCGGATGCCGAGTGCACCACGCTGGCCCAGTACCGCCAGCGGCACGCCTGCTACCGCGGTGACGCCGACCTGCAGGCCATGCACGCCGCCCACCCGGTGATCGCGATCTGGGACGACCACGAGGTCGCCAACGACACCTGGCGCGACGGTGCCGAGAACCACCAGGGCGGGGAGGGCACCTGGGCAGCCCGCTCGGCCGCCGGACGCCGCGCCTTCCTCGAGTGGCTGCCGGTGCGGCGCAACCCGCGCTGGCACCCGTTCCGTATCCACCGCCGGTTCCGGTTCGGCCGCCAGGTCGACCTGTGGATGCTCGACGAGCGCCGGTTCCGCACCAAGCCGCCCCGCTCCGCGTTCCTGGGCTACGGGTCGCTGGACCCGTCCACCGGCGCCGCCTCGGCCTCGATGCTCGGCGACGCCCAGGAGGCGTGGCTGGTGCGCGGGCTGCGGCGCAGCACCGCCCGGTGGAAGGTGCTGGGCAACCAGGTGCCGTTCTTCCCCCAGGCGATCGGCGGCCACGTGCCCGGCCAGATCGCCCGGCTGCTCGGCCCCCGCGTCGCCGACACCCTGGCCAGGCCGCTGGCCGAGCTGTACGTGGAGGACTGGAACGGCTTCCGGCGCCAGCGCCAGCGGCTGGTCGACGCGATGACCGGCGTCGACGACGTGGTCGTGCTCACCGGCGACGTGCACCAGAGCTACGCCAGCGAGATCCCCCGCCGACCCGAGGACTACCTGCTCGACCGCCGCTCGGTGGCGGTGGAGTTCGTGACGCCCGGGGTCGCCTCCCCGTCGGTGCAGGCCATCGCCGAGCAGGTCGCCCCCGGCGCGGGGCGCACCGTGGACGCGGTGCTGAGCACCAACAACGCGGTGGCGAACCCGTGGATCCGGTGGGCCGAGGGCCTGCGCACCGGGTGCGTGGTCGTGGACCTCGACGGCGAGCGGGCCCAGGCCGACTGGTTCCTGGCCAGCTCCTCTCAGCGCCGGGACGCGAAGATGTCGCGGTCCGCCTCCTGGCAGACCCGCGCCGGCTCGTCGCGGCTCTCCCGGGCACCGCGCCCGCTGCCGGGCATCGAGCTGTGAGGCGCCCGACACCGACCCCGACCGGCGTGGGCTGACACCGATCCCGCAGCCCTGCCCGCAACACTGGGGGCATGGCCACGCCCACCGCACCGTCGACCGACGACGCGACCCCCTGGTTCCGTCGGGCGGTCTTCTACGAGGTCCTGCTGCGCTCCTACGCCGACTCCGACGGTGACGGGACCGGCGACTTCGCCGGCCTGACCTCCAAGCTCGACCACCTCCAGTGGCTCGGGGTGGACTGCCTGTGGGTGCCGCCGTTCTACGTCTCGCCGCTGCGTGACGGCGGCTACGACGTCGCCGACCACACCGCCGTCGCCCCCGAGTACGGCACCCTGGACGACTTCCGCGCGTTCCTCGACGCCGCGCACGCCCGCGGCATCCGGGTGCTGGTCGACCTCGTGCTCAACCACACCTCCGACGCCCATCCGTGGTTCCGGGCCAGCCGGCACGACCCCGAGGGCGAGTACGGCGACTTCTACGTCTGGGCCGACGACGACACCGGGTACCCCGAGGTCCGGGTGATCTTCCCCGACACCGAGCACTCCACCTGGACCTGGGACGAGGTCCGGGGGCAGTACTTCTTCCACCGGTTCTACTCCCACCAGCCGGACCTGAACTACGACCACCCCGGTGTCCAGGAAGCGATGCTGGAGGCGGTCCGCTTCTGGCTGCGGCTGGGCGTCGACGGCTTCCGGCTCGACGCGGTGCCCTACCTCTACGAGCGCGAGGGCACCAACGGCGAGAGCCTGCCCGAGACCCACGCGTTCCTGCGACGGCTGCGGGCCGTGGTCGAGGCCGAGCACCCCGAGGCGGTGCTGATGTGCGAGGCCAACCAGTGGCCCGAGGAGCTGGTCGAGTACCTGGGCGACCCGGCCCTCGGCGGCGACGAGTGCCACATGGCGCTGCACTTCCCGCTGATGCCGCGCCTCTACCTGGCCCTGGCGACGTCCTCGGCGGCACCGATCAGCGAGATCCTGGCGCGCACCCCGAAGATCCCCGACCGGACCCAGTGGGGTCTGTTCCTGCGCAACCACGACGAGCTGACCCTGGAGATGGTCACCCCCGCCGAGCGTGACCTGATGTGGGCCACCTACGCCCCCGAGCCCCGGATGGTCGCCAACGTGGGCATCCGGCGCCGGCTCGCCCCGCTGCTGGACAACGACCGGCGCCGGATCGAACTGATGCACTCGCTGTTGCTCTCACTGCCCGGCTCCCCGGTGCTCTACTACGGCGACGAGATCGGCATGGGCGACGACATCTGGCTCGGGGACCGCGACGGCGTCCGGACCCCGATGCAGTGGGACGACGGCCCCAACGGGGGCTTCTCCACCGCGGCGCCCGAGCAGCTCACCCTGCCCGTGGTCGACGATCCCGCCCACGCCCCCGCCGCGGTCAACGTGGCGGCCCAGCTGGCCAACCCCGCCTCGCTGCTGCACTGGGTGCGCGACACCCTGGCGGTGCGCCGCGAGCTCCCCGAGCTGGCGGTGGGCGAGTACACCGAACCCGACGGCGACAACCCGGCCGTGCTGGCGTTCGTGCGCAGCACGGACGACGCGGCGACTCTGTGCGTGCACAACCTGGCCGGTACCGCCGAGGCCGTCCGGCTGGATCTGGCCGCCTGGGCGGGCAGCGGTCCGGTCGAGCCCCGCGGCGGTGAGCGGTTCCCCCGCATCGGCACCGAGCCCTACCAGGTCACCCTGCCGCCGTACGGTCAGCTCTGGCTGCGGCTCACGCACGATCCCGGGTGACCCGTCGGCGCACCGGCGCACCGGTGCGTGGCTAGGGTGGCGGCGTGGACTCCCCGACCTGGACCGAGACCGGCACCCCCGGCACCGTGCGGCTGGTCTGGCAGGAGACGCCCGACGTGGCCGGGGTGCGACGAGCCGTCACCGCCGCGCTCACCGGGCACGACCGGGTCGAGGCCTGGGTCCTGCCCGAGGACGAGGCCGCACAGCGGGCGGTGACCTGGAACGGGATGCGCCGCGAGGGTGTGCGCCGCTCGGCCGCCGGCGACCACGTCGTCTACGCCCGACTGGCCTCCGACACCCCGGTCACCGAGCCCGACGGGTTCCGGGCGCTGCTCAACTCGTTCCTGCCGCGCAAGCGGGCGATCGGCCAGCTGCTGGTCCGCGACACCGCCGACCGGGTGCTGATGTGCCAGCTCACCTACAAGGAGGACTGGGACCTGCCCGGCGGGGTGGTCGAGGTCGGCGAGAACCCGCGCGAGGGGGTGGCCCGTGAGGTGCTCGAGGAGCTGGGGCTGACCCTGCCGGCGGGGAACCTGCTGCTCACCGACTGGATGCCGCCGTGGCGTGGTTGGGACGACGCCCTGTGCCTGGTCTTCGACGGGGGCGCGCACGCGCCGGACGTCCTGGACGCCGCGGTGCTGCAGCAGCGCGAGATCCGCTCGGTCGCCTTCCTCACCCTCGACGAGATCGCCGAGCTGGCTGCCGACTTCACCGTCCGACGGGTGCGCTCCGCGCTCGACGGGGCCGGCTGGAGCGAGTCGGGGGCACCGCTCCCCCGGTGACCCGTACCGGTCGGGTGGCCACCAGCACCCCCACCAGCAGCACCGCGCCGCCGAGCAGCTCGCCGGGCGCCGGGACCTGGCCGAGGAAGAGCCAGGCCGAGGCCATGGCGACCACGGGGGCCAGCAGGATCCACGGCACGACGGCGGCCGAGGGGTGCCGGGCCAGCAGCGAGTTGAAGACCGCGTAGCCGATCAGCGAGGCCAGGCCGGCGGTGTAGAGGGTGGAGAGCACCGGCGCCCAGCCGATCGCCGCCCACGCCTGCTCGAACGGCTCCGTCCCGCCGGACCACCAGGTGGCGACGAGCAGCGGCACCGGCACGACCAGGGCCGACCACACCGTGAGGGAGAGCCCGCCGGCTGCTCCGCCGGCCCGGGAGACCACGTTGCCGATCCCCCAGCTCACCGCGCCGAGCAGGCAGAGCCCCAGCGCGACCAGGGTGACCTCGCCCCCACGCCCCAGGGCGACCACGACCAGTCCGACGGTGCCGAGCAGCACGCCCCACCACTGCCGGTTGCTGGGTCGTTCACCCAGCACCCCGGCCGCCAGCACGATGGTGACCATCACCTGGGCCTGGAGCACCAGGGCCGCGATGCCCGGGGAGAGCCCCGCGGCCATCGACAGGTACAGGAACGCGAACTGCCCCAGCGACATGAACAGCCCCACCCCGACCACGGTGCGCCACCCGACCTGCGGCCGGGGCACCAGGAAGACCAGCGGGAAGACGACCAGCAGGAAGCGGGCGGCCAGGAACAGCAGCGGGGGCACGCCGCGCATGCCCACCTCGATGACGACGAAGTTCAGGCCCCAGATGGTGGCCACGCCGGCGGCCAGCAGGTTGTCGGTCCGGTTCACGCCTCCACCCTGACCGCTCGGACCTTTCAGCACCAGCGAATTGTCATGCACAGAACCTTGTAGAGTTGCTGCATGATTGACGTCGCTGCTCTCTCCGCCCTGCGCGCGGTCTCGGCCACCGGCTCGGTCTCCGGTGCCGCCGAGCTGCTCGGCTTCACCCCGAGCGCGGTCTCCCAGCAGGTCAAGCGGCTGGAACGGCAGACCGGCGTGGCCCTGCTCGAACGGGTCGGCCGGGGTGTCCTGCTCACCCGGCAGGGCCACCTGCTGGTCGACGCCGGGGGCGATGTCCTGGGACGGCTCGAGGCCCTGGAGGCCGACCTGCACCGGGAGGCCGGCAGCGTGGCCGGCGTGCTGCGGCTGGGCGCGTTCTCGACCGCCGTCCGGGGACTGCTGGCACCGCGCCTGCCGGCCCTGCTGGCCGCCCACCCGGCGCTGGAGGTACGGATCCAGGAGGTCGAGCCGTGGCAGACCCTGGACCTGGTCGCCTCGGGGCAGCTCGACGTCGGCGTCGTGCACTCCTGGGGCGACCTGCCGCTGCGCCTGCCCGAACAGGTGGAGGCGGAGACCCTGACCCGCGACGTGGCCGAGGTGCTGCTGCACCGCGACCACCCACTGGCCGCACGCGAGGAGCTGCGTCCGGCCGACCTGGTCGGGGTGGACTGGATCACCACCGGGGAGGACACCATCTGCCGGGAGTGGCTGGAGCGGATGTTCACCGGCACCGGGCGCCGCCCGCGGATCGCGCACCGCGCGATGGAGTTCGACTCGCACCTGGCCCTGGTCGCGGCCGGCCTCGGGGTCGCCCTGGTGCCGCGGCTGGGCCGCAGCCCGCTGCCGGACGGGGTCCTCGCGCGGCCAGTCCGCGACCCCGACCCGGTGCGTCACGTGGCGGCGGTGCACCGCACCAGCAGCACCGCCTCCCCGGCGGTGGCGGCCCTGGTCAGTGCGTTGCGGGACCCGTCCCCGGACCACTGAGCGGATGACTGGGCGGACTGATCGTTGATCCCGTCGGTGCGTCCGCGGGCTGCGTCGCGAGCAGCTGCCGCGCCAGCGTGGTGGCCCCCACCACCGCGGCCGGCATCACCACGACCGCCCCGAGCGGGACCAGGAAGCAGACCTGCACGCTGATGCCGAACCCCAGCACCGTGGTCCGGGCCCGTCCCTGCAGCGCCCGTCGCGCGGCGGCGTCCATGCCGCGCGCCTCGAGCGGACGGGCCAGGAGCTCGGAGGCCAGCAGCCAGCCCGTGACGAGCACCCCGCCGGCCGCCGCCGCGGCCGTGCCGACCACCGGGACCAACCCGAGCAGGAACAGTGCCGCGGCACCGGCCACGCCCCGCGCCAGCAGCACGCCGGTGTCACGCAAGGACACCGTCCACGGCACCTCACCGGTCGGCACCGGACCGCCGGCCATCAGCTCGGCCTCGCGCCAGATCCGCTGGTAGAACGGCTCCCCCACCAGCAGGGTCAGGGCCACGAAGAGGACCACCGAGCCGGCCAGGAACGCCCCGACCACCAGCAGCGCCACCAGTACCCGGACCAGCTCACCGAGCGTGCCCTCGCCCAGGAACGGCGTCGCCCAGGCCACCAGGTCGCTCACGTGCAGGAGCAGCAGCACCAGCAGGACGCCCAGGACCGCCAGCACGATCAGGGCGGGCACCACGCCCAGCGCCATCAGGCCGGGTCGACGGCGCCACAGGCCCAGCGCCCGCACCAGGTGGGCGGGGCCGCTGGTCACCACCCCGGGGTCGAGGGGCACCGGATCAGAAGAGGGCCGAGGCGAGGTTCTGACGGCCCCGCAGCACGCGCGCGTCGTCGTTGCCGACGGCCGCGAACAGCCCGAGCAGGTGCTCGCGGACCCGGGCACGCTCGTCCCCGGCGGTGCGCCGGACCAGCTCGACCAGGCGGTCGAAGGCGTCGTCGACGTGGCCGCCGAGCATGTCCAGGTCGGCCACCATGATCTGCGCGTCCAGGTCGTCCGGAGCATCCGCGGCCGCCTGGCGTGCGGTGTTGAGGTCCACCCCGGCGGTGCGCTGGAGCACCTTGGCCATGGCCAGGCCGGCCGCTGCCTCGGCGTCGGCCGGGTTGGCGTCCACCAGACGCTGGTACTCGGCCACGGCCGCCTCGATGTCGCCGTTGCCGAGGGCCTCCTGGGCGGCGGCGTAGCGCGGGTCCGCGGCCGGTCCCTCCTCGCCCTCCTCGCCGGCGGCGTGGCGCGGCTGGTGCCGGCCGGTGATGCCCTGCGCGGTCAGCTGCTGGGCCAGGGTGCCGAGCAGGGTGCCGATCTCCTCGGGGTTGAGCACCCCGGGGATCGGCTGGGTCGCCGGGCGACCGTCGAGCAGCACCAGCATCAGCGGCACCTGCGGGATCTGCATGGCCTGGGCGATCTGCGGGTGGGCGTCGATGTCGACCAGACCGGCCAGGAAGCGGCCCTCCTGGGCGGCGACGGCGGACTCGACGTCGGCGGCGTAGGCCTCACTGCCCGGTGCCTGGGCGGCGGAGTGGAAGACCAGGACGACCGGCGCGGTCATCGAGGCCTCGAGGACCTGCTGGAAGTTCGCCTCGTCCACGTGCACGGCGTAGGCCGAGCCGGCGGGGGCCGGCCCTCCGGCCGGTGCGGCGTCGAGCGGGCCGGTGGCGGGGGCCGGGCGACGGAGGCCGGAGAGGTCGACGGCTCCGGGACGGGAGAACGGCTGCTGCGTCATGGCCCCCATCCTAGGGAGACGGGGTCAGTTCACGACTTTGGGTCCGCGCAGACCCGAGCGCTGCACCACGCGCTGGATCGCCAGGTCCCGGGCGTGCGGGTCGCCGACGTGGCGCACGTCGCGCAACCCCTGCTCCTGCGCGGCGGACTCGAAGATGAAGTGGCCGTAGCCCAGGATCCGGCCCTGCAGCGGCTTCTTGACGGTGATGTCGAGGATCCGGCTCAGCGGCATCGTCGCGAGCTGCTGGTTGAAGACCCCGTGCACCCGGAAGACGCGCATGTTCGTGATGACGAACCGGTCCATGTGCGCCGAGAGGGCCTTGTAGGTGGCGTGCAGCGCCACCGCCCCGGCGAGCAGCAGCGGGAACCACGCCAGGTCGATCCGCACGAACGGGGTGGCGACCAGCAGGGCCAGGACAAGGATCGCCTCCAGGCACGGCAGCACGAGGACGACCCAGTGCTTGCGCACCTCGTCGACGATGACCTCACCCTCGTCACGCAGCAGGTGCTGGCGGATCTTGGGGTCGAAGATCCCGCGACCGACGTCCATGCCCACCTCCCTGCTCACACCCGGCCGGGCGGACTCAGAAGAGCGCGCCCATGAAGTCGATGATCGCGCGGAACAGCTGCTGGGTCAGGGACCATCCCTCGGACGCGCCGTCGCGGGCCACCTGGGCCAGGCCGTTGGGGTCGTTGAACATCCAGAACCCGAGGAAGACCACGAGCAGGACGACGACCGCCTTCTTGGCGTCCATCAGGAACTCTCCTCACGTCGCGGTGCACAGGACAGCTCATTTCCTACCAGCCCGCGGGCCCCGGTTCGGGGAGGCGCGCGGGCGGAGTCAGCTCTGCGCGAGCAGGGCGTCGGCGGCGGAGTGCGGGTCCGTCCGCCCGGTGGCCACCTGCTCGGCCAGCTCGTCCAGGGCCGTGTGCCCGCCCAGGTCACCCCAGCGTTCGCGGAGCCGCGCCACGGCGATCGCCTCGACCTCGCGGCGCGCGCGCAGCGCCCGGCGGCGGCCCAGCTCGCCGTGCGAGGTCAGCCAGGCCAGGTGGTCGGCCAGGGCGGCCGAGACCTCGGCGAACCCGTCGGCCGAGGCCGCGGTGGTGCGCAGCACCGGGGGCTTCCAGCCGCCCTCGGCCCGTTCGGCCAGCGCCAGCATCGAGCGCAGGTCGCGGCGGACCACGTCGGCGCCGGGCCGGTCGGCCTTGTTCACCACGTACAGGTCACCGATCTCCAGGATTCCCGCCTTGGCGGCCTGGATCCCGTCCCCCATGCCCGGGGCCAGCAGGACCGCGGTGGTGTCGGCCAGGCCGGCGATCTCGACCTCGCTCTGGCCCACCCCGACGGTCTCGACCAGGACGGTGTCGAACCCGGCGGCGTCGAGCACCCGGATCGCCTGCGGCGTGGACCAGGCCAGCCCGCCCAGGTGACCGCGCGAGGCCATCGAGCGGATGAAGACTCCGGGGTCGGTGCTGTGCTGCGACATCCGGATCCGGTCGCCGAGCAGTGCGCCGCCGGAGAACGGTGAGGAGGGGTCCACGGCCAGGACCGCGACCCGCCGCCCCTCGGCGCGCAACTGGCCGACCAGGGCGTTGGTGGAGGTCGACTTGCCCACCCCCGGGGCACCGGTCAGCCCGACCACGTGGGCGTGACCCACGTACGGCGCGCAGGCGGCCATCACCTCGCGCAGCAGCGGCGAGGCGTCCTCGACCAGGGAGATCAGCCGCCCGACCGCGGCGGCCTGCCCGTCCCGGGCCCGTCGGAGCAGTTCGGGGGCCGACACCGCGGTGCGGCGCCGACCCCCTCCCGTGTCGTTCACTCGTGCAGCCGGTCGCCTCAGGCGGGCACGCGGATGATCAGGGCGTCACCCTGGCCACCGCCGCCACACAGGGCCGCTGCACCGGTGCCGCCACCACGGCGCTTGAGCTCGAGCGCCAGGTGCAGCACGATCCGGGCCCCGGACATGCCGACCGGGTGACCCAGCGCGATCGCGCCGCCGTTGACGTTGACCTTGTCGGCGTCGACGCCGAGCTGGCGGGCCGACTCGATGCCGACCGCGGCGAACGCCTCGTTCAGCTCGAACAGGTCGATGTCGGAGACCGCGATGCCCTCCTTGGCCGCCGCCTTCTCGATGGCGCGCGCGGGCTGGAGCTGCAGGGTCGAGTCCGGACCGGCCACCTGGCCCGAGGCACCGATCTCGGCGAGCCAGGTCAGGCCCAGCTCGGTGGCCTTGGCCTTGCTCATCACGACGACCGCGGCGGCACCGTCGGAGATCTGGCTCGACGAGCCGGCGGTGATGGTGCCGCCCTTGGCGAAGGCCGGGCGCAGCGCGCCGAGCGACTCGGCGGTGGTCTCGCCGCGCACGCCCTCGTCCTTGCTCACCACGGTCTCGCCGCGGCGGGTGGTGATGGTGACCGGGACGACCTCGTCGTCGAAGAGGCCCTTCTCCCAGGCCGCGGCAGCGAGCTGGTGGCTGCGCGCGGAGAACTCGTCCTGCTCCTCGCGGGTCAGGTTCGCCCCGGCCGCGTTGCAGGCCTCGGTCAGGCCACCCATCGGCTGGTCGGTGAACTGGTCGTAGAGGGCGTCGTAGGCCATCGAGTCGACCAGCGAGGTGTCGCCGTACTTGAAGCCCTCGCGCGAGTTGGGCAGCAGGTGCGGGGCCCGGGTCATCGACTCCATGCCGCCGGCCACGACGATGTCGTGCTCGCCGGCGCGGATCAGCTGGTCGGCCATCGCGATGGCGTTGATGCCGGAGAGGCAGACCTTGTTGATGGTGATCGCGGGGACCTCCATCGGGACGCCGCCCTTGACCGCGGCCTGGCGAGCGGTGATCTGGCCGGCGCCGGCCTGGATGACCTGGCCCATGATCACGTAGTCGACCTGGTCGCCGGAGACGCCGGCCTTCTCCAGGGCGCCGGCGATGGCCACGCCGCCGAGGTCGGCAGCGGACTGGTCCTTGAGGCCACCGAGCAGGCGACCGATCGGGGTGCGCGCCCCGGCGACGATGACGGATCCGGACATTGCATGCCTCCAAGTGGATGGGTCGTGGTGCGGCGACCCTACCGACGAGTAATCACCCGCGACAGGGGCACCGGAGTGCTCGTGGTGTCAGCCATCTCACACCGGACGGCACGAGATGACGACCCCACACTGCCCCAGAGTAGGTGAACGATCGTTAACGTCTCCCCCGTTGGACTCCTCGCCCACCACACCGACCCGGGAGGGACCATGGGAACCATGAGCACCCAGAACACCTCGAGCGACCTGCCCGACCACCTCTTCCTGGCCATCGACCACGTCGGCATCGCGGTGCCCGACCTGGACGTCGCCAAGGCCTTCTACACCGAGAAGTACGGCATGAAGGTGCTGCACGAGGAGACCAACACCGAGCAGGGCGTCCGCGAGGCGATGGTCGGCGTCGGGGACTCCGGCTCGGCCATCCAGCTCCTCGCCCCGCTCGACGAGAACTCCACGATCGCCAAGTTCCTGGACCGTTCGGGCCCCGGGATCCAGCAGATGGCCTACCGCGTGGCCGACATCGAGCAGGTCTCCGCGATCCTGCGTGAGCGCGGCCTGCGCCTGCTCTACGACGCCCCGCGCCGCGGGACGTCGGACTCGCGCATCAACTTCATCCACCCCAAGGACGCCGGCGGCGTCCTGGTCGAGCTGGTCGAGCCGAACCCGGACGCCAGCCACTGATCCGCCGGGCCGGGCGCCCACCCGCACCCGGCCCCTCGCGGTGACCTGTCACACACGCAGGCGACAAGTTGGTTACCAAGCAGTAACCTCCCCCTCGTTCCCGCTCCTTCCACCTGGAGGCTTCCAGTGCAGAACATCCTCGACGCGATCCAGTCCGATGCGGCCACGGCCGAGGACTTCGCCAACCTCGAGCTCCCCGAGTCCTACCGCGCCGCCTACGTCCGCAAGGACGAGGTCGACATGTTCGAGGGCGTCCCCTCCAAGGAGAAGGACCCCCGCAAGTCGCTGCACGTGGGCGACGTGGCGCTGCCCGAGCTCGGCCCGGGCGAGGCGCTCGTGGCGGTGATGGCCTCGGCGATCAACTACAACACCGTGTGGACCTCGATCTTCGAGCCCGTCTCCACCTTCGGCTTCCTTGAGCGCCTGGGCCGGACCGGCCCGCTGGGCAAGCGCCACGACATCGACAAGCACATCGTCGGCTCCGACCTGTCCGGCGTGGTCCTGGCCACCGGCCCGGGCGTGCAGAAGTGGAACGCCGGCGACCGCGTCGTCGCGCACTGCCTCTCGGTCGACCTCGAGGGCCCCGACGGCCACAACGACACGATGCTCGACCCCGAGCAGCGGATCTGGGGCTTCGAGACCAACTTCGGCGGCCTGGCCCACATCGCCCTGGTCAAGGCCAACCAGCTGATGCCCAAGCCCGAGCACCTCACCTGGGAGGAAGCGGCGTCGCCGGGCCTGGTGAACGCCACCGCCTACCGCCAGCTCGTCTCGGCCAACGGCGGCAACATGAAGCAGGGCGACAACGTCCTGATCTGGGGCGCCTCTGGCGGTCTGGGTGGTTTCGCCACCCAGTACGCCATCAACGGTGGCGCGAACCCGGTCTGCGTGGTCTCCAACGAGGAGAAGGCCAAGATCGCCCGGTCCATGGGTGCGGAGATGATCATCAACCGCTCCGAGGAGGACTGGAAGTTCTGGAACGAGGACGGCACCCAGCAGAACCCCAAGGAGTGGAAGCGCCTGGGCGCCAAGATCCGTGAGCTGACCGGCGGCGAGGACATCGACATCGTCTTCGAGCACCCGGGCCGCGAGACCTTCGGCGCGAGCGTCTTCGTCACCCGCAAGGGCGGCGTGATCACCACCTGCGCGTCCACCTCGGGCTACATGCACGAGTACGACAACCGGTACCTGTGGATGAACCTCAAGCGGATCGTCTCGAGCCACTTCGCCAACTACCGCGAGTCGTGGGAGGCCAACCGCCTGATCAGCCAGGGCAAGATCCACCCGACGCTGTCGCGCACCTACTCCCTCGACGAGGTCGGCCAGGCCTCGCTGGACGTCCACAAGAACGCCCACCAGGGCAAGGTCGGCGTCCTGTGCCTGGCCCCGGAGGAGGGTCAGGGCGTCCTGGACGAGGAGATGCGCGCCCAGCACCTGGACGCGATCAACCGGTTCCGCGGCGTCTGAGACCACGCCCCGGATCCCCTCGGATCCACCCCCGCCACACCCCGGCCCGCCCGTACGGCGAGCCGGGGTGTTGCGTTCACCCATCATCGGCAACACTTGGGGTTCGGCCACCGTGCCGACCCCGATCCCGCCCCGATCAGCACACCATCTCGACACGAGGAGCTCCCGAACCCCATGAGCAACGACCAGGGTCTTTCCATCTTCGACGAGGAGCCGCAGCGTCCGCGCACCGCCGACTCCGAGGCCACCCAGGTCATGCCGGCGGTCCCGGGTCGCAGCTCCTCCAGCCGACCCGGCCAGGCGCCGGCTCGTCCGGCTCCGCTGCCGCTGGTCCGCCGCGGCTACGACCCGGCCGCGGTCGACGCCCGGCTCGCCCAGCTCACCCAGGAGAAGGCCGGCCTCGGTCACAGCCTGGGTGTCTCCGAGCAGCGCGTGGTCGAGCTGGAGAGCAAGGTCTCCCAGCTCGAGGCGCAGGTCGCCGAGGCCGAGAACCCCTCCTACGCCGGCCTGGGCGGCCGGGCTGCCTCGATGCTGCGTCTGGCCGAGGAGGAGGCTGCCGAGGTCCGCGAGGCCGCGGCCGCCGAGGCCGCCGAGATTCGCGCCCTGGCTGCCAAGGACGCCGAGGCGATCCGTGCCGAGGCCCGCAAGGAGGCCGAGGACATGCGGATGGTCCAGCTGCGCGAGATCGACGAGAGCCGCAGCCGGATCCTGGCCGACGCCGAGCAGGAGCGGACCATGGCCCGCGCCGAGGCCGAGGACACCCGCGCCAGCGCCCAGCGTGCTGCCGACCAGCTCCGGCTGGCCGCGGAGCAGGAGACCAAGGAGCTGCGCACCACCGCCCAGCGCGAGGCCGAGAAGCTGCGCGCCGGCGCGGACCGCGAGGTCCAGGAAGCCCGTCGCACCCTGGCCGTGGAGAAGGAGCGGCTGGCCCGCGAGGCCGCCGACCACCACGAGTCGGCCACCGCCGAGACCGCGCGCCTGGTCGCCGAGGCCGAGGAGCGGGCCGACGCCGCCGAGGAGCGGGCCAAGGCCGCCACCGCCCAGGCCAACGCCCAGCGCGCCGCCGCGACCGCCGAGGCCGAGGACCTGCTCAGCCGGGCCCGACGCGAGGCCGCGCAGGTGGTCGCCTCCGCGCAGAGCCAGGCCGAGACGATCACCGCCGGCGGCAACGCCGAGGCCGAGCGCGAGCTCGCCGCGATCCGGGCCGAGGTCGACCGGATGGCCAAGCGTCGTGACGCGATCACCGCCCAGCTCACCGCCCTGCGTGACGTGATGAGCGGGTTCTCCGAGGACGAGTCCTGACGCCCCGCTGGTGGGACCGGGTCACGGGGCGCTCCCCCGCGACCGGGTCCGCACCCTCCGCAGCGGCACCCGCCGGTGGCGGGCCCTCCGCCACCGGGACCGGCCCGGCCACGGGCTCGGACACGGGCACGGACGCCGACGAGTCGACGGCCGCTGAGCACCACCACGCCGCCCGCGAGGCCGCGGCCGACGCCCAGGCAGCGGCCCGGGTGGCCGACGCCGGTGCTGACGAGGTCGCCGTGGCCTCGGTGGTCCTGGCCGACGTCGCCAGCAGCGACGACGACCACCCCGACGCACCGCGTCCGCTGCTGCGCCAGTCCCCGTTCTCGATCGGGTTCTTCGGCGCCCTGGGTGCGCTGCTGGCGGTCTGGCTCGGCGGGCTGGTCCTCAACGTCGGCGGCTACCTGATCCTGATCGTGGTCGCGATGTTCCTGGCCGCCGGCCTGAACCCGGCCGTGGTGTTCTTCGAGCGCCGGGGACTGCGCCGCAGCTACGCGGTGCTCGTGGTGATCCTGTGCGTCCTGGGCGCGCTGGCACTGTTCGTCTCCGCGATCGCGCCGGTGATCAGCGAGCAGATCACCAAGCTGACCCAGAGCGCGCCCGGCTGGCTCGAGGCGCTGCAGCAGAACGACTACGTGCAGCGGCTCGACGAGAAGTTCTCGATCATCGAGAAGGCCGAGGACTACATCGCCAAGGGTGACTTCGCCAGCGGCCTGTTCGGCGGTGTCCTGGGGCTGGGCCTCAAGGTGCTCTCGGTCCTGACCAACGCGTTCATCATCATCGTGCTCACCCTGTACTTCCTCTCCGGGCTGCAGGCCACCAAGGAGGCGCTGTACACCCTCGCCCCGGCCAGCAACCGGCCGCGGGTGCGCGAGCTCGGCGACAAGGTGATCGCCAGTGTGGGCGGGTACGTCTCCGGGGCGTTCCTGGTGGCGCTGTGCGCCGGCATCTCGTCGCTGATCTTCCTGATCGCGGTGGGGCTGGGCGACTACGCCGTGGCGCTCGCGTTCGTGGTGGCGCTGCTGGACGTGATTCCGATGATCGGGGCCACCATCGGCGCCGTGGTCGTCTCGGCGATCGGCTTCGCCGAGGACCCGAAGATCGGGCTGTTCTGCGTGATCTTCTACGTCATCTACCAGCAGGTCGAGAACTACGTCGTCTACCCGCGGGTGATGAGCAAGTCGGTGGACATCCCCGGCGCCGTCACGGTGATCGCCGCCCTGATCGGGGCCGGACTGCTCGGGGTGGTCGGGGCGCTGCTCGCGATCCCCACGGCCGCGGCGGTGCTGCTGCTGACCCGGGAGATCTTCATCCGCAAGCAGGACGCCCGCTGACCCTGCACCCGAGATGACGAACGGCCGGTCCCCGCGGGGCCGGCCGTTCGTCATGTCGTGGGAGTGCTCAGAAGTCGAACCCGTCGAACAGGTCGCCGATGCCGTCGAAGATCCCGCCGATGCCCTCACCCAGGCCCTCGCCGACGGCTCCGATGCCCTCGCCCAGTCCCTCGGCCAGCGCACCGACGCCCTCGCCGATCGCCCCGAAGCCACCGCTGAAGAGCATGCCCATGAACATCCACTCCATGGGGGCGAAGGCGCCGTAGTAGCCCATCGCGTAGGGCTGGTAGGCCCGTCCGCCCTGCCAGTACGGCACCCGGCGGGAGCCGACCATCACCTTGCGCACGTCCGGCTCGGCGCCGGCACGGACCCGCTCGGCGTCCAGGGCGCAGGCCGGGACCTGGCGCTCGGCTCCCCCGGGCGGGGTGTAGGCCACGTCGGTGACCGAGAGACCGTGCCGGGCGTCGAAGAAGCACGGCGGGCGGCGGGTGGGCAGCGGCTTGCCCTCCACCCGGGCCCGGACGCACGCCATCGCGTAGCGGCCGTCCTCGAGGATCTCGGTGACGTGCTTGACCTCGTCGGCCGAGGACAGCGCCGCGGAGGCCATCTTGGCCGACTCGTAGGCGTCCAGGGCCCGCTGGTAGTCGGCGTTGGCGCCCGGGTCGAGCTGTCGCCCGGCCATCTCCAGGTCCAGGTCCTGCAGCTCCACGCCGAGGGCGGTGACGTCCTCGTCGACCAGCTTGCGCACCGGCTCCAGTTCCGCCGCCCGTGCCTCGAGCTGCTTGCGCTGGCTGTTGCGGCCGGCGAGGACCGCGGCCAGCACGAGCCCCGCCAGCACCGCCAGGACCACCACGATCATCATGGTCCGATTCTACGAGGCCCCTCCACGCGCTCCCCGCTGGCGCAACACGGAACTGTCCCTCCCGGTGCGGTGAGAGACCACCGCACCAGGAGGGACAGACGAGTGCTACTGCGCAGGGACCCGCTCAGCGGTAGTCGTGGAAGCCGTGCTTGGTCTTGCGACCCAGACGGCCCTCGGCCACGACGGTCTCCAGGGTCCGGGCCGGGGCGAAGCCGGGCTCGCCGAACTCGCGGAAGAGCTCCTGCTGGATCGCCAGGGAGACGTCGTTGCCGACCACGTCGAGCAGCTCGAACGGGCCCATCGGGAAGCCGGCCTCGGCCTTGATCGCCTCGTCGATCTCGGTCATCGACGCCGCGCCGGACTCCAGCAGCAGCACCGCGTCGTTGAGGTAGGGGAACAGCAGGCAGTTCACGATGAACCCGGAGCGGTCGGCGCACGAGACGGCGACCTTGCCGATCTTGGCGGTCAGGGCGCGCACGGTCTCGTCGACCTCGGGCGAGGTCTGCTCGGTGGTGACCACCTCGACCAGCTTCATCACCACTGCCGGGTTGAAGAAGTGCATGCCGATGACCCACTCGGGGCGCGAGGTGGCCTTGCCGAGCTCGGTGATCGGCAGCGAGGAGGTGGTGGTCGCGATGATCGCGCCCGGCTTGCAGATCCGGTCCAGGTCGGTGAAGAGCTGGGTCTTGATCTCGAGGTCCTCGGCGATGGCCTCGACCACGAGGTCCACGTCGGCCAGGGCCTCACGCTCGGTGGCACCGCTCAGGCGCGCCAGCACGGCCGCCTTGCCGGCCTCGTCGAGCTTGCCGCGCGAGATCGCCTTGTCCAGGCCCTTCTCGATGAAGGTGCGCACGCCGGCCACCTTCTCCTCGCCGCGGCCGACGAACACGACGTCGTAGCCGGCCTGGGCGAAGACCTGGGCGATGCCCGAGGCCATCGTGCCGGTCCCGACGACGCCGACCTTGGCGATGTCGTGGCGCAGCTGCGGGGCCGCGGAGGCACCGGCAGCGTCGGCGTCGGCCAGCGTCTCGGCGCCGGCCTCGACCCGGGCGCTCAGGAGGGCCGCGGGCTCGTGCAGGTGGTCACCGGTCTGGGCGTGACGCGCGGCGAGGCCGTCGCGCACGGCGGCCAGGCCGGTCGCCTCGGCGGTGCTCAGCGGGCCGACCGGGTAGCCGCACCCGAAGCGCATGGCGGCGTCGACGTCCTCGCGGGAGGCGTAGCCGGACTCGAACATCCGGACGGCGTGGTTGAGGTACGGCAGGACCAGCAGCTCGGTGATCTGCGCGTTGGTGAGGTCGGTCATGGAGACATGGTGACACGACGTTTACCCATGAGTAACCCCCCGTTCGGTGGCTCTCACCACATGGACAGCACCGCGGCTGGGGCGCCCGACTTCCGGACCGGTAACCTCGCGCGGGTGAGACTCGTCGTTGCGCGCTGCCAGGTCGACTACGCGGGGCGGCTCAGCGCCCACCTGCCGATGGCCACCCGGGTGCTGATGCTCAAGTCCGACGGCTCGGTGCTGGTGCACTCCGACGGCGGCTCGTACAAGCCGCTGAACTGGATGTCCCCGCCGTGCACGCTCAAGGAGGGCACCAGCGAGGACGGGCGCACCGAGTGGACGGTCACCTCGAAGACCGACGACACCCTGCGCATCCTGATCGACGAGATCCACCACGACTCCAGCCACGACCTGGGCGTCGACCCCGGGCTGCAGAAGGACGGGGTCGAGAAGCATCTGCAGGAGCTGCTGGCCGAGCACCCCGCCACGCTGGCCGACGGACTCAGCCTGGTCCGCCGGGAGTTCCCCACCGCGATCGGCCCGGTCGACCTGATGTGCCGCGACGGCGCGGGCCTCTCGGTGGCGGTGGAGATCAAGCGGCGCGGCGAGATCGACGGCGTCGAGCAGCTGACCCGCTACCTCGAGCTGCTCAACCGAGACCCACTGCTGACCGGCAAGGGGCCGGTGCGCGGCATCTTCGCCGCCCAGCTGATCAAGCCCCAGGCCCGGGTGCTGGCCGAGGACCGCGGGATCACCTGCGCCCTGGTCGACTACGACGCCCTGCGCGGCATGGACGACGCCGAGGACCGTCTCTTCTGAGGCTGGCGGGGCCGCGTCGCCCTGTGGTTCGGTGGGAGCCCGAGACCCGGAGGTCGTCGTGCTGCACCCCACCGCCATCACCGCCAACTGCCGGGTCGACGACCTGGCGGCCGCCCGGGCCTTCTGGGTCGACTTCGTCGGGCTGCAACCGCAGGACCTCGGGCTGGACTGGGTGACCCGGATGACCACCGCGGACGGCCGCGCCCAGGTCCAGCTGGTCACCCGGGACGCCACGGCGCCGGTCGACTCCCACCTGTCCGTGCACGTCGGGGACGCCATCGAGGACGCCTGGGCCGAGGCGAACGCACGGGGACTGGACATCGTGCACCCGCTGACCACCGAGGCGTGGGGCGTGCGGAGGTTCTTCGTCCGCTCCCCCGACGGCACCGTGCTGAACATCGTCAGCCACGTCGACCGGTAGCCTCGCGCCCGTGACCGAAGCGCTCTTCCACATCGCCACCCGCACCGACTGGGAGGCGGCCAGGGGCAGCGGGAGCTACACCACCTCGACCCGGGGCCGGACCCTGGAGCAGGAGGGGTTCATCCACGCCAGCCGCCGCGACCAGGTCGCCGGTGTGTTCCGGCGCTTCTACGCCGACGCCGGCGAGCCGCTGGTGCTGCTCCGGATCGACCCCCGTCGCCTCGACGTCGAGGTGCGCGAGGAGCAGGTCGGCGACGAGGTGTTCCCACACCTGTACGGACCGCTGCCGGTGCGCGCGGTCACCGACGCGCTGCCGATGAACGCGCGCGGCGGGACGGGGTCGTTCCTGACGCAACTGCTGCGCGACATCGGCCTACGGATCGCTCTGGCGATCGGCGCCATGCTGCTGAGCGCCGCCGGCGCCGCGCTCGGTGGCCCCGAGGACAGCACCGGACGGGCCGTGGGCGCGCTGGTCGGCCTGCTGGTCGGCGTGGTGCTGGCGGTGTCGACCTACCGCTGGGTGGACCGGCGGGGCTGACCCGGGGACCCGGTCAGGCGGCCTTGCGGGAGCGCTTGGCGGACTTGGCCTTCTTCAGCTTCTTCAGCTTCTTCTTCGTCGCGGCGCAGGCGAGCCGTTCGACACGCTTCTCGAGCTTCTTCTCGGTGCGCGGGTCCAGGGCCAGGTCGAGCTTCTTGCCGCGGGCGACCTTCTTGGCGGCCTTGCGCAGCGCCTTCTTGTCCAGGGTGACCAGGCCGGGGGTCTCGAGCTTGACCAGCCGACGGTGCTTGACGGTGTAGCCGGACGGGAGGGTGCCCTCGCGCAGCATCTGCAGCGGGCACCGGGCGCAGGCCTGGGCCGACGCGCAGCACTTCTTCTTGGGCAGGGGACGGGGGGCGCCGGGACCGGCACCCTGCTTGGTCAGGCCCTTCCGGGCCGCCTGCTTCTTCCCCACGTCCACAGGGTAGCAGCGAACATTAGGATTGCCTTACCTTCTGTTCCACTGCCCGGAACGGGAGGCGGTTCAGGCGCCGTGCGCCCGGTGCACCCCGGTGGAGTCGACCGCCAGGGCCAGCAGCGCGCCGGAGCGCAGGTCCGGCACCTCGACGGGCGCGGCGTCCACCAGCACGAGCACGGCCTCACCGCGGTGCTGGTCGGCCAGCGAGAGCAGGTCCACGGCCTGACCGCGCAGGTCGTGCTCGGCCGCCAGTCCCTCGTCCTGCACGACCCGGCGCCAGGTGACCACGTCACCCGGGAAGGCCGGCCACCCGACGAAGATCCGGGCAGGGCACTGCAGGTCGCTCATGGGAACACCGTACGGCGCCTGCGGGGATCGTGTCCCTGCAGGGCCCGTACGGTTCGACCGGTGGGGTCAGGACAGGTCGTTGGCACGCCGGATCACGTCGACGATGCCGCCCATGATCTCGGTCAGACCGAAGTCCTTGGGGGTGTAGACCGCCGCCACGCCCAGCTCGAGCAGGCGACGACCGTCGGCGTCGGGGATGATCCCGCCGACGATGACCGGGACGTCGCCGGCGCCGGCCTCGCGCAGTCCGTCCAGCACGGCCGGGACCAGCTCCATGTGCGAGCCGGAGAGGATCGAGAGCCCCACGCAGTGCACGTCCTCGGCCACCGCGGCCGCGACGATCTGCTCGGGGGTGAGCCGGATGCCCTGGTAGATGACTTCGAAGCCGGCGTCGCGGGCCCGCACGGCCACCTGCTCGGCACCGTTGCTGTGGCCGTCCAGACCGGGCTTGCCCACCAGCAGGCGCAGGCGTCCGCCCAGCTCCTCACCGGTGGCCGCGACCCGCTCGCGGACCTGGGTCAGCTCGGCGCCGGCAGCGGCCACGCCGACCGCGCCGGCCACACCGGTGGGGGCGCGGAACTCGCCGAACACCTCGCGCAGCGTCGCGGCCCACTCCCCCGTGGTCGCCCCGGCCCGGGCCGCGGCCAGGGTGGCGTCCATCAGGTTCACCTCGGTCCTGGCGTCCGCGGCCAGCCGGGCCAGCGCCTCGGCGACCGCAGCGTCGTCACGCTGGGCCTTCCACGCCTCGACCGACTCCAAGGCGGCCTGCTCGGCGGCCGGGTCGGCGGTCTGGATGGCGCCGTCCAGGTCCGCGGTGAGCGGCGAGGGCTCGGTGGTCTCGAACTTGTTGACCCCGACGATGATCTCCTCGCCGGCCTCGATCCGGGCACGACGGGCCGCGTGGGCCGAGACCAGCTCCTGCTTCATGTAGCCCGACTCGACCGCGGCGATCGCGCCACCCATGGCCTGGACCCGGTCCATCTCGGCCTTCGCACCGGCCACCAGCTCGGCCACCTTGGCCTCGACCACGGTCGAGCCGTCGAAGATGTCGCCGTACTCCAGCAGGTCGGACTCGAAGGCCAGCACCTGCTGCAGCCGCAGGCTCCACTGCTGGTCCCAGGGCCGCGGCAGGCCGAGCGCCTCGTTCCAGGCGGGCAGCTGGACCGCACGGGCCCGGGCGTTCTTGCTCAAAGTCACGCCGAGCATCTCGAGCACGATCCGCTGCACGTTGTTCTCGGGCTGCGCCTCGGTCAGGCCCAGGGAGTTGACCTGCACCCCGTAGCGGAAGCGGCGCATCTTCTCGTCGGTCACGCCGTAGCGCTCCCGGGTGATCTCGTCCCAGAGCTCGACGAAGGCGCGCATCTTGCACATCTCCTCGACGAAACGGACGCCGGCGTTGACGAAGAAGGAGATCCGGCCGACGACCTTGCCGAAGTCCTCCTCGCTGACCTGTCCCGAGGCCTTGACCCGGTCCAGCACGGCGATCGCGGTGCACAGCGCGTAGGCGAGCTCCTGCTGCGGCGTGGCACCCGCCTCCTGCAGGTGGTAGCTGCAGATGTTGATCGGGTTCCACTTGGGGATGTGGTTGACCGTGTACGCGATGGTGTCCGCGGTCAGCCGCAGGGAGTGCTCGGGCCCGAAGACGTAGGTCCCCCGGGACAGGTACTCCTTGATGATGTCGTTCTGGGTGGTGCCGGCCAGCTGACGGGCCACGTCGGCGGGGTCGAGCTCGGGGTTCTGCTCCTCGGCAGCGACCTGGTACATCGCCAGCAGCCACATGGCGGTGGCGTTGATGGTCATCGAGGTGTTCATCTCCGTCAGCGGGATGTCCTCGAACAGGCGGCGCATCTCGCCCAGGTGCGGCACGGGGACGCCGACCTTGCCGACCTCACCGCGAGCCAGCGGGCTGTCGGGGTCGTAGCCGGTCTGCGTGGGGAGGTCGAAGGCGACCGAGAGCCCGGTCTGCCCCTTCGCCAGGTTCGTGCGATAGAGCGCGTTCGACGCCGCAGCCGTGGAGTGGCCCGCGTAGGTGCGCATCACCCAGGGGCGGTCCTTGGGAGCCCGTGCCAAGTCAGTCATGGGTAGAGGGTAGAGCGCCGGTTAGCAGAAGTTAACCTGTCTCACGTGTGGCACGTCCCACGCTTCCGCGCCTCCCCGACACCCAGACGCACGACCGGGCCGCCCCGCCCGACGGCGGAACGGCCCGGGAGGGTCGTGGCGATGGGTCAGGCGGGGATCCGCTCGCGCTCGACCTCGACGAAGCGGATCAGCCGGGAGATGTGCAGCATCCGCAGCACGGCCGCGCTGCAGTGGTGCAGGACGAGGCGTCGTCCCTGGAGGTGACCGAACCGGGCAGCGTTGGCGAGGACGCGCAGGGCGATCAGGTCGACCGACTCCACGCCCGACACGTCGATCACCGCCGCGGCGGTGCCGCAGGTGGCGAGGTGGTCGTGCACGGCCTGACGCAGCTCAGCGGTGTGCCGGACGTCCGCGTCCCCCGACAGGCGCAGGACCGGACCGTCGAACAGGATGTCCATGGTTCCCCCTTCTCAGCGGCCCCGATGCCACCGACTACCGTGGTTCTGACGACTTCCTTCACCGACTATGACGCCTGGGGCACGGATTCCGTTGCCCCGGTCACACCACTTTCTTCTGGTGGGACGAACTTTCTCCACTGATATCCGAATATCGGATGATCCTGTCGATAATCGCCCGCTCTGTGATGTGTGTGACGCATGGTGTTGGCGAGGTGTTCGCGAAGTTCGTTTCGCGAACCCCGGGGGTGTGGACGTCAGGGGTGCGGGATCCGCAGCCTCTCCCCCGGTGCGCTCCTGACCCGGCTCCCGGGCGTGGGTCAGCCGGCCCGGAGTCGCCGCACCCGGCACCGCTAGGCTCCCGGCATGGTCAACCTCACCCGCATCTACACCCGTACCGGTGACGCCGGCTCGACCCGTCTGGGCGACATGAGCGAGACGTCGAAGACCGACAGCCGCCTGGCGGCCTACGCCGACGTCGACGAGACCAACGCGGTGATCGGGGTCGCGCTGGCGTGCGGCAACCTGGACGCTGACGTGGTCACCGTGCTGACCCGCGTGCAGAACGACCTCTTCGACCTCGGTGCCGACTTCTCCACCCCCGTCGTCGCGGACCCCGAGTACCCGCCGCTGCGCATCGAGCAGGACTACATCGACCGGCTCGAGGGCTGGTGCGACACCTACAACGAACAGCTGGAGAACCTGCGCTCGTTCATCCTCAACGGCGGCACCCCCGGGGCGGCGCACCTGCACGTCGCCCGCACCGTCGCACGGCGGGCCGAGCGGGCCGGCTGGGCCGCCTGGGCCGAGCACGGCGAGACCATGAACCTGCTGGCCATCAAGTACCTCAACCGGCTCTCGGACCTGCTGTTCATCCTGGCCCGGCACGCCAACCGCGAGAACGGCGACGTGCTCTGGGTGCCCGGCGGCGAACGGGACTGATCCCGGGCTCAGGCCAGCTCGACCACCGGGCCCTCCGTCGATCGAGCGTGCCGAGATCCCGGTTTCGGCGAGCTCAACCACCGAGGGACACGGGGTCAGCCAGCGGTGCGGGGGCCGTACATGATCACCGCGACCCCGACCAGGCAGATGCCGGCACCGAGCAGGTCCCAGCGGTCGGGGTGGAACTTGTCGACCGCCATGGCCCACACGAGCGACCCCACCACGAAGACACCGCCGTAGGCAGCCAGCACCCGTCCGAAGTGGGCGTCCGGTTGCAGCGTGGCGACCATGCCGTACAGGCCCAGCGCGACCACCCCGGCGCCGACCCAGAGCCAGCCGCGGTGTTCGCGCAGGCCCTGCCAGACCAGCCACGCCCCGCCGATCTCGGCCACCGCGGCGACTGCGAAGAGCAGCAGGGATCGGGCCGTGGTCACAGGGTGATGCCGAACTTCTCGGCCCAGGCGCGGCCGTCGGCACTCAGGGTGCCGAGCTCGTGGCTGCGACGGACGAACCCCTTGGCCATCTCGAAGAACTCCATCGGGTTGTAGACGTCCTCCTCCTCACGCCACTTGCCGCCACCGCCGTAGCGCAGGATCGTCAGGTTGGTCATCGAGTGCACCGAGCCGTCCCCGGGGTCCCGCATCGGGTTGTCCACCTCGGTGATGATCCAGCCCTTCTCGACGTCCACGGTGAACCAGAGCATCGGGTACCCGGTCATCTCGTTGCCGGGAAAGGACGTCATCGTGCGGTTGACCCAGGTGCGGATCTCGTCGTGCCCGGAGAACCGGCCGTAGGCGTGCTCGACGTAGCTGGCGTCCGGGGTGAAGCACTGCACCCACGGTTCCCAGTCGCCAGTGGCTGCGGCGTGCCGGCCGGCCTCCTGGAAGGTCTCGAACGCCTCGACAAGCTCTTCACGGGTCCACTGGCTCATGGGCGCCATGCTCCCACGACGCAGCGTGCAGCCGGGGGCAGAACGGCTCACCTGTCGGGCCCGGGATCTCACCGGTGCCCTCTCCCCCGGCCACCCGCTCAGCAAGGTCATGCACGACGGCGGCCGCGAGAGCCCGATCAGATCAGGGGCCGCTGGGTCCAGTCCGTCCCGGGCGGTCGGGCCTCCAGCCACGACTGCAGCCCCATCAGCGACTCACGCCCCAGGGCCAGCTCGACCGCGCCGGCCGGACCGGTGCAGGTGACCACCACGTGCCCGGCGTACAGCGCGTCGACCTCGGGGCCCTCGGGCTCCCTCCAGCCCTCGTAGACCAGGGTGTCGCGCTGCCAGACCTGCTTGGGTCGCAGCGCCAGGGAGAAGATCCGGAAGTACTCCAGCCGGTCACCGGAGTAGCGGCCCAGACCGAGCAGCCAGCCGTGGCCGGCACTGGCGCCGGGTCGACGGAGGCTGAGCTCGAAGGTGCCCCCGTGCCGGGAGATGGCGCGACGCCGCAGCACGAGGGCCACGGCGTAGGCGAGCAGCAGGAGGAGCAGGGTGCCCAGGATCCCGGCGATCCACTCCCACGGCTCCATCTACTCTCCTGCTCTACTCGGACCGGACCGGCCCCGTCGCGGTGACGGGGCCGAGGTGTCGTGCCAGAAAACCAGCAGGGTGGACACCCGCTGTCTGCGTGTGCCCACCCTACTGGTGTGTTGTTGCGTGCGGTCAGGAAGCCCGCTCCGCGGCGCGAACCCTGGCCTCGGCCAGGCGCAGCGCCTCGGACGCCTCGTCGCTGTTCTCGCCGGCCACGGTCAGCCGCTCCACGTCGTGGCGCGCCTTCTCGAGGTCGATCTCGTGCGACATCTCGGCGTGCTCCGAGAGGATCGAGACCCGGCCGTCGGCCACGGAGAGGAACCCTCCGTCGACCGCCGCGACCCAAGTCTCGCCCGTGTCGGTGGTGACGTCGACGACGCCCGGCACCAGCACGGACAGCAGCGGGGCGTGCCCCGGCAGCAGACCCAGGTCACCGTCCGTGGTCCGCGCGATCACGCGGACCGCGTCGCCGGACCACACCGTGCGGTCCGCCGCGACCAGTTCCACGCGCAGCGTGTTCCCCGATGCGGCAGCCATCAGAGGCTCTTCTGGATCTCGGCCCAGTTGCGCTCGACGTCGTCCAGACCACCGCACATGAAGAACGCCTGCTCGGCCACGTGGTCGTACTCACCGTCGGCGATCTTGTTGAACGCCTCGATGGTGTCGGCCACGGGAACGGTCGAGCCCTCGATGCCGGTGAACTGCTTGGCAACGTAGGTGTTCTGCGACAGGAACCGCTGGATGCGACGCGCGCGGGACACGATGATCTTGTCCTCTTCGGACAGCTCGTCGACACCCAGGATCGCGATGATGTCCTGCAGCTCCTTGTTGCGCTGCAGGATCTGCTTGACGCGGATCGCGCAGTCGTAGTGCGCCTGACCGATGTAGCGCGGGTCGAGGATCCGCGAGGTCGAGGTCAGCGGGTCCACGGCCGGGTAGATACCCAGCGAAGCGATCTCACGCGAGAGCTCCGTCGTGGCGTCCAGGTGCGCGAACGTGGTGGCCGGCGCCGGGTCGGTGTAGTCGTCGGCGGGAACGTAGATCGCCTGCAGCGACGTGATCGAGTGACCACGCGTCGAGGTGATGCGCTCCTGCAGCTGACCCATCTCGTCGGCCAGGTTCGGCTGGTACCCCACGGCCGACGGCATGCGGCCGAGCAGCGTGGAGACCTCGGAACCGGCCTGCGTGAAGCGGAAGATGTTGTCCACGAACAGGAGCACGTCCTGCTTCTGGACGTCGCGGAAGTACTCCGCCATCGTCAGCGCCGACAGGGCGACCCGCAGACGGGTGCCCGGCGGCTCGTCCATCTGGCCGAAGACCAGGGCGACCTTGTCGAAGACGCCCGCGTCCTTCATCTCCTCGATGAGGTCATTGCCCTCACGGGTGCGCTCGCCGACACCGGCGAACACCGACACACCACCGTGGTTCTTGGCCACACGGGCGATCATCTCCTGGATCAGCACGGTCTTGCCGACACCGGCACCACCGAACAGACCGATCTTGCCGCCCTGGACGTACGGGGTCAGCAGGTCGATGACCTTGATGCCGGTCTCGAACATCTGGGTCTTGGACTCCAGCTGGTCGAAGGCCGGGGCCTTGCGGTGGATGCCCCACCGCTCGGTGACGTCGAACGCCTCGCCGGGCTCGAGGTTCAGGACCTCACCGGTGGCGTTGAACACCTTGCCCAGGGTCACGTCGCCGACGGGGACCGAGATCGGCCCGCCGGTGTCGCGCACCTGGCCACCACGGACCAGGCCGTCGGTGGACTTCATGGAGATGGCACGGACCATGCCGTCACCGATGTGCTGCGCGACCTCGAGGGTGATCTCGGTGGTCTCACCGCCCAGGGTGATGTCGGTCTTCAGTGCGTTGTAGATGTCGGGCATCTCGTCGATCGCGAACTCGATGTCCACGACCGGGCCGATGACCCGGGAGATGCGGCCGACGCCGCCCCCGGTCACCTGGGTGCCCTCTTCGATGGTGGCAGTCATTACTCACTCACTCCCGGCTTGTGCGTCGGCAAGGGCGTTGACGCCACCGACGATCTCGCTGATTTCCTGGGTGATGCCAGCCTGGCGGGCCTGGTTGGCAATCCGGGTGAACTTCTTGATGAGCTCCTCCGCGTTGTCGGTCGCCGACTTCATCGCCTTCTGTCGGGCAGCCAGCTCGGAAGCGGCGGCCTGCAGGTGGGCGAAGAAGATGCGGCTGTTGACGTACTTGGGGAGCAGGGAGTCCAGCACCTCGGCGGCCGAGGGCTCGAACTCGTAGAGCGGCAGGAGGTCGTCCGCGCCCGGGGCCTCGGTGCCCTCGACGATCTCCAGGGGGAGCAACCGCACGGCGGTGGGCTCCTGGGAGAGCATCGAACGGAACCGGGTGTAGACCACGTGGACCTCGTCGACCTGGCGGTCCTCGCCCAGCTCGGCGGTGAAGGCGTCGACCAGGGTGGCCCCGATCTCGGCAGCCACCTCGACCGTGGGCCGGTCGGAGAAACCGGACCACGACTGGACGAACGGACGACGGCGGAAGTTGTAGTACGCCTCGCCCTTGCGGCCGGAGATGTACAGGTCCACCGTCTTGCCCTCGGCCGTGAGCTTCTCGCGCAGGCCCTCGGCCTCCTTGAGCACGCTCGAGGCGTAGGCCCCGGCCAGACCACGGTCACTGGTGACGACCAGGATCGCGGCCCGCTTCGGGTCTTCCGGCTCGGTGGTGAGCGGGTGGTTCACGTCGGAGAACGTGGCCACCGCGCTCACGGCACGGGTCAACTCACGGGCGTAGGGCGCCGCGGCCTGAGCCCGGTTCTGCGCCTTGATGATGCGGGACGCAGCAATGAGCTCCATGGCACGCGTGATCTTCTTGGTCGACTCGGTCGACCGGATCCGCGCGCGGTACTCACGCAGCGAGACTGCCATGGGTCAGCCCCGCTTCTGCTTGACGATCTGCTCCTGCTCGACGTCGCCGTCCTCCAGCGCCTCGACGGTCTCGGTGCCGGCCTTGATCGACTGGCCGTCCGAGGTCTCGAACTGGTTGAGGAACGAGTCGTACGCAGCGATCAGGGCCTCCTCGGTGGAGTCCTCGAACTTGAGGCTCTCGCGGATGCCGGCGAGGACGCCGGCGTGCGAGAGACGCAGGTAGTCGAGGAACTCGTGCTCGAAGCGCAGCACGTCGTCGACCGGGACGATGTCCAGGCGACCCGAGGTACCGGTCCACAGCGAGACGGTCATCTCGTCGATCGGGTACGGGCTGTACTGCGGCTGCTTGAGCAGGGCCATCAGGCGCTGACCTCGGGCCAGCTGCTGACGCGAGGCGGCGTCGAGGTCCGAGGCGAACATCGCGAACGCCTCCATGGCGCGGTACTGCGCCAGGTCGACCTTGAGCGAACCGGTGACGTTCTTGAGCGCCTTGGTCATCGCCGCGCCACCGACGCGGGAGACCGAGACACCGACGTCGATCGCCGGGCGCTGGTTGGCCGCGAACAGGTCCGACTGCAGGAAGATCTGGCCGTCGGTGATCGAGATGACGTTGGTCGGGATGAACGCCGAGACGTCGTTGGCCTTGGTCTCGATGATCGGCAGACCGGTCATCGAGCCCGAGCCCATGGCGTCGGACAGCTTCGCGCAGCGCTCCAGCAGGCGGGAGTGCAGGTAGAAGACGTCACCCGGGTAGGCCTCACGGCCCGGCGGACGGCGCAGCAGCAGCGACACGGCGCGGTAGGCCTCGGCCTGCTTGGTCAGGTCGTCGAAGACGATGAGGACGTGCTTGCCCTCGTACATCCACTGCTGACCGATCGCGGAGGCGCTGTAGGGGGCCAGGTACTTGAAGCCGGCCGAGTCCGAGGCGGGAGCAGCCACGATGGTGGTGTACTCCAGCGCGCCGGCGTCCTCGAGGGCACCGCGCACCGAGGCGATGGTCGAGCCCTTCTGGCCGACGGCGACGTAGATGCAGCGGACCTGCTTCGACGGGTCGCCCGACTCCCAGTTCTGCTTCTGGTTGATGATCGTGTCGATCGCGATCGTGGTCTTGCCGGTCGCGCGGTCACCGATGATCAGCTGGCGCTGGCCACGGCCGATCGGGGTCATCGCGTCGATCGCCTTGATGCCCGTGGCGAGCGGCTCGTGCACCGACTTGCGCTGCATGACGTCGGGCGCCTGGAGCTCGAGGGCGCGGCGGCCCGAGGTCTCGATCTCGCCGAGGCCGTCGATGGCGTTGCCGAGCGGGTCGACCACGCGGCCGAGGTAGCCCTCGCCCACGGGGACCGAGAGGATCTCGCCGGTGCGACGCACCGTCTGGCCCTCCTCGATCTTGTCGAAGTCGCCCAGCACGACGACGCCGATCTCTCGCGCGTCGAGGTTCAGGGCCAGGCCCAGGGTGCCGTCCTCGAACTCGAGCAGCTCATTGGCCATGGCCGAGGGGAGGCCGCTGACGCGCGCGATGCCGTCACCGGCCTCGGCAACGGTGCCGACCTCTTCCTTGCTCGCGGTCGTGGGCTGGTACTCGGACACGAAGCGCTGAAGTGCGTCCCGGATCTCGTCCGGACGGATGGAAAGCTCCGTCATTCCTCTTCCTTTGGTGTGAAGTACTGCTCGATGGAGGGTCGGCGTCAGCCGGCCAGCTTGCGGCGGGCGTCGTCGAGGCGGCTGGCCACGGTCCCGTCGATGACCTCGTCACCGATCTCGACCGAGAGGCCACCGAGGACCGTGGGGTCCACGACGACGTTGAGGTGCACCGTCCGGCCGTACTGACGCGAGAGCGCGTCGGCCAGGCGGGTGCGGTCGGCGTCGCCGAGCGCGTGCGCGGTACGCACGGTCGCGACCCGCTCACCGTTCACCTCGGCGGCCACCTGCTGGTAGGCAGCCAGGGCGGTGTCGATCGTCCGGTAGGAGCTGGAGACCGCACGGGTCACCAGCGCCACGGTGGCGGACAGTGCCTTGCCCTCGAGGAGGGAACGCACCAGCGCCGTCCGGTCGGCCTCGCTCCGGGTGGAGTCGGCCAGGGCGTCGCGCAGCTCGGGGTTGCGAGCCACGGTCTGCTGGACGGTGAACAGCTCGTCGGCCAGGCGGCCCGCGTCGGCGTCGCCGGCCGAACGGACGGCAGCCACCTCCGCGAGACGCTCGAGGCTGTCGGCCAGGTCGCGACCCACGGTCCACCGACGGCCCACGGCCTCGGAGACCAGGACCAGGGCGGCCGGGTCGACCTTCCCGCCGAGGATGCCCTCGACGAGACGCTGCTTGGCCTCGGGCTCGACCGACACGTCGGTGGTCACCCGGCGGAGGCCGGGCTCAGCACGGAGCAACGAGGCGACCGTGAACAGGTCCTCGGAGATCCGGGCCGCGTCCGACCCGCCCTGGAGCCGCTCCCCCAGGTGCTGGGAGAGGGCCGCCAGGGCGTCGGCGGAAGCGCCACGCAGCTGCATCAGTTGACTCCGCTCTGGGTGGACTCGAGGTCAGCCAGGAAGCGCTCGACGACGCGGCTCTGGCGAGCCTCGTCCTCGAGGCTCTCGCCGACGATCCGACCAGCCAGGCCGGTGGCCAGCGAACCGACCTCGGCCCGGAGGGAGGTGACGGCCTGCTGCCGCTCGGCCTCGAGCTGGGCCTGGCCGGCCTCGATGATGCGGGTGGACTCGGCCTGGGCCTGCTCCCGCATCTCGGCCACGATCGCGGCACCCTGCTCACGCGCCTCCTCACGGATGCGCGCGGCCTCGTGCCGGGCCTCGGCCAGCTGGGACTCGAGCTCGGCGAGCTTCTCGTCCGCCTCGCGCTGCTTGTCGGCAGCGGCGTTGAGGCCACCCTCGATCGCCTGGGTGCGCTCCTCGAAGGTCGCCTCGAAGCTCGGCACGATGAACTTCTTCACGGCGAAGAAGAGGATGCCGAAGACGACGATCGCGAGGACGATCTCGATCGGGTGCGGGATGAGCGGGTTGAGCTCGCCACCCGCCGCGCGAATGGTCAGAGTCTGCATGGGCAGTCCTTCTTGTCAGGTCCCGACGTCAGCTGAGTGCTGACGCGATCAGAGGACGAACGCGAGGGCGATACCGATGATGGCGAGCGCCTCGGCGAGCGCGAAGCCCAGCAGGGCGATGGTCTGCAGGCGGCCCTGGGCCTCCGGCTGGCGCGCAACACCGTTGATGTACGCGGCGAAGATCAGACCGATGCCGACGCCGGGGCCGATGGCGGCCAGGCCGTAGCCGATCATGTTGGCGGATCCGTCGATAGCCATAGCGAGCACGGCTTGTTCCTTTCGGTTATTTCCTGGTTGGAAAACTGTGGGTGGTCGGGTGGATCAGGTGGTGCTGGAACTGCAGGATCAGTGCTCGTCCGAGAGCGAGCTCTGGATGTAGATCGCGTTGAGCAGGACGAAGACGTAGGCCTGCAGGAACTGGATCAGCAGCTCCAGGAACGAGATCAGGATGAAGAGGACCCAGGCCAGGACGCCGGGGATGGCGTAGGCGCCGGACATCTCGACGATCAGGTACTCACCGCCGAGGGCGAAGAGGATCAGCAGCATGTGGCCGGCGAACATGTTGCACAGCAGTCGCAGCGCCAGCGTCAGCGGCCGGACGAAGATGTTGGAGATGAACTCCAGCGGGACCAGCAGCGGGAGCATCCCGGCGCCGACGCCCTGCGGCACACAGGTGTGCTTGAGGTAGCCCAGGAAGCCGTGCTTCTTGACTCCGACACCCAGGTAGACCAGCCAGCTGATCAGGGCCAGGCCGTAGACCAGACCGGCGCGGGAGAACGTGGGGAACTGGAAGAACGGGACGCTCGCCAGCAGGTTGTTCGTGAGGATCAGCGTGAACATCGCGAACAGGTAGGGCACGAACTTCATGAAGTCCTTGGACCCGATGATGTCGCGGGCGATGGAGTTGCGGACGAAGCCGTACCCCACCTCGCCGACGTACTGCAGGCGACCCGGGACCATGGCGCGCTTGGCGCTGGCCGCACGGAACACCAGGAAGACCAGCGCGGCCACGAGGACCAGCTGGACCATGGGCTTGGTGACACCCCAGTAGAAGTGCTGCCCGAGGAACTCGAAGGTCGCCGAGTGCGAGTCGCCACCGATCGGCGGGAGGTTGAAGTCTCCCGGACCCGGCGGGGTGAACCCCTCGGCGCTCACGGACATCGCGATCGTACTCACCGTGTCTCCTGTGTCTGCTCAGTTCGATGTGGCCCTGCATCCCGCTCTGCGCGGTGCACTGCTACGAAGTCTTCTTGTCCGACGGCCCCGTGGGTGGGATCCGGAACCTGGCCCAGGTCATGTAGACCCCGAAGACCGCTCCGACGACGATCCCCACCGCGACCAGGAAACGCGTTCCCAGCCAGCGGTCCAGTCCCCATCCGACCAGTCCGTACACGAGAACCCCGGCGACGAGGTACCCGAAGGCACTCCACGGGTCGCCCTGGGGCGCCGTGGGTTCGGAGGAGTCTGGGGTGTTCGCAGACGGTGGTCGAGGTGCCATCGCACAGCGGAGAATACCAGTAGCTCACCGGTCCCCCTCACTCGCGTCCGGCAGCTCGAACGCCGGGATCCGCAGCCGCGTGGTGGCCACCAGCTGACCGATGGTCCAGGTCAGGGTCAGCACCACGACACCGGCCGCCACCCAGCCGCGGGCGAGGTCGCTGTCGAAGGCCCCGGAGTCCTCCAGGGCGAAGAAGAAGAGGGCGACCGCGAGCACCTGGAGCAGGTAGGTCAGCATCGCGATCAGCAGGCTGGCTGCGGGGAGCGCACCGGCGACCGCGTGCACCACGAAGGCGCCGAACGCGAAGATCAACCAGGTGATGGCCGCTCCCACGGCGGCGCCGGCCGCGGCGGTGCTGCCGTCGACGAGGGCGGCCAGGCCGACCAGGACCAGCGTGGCCGCCACGGCCACGGCTCCCGCCACCACCAGGGCCCGGCCGCCACGGGGGCGGCGGAGCGGGTGCGAGGCGGTCGTCATGGGGCGGCCGTTCTGTAGGTCAGCGGGCGGTGTTCGGGGCCGTCGGGACGACCCCGGAAACGCTCGTGAAAGTTATCACAAGGTCGCCACGGGTCCCGCATCGGGGTCCCCCGGAGGGCTCTTGCGGATCCGCGGCACCACGAACGTGAGCGCGAGCGTGACGACGCAGCCCAGGGCCAGCGCGGTCCACACCAGCGGCCCCGAATAGAGGCTGGCCAGGACGACCCCGAAGGCGATCAGGCCGGCCCACAGCCACATGATCAGCACGGCCCGGCGCTGGGAGTGGCCGATCTCGAGCAGCCGGTGGTGCAGGTGCTGCTTGTCGGGACTGAACGGGGAGCGCCCGGCGCGGGTCCGGCGGACCACGGCCAGGACCAGGTCGGCCAGCGGCAGCAGCAGGAGCAGCAGCGGCAGCAGCAGGGGCAGCAGCAGCGTGTGCCACTGGGCCGAGGCGCCACCGGCGTCGAGCACCGGGAACTGGCCGGTCAGGGTGAGCACGCTGGCGGAGAGGAACAAGCCGATCAGCATCGACCCGGAGTCCCCCATGAACAGCCGGGCCGGGTTGAAGTTGTGCGGGATGAAGCCGACGCAGGCGCCGGCCAGCGCGGCCGCGAGCAGCGCCCCGGTGGTGGCCAGGGAGAGCTCGTTGATGTTGGCCAGCTGGTAGCAGAACAGGAACAGCGCCAGCGCCCCGATCCCGACCACCCCGGAGGCCAACCCGTCGAGCCCGTCGATGAAGTTCACCGCGTTCACGGTGGCCACGACCAGGAAGACGGTGAGCAGTGCCCCCTGGGCGGGGTCCAGGGAGACCTGGGTGCCGTCGGTGGTGGGGAAGGTGTAGAACTGCACCCCGAACTTGACCAGCAGGCCCGCGGCCAGGACCTGGCCGCCGAACTTGGTCAACGGGTCCAGCTCGACGATGTCGTCGAGCACCCCGACCGCGCAGATCAGCGCCCCCGCGACCAGCACGACGCCGGCGTCACGGAACACGAAGGGTTCACTGAGGGAGAGGAACGGCAGCTCGCGGGCGGTGAAGTAGGCCGCGACCAGTCCCCCGAGCATCGCCAGTCCACCCAGGTAGGGCACCGGCTCGGCGTGCACGTCCCGGTCCCGCACCGCCGCGACGGCACCGGTGCGCAGCGCGATCTCGCGCGCGACGACCGTCAGCAGGTAGGTGACGCTGGCGGCAACCAGGAAGACCAGGAGGTACTCGCGCATCGGTGGCGGCTCAGCCCTCGTCCAGCACGGTGAGCGGCTCGTCGGCGTCGATGCCGGCCAGGACCGCGTCGAGCTCGGGGACGCTGAGCGCGCCGGCCCGCAGCAGGCGGGGGCGGGCGCCGGTGCAGTCCAGGATCGTCGAGGGGACCGACCCGGCGCTGGGGCCGCCGTCGACGATGACGCTGACCCGGTCGCCGAGCATGTCGACGGCGCGGGTGACCTCGGTCGCCGCAGCCATCCCGGTGCGGTTGGCCGAGCTGACCGCCATCGGGCCGGTGCGCTCCAGGATGGCCAGGGTGATCTCGTGGTCGGGCATCCGGACCGCGACGGTGCCGCGGGTCTCCCCCAGGTCCCACTGCAGCGAGGTCTGCTGGTGGCAGACCAGGGTCAGCGGCCCGGGCCAGAACGCCTGGACCAGGGGACGCACGTAGCCGGGCACCTCGGTGGCCAGCGCGTCGAGGGTGGCCGCGGCGCCGACCAGCACCGGCGGCGGCATCTCCCGACCGCGACCCTTGGCCGCGAGCAGCGCCTGGACGGCGGCCGGGGCGAAGGCGTCGGCCGCGATCCCGTAGACGGTGTCGGTGGGCACCACCGCCAGCTCCCCGCGTCGCACGGCGCCGCTGGCCGCCTCGACGGCCGCCAGGGTCTCCTCCTCGGTGCCGGTGGGGTGCACGGTTGCCTGATCGCTCACCCGCTCATCCTGCCAGTCGTGCCGTGGTGAAGCGCGGGCGACCGGCCAGATCGGCGTGGTCGCGCACCTGGTCCCAGCGTCCGGTGGCGGTGAAGACCGCCGGGGCACTCTCGCCCTGCTCGTCGGCGTGCTCGGCACCGAGGACTCCCCCGGCCCGGAGCAGCACCGCGGCCCGGGCCTCCAGCACCCGCATCGCGTCCAGCCCGTCGTCCCCGGAGAACAGCGCCAGGTGCGGGTCGTGGTCGCGCGCCTCCCGGGCCACCGACTCCCAGGCCTCGAGCGGGATGTAGGGCGGGTTGCACACCACGACGTCGACGGTGCCGGCCAGGTCCTCGAAGGCGCTGCCCATGTCGCCCTGGCGCAGGTCCACGCCGGTGCCGGCCAGGTTCCGCGACGCCCAGCCGAACGCCTGCTCGTCCAGCTCCACGGCGTGCACCCGGGCGTGCGGGGCCTCGTCGGCCAGGGCGGCGGCGATGGCGCCGGAACCGGTGCACAGGTCGACCACGACCGGCGACTCGATGCCGGCCAGCTGCTCCAGCGCCCAGCCGGCCAGCAGCTCGGTCTCGGGCCGGGGCACGAAGACGCCGGGGCCGACCGCCAGCTCGACGTGGCGGAAGGCCGCGGTCCCGGTCAGGTGCTGCAGCGGCTCGCGGGTGGCGCGTCGCCCCAGCAGCTCCTCCAGCCGGGCCAGTGCGTCGGCCGGCACCTCCTCGAGCAGCACCAGGGCACCCAGGCTGCGCCCCAGCACGTGGGCCAGGAGTTCGTCGACGTCACGCTCGGGCGAGGCCACCCCGGCGGCGGCGAGCCGCTCGACCGCGCCACGGCGGTACGAACGGACCGCGCCCGCGCCGTGCAGCCCGTCGTCGGTGCTCACTGGCCCGCCTCGAGGGCAGCCAGGCGCTCGGCCAGGTCGGCGGCCACGCAGGAGTCCACGACCGGTCCCAGGTCCCCGTCGAGGACCTGGTCGAGGTTGTGCGCCTTGTAGCCGGTGCGGTGGTCGGAGATCCGGTTCTCCGGGAAGTTGTAGGTGCGGATCCGTTCGGACCGGTCCACGGTGCGCACCTGGCTGCGCCGGGCGTCACTGGCGGCCGCGTCGGCCTCCTCCTGGGCGGCCTGGAGCAACCGGGCGCGCAGGATGCGCAGCGCCTGCTCCTTGTTCTGCAGCTGGGACTTCTCGTTCTGGCAGCTGACCACGATCCCGGTGGGCAGGTGGGTGATCCGCACGGCCGAGTCGGTGGTGTTGACGCTCTGGCCGCCGGGGCCCGAGGACCGGAAGACGTCGATGCGCAGGTCGTTCTCGTCGACGGTGACGTCGACCTGCTCGGCCTCGCCCATCACCAGGACGCCGGCGGCCGAGGTGTGCACCCGCCCCTGGGACTCGGTGACCGGCACCCGCTGCACCCGGTGCACCCCGCCCTCGAACTTGAGCCGCGCGAAGGGCGCCTCCCCCGGCGCCGGGGTGCCCTTGGCCTTCACCGCCACGGTGACCGACTTGTAGCCACCCAGGTCGGACTCGGCCGCGTCGAGCACCTCGGTGGACCACCCGCGCCGCTCGGCGAAGCGGGTGTACATGCGCAGCAGGTCCCCGGCGAACAGGGCCGACTCCTCGCCCCCCTCGCCGGACTTGATCTCCATGAGGACGTCCTTGCCGTCGGCAGGGTCGCGGGGCACCAGCAGGTGCCGCAGCCGCTCCTCGGTCGCGGCCCGGCGCTCGGTGAGCGCCTCGGCCTCCTCGGCGAACGCGGGGTCCTCGACGGCCAGCTCGCGGGCCGCCTCGGCGTCCTCACCCAGGCTGGTCCACTCCTGCCAGGCCGCCGCGATCGCGGACAGCTCGGCGTAGCGCTGGTTGAGCCGCTTGGCCAACCGCTGGTCGGCGTGGGTCTCGGGCTGGGCGAGCTGCCGCTCCAGGTCGGCGTGCTCGGCCAGCAGTCCGGCTACGGCGTCGAACACTCGGGGCTCCCGGGTCGTGGAGGGTGGTCAGCGGCGGTGGGGGTAACTCGAATCCAGGGTCAACACGACGACGCCGGCCCCCACCAGAGTGGGGACCGGCGCCGTGGAGGAAGCTACTTGGCGGCCTTGCCGTAGCGGGCCTCGAAGCGGGCCACGCGACCACCGGTGTCGAGGATCTTCTGCTTGCCGGTGTAGAACGGGTGGCACTTCGCGCACACGTCGGCCTTGATGACGCCGGAGGTGGCGGTGCTGCGGGTGGTGAACGTGTTGCCGCAGGTGCAGGAGACCTGGGTCTCGACGTACTCCGGGTGGATGTCCTTCTTCATGAACCTGTCCTCACAAGATGTTGTCGCCGGGTCGCCCCGCCTCGTGCGGGACGTGAACCGGAACCAGGGGAAGAGTTTGCCACCCGGGTCAACACCGGCGCCAATCGGGATGTTCCCGCGGCGGCCCCGGACGTGACCAGCCGGGCACCGGAGGGGTTCTCCGGTGCCCGGCGAGGTGGCTGAGCCGGTGGCTCAGATGCCGTTGTTGGTGCCGCCCGGGGTGGTCTTGGCGACCTGCATCAGGAACTCGTAGTTCGACTGGCTCTTCTTGAGCCGCTCGAGCAGGAGCTCCAGGGCCTGCTGGCCGTCGAGGCCGGAGAGCACGCGACGCAGCTTCCAGATGATCGCGGCCTCCTCCTTCTGCAGCATGAGCTCGTCCCGGCGGGTGCCGGACTGGACCGCGTCGATCGCCGGGAAGATCCGCTTGTCGGCGAACTCGCGGCGCAGGCGCAGCTCCATGTTGCCGGTGCCCTTGAACTCCTCGAAGATCACCTCGTCCATCTTCGAGCCGGTCTCGATCAGCGCGCTGGCCAGGATGGTGAGCGAGCCGCCGTCCTCGATGTTGCGGGCCGCACCGAAGAACCGCTTGGGCGGGTACAGCGCCGAGGAGTCGACACCACCGGACAGGATCCGGCCGCTGGCCGGGGCGGCCAGGTTGTAGGCACGACCCAGGCGGGTGATCGAGTCGAGCAGGACCACGACGTCGTGGCCGAGCTCGACCAGGCGCTTGGCCCGCTCGATGGCCAGCTCGGCGACCATCGTGTGGTCGGCCGCGGGGCGGTCGAAGGTCGAGGCGATGACCTCACCCTTGACGCTGCGCTGGAAGTCGGTGACCTCCTCGGGACGCTCGTCGACCAGGACCACCATGAGGTGGACCTCGGGGTTGTTGACCGCGATCGAGTTGGCGATCGACTGCATGATCATCGTCTTGCCGGCCTTGGGCGGGGAGACGATGAGGCCGCGCTGGCCCTTGCCGATCGGGGCCGCGATGTCGATGACCCGGCCGATCAGGTTGGCCGACTCGGTCTCCAGGCGCAGGCGCTCGTTGGCGTGCAGCGGGGTGAACTTGGAGAACTCCGGACGGTCCTTGGCCTCGGCCGGGTCGGACCCGTTGACCGAGTCGACCTTCACCATCGGGTTGAACTTCTCCTTGCGCTCGCCCTCCCGGGGCTGGCGCACCTGGCCGACGATCGCGTCGCCACGGCGCAGGCCGAGCTTGCGGACCATCGACATGGCCAGGTAGACGTCGTCGGAGCCGGGCAGGTAGCCCGAGGTCCGCACGAAGGCGTAGTTGTCCAGCACGTCCAGGATGCCGGCGGCCGGGACGAGCACGTCGTCCTCGAGGATCGTGGTGTCCGGCTCGCCGCGTCCGCCGCGGCCACCGCCGCCCTGGCGGTCCCGGTCACGGCCCCGACGACGGCGGTTGCGACGGCTGCCGCCGTCGTCGTCGGAGTGGTCGTTGCCGCCACCCTGGTTGCCGCCCCGGTTGCGACCGCCCTGGTTGTCCCGGTTGTCGTTCCGGTCCCGGTTGCGGCCACCCTGGTTCTGCTGGTCACCGCCCTGGTTGTCGCGGTTGTCGTTCCGGTTGTCCCGGTCCCGGTTGCGGTTGCGGCCGCGGCGCTCGCCGTCCTGGCCGTCCTGCTCCCCGGAGGCCGCCTCGTTCTTCTCGGCCTTCTGGTCGTTCTTCTGCTCGCCCTTGGCCGGGCGCTCGCGGCGCTGCTCGGCCTGGTCGTTCTGCTCGGGCTGGTTCTGGCCGCGGCGGCGGTTGCGGCCCTCGCGGGTCTCGCTGCGCACCTGCGGCGCCTCGGACGCCTGCGCCGCGGACTCCGCAGCCGGGGCGTCCGCTGCCGGGGCCTCGGCGCCACGGGCGCGCCGGGCCGGCTTCTCGGCCGCGGCACCAGCCGACGACCCGCCCTGGGAGGCCTTGATCGCCTCGACCAGCTGGGCCTTCTTCATGGTGGAGGCACCCGAGATGCCCATGCCCTGCGCCATCGACTTCAGGTCGGCGATGAGCATGGAGTTGAGTCCACCACTGCGCTTCTTCGGGGTGGATTCGATGGTGTCGGTCACGTGAGGTCCTTCCCACGTATCAGTCCCGTCCCCGGGGTCTCCGGGGCAGGCGTTCGTCAGATCCCCCCGCCACGGCCGCGACATCACAGTCACGCCACGCGGTTCCAGACAGCCAGCACACGACGCGATGTCGCAGTGACGGAGGTGTTGCACCCTCGCGGCGGCGCCCCCGGTCACCCGGTGACGATCACGAACGGTGCTCGCGCCGAACGGCGCACCTGCACGGTACCACCCAGCTCCGCCGATGTGTCAGTTGCCACTCCCCGGACGGCGCCGCACCTGATCGGGCCTCAGACCAGGGTGGCGCCGTGCGGGTCGACCTGCACCGTGTGCACCGACCAGCCGGCCGGCACCCGGGCGGCGAGCGCGTCGACCTGGGAGGCGTCGGCGAAGGCCAGCACCGTGGGTCCGGCGCCGGAGATCACCGCCGGCACCCCCTCGGCACGCAGGGTGGCGACCAGGGCGTGGCTCCGGGGCATCGCCGCGGCCCGGTGGTCCTGGTGCAGCCAGTCGCGGGTGGCGGTGTGCAGCAGCTCCGGCCGCCCGGTCAGGGCCGCCACCAGCAGCGCGGCCCGACCGGCGTCGGCGGCAGCCTCGGCGTGCGGCACCTGGGCGGGCAGCAGCCCCCGGGCCAGTTCGGTGGCCACCGGCTCGGCGGGCACGAAGAGGACGCCGCACACGCGCGGGTCGGCACTGAGCGGGACCGCGAAGAACGGCCCGTCCAGGTCGTCGCCCGACCGCCCGGCGACGGTGAAGCCCCCGTGGAAGGCGGGCGCCACGTTGTCCGGGTGTCCCTCGATCTCCGCGGCCAGCGCGAACAGCGACTCGTCGTCGACCAGCAGCTCACCGCCGGCCACCAGCCCGCGCGCCAGGACCACTCCGGCCACGATCGCCGCGGAGCTGGAGCCCATCCCCCGGCTGTGCGCGATCACGTTGCGGCAGCTCAGCTCGATCCCGGCCGGGCGTCCCCCGAGCAGGTCGAACGCGGCGTGCATGGAGCGCACCACCAGGTGGCGCTCGTCGAGCGGCACCTGGCCCTCGCCCTCACCGACCACCACGACCCGGGTGCCCGAGGTGCTCACCCGGGCGGTCAGCTCGTCGTGCAGCGACCAGGCGATCCCCAGCGCGTCGAAGCCGGGCCCGAGGTTGGCCGAGGTGGCCGGGACGCGAACGGTGACGTCGGTCTCGACGAACGTGACCACGGCGTTCAGACGAGGTCGGCGGCCGAGGCGGCCTGGGCCACGTCGGCGTCGATCACGGTGTCCACCACGGAACCCACGCCCTCGAGCGCGGTCACGGTGTCCTTGAGCCCGTGACCGGTGACGGTGATGACCACCGTCGACCCGGCGTAGGACTCCCCCGCCTCCAGCTCGGCGAGCATGCCGGCCACGCCGACCGCCGAGGCCGGCTCGACGAACACGCCGTCCTCACGGGCCAGCTGGGCTTGGGCGGCCAGGATCGCCTCGTCCGACAGCGCGGCGAACCGTCCGCCGGACTCCGTCGCGGCGGCCTCGGCGAGCTTCCACGAGGCCGGGTTGCCGATCCGGATGGCGGTGGCCTTGGTCTCCGGGTGCGGGAACGGCTCCCCGGTGACCAGCGGAGCAGCGCCCTCGGCCTGGAAGGCGCGCATCACCGGCAGCTTGGTCGACCGGCCGGCCTCCGCGTACTGCCGGTAACCGAGCCAGTAGGCCGAGATGTTGCCGGCGTTGCCGACCGGCAGCAGGTGGTAGTCGGGGGCGTCACCGAGCCGGTCGACGATCTCGAAGGCAGCGGTCTTCTGCCCCTCCAGACGCACCGGGTTGACCGAGTTGACCAGCGCGACCGGGTACTCCTCGGCCAGGCCGCGGCTGAGCCGCAGGCAGTCGTCGAAGTTGCCGCGGACCATGATGATCCGGGCGCCGTGCATGATCGCCTGGGCCATCTTGCCCGCCGCGATCTTGCCCTCCGGCACCAGCACGATCGGGGTGATCCGGGCCTTGGCGGCGTAGGCGGCCATCGAGGCCGAGGTGTTGCCGGTGGAGGCGCAGACCACGGCCTTCGCGCCCTCGGCGACGGCCACCGAGATCGCGGCCGTCATGCCGCGGTCCTTGAACGAGCCGGTGGGGTTGTCGCCCTCGACCTTGAGCCAGACCTGTCCGCCGGTGAGCTCGGAGAGCCAGCGCGACTCCACCAGCGGGGTGCCGCCCTCACCGAGGGTGATGGCCGGGGTACCCGCCGGGATGTCGAGCAGGTCGCGGTACTCCTCGACCACGCCCGTCCACTGGTGCCTCATTCGCTGTCTCCTTCCACGCGCATCACCGAGGTGACGTCACGCACGATCTCCATGTCGCGCAGCTGGGCCACGCAGGCCGAGAGCTGGGCGTCGGTGGCCGCGTGGCTCACCACCACCAGCTGGGCGTCGGCTCCGCGCCCCTCCTGGCGGACCGTCTGGATCGAGACGCCGTGGTCGGCGAACGCGCTCGCCACCTGGGCCAGGACCCCGGAACGGTCGTCCACGTCGATCCCGACGTGGTAGCGGGTGACGGTCTCGCCCATCGAGAGCACCCGGCGGTCGGCGTAGGCCGACTCCCCCGCCCCGGTGGCACCGGCCAGCAGGTTGCGGGCCACCGTGACCAGGTCGCCCAGGACGGCCGAGGCGGTGGGCGAGCCACCGGCACCGGGGCCGTAGAACATCAGCTGACCGGCGGCCTCGGACTCGACGAACACCGCGTTGTAGGCCTCGCGCACCCCGGCCAGCGGGTGGCTGCGCGGGATCATCGCCGGGTGCACCCGCACCGCGACCTCGTCGTCCTTGAGCTCGGCGATCGCCAGCAGCTTGACCACGGCACCACGGTCCCGGGCCGAGGCCACGTCCGCGGCGGTGACCTCGGAGATGCCCTCGCGGTACACGTCGTTGGCGGTGACCCGGCTGTGGAAGGCCAGGCTGGCCAGGATCGCGGCCTTGGCGGCGGCATCGAAGCCCTCCACGTCGGCGGTCGGGTCGGCCTCGGCGTAGCCGAGTTCCTGGGCCTCGGTGAGTGCCTCGGAGAAGCCGGCACCGGAGGTGTCCATCTTGTCGAGGATGAAGTTCGTGGTGCCGTTGACGATGCCCAGCACCCGGGTCACCCGGTCACCGGCCAGCGACTCGCGCAGCGGCCGGATGATCGGGATCGCACCCGCGACGGCGGCCTCGTAGTACAGGTCGCGCCCCGCCTGCGCGGCGGCCTCGAACAGGGTCGGCCCGTCCTCGGCGAGCAGCGCCTTGTTGGCGGTGACCACCGAGGCGCCGTTCTGCAGCGCGGAGAGGATCAGGCGCCGGGCCGGCTCGATGCCGCCGATCACCTCGATCACCAGGTCCACGTCGGGGCGCGCCACCAGGGCGTCGGCGTCGGTGGTGAGCAGGTCCGCGGGGACCTCGACCTCGCGCGGGGCGTCGATGCGGCGCACCGCGACCCCGGCCAGCTCGACCCGGGCTCCCACCCGGGCGGCCAGGTCGTCGGCCTGCTCGGTCAGCAGCCGCACCACCTGGGAGCCCACGGAGCCGCAGCCGAGCAGCGCGACCTTCAGGGTCCGCTCGTTCTTGTCGTTCATGCCTCACCCACGTCGGTTGCCAACAGGTCGTCCTCAGTCTCGCGCCGCACCACCACGCGGCTCACCCCGTCCCGCACCGCGATCACCGGCGGGCGGAGGGCGTGGTTGTAGTTGGAGGCCATCGAGCGGCAGTACGCGCCCGTCCCGGGCACCGCCACCAGGTCGCCGGGGGCCACGTCGGAGGGCAGGAACTCGTCGCGGACCACGACGTCCCCGGCCTCGCAGTGCTTGCCGACCACCCGGGAGAGCACCGCCGACGCCCCGGAGGTGCGCGAGGCGATCGTCGCGGAGTAGTCGGCGTCGTACAGCGCCGTGCGGATGTTGTCGCTCATCCCGCCGTCGACCGAGACGTAGGTGCGGACCTGGCCGCCGTCGAGGGCGACCTGCTTGACCGTACCGACGGTGTAGACGGTCGCGACCGACGGGCCGACCACGGCGCGGCCGGGCTCGATCGACAGCCGCGGCACCTCGACACCCAGCCCGCGGCACTCGTGCGCCACGATCGCGCGCAGCTCGTCGGCGAGCTTCTGCGGTGTGGAGGGGTCGTCCTGGGTGGTGTAGGCGATGCCGAAGCCGCCGCCCAGGTCCATCTCCGGGCAGGTGTGGCCCAGCTCGGCGGCGATCCGGGCGTGCAGCCCGAGCACGCGACGGGCGGCCACCTCGAAGCCGGAGGACTCGAAGATCTGCGACCCGATGTGGCTGTGCAGCCCCAGCAGCTCCAGGCCGGGCACCTCGAGCACCGCACCGGCGGCCCGGAACGCGTCACCGGAGGCGATCGAGAAGCCGAACTTCTGGTCCTCGTGGGCGGTCGCGATGAACTCGTGGGTGTGCGCCTCGACGCCGGCGGTGACCCGGATCATGACCCCGGTCGTCCGGCCCAGCTCGCGGGTGATCCGGTCCAGCCGCTCGATCTCGGTGAACGAGTCGACGATGATCCGGCCCACCCCGACGGTGACGGCACGCTCCAGCTCGGCGGCGGACTTGTTGTTGCCGTGGTAGCCGATCCGGGCCGGGTCCACCCCGCCGCGCAGCGCCACCGACAGCTCGCCGTCGGAACACACGTCCAGGCTCAGGCCCTCCTCGGCCACCCAGCGGGCGACGGCGGTGCACAGGAACGCCTTGCCGGCGTAGTAGACGTCGAAGTCGTCGAAGGCGTCACGGAACGCCGCGGCGCGGGCGCGGAAGTCGACCTCGTCCAGCACGTAGGCCGGCGAGCCGTGCTCGGCGACCAGGTCGGTCAGCGCGACGCCGCCGATGCTGAGCACTCCGTCGGTCTTGGTCGCGGTCTGCGACCACAGGCTCGGGACCAGGGCGTTCACGTCGCCGGGGGCGGACAGCCAGGCGGGGCCACGCAGGGCGCCGTCGGCGTGCGCCCACCCGGAGGGGTGGGAGACGGGCATCAGGTCACATCCGTTCCGGCGCGGTGACGCCGAGCAGGTCGAGGCCGTTGGCGAAGACGGTCCGGGTGGCGGCGACCAGCAGCAGGCGCGCGGCGTGCAGCGGCCCCGCCTCCTCGTCGCCCATCGGCAGCACCCGGCACTCGTCGTAGAACTTGTGGAACGTGGCTGCGGTGTCCTCGAGGTAGCGGGCCACCCGGTGCGGCTCGCGCAGCTCGGCGGCCGAGGCGACCACCGCGGGGAACTCGGCCAGGGCGCGCAGCAGGTCGCCCTCCTTCTCGTGGGCCAGCAGCGACGGGTCGAACTCCTCACCGGCCGGGGCCAGACCGAGCTCGGCACCGTTGCGCAGGATCGAGGCGGTCCGCGCCGCCACGTACTGCACGTAGTAGACCGGGTTGGCGCGGTCGGCCTTGGTCCACAGGTCCAGGTCGAGGTCGATGTTGGAGTCCGAGGAGTAGCGGGCCAAGGCGTACCGGGCCGCGTCCACCCCGATCGCACCGACCAGGTCGTCGATCGTCACCACGGTGCCGGCACGCTTCGACATCCGCATCGGCTGGCCGTCGCGGACCAGGTTGACCATCTGGCCGATCAGGATCTCCAGGTTCACCCCGGGGGTGTCGCCGAACGCGGCGCACATGGCGTTCATCCGTCCCACGTATCCGTGGTGGTCGGCGCCGAGCATGATCAGGCAGCGGTCGAAGCCGCGGCTGCGCTTGTCCAGGTAGTAGGCGATGTCACCGGAGAGGTAGGCGCCGTTGCCGTCGGCCTTGATGATGACGCGGTCCTTGTCGTCACCGAACTTCTCCGAGCGCAGCCACAGCGCGCCGTCCTGCTCGTAGGTGTTGCCCAGCTCGGTCAGCCGGGCCACCGAGCGCTCCACCGCCCCGGAGGTGTGCAGGTTGTCCTCGTGGAAGTAGACGTCGAAGTCGACCCCGAAGTCGTGCAGCGAGCTCTTGATCTCGGCGAACATCAGCTCCACGCCGACCTCGCGGAACACCTCCTGCGCGGCGGTGTCGTCGAGCGTCAGGACGTCGGGGCGGGCCGCGACCACCTGCGCGGCGATCTCGGAGATGTAGTCACCGCCGTAGCCGTCCTCGGGCACCGGACGGCCGTGCGCGGCCGCCAGCAGCGAACCCGAGAAGCGGTCGATCTGGCCGCCGTGGTCGTTGAAGTAGTACTCGCGGGTGACCTCGGCGCCGGACAGGCTGAAGATCCGACCCAGCGCGTCACCGACCGCGGCCCAGCGCACGCCGCCGATGTGGATCGGTCCGGTCGGGTTGGCCGAGACGAACTCGAGGTTGATCTTCTCCCCACCGAAGGAGTCGTTCGCGCCGAAGCGCGCACCCGCGGCCACCACGTCGGCGGCGACCTGGCCCTGGGCGCCGGCCTCGACGGTGATGTTGAGGAAGCCCGGGCCGGCGATCTCGACCGCAGCGATCCCCGCGTCGGCCTCGAGCCGGGCCTTGACCAGCTCGGCCAGCGCGCGCGGGTTCGTCCCGGCCTTCTTGGCCAGCTGCAGCGCCACGTTGGTGGCGTAGTCCCCGTGCCCCTTCTGGCGGGGTCGCTCGATCGTCACCTCGGTCGGGACGCCGTCGGGCAGCGTCAGGGAGCCGTCGGTCACCAGACCGGTCAGGGCATCGACCACGAGGGAGGAGAGCTGTTCGGGATTCACCCGCCCAGCCTATCGGCGCCGCTCGCGGGCCGACGAACCGGTTTCACCGGGCGGTCGGAGCACCGTGCGGGAGGCTGACGGGCGACCCGGTTTCACCGTTCCGGGCCCGGGTTGTAGGGTTTCGCCTGCAACACCTGAGCCCCCATAGCTCAGGGGATAGAGCACCGCCCTCCGGAGGCGGGAGCCTAGGTTCGAATCCTAGTGGGGGCGCAGAAGAACGTGGCGGTGCTCGTTGAGCACCGCCACGTGCTGTTTCCGGGCCCCGCCCCCGTGCGGGGTCAGCGGCCGGAGTGGTGGACGCTGCCGGGTTGCGGCTCGCCCAGCAGGTCCGAGACCGTCACCAGAGTGAAGCCCTGCCGCCGCAGCGCACGGACCACCTTCGGCACCGCGTCGACGGAGCTGGGGTGGATGTCGTGCATCAGCACGATCGAGCCGCGACGGGTGGAACGCTTCACCTCGCGCACGACCGGTGCGACCCGCTTCACCTTCCAGTCCAGGGTGTCGACGTCCCACATCACCTGGGCCACGCCCAGGGACCGGGCGATCCGGCCGACCCGCGGGCCGGTCGCCCCGTAGGGCGGGCGCAGCAGTGTCGGGCGCCGACCGGTCAGGGTCTGCACCTCCAGGATGCTGCTGCGGATCTCCTCGCGGACCTCGGCCGGCCGGAGCCGGGTCAGCTGCTTGTGGTCCCAGGTGTGCACCCCGATCTCGTGCCCCTGCCGGGCCGCGCGGCGGACCAGTGCGGGGTAGGCGCGGGCCTGCTGGCCGAGCACGAAGAAGGTGGCCGGGGCCTCGAGCCGGCGCAGGCTCCGCAGCAGCCGCGCGGAGTCCAGGACGGGTCCGTCGTCGAAGGTCAGCGCCACGCACTTCTTGCGGCGACAGTTCACCGGCTTCGTCGGCCCGCTCTGCTGCACCTCCGCGCCGTCCGTGCCGTCGGTCTGGTCGCCGGGGTCGTCGGTGTCGTCCCCGGGGGCCACCTCGTCGTCCGGGGCGGCCTCCTCCCCCACGGCGGGTGCGTCGGGTGCGGGCTGGGCCGCCTGCGCGGCAACCTGCCAGGCGTGTGCCTGCGCCGCACGCCGGGCCGTCTGCCCCACCCAGCTGAGCACTGCCAGGGTCTGGCTCCGGTCCAGGCCCACCACGACAGCACCGGCCGAGCCCGGCCCCACCGAGTAGGCGTCGAACCGGACCCTCAGGTTCCCGGCGCCGTCGAACTCCCGGGTGCCCTTGCCGGCCAGCACCGCGCGCCGCACCACCCCGGGGTCCACGCTGTCGTCCTGCACCCCCTGCGCCACGGCGTCGGCCAGTTCGGCCTGGTCGGCCACCAGCAGCCGCGGGTCCAGCACCTCGCCGCTGCGTCGGTCGAACCAGGTCACCCGGCTGCTCTCCGCGGCGCTGGCCCCGGCGAAGTAGTACGAGTCCAGCCGCACCCCCACCAGGTCGGGACCGTCGGCCAGGGTCTGCCACCCCACGTTGAGCTCGGGCACCGCGGTGCCGGTGGAGGAGGGCCGGGTCGCCAGGAACTCGCGCACCTGCTCGTCCACCTGGTCGGCGAGCTCGGCGTTCAACGCCTCCGCGCCGGTGTAGGAGGGCCAGCTGACGTGGTAGCGGGGCTCCATCGACGAGCGGGTGTGGGTGCGCACGGCGTCGTCGGGCCGACCGCCTTCGCTGACCTGCTCGGCGACGCCGGTCCGGGCGGGGGTGCCGGGACCCGTGGGAGCGTCCCCGGACCCGCTGTTCACCCCGGTGCACCCGCTCAGCACCAGCAGCCCGGCCAGCACCACCCCGACGACGGTGCGGGGTCGGGACGGGCGGTGCGGGGAGGGTGGGAGGAGTGCGAGCACACGACGAGGATGCCCCACCCCCGGTGAGGACCCGGCGACGGCCCGGGACGCCCGTTGGACCAGTCGGGAACAACCCGGGCACAACTCGGGGACCACTCGGCGCACGGAGGTGGCCGTTCGCCGGAACGCCGGCCCCACGACGGCGCCGGAACCGCCATGCTGGACCCGTCCAGCAGCAGGAGACCAGGGCACCCGCGGCGCTGACACTGACGACTCGGTCACACCCGCCACCCAGCGGGCCGGCCGGGTCGGCATTTCGCCGCGCGTCCGACTAGCCTGTTGGCGAGTCCATCCACGCGCGCAAACCGGAAGAGGCGAACCCAGCCGTGCCGCAGCCCACCAGCTCCGAGCAGAACACCAACGACCAGGATGCCCAGCAGCAGCTGATCCAGGACATGTTCGGCCGCTACCAGCAGGATCCGACCAGCGTCGGCGACGACTGGATCGCCTACTTCAAGGCCGTCGGGATGATCAGCGAGGACACCAAGGCGGCCCCGGCACCCGTGGCCCGCCCCCGTCCCGACGCGGCCGCTGCGGAGCCGGCCAAGGGCACCACCACCCCGGTCGCCAAGGAGACCAAGCCGGCGGCCCCGGCCCAGGCCAGCGACGAGCCGAGCTACACCGTGCTGCGCGGCATCCCCGCCGCCACCGCCAAGAACATGGAGGTCTCGCTCGGGGTCCCGACCGCGACCTCGGTGCGCAACCTGCCGGTGAAGCTGCTGTGGGACAACCGCACGGTCATCAACAACCACCTCAAGCGCGCCCGCGGCGGCAAGGTCAGCTTCACCCACCTGATCGGCTACGCCATCGTCAAGGCGATGGCCGACATGCCGGAGATGAACAGCACCTACGCCGAGGTCGACGGCAAGCCCAACCTGGTCACCCCGGCCCACGTGAACCTCGGCCTGGCCATCGACCAGCAGAAGAAGGACGGCACCCGTCAGCTGGTGGCGCCGTCGATCAAGGGTTGCGAGTCGATGGACTTCGCCGCGTTCTGGACCGCCTACGAGGACATCGTCCGCAAGGCCCGCGACAACAAGCTGTCGATGGACGACTTCTCCGGCACCACCATCTCGCTGACCAACGTCGGCGGGCTGGGCACCAGCCACTCGGTGCCGCGACTCATGGCCGGTCAGGCCGCGATCTTCGGGGTCGGCTCGATGGAGTACCCGCCGGAGTTCCAGGGCGCCTCCGAGGACACCCTGACCCGCAACGCGGTCAGCAAGATCATGACCATCACCTCGACCTACGACCACCGGGTGATCCAGGGGGCCCAGTCGGGCGAGTTCCTGCGCCGGGTGCACCAGCTGCTGCTGGGCGAGGGCGAGTTCTACGACGAGATCTTCGCCTCGCTGCGGATCCCCTACCAGCCGATCCGCTGGAACTCCGACGTGGCCACCAGCCACGACGAGGACATCACCAAGCAGGCCCGGATCCTCGAACTGATCCACGCCTACCGGGTCCGCGGCCACCTGATGGCCGACACCGACCCGCTGGAGTACCGCCAGCGCAGCCACCCCGACCTGGAGATCGAGAACCACGGGCTGACCCTGTGGGACCTGGACCGCGAGTTCGCGACCGGCTCGTTCGGCGGCGAGGGTCGTCGGTTCATGAAGCTGCGCGACATCCTCGGGATCCTGCGTGACTCCTACTGCCGCACCATCGGCATCGAGTACATGCACATCATGGACCCCGAGCAGCGCGGGTGGATCCAGAAGCGCGTCGAGCAGCCGCACACCAAGACCCCGCGTGAGGAGCAGCTGCGGATCCTGCTGAAGCTGAACCAGGCCGAGGCGTTCGAGACGTTCCTGCAGACCAAGTTCGTCGGCCAGAAGCGCTTCAGCCTCGAGGGCGGCGAGACCACCATCCCCGTGGTCGACGAGATCTGTGAGGCCGCGGCCGAGATCAACCTCGACGAGGTCTCCATCGGCATGGCCCACCGCGGCCGGCTCAACGTGCTGGCCAACATCGTCGGCAAGAAGTACAGCCAGATCTTCCGCGAGTTCGAGGGCAACATCGACCCGCGCACCATCCAGGGCTCCGGTGACGTCAAGTACCACCTGGGTGCCGAGGGTGAGTTCGTCTCCGGCAAGGGCGACACCATCAAGGTCTCCGTCGCCGCGAACCCCTCGCACCTCGAGGCCGTCGACCCGGTCCTGGAGGGCATCGCCCGCGCCAAGCAGGACGTGCTCGACCGGGGCTTGGAGTACCCGGTGCTGCCGCTGCTGATCCACGGCGACGCGGCGTTCGCCGGTCAGGGTGTCGTGGCCGAGACGCTCAACCTGTCGCAGCTGCGCGGCTACCGCACCGGCGGCACCATCCACGTCGTGGTCAACAACCAGGTCGGGTTCACCACCTCACCCGGTTCGTCGCGCTCCTCGCTCTACGCCACCGACGTGGCGCGGATGGTGCAGGCGCCGATCTTCCACGTCAACGGCGACGACCCGGAGGCCTGCATCCGCGTGGCCCGGCTGGCGTTCGAGTACCGCCAGCAGTTCAACAAGGACGTCGTCATCGACCTCGTCTGCTACCGCCGCCGCGGCCACAACGAGGGCGACGACCCCAGCTACACCCAGCCGCTGATGTACGACCTGATCGAGCAGAAGCGATCGGTGCGCAAGTTGTACACCGAGTCGCTGATCGGTCGTGGCGACATCACCCTGGAGGAGGCCGAGCAGGTCCTCAAGGACTACCAGCAGCAGCTCGAGCGGGTCTTCACCGAGGTGCGCGAGGCCAGCAACGAGGCCCCCTCGGACTGGATCACGGTGCCGGACTACCCGGAGAAGGACGCCGCCGCGGACACCTCGACGGCGATCTCCACCGAGACACTGAAGCGGATCTCCGACGCCTACACCACGCCGCCGGAGGGCTTCACCGTGCACCCGAAGGTGCTGCCCCAACTGCAGCGCCGTGCGGCCGCGATCACCGACGGCCCGATCGACTGGGGCACCGGCGAGATCTTGGCCTTCGGCTCGCTGCTGATGGAGGGCCGCCCGGTCCGTCTGGCCGGCCAGGACAGCCGCCGCGGCACGTTCGTGCAGCGGTTCGCGACCATCATCGACCGCAAGAACGCCGACGAGTGGACCCCGCTGGCCAACCTCAGCGAGGACCAGGCCAAGTTCTTCGTCTACGACTCGCTGCTCTCCGAGTTCGCGGCGCTGGGCTTCGAGTACGGCTACTCCGTGGCCCGCCCGGACGCGCTGGTGCTGTGGGAGGCGCAGTTCGGTGACTTCGTCAACGGCGCGCAGACCGTGATCGACGAGTTCATCTCCTCCTCGGAGACCAAGTGGCGCCAGCAGTCCGGTGTGGTGCTGCTGCTGCCGCACGGCTACGAGGGCCAGGGCCCGGACCACTCCTCGGCCCGCATCGAGCGCTTCCTGCAGCTGTGCGCCGAGGACGCCATGGTGGTGGCCCAGCCCTCCACCCCGGCCTCGTACTTCCACCTGCTGCGCCAGCACTCGCTGGGCGAGGACCACAAGCCGCTCATCGTGTTCACGCCCAAGTCGATGCTCAAGCGCAAGGAGGCGGCCTCGCAGCCGGCCGACTTCACCGAGGGCACGTTCCGTCCGCTGATCGGTGACGACACCGAGGACCGGGCTGCCGTGGACACCCTGCTGCTCTGCTCGGGCCGGGTCACCTGGGACCTCAAGGTCGCCCAGTCCAAGCGTGAGGACGCGGCCCGGTTCGCCATCGCCCGGGTGGAGCAGCTCTACCCGGCCCCGGTCGCGGACCTGAAGGCCGAGCTGGCCAAGTACCCGAACCTCAAGACGGTGCGCTGGGTGCAGGACGAGCCGCAGAACATGGGTCCGTGGCCGCACTACGCGCTCAACGTCTGGGACGACCTGGGTGTCGAGGTGCAGCCGGTCACCCGCGCGGCGTCGTCGTCCCCCTCGGTCGGCACCGTCAAGCGCCACACCGAGGAGCAGAAGCACCTGATCGACACCGCGTTCGGCGGCTGAGGTGTACTTCACCGACCGCGGGATCGAGGAGCTCGAGAAGCGCCGGGGCGACGAGGAGGTCACCCTGGCGTGGGTGGCCGACCGGCTCCAGGAGTTCACCGACATCCACCCGGAGTTCGAGACGGCGGTCGAGCGGTTCGCCACCTGGTTGGCCCGGGAGGACGACCCGGAGGACTGATCCGCACTTCACGAGGACCCTGCACCAGACGGTGCGGGGTCCTCGTGCGTCGCGGGGAACCTGCGGTGGGTGCGGCGCGTCCCACGGGCATGAGTCGTCGTCGCCCGTGGGTCGCCGCCGTCGTGGCCGTGCTGCTGCTGGGGTTCGTCGGGTGCCTGCAGGAGGGGCCCGAGGACGACCCCGGCACCGCGGTCGGGACCGGCTGGGTGAGCCTGCCCGACCCGCCCCTGAGCCTGCGCGGCGCACCGTTCGTGGTGGCCGCCTCCCGGGACCTGCTGGTCTTCGGCGGCGTCGACGGCGGCCCCTGTCCCCCGACCGCCTCCTGTGCCTTCCCGGCGTTGCGCGACGGTGCCGCCCTCGACCTGGCTGAGCAGGTCTGGCGACCCGTCGCGGACCTGCCGCTGGACCTGAGCCACGGGGTGCCGGTCGCCTGGGGTGAGGACGTCTTCGTGCTCGGCGAGGCCGCGGGCCGCAGGGCCCCGGTGCTGCTGCGCTGGTCGCGCGCGGACGACACGTGGCGACGGGTTCCCCTGCCCGACGGTGCCCGGGTTGACCAGATCGTCGCCGACCAGGACCGGGTGCTGCTCTGGTCGACCTCCACGCACCGTCGCGGGACCGACGAGACGGTGCTCACCCATGACCCCGGCACGGGCGCGTGGGGCGCCCTGCCCGACCCGGACCTGGGTGAGGGGTACGACCGCGTCGTCCTCCCGCTGCCCGACCGGGTCGTGCTGGTCGCCACCCCGCTGCCCGAGCCGGACACCGAGCTCAGCCACCCCGGCCAACCCCGGTACGCGGTACTGCGGACCGGGGCCACCTCGTGGCGAACCGGCCGGCCCGACCCGCTGCCCGTCCGCGGTGCGGAGGGGTGGCGGGTCACCGGGGACACCGTGACCGTGACCGGTGGGCGCGACGTCGGCCGACGGGCGGAGGGGCTGCGGGCCGGGGAGCTCACCTCCGAGGGCTTCGGGTGGCTGCCGTGCCGTCCCGACCACGACGACCCGGCCTCGGGTGCGTGGCACACCTGGGGACTCACCGCACCCGCGTCCTCCTCGGGGTCCCGCCCGCTGGTCGTCGACGACGGCTGGCTGCTGGACACGGCCGAGGACTCCTGGACGCCGCTGACGCCCCCGCCGGGGGCACCGGAGCTGCCCGGCGGGGCGGTCTGGGTGGGTCGGAACCTGGTGGTCGTCGGCGGCACCACCCACGGCAGCGACGCCCACCACGACCGGGTGGTGCGGGTGTGGGGTCCGGTGCTCGAGGGACGCCCGTTGCTCGGATCGGCCCTGCAGTAGGTCGTCGGCCCCGCTACTCTCACCGACCATGACGTCCTCCTCCGACGCCCCCGTCGACCTGCCCTATCCCCCGGCCCCGTGGCGGATGCACGGCCAGCTGTGGCTCTCCCTGATCCGGGTCCCCACGGCGGTCGACGCGCTGCGCCCGGCGGGGGTCTACGGCGTGGCGGTGGTCGACTACCAGGACCCGAGCCCGCTGACCTACGGCGAGCTGCTGGTGGGTCGGGTCGTGAAGGAGCCGGTCCAGGGCGTCACCATCACCGACATCTGGGTCGACTCGCCCGCCTCGGTGCGCGGCGGGCGGGAGATCTGGGCGATCCCCAAGCAGCTGTGCTCGTTCACCGGGACCACCGGGCGCCGTGGCCCGGCCACCTCGACCACCTGGCAGATGGCCACCGAGGACGGTCCGATCGCCAGCGCCGAGTTCACCGACGTGTCCCGGTTCGCCCCGCGCACCCCCTTCTCCGGCACCACCTGGCAGCCCGGCATCGCCGAGACGGACTTCGAGGACCGCTCCTCGCCGCTGCGCGGGTCGGCGAAGGCCCTGGCCTGCCGCGGCTCGTGGGAGTTCGCGGCAGACGGGGCCCTGGGTTGGTTGCACGGTCGCCGCACGCTGGCCTCGTTCCGGATGGTCGACTTCGTGATGGAGGTGCAGTGATGGGACTGGCAGCCGATCTGGGGTACGTGCACCGCCGACCGAACCCGTTCCAGCGACTCGTGCAGGGCGGCGCCGGGACCCGGCCGGGCGGCTGGGTCTTCTCCCGGACGCTGCGTCACCTCGACGACCTCGTGGGCCGGCTCAGCCGGGGCCGGCAGAGCGCTCCCGGACTGCTCGCCGGCCTGCCGGTGCTGGACCTGACCACGACCGGGCGCAAGTCCGCCCAGCCACGCACCAGCCACCTGATCTCGATCCCGGTCGGCGACACCCTGGCGCTGCTGGGCACCAACTTCGGTCAGAGGTCGACACCGGCCTGGGTGCTCAACCTGGAGGCAGAGCCGCGGGCCACGGTCAGCTACCGCGGCACCGTGCGCCCGGTCGTGGCGCGCCCGGCCAGCGACACCGAGCGGGCCGAGGTGCTGGCGACGGCGGCCGACGTCTACGCCGGCTACCTCAAGTACCTGGAACGGATCACCGGCCGGACGGTGCGCATCTTCGTCCTCGACCCCGTCGAGGGCTGAACCGTGGACCGCTCGGGACGGATCCGCGAGTACGCGCACGACGGGCTGAGGTTCGACGTGACCGACACCGGTCCGCTCGACGGACCGACGGTGGTGCTGCTGCACGGCTTCCCGCAGCGGGCCACCTGCTGGGCGCCGGTCGCCGCCCGGCTCAACGCCGCCGGTGTGCGCACCCTGGCCCCGGACCAGCGCGGCTACTCCGCCGGCGCGCGTCCGTCGGGTCGTGCCGCCTACACGATCGACCGTCTGGTCGGTGACGTGGCGGCGCTGGTGGAGCAGACGGGCGGACCGGTGCACCTGGTCGGCCACGACTGGGGTGCGAACGTGGCCTGGGCTCTGGCGGCGAGCCACCCCGAGCTGCTGCACTCGCTGACCGCGGTCTCGGTGGGTCACCCGCGGGCCCTGGTGCGGGCGATGCGTTCGTTCGACCAGGCCCGTCGCAGCTGGTACATCGGCGCGTTCCAGGTGCCCCGGGTGCCGGAACGGGTGCTGGCCGGTGGCCGGGGACGTGCGGCGCTGCGGGCCAGCGGCATGGACGAGCAGATGCTGGAGCGGTACCGCCACGAGATCGTCGAATCCGGGGCCCTGACCCCGGCGCTGAACTGGTACCGGGGTCTGCTGGTGCGCGGGTCCGGGGGCGGTTTCGGGGCGCCGGTGCAGGTGCCGACCACCTACCTGTGGAGCAACGGCGACACCGCCCTGGGGCGGGCCGCGGCGGAGGCCACCGCCCCCTACGTGCACGCGGACTACCGGTTCGTCGAGGTGCCCGGCACGCACTGGCTCCCCGACCAGCAGCCCGAGGTCGTGGCCGACGCGGTTCTGGACCGGGTGCGCCACACCTGACCGCTGGTCGTCCACAGCCGCCTCCGACCACTCGCCTCTCGTCGCGTCAGCGCCCGGTCGGCGTCGCACACGTGCCCGGTCGGGGCCGCACACGTGCCCGGTCAGCGCCGCGCACGTGCCCGGTCGGCGGGTCAGCGGGGGCGGACGCTCATCTCGTTGACCGAGGAGTCCCGGGGCAGGCCGAGCACGAACTGGATCGTCGAGGCCATCGTGTCGGCGTCCGACCACAGGGCCGGGTCGTAGTCGCGGCCCTCCTGGGCGTGCACCGACTCCTGCATCGGCGTGGCGGTGCGGCTGGGGAACACGGTGGTCACCGCGACCCCGTGCTCACGCTCCTCGGCCCGCAGCGAGTCCGCGAGCGCCCGCAGCCCGAACTTCGACGCCGCGTAGGCACTCCACTCGGGGCTCGCGTTCAACCCGGCGGTCGAGTTCACGAAGACCACGGTCCCCCTCGAGGCCCGCAGCGCCGGGAGGAACTCCCGGGTCAGCACCGCCGGGGAGGTCAGGTTCACGTCCAGCTGGTGCTGCCAGTCGTCCAGCCGCAGGTGGTCGACCCGGCCCAGCTGGACCACGGCCGCGACGTGCACCAGGGAGTCGACGGGTCCGTCGACCAGCCGGGCGATCCCGTGCAGGGTGCTCGGCTCGGACAGGTCACCCACGAGGACGTCGGCCCCGGGGAACTCGGCGGCCAGCTCGTCGGCCCGGGCTTGCGACCGGGCGAGCAGCACCACCTGGTCGCCCGCGTCCACCAGGCGCCGGGCCAGCGCGGCCCCGATCCCGGACCCGGCCCCGGTCAGCACGTGCCGGGCCATCAGCGGGTCATCACGATCTTGCCGAAGACGTCGCCGGCGGCGATCGCCTCGAAGCCCTGGCGGGCGTCGGTCATCGCGATCTCGGAGTCCAGCAGCGGCCGGGTCCCGGTGGCGTCCATGAACTTCACCAGGGCGTCGAGCTCGTCACGGGTGCCCATGGTGGACCCGATCACCGACAGCTGGAGGAAGAAGATCCGGGTCAGCTCGGCGTCGTCGAGCTGCGGCCCGGAGGTGGTGCCGGAGATGACGATCCGCCCGCCCGGACGCAGCGACCGGATCGAGTGCGACCAGGTGGCGCGGCCCACGGTCTCCATCACCGCGTCCACCTTGACCGGCAACCGTGCCCCGGACTCGTAGACGTCGTGGGCGCCGATCTCCAGGGCCCGGGCCCGCTTGGTCTCGTCGCGGCTGGTGGCCAGCACCCGCAGGCCGGCGGCGCGGCCCAGGGTGATCAGTGCGGTCGCCACCCCACCTCCGGCGCCCTGGACCAGGACGGTCTCCCCCGGCTTGAGCTGGCCCTGGGTGAACAGCATCCGGTAGGCGGTCAGCCAGGCGGTGGGCAGCGTCGCGGCCTCGGCGAAGGAGAGCGAGGCGGGCTTGGGCACCAGGTTGCGCCGGGGCACCACGACCTTGTCGGCGAAGGTGCCCTGGTGCTTCTCGCTGAGCAGCGAGCGGCTCGGGTCGAAGGTCTCGTCACCGGTCCAGTCCGGGGAGGAGATGACCGCGTGCACCACGACCTCGTTGCCGTCCTCGTCAGTCCCGGCGGCGTCACAGCCCAGGATCATCGGCAGCGACTCGGCACGCAGGCCCACCCCGCGCAGGGACCACAGGTCGTGGTGGTTGAGGGAGGCGGCGCGCACGGTGACCGTGACCCACCCGTCCGGAGCCACCGGGTCGGGGCGTTCACCCAGCACCAGGCCGCTCAGTGGGTCGTCGTCGGAGAAGGACTCAGCAAAGACAGCGAACATGCTGCCGACACTAGCGGCCCCACCGGATCACCCGACGGCCCAGTCCGCACCGTAGAGGCACAGCGCCTCGGCCCCCGGGACGGACTCCTGGAACACGTGGACGGAGTTCGCCCGCGACGCCGTCGCAGGGGTGCGCGACCTGCTGGCCGCCGCGCCCCCGGCCGGGGAGTGACCGGGTCCGGGGGCTGCGGGCTCAGTGGCGCGCGACGCCCTCGCGCCGGGCTGCCGCGGAGACGGCCGCCGAGACCGCCGGGCCGACCCGCGGGTCGAACGGCGAGGGGATCACCATCCGCTCGCTCAGGTCGTCACCGACCAGGTCAGCCAGGGCCTCGGCCGCGGCCTGCTTCATGCCCTCGGTGATCCGGGTGGCGCGCACGTCGAAGGCGCCCCTGAAGATGCCGGGGAAGGCGAGCACGTTGTTGATCTGGTTCGGGAAGTCCGAGCGTCCGGTGGCCACCACGCGGGCGTACTTGTGGGCCAGGTCGGGGTGCACCTCGGGCGTGGGGTTGGCCAGACCGAAGATGATCGCGTCGTCGGCCATCGAGGCCACGATCTCCTCGGGCACGCTGCCGCCGGAGACACCGATGTAGACGTCGGCGCCGGCCATCGCGTCAGCCAGCGAACCGCGCCGGTCGAAGTTGTCGGCCGTCATCCGGGCCAGCGCCGCCTTGACCGGGGTCAGGTCGGTGCGCTCGGAGTTCAGCACGCCCTGGCGGTCCAGCACCGCGACGTCCTTGATGCCCGCACCGAGCAGGATCTTGGCCACCGCGACGCCGGCGGCCCCGGCGCCCTGGACGACCACGCGGGTCGACTCGGGGGCGCGACCGGTCAGCTTGAGCGCGTTCTTCAGCGCGGCCAGGGCGACCACCGCGGTGCCGTGCTGGTCGTCGTGGAAGACCGGGATGTCGAGCATCTCCTTGAGCCGGTCCTCGATCTCGAAGCAACGCGGGGCGGAGATGTCCTCGAGGTTGATGCCGCCGAAGCTGGGCGCCAGGCGCGCCACGGTCTCGATGATCTCCTCGGTGTCGGTGGTGTCCAGGCAGATCGGCACCGCGTCGACGTCGCCGAACTGCTTGAACAGCACGGCCTTGCCCTCCATCACCGGCATCGCGGCGGCCGGGCCGATGTCGCCCAGGCCGAGCACGGCGGTGCCGTCGGTGACCACGGCGACGGTGTTCGGCACCCAGGTGTAGTGCTGGGTCATGGTCGGGTCGGCGGCGATCGCCTCGCACACCAGCGCGACGCCGGGGGTGTAGGCCAAGGAGAGCTCGTCGGCTCCGTCGAGGGAGACCCGCGAGACGGTCTCAAGCTTGCCGCCTACGTGGAGGTCGAACACCGGGTCTCCAGCATGGGGATGCGAGGACGTGCGGAGTTCTTCAGACATGTCCGCCATCATCCCACGGCACCACCCGCCCCCGGCGCCGGGGCGACGTGGCGCGGATCACAGCGGCGCCACGCTCAGAGGCGGCGTGGGCGGGGCCAGATCCGGACCCGGGCCACCCCCAGCACCGCGTCGGCGGGGACCGGCCCCCGGTGACGGGAGTCGACTCCCTCACCCGGGTTGTCGCTGAGCAGCCACCATCCGGGCTCCCCCGTGCGGGTGGCGCGTGCGGAGTCGACCCGCTTCACCGCGACCGTGCCGTCGACGAACACCGCGACGACCACCGCACCGGGGCGCACGGGGGCGCCGTACCGGAGCACCAGCCGGTCGCCGGGGCGCAGCGTCGGCAGCATCGAACGCCCCTGCACCCGGGCCATTCCCCACGGCAGCCAACCGTGTTGCAAGGAGTTCGCAACAGGGCCCCCTGCATGTGATCTGCGCACCATGCCGAGTAGTGTCCCAAGCACCTACGGCACCACCATCGAGAGGACCTCAGATGCTTTCGCGGATCTTCCAGCCGACCATCGACGTGACCGCCCACTGCGACCTGCCGTGCGGCGTCTACGACCCGGCCCAGGCCCGGATCGAGGCCGAGTCCATCAAGGCCGTCATCGCCAAGGCGAACGACTCCGACGACCCGGACTTCCGCACCCGTGCAGTGCTCATCAAGGAGCAGCGCTCCGAGCTGGTCAAGCACCACCTGTGGGTGCTGTGGACCGACTACTTCAAGCCCCCGCACTTCGAGAAGTACCCCCAGCTGCACACCCTGGTGAACGAGGCCACCAAGCTGGCCGGTGCCGGTGGCACCAAGGGCACCATGGACGCCGAGGCGGCCGACCAGCTGCTGGCGAAGATCGACGAGATCGCCGAGATCTTCTGGGAGACGAAGAAGTGAGCCTCGCCCGCGAGCTTGCTCGTGGGGCGAAGGCGAACGCGTGAGTGGCGGTGCGCAGCGCCGCCCGACGAAGAAGTGAGCCTCGCCCGCGAGCTTGCTCGTGGGGCGTGATCGTTCTTCCGTCTCGACACCCCCGGTCCGCCCAGCGGGCCGGGGGTGTCGTGCGTCCGGGGTTCGTTAGGGTGGGCGCCACCGCGGCCCGCCCGGGTCGCCGGCACCGTCCACCACCGGGGGAACGATGAGCGAGACGACCCGTACCGCCGAGGTCCGCCTGCCGGCCGACGGTGCCTACGCCTACGTGCTGCGCACCACCGCCGCAGCCCTGGCCGCGCGGGTCGACTTCACCCTCGACGACATCGAGGACCTGCGGATCGCGGTCAGTGAGGCCCTGAGCCTGCTGCTGGACTCCGCAGCCCCGGACGCCGACCTCACCGCCACGTTCACCCTCTCCCCGGGCCGGATGGTGATCGAGGTCAGCGCACCCACCGCCCCCGGGTCGGACGGCGCCGACATCGAGGGCTTCGCCTGGCAGGTGCTGAGCGCCCTGGCCGAGGACGCCTCGCTCGACTGGCGCGACGGCCACCAGGTGCTCTCCCTGACGATGCTGTCGACGCTCGCCGCGCACTGACGGGGACAGCTGTGGACAGGTTCAGTGGAGACGACCTCCCCGACGACGAGCGCCCCGTCGATGCCACCCGGCAGCGCAGCGCGGAGCTCTTCGGGGTCCTCGACGACCCCGACACCCCACCACCGGTGCGCAGCGGTGCGCGCGACGACCTGGTCCGGCTGCACCTGCCGCTGGTCGAGCACTGCGCCCGCCGGTTCCGCAACCGCGGCGAGCCGTTCGAGGACCTCGTGCAGGTCGGCACCATCGGCCTGATCAAGGCCGTGGACCGCTTCGAGACGAGCCGCGGCGTGGAGTTCTCCACCTACGCGACCCCCACGATCATCGGCGAGATCAAGCGCCACTTCCGCGACAAGGGCTGGGCGATCCGGGTGCCGCGGCGTCTGCAGGAGCTGCGGATGCAGATCTCCACCGCGACCGCCGACCTGACCCAGAAGCTGGGTCGCTCCCCCACTGCCGCCGAGCTGGCCGGCGAGATCGGTTGCTCGGTGGAGGACGTGCTGGAGGGCATCGAGTCCTCCAACGCCTACTCGACCCTGTCCCTGGACGCCGGGGACGACCAGGACGAGGGGCTGAGCATCCTCGACTCGATCGGGGTCGACGACGCCCAGATCGACCACGTCGAGGTGCGCGAGTCGATCAAGCCGCTGCTGGCGGGGCTGGACGCGCGGGAGAAGCGGATCCTGCTGCTGCGCTTCTTCAAGAACATGACCCAGGCGCAGATCGCTGCCGAGATCGGTGTCTCCCAGATGCACGTCTCCCGGCTGCTGGCCCGCACCCTCAACCAGCTGCGCGCCTCGCTCGAGGCCGAGTAGGCCGCACCTTCTCGGGGGCCCGGTGGCTCAGGGAGCCGACGACCGGACAGCCGCCCGGGCGGTATCAGTGCCGGGTGACCGCGGCCAGGCTGCGCGGGTGGAAGATCCCGGCCAGCACCACCGCGGAGACGACCGTGATGACCACGGCCATCCACAGCGTCTCGCCGGTGCGCAGGTTCCAGGCCACGCCCAGCTGGATCAGCTGGGCCATCACCACCGGGCTGCGCGCCCAGGCGTTGCCCTGCCACAGGCCCCGGGTGCAGAACCCGAGCACCACCCCGTAGAGCAGGAAGAAGGCGGCGGTGCTCAGCGCCACCTCCATCCGGGCACTGTTCAGGCTGATCAGTTCCCAGACCGCCAGAACCAGCATCGTCGCCGCCTCCAGGGCCGCGACGGCGCACGCGACCAGCAACGGCCACGGGCGGTCGGCGGGCAGGTCGGTGTCGGCGGTGCGGGGTTCGGTCACGGCCGACAGGATAGAGCGGTGCCCCCAGCGCGGCGCTGCTCGGCCCGGTCGGGGGCGCCCCTACCACCCGCACGCAGGGTTGTCCCTGCATCCGCCCACGGGGATGTTGTGACACAAGTGACCCGCGCTGGGGGTTGTGCGAGCCCGAACTTCTTGCCAATCTGGACGTCGGCCCGCGAAACGTCCACCCGACGCTCCTCGCCGCCGACCGATCTTCCTGACACCCCAGTGAAAGAGGGACGCCCCAGCCATGGATTGGCGCAATCGATCCGCCTGCCTCGACGAGGACCCGGAACTGTTCTTCCCCATCGGGAACACCGGCCCGGCCATCCTCCAGATCGAGGAGGCCAAGCAGGTCTGCCGCCGTTGCGACGTCCGCGAGCAGTGCCTGGCCTGGGCCCTGGAGGCCGGTCAGGACCACGGTGTCTGGGGTGGCCTCAGCGAGGACGAGCGTCGCGCGCTGAAGCGCCGCAACGCCCGTGCCCGGGTGCGCACCGCCTGACCCTGACTCCCGGGGGCGCACGCCCCACGTCCGGGCCCGATCGCCAGCGCGATCGGGCCTTTGTCGTTCCCGGCCCGGCTCAGTCGACCGGCAGGTCCAGCTGCACCCGGGCTCCGCCCGTGGCCGAGGGCCCCAGCTGGAGCTGGCCACCGAGTTCGGACTCGACCAGCGTCCGGACGATGGAGAGCCCCAGGTTGGTGGAGGTCTCCGGGTCGAAGTCGGCCGGGAGCCCCTGGCCGTCGTCGGTGACGGTGACGTGCAACCGGCCGACCAGTCGCTCGGGTGCCACCAGGATCTCGCCCACCCGGTCGGACTCCCCCGCCACCGGTCCCCGCTCGTCGGCGGGGTCGTGCTGGGGGTAGCCGTGCTCGACGGCGTTCTGCAGCACCTCGGTGAGCACCATCGCCAGGGCGGTGGCGGTCTCCGAGGGCAGCACGCCGAACTTCCCGGTCCGGCGGACCCGGACCGGGGTGCTGACCAGGCTCACCTCGGTGACCATCGCACCCAACCGGTCGGCCACCTCGTCGAAGTCGACGTGCTCCTCCACGGCCTGGCTCAACGTCTCGTGCACGATCGCGATCGTGCCCACCCGCCGCACCGCCTCCTCCAGCGCCGACTTGGCGGTCGGGTCGGGCATCCGCCGGGCCTGCAGCCGCAGCAGCGCCGCGACGGTCTGCAGGTTGTTCTTCACCCGGTGGTGGATCTCGCGGATGGTGGCGTCCTTGGTGACCAGCTCCCGGTCACGGCGACGCAGCTCGGTGACGTCGCGGACCAGGATCAGGGCCCCGATGTGCTCCCCGCGGGGCCGCAGCGGCACCGACCTCACGATCAGCGCCACCCCCTCGGTCCCGATCTCGGTGTCGCGGTGCGCGCGGCCACCGAGGACCGCGCTGAGCGTCTCCTCGTCGGGGCGGCGTCGCGGCGGGACCAGGGCACGGGTCAGGTCGGCCAGCACCACCCCGGTGAGGTCGCCGGTCAGACCGAGCCGTCGGTAGACCGACTGGGCGTTCGGGCTGGCGTAGGTGACCCGCCCGTTCTCGTCCACCCGCAGGAACCCGTCCCCCACGCGTGGGGAGTCGGCGTGGTCGGAGCGTTGGGCCCCGACCTGCGGGAACCAGCCGGTGGCGATCATCCGGGTCAGGTCACCGGCGGTCTCCAGGTAGGCCAGTTCCAGGCGGCTGGGGGTCCGCACGCCCAGCAGGTTGGTGCTGCGCGCGACCACCGCGATCACCCGCCCGTCGCAGCGCACCGGGATCATCTCCACCCGGACCGGGACGTCGTCCTGCCACTCCGGGTCGCCCTCGCGCACCAGCCGTTCCAGCTCCCAGGCCTGGTCGAGCATGCGTCGCCGCCCGACCGGGAGGAACGTGCCGACCACGTCGTCCTCCAGCGCGGTGGGGCCGGTGGTGGGACGCATCTGGGCGCCCGCCCAGAAACCCCGGTCCTCGGCGTCGCGCAGCCACAGGACCAGGTCGGCGAAGGAGAGGTCCGCGATGATCTGCCAGTCCGCGAGCAGCGCGTGCAGCCAGTCGGTCTCGGCATCGGTCAGGTCGGTGTGCGCGCGCACGAGTTCGCTGAGGGATGGCACGGGGGCCAGCCTAGTCACGCCGGGGCGTGGTGCCCCGCCTGCCTGGTGTCCTGGATCGGCGCTCCGCGCACCGAACTGGCAGTATGGCCCCCATGAGTTCGGGCTACTGGCAGCAGGTGGTGAGCACCGGCCTCGGGGTACCCGAGGACCGGCCGTTGGACGAGCTCACCGTCGAACTGACTGCCATGCTCGGCTCGCCCGATCCCGCCCAGCGCGACGGCATCGCCTACCCGGCGCTGGCCACCTGGATCGAGAAGGGCACCTACGACCACCTGCTCGGCGGACTCGGCGACGGGATCGCCGAGGGTCTGCTCAACGGCCTGGGCGACACCGACGGCACCAGCGTGTTCCGTCGCAGCTTCTCGGCCCTGGTGCTGGCCGAGTGCATCGCCCGCGACACCGTGGCCGGGCTGCTCCCGGCCGCCAAGGTGCTGGCCTGGGGTGACCGCCTGGCGGGCTGGTTCCTGCGCGAGCGGGACACCCGCGGCTGGGTCGAGGGCCACGGCTGGGCGCACGCGGTCGCCCACGGCGCCGACGCGATCGGGCAGCTGGGCGCCTCGCGGCACCTGGGCGTGCCCGAACTGACGGTGATGCTGGACGTGCTCGCCGACCGGATCACCGACGCCGGCACCCCGCCGCTGCTCGCCGGTGAGCTGGACCGGATGGCGGCCGCCACCTGCGTCATCCTGCGCCGCAACCTGGTGCCGCTCAGCGTCGTCGAGCCGTGGGTGGCCCGGGTGGCCGCCGCAGCCCGCACCGCGGGACGTCGGGGCGACCCGTACGCCGGCACCACGAACGCCGAGGGCTACCTGCGCAGCCTGTACCTGCACGTCGAGCTGGCCCCGCCCGCCCCGGCGATCCGCTCGGACCTGCTGCTGACCCTGGTCGAGGCGCTGCGCAGCACCAACCCGTACACCCTCGGCCCGTCCTGACCCGGCGCCCCCGGCGTCCGCTGGTCGGGAGGTCCGCTCCCGGCACTCCCCTCCCGGGGTGACTCGCCGGTAGCCTGCGCCGCATGAGCGACGAGACCCAGGTCACACCCCCCACGTCCGGTTCCGGCGAGCTGACCGGCCACAGCGGCGAGCTGGCGGTCGCGGTGGCCCGCGCGCACGGCGTGGAGACCATGTTCACCCTGTCCGGCGCGCACGTGTTCCCGATGTACGACGGCGCGGTGAAGGCAGACCCGCCGATGCGGCTGATGGACGTGCGCCACGAGCAGACCGCCGCGTTCGCCGCGGAGGCCACCGGCAAGCTGACCCGGACCCCGGGCCTGGCCGTGCTCACCGCCGGCCCGGGCGTGACGAACGGGGTCTCGGCGATCGCCCAGGCCCAGTTCACCGGCGCCCCGATGGTGGTCGTCGGCGGTCGGGCGCCGGCCAACCGCTGGGGAACCGGCAGCCTGCAGGAGCTCGACCAGCCGCCGATCGTGGCCCCGGTCTCGAAGCTGGCCCGGACGCTGCCCACGGCCGCGGACGTGGCACCGGGGATGGACGAGGCGTTCCGGGTGGCCGGGTCCTCGCACCGTGGCCCGGTCTTCGTCGACGTCCCGATGGACGAGTTCTTCAACTCGGCGACGGCCGCCCTGCCGTCCGGCACGCGGGCGGCCCCCGAGGCCCCGGACCCCGAGGCGCTGGGGCAGATCGCCGGGCTGCTGGCGTCGGCCGCGCGTCCGGTGCTGGTCCTGGGCACGGACGTGTGGATGGACGGCGCCGAGCGGGCCGGTCGGGAGCTGGCCGAGCGGCTCGGCGTCCCGACCCTGACCAACGGAATGGGCCGCGGCGTGCTGCCCGGTGGCCACCCGCTGCTGGTCACCAAGGCCCGCGGGCAGGCCCTGGGCACCGCCGACCTGGTGGTCGTGGTGGGCACCCCGCTGGACTTCCGGCTCTCCTACGGCGTCTTCGGGGGCAAGGACGGCGCACCGCCGGCCCGGGTGGTGCACGTGGCGGACTCGGCCGGGCAGGTCAGCGGGCACGCCGAGCTGGCCGGCCGGGTGCACGGTGACCTCACGCTCACGCTGGACGGTCTGGCCGACGCCTTCGACGCGACGGGCGCGCGCCCCGGCTGGGCGGACTGGGTCACGACCCTGCAGCAGACGGTTGCGGCCACCCAGGCCCGGGACGACGAGTTGCTGGGTGCCGAGGCTGACCCGATCCACCCGGCCCGGATCTACGGCGAACTCGTCCCCCGGCTGGCCGACGACGCGGTGGTGGTCGGCGACGGCGGGGACTTCGTCTCCTTCGCCGGGAAGTTCGTCGAGCCGAAGCGTCCCGGCGGTTGGCTGGACCCGGGTCCGTACGGCTGCCTGGGGGCGGGCCTGGGGGCCGCGATCGCCGCCCGGATCGCCCGTCCCTCCGCCCAGGTCACCCTGCTGCTCGGCGACGGGGCGGCGGGGTTCAGCCTGATGGACGTCGACACCCTGGTCCGCCACGACCTGCCGGTGGTGATGGTGATGGGCAACAACTCCGCCTGGGGGCTGGAGAAGGGCCCGATGCAGATGCTCTACGGCTACGACGTGGCCGCCGACCTGGCCCACCGCACCGCCTACCACGAGGTGGTGAAGGCGCTCGGCGGAGCCGGCGAGCAGGTCACCGACCCGCGTCAGATCGGCCCCGCCCTGGACCGGGCCTACGCCTCCGGGGTGCCCTACCTGGTCAACGTGATCACCGACGTCGACGCCGCCTACCCGCGCAGCACCTTCGGCATCTGACCGGGCCGATGGTCGAGCTTGCCGAGACCCGGGTCTCGGCAAGCTCGACCGACGAATCCAGCTCGACCACCGATTTCAGCTCGCCACCGATTTCAGCTCGACCGACGGATCCAGCTCGGCCACCACTCAGCGGACCACCACGGTGACCCGACCGACCTCCAGCTTCTTCCCGTCCGCGGTGATGGTCAGCACCACCTCGGTGCGGCCCTGTCGCACGGCCTTCCAGGAGTGCGGGTGGTTGGGGCCGTCGACCCAGCCGTCCTGCGCCAGGGAGTTCCCCTCGAGCCGTCCGGCCAGGGTGCCGGAACGCTTGCCCTCGGCGTAGGCCCAGATGCTGTCCCCGACCGACAGGCGCACCGTGGCGCCGGCGCGCACCTCGGCTTCGCCGAAGTCCGTGTCCCACCCGGCGGTGTCGGAGTTCAAGCCCACGTGGACCTCGTCGAGCGGGCCCTGCGGTGCGGCGGCGACGGTCATGGTGACCGTCTCGCCCGGCGCCAGGACGGTGCCGGGTCGCGGCTGCACGTCGAGCAGGAACCCGGCCGGGACACCGGGGTCGCGGCGGGTCACCACCTCGACCGCCAGGCCGGCGCGGGTGAGCTGCTCGCGATACCACTCGTCCTGGGCGGACTCGGCCAGGTCCAGGCCGTCGTGGCGACCCGGCACGGGCACTTCCTGGTCGGTCAGCAGGCGCACCCGCTGCAGCATCGACTCGACCTCACCGGTGGCCCGCTCGTCGTCGCCGGTGGAGGAGGTCGCGACGACCCCCACGTCGTGGGAGGGGATCCACAGCACGCCGCGGCAGACCCGCACCGCGCGCCGCCCGCCGAACCCTTCCTCGCACGAGGTCGCCTGCCGTTCGGCGGTGACCCCGCCGACCTCGACGGTGGTGGTGGCGCGGAAGTCCTGCGGACGTTCGCGCACGACCTCGACCTCCTCGACCCCGCGGTCGCGGGGCACCAGGGCCAGGCAGGTCACTCCCCGGTCCACCACCACCGTGTCGGAGCGGGGCGTCCCGCACCAGGTGTCGTCGTCGGGCCACTGCTCGGGCACCATCACCCCGATGCCTGCGGCCCCCACCACGCGGAACCCGTCCGGGGTGACGGCCCCAGTGGCCCCGGTGGCCCCGGTGGGGCCGGTGGCGACGGGCCGGTCCGGCCCCTCGCCCGGCGCCCCGGACAGGGTGAGGACGGTGGCGCCCACCACGGTCAGGACCGCGGCCGCTGCTCCCGCGCCCACCCAGGTCCGGCGCCGGCGCTGGCGCACCGCCGCCACCATCGACTCCACCGGCGGGGCGGAGACCCGGACCCGCTCGGCGTGCCGGTGCAACAGGTCATCGATCTCGTTCTCGCTCATCACACACCTCGCAGGTCGGCCAGGGACGGGTCGTCGGCGAGGACCTTCATCGCCCGGGACAGCCGGCTCTTCACCGTGCCCGGCGCCACCCGGAGCACCGAGGCCATCGCGGCCTCGTCCAGGTGGGCGTAGTAGCGCAGCACGACCGCCGCCCGCTGGTCGGACGTCAGCCGCCCCAGTGACCGGTCCAGGGCGTCGGAGAGCTCCACCCGGGCGGTGGCGTCCTCGACGCCGGAGTCCGGCACCCGGTCGGTGGGGCGTTCACCGGTCCACCGGCGGCGGCGTGCGGAGGTGAAGGTGTTGACCAGCACCCGGTGCACGTAGGCGTCGGTGTCGTCGGCGCGGCGCACCCGCGACCAGTGCCGCAGGCACTGCACGAGCGCGGTCTGCACCACGTCCTCGGCCTCGCTCGGGGTGCACCCGAGGAGTACCGCGGTCCGCACCAGCCGTGGCCAGCGCGCAGCCACGTACTCGGTGAACTCGTCCTCGTGCCGCACCGGCGCTCCTGTCGTGAAGGGGTCCTCACCCACTCAGATGCTCCGGCACCCGACACTGGTTCCGCCGACCGGCGAGAAACTTTCAGAGCCGGGCCAGGAACCGTTCGGCGTCGACCACGACCCGGGTCACCTCACCGGTCCCGACCAGGGTGCTGCCGGAGCGGGCCACCACCTGGAACCGGACCATCCGCTGCTCGGTGTGCACCGCAGTCGCACTGACCTCCACCACGGCTCCGACGGCACTCGCGGCCAGGTGCTCCAGGCTGACGCGGGTGCCCACCGAGGTCCGCCCGGTCTCCAGCAGCGGCTCGATCGCGGTGCAGGTGACCGCCTCGCACCAGGCCAGCAGCCGTGGCGTGCCGAGCACCGGCAGGCTGCCGGAGCCGACCGCCTGTGCGGTGTCGGCCCCGGTGACGGTGAACGAGGCGGTGGCGGCGAGCGGCGCTGGGGGGACTGTCATGGGGGCATCATGCCCGAGCCGGGAACCCGACACCTGCCCCCGGGAACGACAGAACCCCCCGACCTGACAGGTCCGGGGGGCTGTGTCTCGTGGCGCTCGCTGATCGCGTGGATCAGGCGTTGGGGCGCTTGCCGTGGTTCGCGCCCTTCTTCTTGCGAGCGCGGCGCTTGCGGCCGGTCTTGCCCATGGTTCCTCCTGGATGTGAACTGCTGGTGGGACATTCTCGCAGGTCCCTCGACGCACCCGCGAATCGGGCGTCCGTCGTGGACCGGCGGTTCAGCCCTCGGTGATCTGGACCTGCACCTGCCGGATCCGCATCAGCACCTTGCTGCGCAGCTCCCCGGGAGCGGTCTCGCTGCACGAGCGGGCGACCACCATCTTCACGGTGCGCTGCAGGTCGTAGCGCTCCAGACAGGGGTTGCACTCATCCAGGTGGGCCCGCACGACCGAGCAGTCGGCCTCGTCCAGCTCGTTGTCGAGCAGGTAGACGATCCGCTCGAGGTAGTCGGCGCAGTCCTCGTCGTGGCTCATCGGCCCTCCCCCTCACGCACCGCCGCGGACAGCAGGTGGTTGTCGTGCACGTAGTCGGTCAGCAGGTCGCGCAGCTGACGCCGCCCACGGTGCAGACGGGACATCACGGTCCCGATCGGGGTGTCCATGATCTCGGCGATCTCCTTGTAGGCGAAGCCCTCGACGTCGGCCAGGTAGACCGCGAGCCGGAACTCCTCGGGCAGCCTCTGCAGCGCCTCCTTGACCTCCGAGTCGGGCAGGTGCTCGAGGGCGTCGGTCTCGGCGGACTTCAGCCCCGAGGAGGTGTGCGACTCCGCGCGGGCGAGCTGCCAGTCCTCGACGTCCTCGGCCATCGACTGCTGCGGCTCGCGCTGCTTCTTGCGGTAGGAGTTGATGAAGGTGTTGGTCAGGATCCGGTACAGCCACGCCTTGAGGTTGGTGCCCGGCCGGAACTGGTGGAACGAGGCGAACGCCTTGGCGAACGTCTCCTGGACCAGGTCCTCGGCGTCGCTGGGGTTGCGGGTCATCCGCATCGCGGCGGAGTAGAGCTGGTCCAGCAGCGGCAGCGCGTCGGCCTCGAAGCGGGCAGCCCGCTCGGCCTCGGTCTCGGGGCGGGTCTCCTCCGCCAGGTCTGCATCAGTCATCGCGTCCCAGCCTAGTCCCGTCGACCGACGGACGACGGACGGACGGGAGACCGTGCCGGTCTGCGGGCGGTCCATGACGGCGAGCATGTCTGGTGCAACAGCACAGCAGGCTGCTTTCTTCCCGACCGCCCAGCCTGCATCCACCGACCTGCCGTGTGAGATCGGTGGAGGGGGCTCAGCCCACGATCTCGCGGACCAACCACTCCAGCGTCCCCTCGACCACCACACCCATCGCCTCGCCCTCGCTGAGCTCCCCGCGTCGGGGCACCTTCAGCCCGTGGTCGCCACCGGCCAGCACCACCATCTCGGTGTCGTCGGGGAACTCCTCGGGGCGACCCATCGGGTCCCGCTCGCCCTGCACCACCAGCACCGGCACCCCGGCCCCGGTGAGCTCGGCCAGGCGGCTCCGCTCGGACTTCCCGGGCGGGTGCAGCGGGAACGACAGGGCCAGCACCCCGGCCACCTCGACCGGGGCCACGGCGGCGCTGCGGCAGGCCGACCGGGCGCCCGCGGAGCGCCCGCCCAGGACCAGCGGGCGTCGGGTGCTGGCGTTCGCCCCGTCCCCGGTGAGCAGGTCGAGGGCCGCGAGCAGGGCGTCGTCCAGCGTCGGTGGCCGGGTGGCGATCTTGCGCCCGGCGGTTCGCCAGGGCTGCTCCAGCAGGTGCACCGAGTACCCCTGGGCGGGCAGCGCCTCGGCCAGGGCGACCAGGTCCCGGGCCCCGATGCCGCCGCCGGCCCCGTGGCTCAGCAGCAGGTCGGCGACCGGATCCCCGGCGAGGTGGCTGACCAGCCGGCCCGGTCCGTGCGGGGTCTCCACCCCGCGCTCCACCGGGGTGCTCACTCCTCCCCCTCCGCGGGCAGCGGCTCCACCAGTTCGGGGCCGTTGTTGCGCACGTTGCCGACCGCGGCCGACACGGGGAACGCCTCGAGCCGCCCCGGTGCGGCAGGGACCAGCAGGTCCAGCAGGTCGCCCTGGTCACTGGTGCGCGGGTCGAGCCACTCGCCCCACCGGTCCCGCTCGACCATCAACGGCATCCGGTCGTGGATGTGACCCACCGAGTCCTCGGCCTCGGTGGTGATCACCGTGGCGGTCCACCGGAACCGCTCGGGGTCGTCGGCGGCCCGCGCCGGGTCGCGCCAGATCTCGTACAACCCGGCCATCGCCAGCACGCCCCCGTCGGCCGGACGGATGAAGAAGGGCTGCTTGCGGGGCTTGCCGGCGGCGGTCAGCTGCTCGGTGGGGTACCACTCGAAGTAGCCGTCCGCCGGCAGCAGGCAGCGGCGGGCGGCGAACGCCTTGCGGTAGGCGGGCTTCTGGGCCACGGTCTCCATCCGTGCGTTGATCATCCGGCTGCCGATCGAGGGGTCCTTCGCCCAGGACGGCACCAGCCCCCAGGTCAGCACCCGCAGCTGACGCTCGGGCGGTTCGGGCGAGGCCTTCGTCGGGGGGCGTTCGAGGACCGCGTAGATCTCCTTGGTGGGCGCAACGTTGTAGTCGGCCTCCAGCGGGGCCCCGATCCGGGACTCCACGACCTCGAACTCCTCGGCCAGGTCCTCGGGACGGCGGCTGGAGGCGTAGCGACCACACATGCGGGTCAGCCTAGGCAGCCCCACCCCCGGCGGGGCTCAGGTCCGGGCGAGCTCGTCGAGCAGCACCGTGGACCCGCCCAGCCCCGGTGCCAGGCCCTCGACCCAGACCCGGGTGCCGGCGTGGTCGGACCCGGCCAGCCGGCGCAGCAGCCCGACCCGGGGGCCCAGCCGGTCGTCCCGGGCGGCGAGCACCACGACCCGACGCTGACCGAGCCGTCCGACCGGGTCGCCGCCCGCAAAGACGGTGCGCACGGTGTCGGCCAGTCCGGCCAGGCCGATGTCGTCCCCGAGCGGGTGGCCCGCCGAGCTGACCGGGGCCTCGACGACCACCAGGGCGTGCAGGTCGCCGGCGCGGGTGTCGCGGGCGTAGAGCTCCGCCATCCGGCTGCGCAGGTGGGCCCGGGTGGCGAGCCCGGTCAACGGGTCCTCGCAGGAGACGTGCTGGAGGTGGGCCAGGGTGGTCTCGCTCCAGGCCATCGACAACGCCCGCACGTCCTCGAACCCCGGGTCCGCTCCCCGCACGGACCGGTGCACCAGACGCAGGTCGTCCAGGGCCTGGGCGAGATCGGTGCCGGCCCCCGCCAGCACCCGACCCGCCTCCTCGCACGCGGTGAGGGTGTTCGCTCCCGAAGTCAGCGCCTCGGCGACCGCCACGAAGTGGTCGGGCACCTCCTGCCCCCCGACAGGATCAGCGCTGGCTCCGGGAGCGGCGGTGGAGCCCCCGCGTCGTCGCGTCGCGAAAAGTCCCACCTCACACCCCCCTTGTTTCCCCCGATCGGGTCCCCCCGGTCCCGGCACGGTCGGAGGAGGAACGGGCCGCTGCCCACCCCATGACGCGGTTCGGTGCAGCTTTTTCCGGCGGCCTCCGCGAGCAGCGCCCTAGACTGGCGTCATGTTTTCCCCGCAGGCGCGTTGAACAGACGTGTCGACCACCCTGCCGCTCCTGGAGGACCCCGGCGACGCCGAGCTGATCGCCGCCGTCCGGGGTGGTGACGGGGCTGCGTACGGCACCCTCTACGAGCGGCACGTGGACGCGGCCCGGCGCCTGGCCCGGCAGCTGGTCACCCCGTCGGACGCCGACGACCTGGTGGCGGAGGCGTTCGCCAAGGTCCTGACGGTGCTGCAGCGCGGCGGCGGCCCCGACGTGGCGTTCCGCGCCTACCTGCTGACCGCGGTCCGACGGCTGCACGTGGACCGGATCCGGGCCACCTCGCGGGTGCGTCCGACCGACGACCTGACCCCGTTCGACCCCGGTGTCCCGTTCCGCGACACAGCGGTGGAGGGGTTCGAGTCCCAGGCCGCGGCCCGCGCCTTCGCCTCACTGCCCGAACGCTGGCAGGCGGTGCTGTGGCACACCGAGGTGGAGGGTCAGAAGCCCGCCGAGATCGCGCCGCTGCTCGGGATGACCCCCAACTCGGTCGCGGCCCTGGCCTACCGGGCCCGGGAGGGCCTGCGCCAGGCGTTCCTGACCCAGCACGCCGCCGAGCTCGAGGACGACGCGTGCCGGTGGACCCACTCCCAGCTGGGCGGCTACGTCCGACACGCGCTCTCCCGGCGCGACGTCGCGAAGGTGGAGCACCACCTGGAGGGCTGCCGCCCCTGCACCGGGGTGTACCTGGAGCTGGTCGAGGTGAACTCGGAGTTGCGCGCCATCCTGGCGCCGCTGCTGCTGGGGGCCGTCGCCGGCACCGCCTACCTGGGCACCACCGGGGCCCTGGGCGCGTTGAGTGCCCCGGGCTGGCTCGGTGTGACGGTCGACCGGGTGCGGGACTTGGTCCTCGGCAACACCGCGGCGGCGGCCGCCGCGTCGGTGGCGGGCATCGCCGCGGTCACCGTGGTCACCGGTGCGCTGGTGCTCGGCGGGGCCGACCCGAGACCGCCGGGCAGTGAGGCGCCGCGGGCTGCGCTCAGCGCCCCGACCGGCACCGCGGGTCCGCTGACCGGCGCGGGCGACCGCCCCACGGGCACGGGCACCCCGGACAGCACCGGTCCCACGCCCACGACCCCGACCGGGGTGCCGACGGTCGTGACCACCTTCCCCACCGCGGTGCCGACCACGTTCCCCACGAGCGCCCCGACCAGCGACCCGACGACCGGGCCCACCCAGCCGACCCAGACGGCCGAGCCCACTCAGCCCACCGAGGAGCCGACGACCTCCCCGACGTGGGGCCCGACGGCGACCGCCGAGCCCACTGACCCGGTCACCTCGCAGCCGCCCACGTCCGATCCGACCAGCGCCGAACCGACCACGCCGGAGCCGACCCCGGCCCTGCCGGTCGCCGACCTGTCGGTCCGGGTCGACCGGCTGAGTTCGCTCGGCGTCGAGGCCCACGTCCTGGGGATCCCCGACGGCCTGCCCGCGACGCTGCGGATCTCCGGCACCGGGGTGAGCGTGCTGATCACCTCCGACACCCGGTGCTCACCGGCCCAGGCTGCGGTGGTGTGCCAGCTGACCGGTCCGGGCTCGGTCCGGCTGACCCTGCTCGGCGTCGACTCCCAGATCCGCTTCGAGGTGACCAGCGACGCGGTCACCGACCCCGACGCCACGAACAACACCACCACCCTGGCCCTGGGCGCGGTCCGCTGAGAGCCTGACCGGCCACCCCGCCCGCCGCCCTCGATAGGCTCGGGTCATGCCGACCACCACCGAGACCACCGTCGCCGATCCCTGGCCGGCGCCGCGCGCCCGGGGACCGGTCGACCTCGTCGTGGACCTGCCGGGCTCGAAGTCGCTGACCAACCGGGCACTGCTGCTGGGCGCGATCGCCGACGGACCCAGCACCGTGCACCGTGCGCTGCGCTCGCGCGACACGCTGCTGATGGCCTCCGCGCTCACCGCACTGGGGGCCGTGGTGGACACCTCGACCCCCGACTGGGCGATCACCCCCGGTGACCTGAGCGGGCCGGCGCAGGTCGACTGCGGGCTCGCCGGCACCGTGATGCGCTTCGTCCCGCCGGTGGCCGGGCTGGCCCGCGGCCCGGTCGCCTTCGACGGCGACGAGCACATGCGCACCCGCCCCGTCGGCGAGGTGCTGCGGGCCCTGGGCACCCTGGGCATCGACATCGCCGACGACGGCCGCGGGGCGCTGCCGTTCACCGTGCACGGCACCGGCAGCGTCCGCGGCGGCCGGGTCGTGGTCGACGCCTCCCGGTCCTCGCAGTTCATCTCGGCGCTGCTGCTCGCCGGGGCCCGGTACGAGCAGGGCGTCGAGGTCATCCACGAGGGCAAGCCGGTGCCGAGCCAGCCGCACCTGGACATGACCGTCGAGGTGCTGCGCCGGCACGGTGTCGAGGTCGACGCCGAGCAGGCCAACCGGTGGCGGGTCGCCCCCGGCCCGGTCCGCGCGGTCGACCACACGGTCGAGCCGGACCTGTCGAACGCCGCCCCGTTCGTGGCACTCGCCGCGGTCACCGGCGGCACCGTGCTGGTCCGGCACTGGCCCCGGAGCACCACCCAGGCCGGCGACGCCCTGCGCGAGATCCTCACCCTGATGGGCTGCACCGTCACGCACGAGCCCGAGGGACTGCGGGTCACCGGCCCGGACCGGCTGGTGGGCGTGGACCTGGACCTGCACGACGTGGGCGAGCTGACCCCGGCGGTGGCGGCCCTGTGCGCCCTGGCCGAGGGCCCCAGCCACCTGCGCGGGGTCGCACACATCCGCGACCACGAGACCGACCGGCTGGCGGCGCTGGCCACCGAGCTGGGTCGGCTCGGTGCCGACGTGACCGAGCGGCCCGACGGGCTCTCGATCACCCCGGCACCGCTGCACGGCGCCGAGTTCCGCACCTACGCCGACCACCGGATGGCGCACGCCGGGGTGATCCTGGGAGCAGCGGTCGACGACGTGCTGGTCCGCGACGTGGCCACCACGTCCAAGACGTTCCCCGACTTCGCCGGGTTCTGGTCCGGGTTGTGGCAGCGGTGACCGGGCGAGGGCGCCGGTGAGCCCGCGTCAGCGCTACGACGAGACCGACCACGAGCACTACGAGCGCCCGCGTCGGCGGACCCGGCCCCGGACCAAGGACCGGCCCAGCTACGACGACGCCGTCGAGGCCGTGGTGGTGACCGTGGACCGGGGCCGGTTCACGCTGCTCCTGGACGGGCGCACCGTGATGGCGATGAAGTCGCGCCCGCTCGGGCGCAAGGGTGTCGTGGTGGGCGACCGGGTGAGGGTCGTGGGTGACGTGTCGGGCGACGACGGCTCGCTGGCCCGGATCGTCGAGGTCGTGGACCGGTCCACCGTGCTGCGCCGCACCGCCGACGACGACGACCCGGTGGAGCGGGTGATCGTCTCCAACGTCGACCAGCTCGTGGTGGTGACCGCGCTGGCCGACCCCGAACCGCGGCCCCGGCTCATCGACCGGGCCCTGGTGGCCGCCTACGACGCCGGCATGGACCCGCTGCTGGTGCTGACCAAGGCCGACCTGGCCGACCCCGAGACGCTGCTGTCGACCTACCGCTCGCTGGGGGTCCCGTGGGTGGTCACCCAGCGCGGTGCCGACCCCGGCCCGGTCCGCGAGCACCTGCTGGGGCGCACCAGCGTCCTGGTCGGGCACAGCGGCGTGGGCAAGTCCACGCTGGTCAACGCCCTGGTCCCGGACGCGGACCGGGAGGTCGGGCGGGTCAACGCCGTCACCGGTCGCGGCCGGCACACCTCCACCTCGGCGTACATGCTCGAACTGCCCGGACCCGACGGTCGCGGCGAGGGATGGATCGTGGACACCCCGGGCATCCGGTCCTTCGGGCTGGCCCACGTCGAGCCGGGCGACCTGATCGGCGCCTTCCCCGACCTGCTCGACGCCGTGGTCGACTGCCCGCGTGGCTGCACCCACGGCGAGGCCGAACCCGAGTGCGGCCTGGACGAGGCGGTGGCGGCCGAGGAGCTGGACCCGGACCGGGTCACCTCGTTCCGCCGGCTGCTGGCCGCCCGCGAGGGTTCCGACCGCGACTGACCCGGGCCGGGCACTAGGCTGGGGCCCATGCCTGCTGACTGGACCGACGACCTGCGTCTGGCGCACGTCCTGGCCGACGACGCCGACTCGCTGTCCATGTCGCGCTTCAAGGCGCTCGACCTGCACGTGATGAGCAAGCCCGACCTGACCCCAGTCACCGACGCCGACCGGGGCGTGGAGGAGGCGATCCGGCGCACCCTGGCCCGGGTCCGCTCCCGCGACGCGGTGCTCGGCGAGGAGCAGGGCGCCACCGGCCACTCCCAGCGCCAGTGGATCATCGACCCGATCGACGGCACCAAGAACTTCGTCCGCGGCGTGCCGGTCTGGGCGACCCTGATCGCGCTCGTGGTCGACGGCGAGGTCGTGGTCGGGGTGGTCTCCGCCCCGGCGCTGCAGCGCCGCTGGTGGGCCTCGGCCGGCGGCGGGGCGTGGACCGGTCGCTCGCTGCTCAAGGCCACCGAGTGCCGCGTCTCCGACGTGCGCCGGCTCGAGGACGCCTCCCTGTCCTACTCCTCGCTGACCGGCTGGGAGGACCGCGGCCGGCTGGAGGACTTCCTGGCCCTGCAGCGGCGGTGCTGGCGCACCCGGGCCTACGGCGACTTCTGGTCCTACATGATGGTCGCCGAGGGCACCGTCGACCTGGCCGCCGAGCCCGAGCTGGAGACCTACGACATGGCCGCGCTCGACGTGATCGTGCGCGAGGCCGGGGGCCGGTTCACCTCGATGGCCGACCAGCCCGGGCCCTGGGGCGGCAACGCGCTGGCCTCCAACGGGCACCTGCACGACGCGGCGCTGGCCTTCCTCGGCGGTCTCCCGCACGACGAGGACGACCCGGACTCCCCGCCGCCCTCGGGCGGCCGGGTGCACGACCTGCGCTCGCGGCGCCCCCAGGGCTGACCCCGCTCCTGCGGCCCTTCCCCGCACGCGCCGCCCCGGCTACCGTGGAGCGCCAGGTCCGACCCTCCAGGAGGCAGCCGTGCGCATCAACGACGTGGTCAGTGCCAAGGACTCCCCCGACGTGGTCACCGTGCCGCCGGGCGCCACGGTCGCCGAGCTGGTGGCGCTGCTGGCCGAGCACAACATCGGCGCCCTGGTGGTCGTGGACGGCGGCACGGTCGTGGGGATCGTCAGCGAGCGCGACGTGGTCCGACACCTGGGCCGCGACGCCGACCTGCTGGGTCGCCCGGTCTCGGACCTGATGGTCACCGACCTGCACACCTGCACCGGGACCGATCTCATCGAGTCGGTGATGGAGACGATGACCGAGGCCCGGATCCGGCACCTGCCGGTGCTGGAGGACGGGGACCTGGCTGGCATCATCAGCATCGGTGACGTGGTGAAGAGCCGGATGTCGCAGCTCGAGTTCGAGCGTGACCAGCTGGACTCCTACGTCCACCAGACCTGACCGACCACCCGGAAGGACCACCATGAGCAAGCCCGACGTCGACCCGCACCTGGGTGACGCCCCCACCGACCTCGAGATCACCGACTTGGTGGTCGGCGACGGCGACGAGGCCACCGCCGGCTCGACCGTGGCCGTGCACTACGTGGGCGTGGCGCACTCGACCGGCGAGGAGTTCGACGCCTCGTACAACCGTGGCGAGCCGCTGCAGTTCCGCCTGGGCATCGGCCAGGTCATCTCCGGCTGGGACACCGGCGTGCAGGGCATGAAGGTCGGCGGCCGCCGCCGGCTGGTCATCCCGCCGCACCTGGGTTACGGCGACCGTGGCGCCGGCGGCGTCATCAAGGGCGGCGAGACCCTGATCTTCGTGGTGGACCTGCTCGGCGTGCGCTGAGTCCTACCAGGGCAGGCCGTCGTCCACGACGGTCCCCGGTGCCGCCACGCGGGCGCCGGCCCCACCCACGGTGACCACGTCGCCGGGGCGGAGCTGGCGCCCGCGGCGCGTCTCCACCTCCCCGTCGACCTGCACCAGACCACGCACCAGCATCTCCTTGGCGTCGGCGCCGGTGTCGGCCAGGTTGGCCAGCTTGAGGAACTGGCCCAGCCTGATCGTCTCGTCGGTGATCGGGACCTCCACAGGTGCGCTCATCTGCCCATCATCGCCCGCCGGGCACGCCTGTGTCCCACCGGCACCCCGCGACCGGGAGCAGCACCCCACTCTCGCCCGACCTCTGCCACTGTGGCGCCATGACCGTCACCAAAGTGATCCTCGCCACCCAGTCCGCGACCACCGAGCAGCTCCTCGACCCCGCGCTGCGCGATGCACTGCGCCGGGCCGGCGCGAGCGCCGTCCAGGTCAACGCCCCCGACCCGGCCTTCGACGCGGCGATGCGGCTGGACGCGATGGCGACCCCGCTCAGCGGCACCGTGGCGGTGTGGGGCCCGGTCCCCGCCGAGGAGCTGCTGGCCGCCGCGACGAGCACCGGCCTGTCCGGTCCCGCCTGGACCGTCGAGGAGACGGTGCCGCTGCCCGGCCCGGACCTGGCCGACGGCGAGCGGACCTCCGCGATGGCGAACCTCGCCTTCCTGCGCCGGCCGGCCGAGATGCCCTACGAGGAGTGGCGCGAGCGGTGGCTCGGGAACCACACGCAGGTCGCGATCGACACCCAGGACACCTTCGGCTACGTGCAGAACCGGGTGCTGGAGCCGCTCGGCAGCGCCGTGGACGGCGACGGCCAGGACGTCGCCGCGGTCGTCGAGGAGCTCTTCCACGAGGCGGCCGCCACCGACGTGCACGTCTTCTACGGCTCCGGGGGCGACGACGCCGAATTGAACCGGCGGATCACCGAGCTGATGGCCTCGGTCGCCACGTTCGGCGCCGCCGACGGCCTCGACCTGGTCCCCACCGCCCGGTACCGCTGGAACCTCGGGGCCTGAGCTCGGTCCCGATCAGCCCAGCAGCTCGCTGAGGGCGTGGATCAGCAGCCCCACCAGTCCCCCGACGACGGTGCCGTTGATCCGGATGAACTGCAGGTCCTTGCCGACGAGCAGCTCGATCCGGCTGGCCGCCTCCTTGCCGTCCCACTGCTCGACGGTGTGGGTGATCACCGAGGTGAGCTCGGTGCCGTAGCGGTCGACGGCGAAGACCACGCCGTCGGCGACGGCGGCGTCGGCTCGTCGTTGCAGGTCCTCGTCGACGGCGACCTGGCCGGCGAACCGGGTCAGCTCGGTGACCAGCCGCTGCCGCAGCGTCCCGTCCGGGTCGCGCAACGCCTCCAGCAGCGCCCGTCGCAGCGCCTGCCACAGGGAGATCGAGGTGGCGGCCAGCTGGGGGTGGTCGAGCAGCCGTTCCTTGAGCCGCTCGCACCGCTGGGCGGTGTCCGGGTCGTGCAGCAGGTCCTGGGCCAGCTGGCCCAGGAGCTCGTCCAGGGCTGCCCTGGCCCGGTGGTGCGGGTCGTCGCGGATGTCGACCACCCACCGCACCACCTCGGTGTGCACCCGGGCGGTGACCCGGTCGTTGAGCCGTTCGGGGGTCCACCACGGCGCCCGTTCGGCCAGCACGGTGGTGAAGGTGTCGGCGTGCAGCACCAGCCAGCGGTGCAGTTCGTCGAGGGCCAGGTCGACCAGGTTGTGGTGCAGGTCGTCGCGGAGCACCTCGGTGAGCAGGGTCCCGGCCACCGGCGCCAGCGGTTCCTCCCGGAACCGCGGGACCAGCACCTCGGTGACCAGCTCGGCCACGTGCTCCTCCCGGATCCGCGCCAGCGCCACCGCCGCGACCTCCGACACCTCGTCGACCACCCGCCGGGCGTGGGCGGGCTCGGCCAGCCAGGTGGCCACCCGTCGGGAGACCTCCGCCTTCGCGACGCGCTCCCGCAGCACCGGCTCGGCCAGGAAGTTGTCGCCGACGAACTCCTCCAGGCTGCGGCCCAAGTCGTCCTTGCGGCGCGGGATGAGCGCGGTGTGCGGCACCGGCAGGCCCAGCGGGTGACGGAAGAGGGCGGTGACGGCGAACCAGTCCGCGATCGCGCCGACCATCGAGGCCTCGGCGAAGGCGTTGACGTAGCCGAGCGCCCCCTCCGCGTGCAGGGTGAGGGCGTAGACCACTGCGGCCAAGACGAGCAGCCCGGTGGCCACCAGACGCATCCGTCGCAGCGCGGCGGCCCGGGCGGCGTCCCCGGCCAGGTCGGCGCTGAGCAGCGGCCCGGCGGGGGCCGGGCGGCGGGAGGGGGCCCCGGGTCCGGACGACCCGGCCGGGGACGGGGTCGTGGGGTCGGTGCTGGGCGGTGTCGTGGGCATCGCCACCATCCTGCCCGGTTCGTGCGAAAATCCGGTCCATGCCTCGCACCGTCGTCACTTTCGGCACCTTCGACGTCTTCCACCTCGGCCACCTCCGGGTCCTGGAGCGGGCGGCCGCACTCGGGGACCGGCTGGTCGTCGGGGTCAGCGCGGACGCGCTCAACGAGCGCAAGAAGGGCCGGGTCCCGGTGTTCAGCCAGGCCGAGCGGCTGGCCATCGTCTCGGCGCTGCGCGTGGTCGACGAGGTGTTCGTGGAGGAGAGCCTCGAGCTCAAGCGCGACTACCTGGTCGAGCACGGCGCCGACCTGCTGGTGATGGGCGACGACTGGGCGGGCAAGTTCGACGAGTTCAACGACGTCTGCGAGGTCGTGTACCTGCCCCGCACCCCGGCCATCTCGACCACGGCGATCATCGAGCACATCGCCGACATGTGACCCCCGGGACTCCCCCACCCGGTCGCGTCGCGCTAGTTTGCTGGGCGCCACGGTGGGCAGGATGTCCGCCGGAACAGACCCACACAGAGGGGGAACCCCACCATGCGCAGCAAGTTCGCTGTCGGGACGATCGCGATGGCCACCGCCCTCGCGACCGCCGCGACCCTCGCCGGGCCGGCCAACGCCGTCGAGCCCGTGCCGCTGGACCTCCCAGCACCCAAGATCGTCCAGGAGCCCACGCAGCTGGACCCGACCACCAAGGCCGGCGCCGTGCAGGCCCTCAAGGTGGCCAAGCGGGTCAACGCCGCCAAGGCCCAGCCCGGCGACCCGTCGGCCACGCTGGCCCGCCGCGACCTCTTCCTGGCCCGCCCGCACCTGACCGGTGACGCCGCCGAGCAGGCCGACGCGATCATGGCCCGCCCGTTCGGCGACTCCAACCCCGTCGACGCCCGCCCCACCTACTCGGGCAAGGTCAAGCGCAAGTGCAACGCGAAGCTCTGCGTGGTCTGGACCACCAGCGGCGCGGACCGCACCACCAAGAAGTGGGCGAAGAAGACCTTCCGGGTGATGAACCAGGTCTGGAAGAAGGAGGTCGGCAAGCTCGGCTACCGCGCCCCCAAGCGTGACGGCCGACTCGGTGGCAACGGCAAGCTCGACATCTACCTGGGCGAGCTGCGCTCGCAGGGCATGTACGGCTACTGCCAGGCCGAGTACTACGTCAAGGGTCAGGGGCGGCCGGCCAGCGGCTACTGCGCCCTGGACAACGACTTCAAGGGCTTCTCGACCCCGCCGAAGAAGGCCCTCAAGGCCACCGCGGCCCACGAGTTCTTCCACGCCGTCCAGTACTCCTACGACGTGCTCGAGCACCGCTGGATGATGGAGTCCACGGCCACCTGGGCCGAGGAGCGCGTCTACGACGGCGTTAACGACAACCGCCAGTACCTGCGCACCAGCCAGCTGGCCGCGCCGTGGAACTCGCTGCTGCTCTACGACCGCAACCGCCTCGAGCAGTACGGCAACTGGATCTTCTGGGAATACCTGACCAAGCGCTACGGCAAGGGCATCGTCAAGAACGTCTGGCAGAAGTCCGCCGGCAAGCGCCAGAGCGTCAAGTCGCTCAAGAAGGTGCTCAAGCGCAAGGGCGGCATGAACCGCGTCTACGCCGACTACGCCGCCCGCCTCACGATTCCCCGCAAGGGATTCCCCGAGGGCAAGAAGTACCGCACCGTCTCGCCGCAGACCTACACGCTGGGCCGCGGCGCCCGCAGCGGCGGCAGCATCACCCTGCCGGCGTACGCCTCGTACCCGCTGATGCTGCGCCCCAACAGCAGCGTCAACAAGAAGACGAAGCTGCGCCTGCGCCAGTACGGCCCGCGCAAGAAGTCCAACGGCCTGACCGTGGTGGTCGTGACCAAGAAGGGCAAGGTCTCCTTCAAGCGCGCCAAGCTGAAGAAGAAGGGCGCCTTCATCAAGGTCAAGTTCAACAAGAAGATCTCGCGGGTCTACGTCCCGGTGACCAACGCCGGCTCCGGTACCAACCGGGTCGCGATCGCCTGGAAGGTCAAGTGACCCCAGCAGGTCGCTGAGCGACCAGCACAGCTCCACACAGCACCGCCCGGCAGCGTCCGCTGCCGGGCGGTGCTGCGTCCGCGGGGCGCGGTCCCGGACCGGGACGGCGCCCCGCGCCGGCGGCCCGCGGGCGCTAGCGTCCCCGGCGTGAGCACGCCCGAGCAGGACCGTTTCGAGATCCACCAGCAGGTGCTGGCCTACTGCCGCGCCGTCGACCGGCTCGACCTGCCGGGGATCCGCGCCGTCTACGCCCCCGACGGGGTGGACCACCACACCGGTTTCGACGGCGGTGCCGACGACTACGTGGCCTGGCTGGGTCGGCTGCTGCCGCGGCTGGACGGCACCATGCACCTGGTCGGCAACCACCTGTGCCACCTGGCCGGCGACGAGGCCGCCAGCGAGACCTACGGGACCGCCGTGCACTGGGGCAGCCCGGCCGACGACGCCCGGGCGAACTTCACCTCCGGGTTCCGCTACGTCGACCACTGGGTGCGGCTGCCGCAGGGCTGGCGGGTCCGGGAGCGCTGGGCAGTGCGGGAGTGGACCCGGTCCGACGCGGGCCGGATCACCGGCAGCACCCGGTCAGGCACCCAGTCACGCAACCCGTCCGGCACCGCCCCCGGACACACGGATCCCCGTGACCGGGGTGGTCACGGGGATCCGTTCGCCGGGCTGCTGGCCCGGCTGGGTGGCGCGGGCTGATCAGGCGCGCAGGTCGGTCGCCACGATCTTCTCGATGTTGCGCTCGGCCAGTGCCGTGATGGTGACGAACGGGTTGACCGTGGTGTTGCCGGGGATCAGCGCCCCGTCGATCACGTACAACCCGTCGTAGCCGTGCAGGCGGCCGTAGTTGTCGGTCGCCTTGTCCAGGACCGCGCCACCGAGCGGGTGGTAGGTGAGCCCGTCGCCCCACACCTTGGCGGTGCCGAAGAGGTCGGTCCGGTAGATCGTCCCCTCCTTCTTGTTGATCTTGTCGAAGATCGTCTTGGCCATGGTGATCGCTGGCTGCTTCATGGCGGTGGTCCACGACAGGTCCACCCGCTGGGTCAGCGCGTTCCAGGTGAACCGGGCCCGGTTCGGGTTCTTGGTGATCGCCAGGTACATCGAGGCGAAGGTCTCGATCCCGGCGGGCACCGGGGCCACCTCGGCGAAGGCGCCGCCGGCGTCCCAGTTGTCGATGCCGGCGGTGGGCATCGAGGACTGCTTGGACCCGGTGGCGTCCCACATGTGGTTGGCCCGGCCGACCATCACGTTGCCGTTGTCGCCCCAGCCCTGGCCGACCTCGTCGTTGAGCCGCGGCAGCGAGCCGGTGGCCTTCAGCTTGACCAGCAGCTTGGAGGTGCCCACCGAGCCGGCGGCGAAGAAGACCCGGTCGGCGGTGACCGTCTTGGTCGCCACGGTCTCCCCGGTGGTGCTGAGCTGACGCACCCGGACGGTGTAGCCGCCGCCCGGGGCGGGCACGACGTCGGTGACCTCGTGCTGCGCGGAGATCTGGACCCGCCCGGTGGCGGTCGCCTGGGCCAGGTAGGTCTCCTGCAGGGTCCGCTTGCCGTGGTTGTTGCCGAAGATGACCTCGGCGTTGAGCGCGGACTTGGTGACCTTCCCGGCCTCCTCCTGCTTCATGTAGTTGAAGTCGTAGACGTTGGGCACCATCACGAACTCGAAGCCGGAGCGCTGTGCGTGCTTCCGACCCACCCGCGCGTACTGGTAGTAGGGGGTCTTCTCCCACCACGCCTGGTCGACGTGGTTGACCCCGAGCGCAGCGTTGGCGCGCGGGTAGTAGACCGAGTACATCTCCTCGGCCGGGACGGTCGGCAGCACCTGGCTGAACCGGCTGCGGCGCGGGGTGACGGCCATGCCGCCGTTGGCCAGCGAGCCGCCACCGACACCACGGCCCTGGTAGACGGTGATGCCGGAGAACTCCTCGGCGTCGAGCAGGCCGGTGAACTTGTTGACGTTCTTGTCGATCGGGAAGCCCAGGAACTTCGAGATCGGCTGCTTGGTGCGGGTGCGCAGCCAGTAGGCGCGGTCGTCGGGGCTCAGCATGGCGCTGAACCGCTTGCCGTTCTTGTCGGGGGTGTCCCAGGCCATGCCCATCTCGACCATGTGCACCGGCACCCCGGCCTGGGCCAGGCGCAGCGCGGCGACGGCGCCGCCGTACCCGGTACCGATGACCAGGACCGGGACCCGGGCCCCGTCGGTGAGCGGAGCGGTGGGGACGGCAGCGCTCGCTGCCGGGAGGCGGAGCCCCAGTGCCGCGGCACCCAGCACGGACCCGCCCCCCAGCAGGACTCCGCGGCGGGTCGGTGAGCCGACGACCGATTCGTTCATGTGCGTTCTCTCCCTCAAGTGGTGGTGGGAGATGTCTAGCGGACCCGACGGCACGGCGTTGGCACTACCCGACAGTAATGTCAGTATGTGTCAGGTTTTTCCGGGCAGTCGCCCAACTTGACTGCACGGCCCGGCGACAGCACCCGCGGCTCCCGCCGGCCCAGCAGTCCGCTCAGCGTCGACGGAGCGCCCGGCGGACGCCGGCGACCACCAGGCCACCGGTCCGACGAGCGGCTCCCGCGTAACGGCCGTTGGCCAGGTCCAGCAGCAGGTCCACGACCGGCCAGGACAGCGCGCCGGCCGAGAACGTGGCGGCCGCGCGCAGCGGCATCTCGGCCATCGACCGCTCGATCATCAGCCGGGTGCCGGGACTCAGATCCTCCGCGCCGACCGGGGAGGCCCGGCGCATCCCGGCGGCGAGCAGCCGTCCGACACTGGTGACGGCGAGCTCCTCGATCGTCGAGTTGCGGGTGAACGGGCGGGTCGCGACGACCTCGGGCAGGGCTCGCCCGTACCGGGTCACGAACTCCGCCTCCCCCTCGGCGACCGTGACCGGCCGGTCGGGGGCGGGCGGGGTCCCGGGCGCGACCCCGACGGCCACGTCGAGCACGTGCACCACCGCCTCGCTGGACCGGGCCACCTCCAGGTCGTACCGGCCCGGCGCCACCTGCCAACGGGTGCCGTCGTGGTGGGCCAGGGCGCGGTCGGTCAGCTCGACCCGCACCACGGCACTCTCCCCCGGCGCCAGCCGGACCTTGGCGAACCCGACCAGCTCGCGACGCGGCCGGGTCACCGCACCGGTGCGGTCACGGCGGTAGACCTGCACCACGTCCGAGCCGGCACGGTCGCCGGTGTTGGTGACCGTGACCTCCACGACCAACGGGTCGCCGGGTTCGATCCGGTTCCGGTCGACCCGCGGTGCGGTCCAGTCGAACGTGGTGTACCCGAGCCCGTGCCCGAACGGCCAGCGGGCCGGCACCCCGGCGGTGGTCAGGTGCCGGTAGCCGACCAGGAGCCCCTCGCGGTACTGCACCTGGCGCGGCGTGGTGCCCCGGAACCAGGCGTGCGCGGCCAGGTCCGCGGCCCGGACCGGGAACGACTCGGCCAGGCGTCCGCCCGGCTCGGCGTCCCCGAGCAGCACGTCGGCCACCGCTGCTCCCCCGGCCTGGCCGCCCAGGTAGGCCTCGAGCACCGCCGCGGGTCGCTCGTGCCAGTCGCTGGTGACCGGAGAACCGTGGGAGAGCACCACCACGGTGCGCGGGTTGGCGGCACAGACGGCCTCCAGCAGCGCCACGTGCTGCTCGGGCAGGTCCAGGTGGTCCCGGTCGAACCCCTCGCTCTCGTACGGCCCGGGCAGGCCGAGCATCAGCACCACGACCTCGACGGACCGGGCGAGCTGCACCGCCTCGTCCACGAGCGCCGCGTCGGGGCCTGACTCGTCGGGGTCGTAGCCGGGCGCGTAACCGACCTCGATCCCCCGCTCCGCGCACGCGTCCAGGAGACTCGTGGTGCGGGTCGGGGTGACCATCGAGCTGCCGATGCCCTGGTAGCGCGGCTGGGCCGCGAACGCGCCGACGACGCCGATCCGGGCGGCCGGGTCCAGCGGCAGGATCCCGTCGTTGGTCAGCAGCACCGACCCGGCAGCCGCGACCCGACGGGCCAGCGCGTCGTGGTCGTCGTGCAGCGCCGTCCGCGCTGCCCGGTCCGGCTCCGGGTGCGGGGAGCGGGCGACCAGGTCCAGCACCCGCTGGGCGCTGCGGGTGACCTCGGACTCGGCCAGGCTCCCCGCAGCCACGGCGGCGAGCACCTCGGCGTCGTTGAGCCGCCCTCCCCCCGGCATCTCCAGGTCCATCCCAGCCCGGACGCCGGCGGCCCGGTCCGCGGTGGCGCCCCAGTCGCTGACCACCAGCCCGTCCCAGCCCCACTCCTCGCGCAGCACCTCGGTCAGCAGCCGCCGGCTCTGGGTGACCTGTTCACCGTCGACGAGGTTGTAAGAGGCCATCACCGCCCACGGGTCCGCCTGCCTCACCACGTGCTCGAACCCGGACAGGTACAGCTCGTGCAGGGTCCGGGGGTCGACCACCGAATCGGCCACGAAGCGGTGGTCCTCAGCGTTGTTGACCGCGAAGTGCTTGACGCACGCACCGATCCCCCGCGACTGGATGCCACGCACCATCGCCGCGGCCATCACCCCGCTGACCAGCGGGTCCTCGGAGAAGTACTCGAAGTTGCGACCGCACGCCGGGTGGCGCTTGAGGTTGAGCCCGGGGCCGAGCACCAGGCTGACCCCCAGGGCCTTGGCCTCCTCGGCGGTCGCGGCCCCGACCTCGGCGACCAGGTCGGGGTCCCAGGTCGAGGCCAGCGTCACCGCCGGGGGGAAGCAGGTCGACGGTTCGCTTCCCGAGAGCCCCAGGTGGTCGCCGGTGGCGAGCTGGACCCGCATCCCGTGCGGCCCGTCGCTCATCCGTACCGGGTCCACGCCGGTGACCCGGGCGGTGTGCCAGAAGTCGCCGCCGGAGAGCAGGCGCACGCGCTCACGCAGCGGCAGGTCCGCGGCCGCCGGTGGCGGGGGCGTCGAGGTCACGGTGGCTCTCCTGGGGGTCGGGGCGGGCCGGCAGGCGTCCGCCGATCCGGGCGGGTCCATCCTCGGACTCGTCACCACCATCTGACCAGACAGGTGTCCAGTTCTGGGGCCGATGGGGTTGAATCGTGCTCATGCGTGCAGCGGACGTCATCGTCGTCGGAGCCGGTCTGGCCGGGCTCGTGGCCACCCACGAGCTGGTCCTGGCCGGCAAGAAGGTCGTGGTCGTGGACCAGGAGAACGAGCACAACCGCGGGGGCCAGGCCTTCTGGTCACTGGGCGGGCTCTTCCTGGTCGACTCCCCCGAACAACGCCGGATGGGGATCAAGGACTCCGTCGACCTGGCCCTGCAGGACTGGTACGGGAGCGCCCAGTTCGACCGTGACCGGGAGGACCACTGGCCGCGCCAGTGGGCCGAGGCGTACGTGAACTTCGCCCACGGCGAGAAGCGGGCCTACCTGACCGACCTGGGGCTCAAGCTGATGCCGAACGTCGGCTGGGCCGAGCGCGGCGACGGCCGCGCCGGTGGCCACGGCAACTCGGTCCCCCGGTTCCACATCACCTGGGGCACCGGCCCGGAGGTCGTCCGCGTCTTCCTGGAGCGCGTGGAGGCCGCGGAGCGGACCGGTCAGGTCACCTTCGCGCACCGGCACCGGGTCGACGAGCTGGTCCGCACCGACGGTGCCGTGACCGGCGTGCGGGGCACGGTGCTGGCACCCGACGACGCCGAGCGCGGCGTGGCGTCGAACCGCGAGACGGCCGGCGACTTCGAGCTCACCGCCCAGGCGGTGGTCGTCACCAGCGGCGGCGTGGGCCACAACTTCGACGAGATCCGACGCAACTGGCCCACCGACCGGCTCGGGGAGGCGCCGAAGCACATGATCGCCGGTGTCCCGGCGCACGTGGACGGCCGGATGCTGGGCATCTCGGCCGATGCCGGCGCCAGCATCGTGAACTCGGACCGGATGTGGCACTACACCGAGGGCATCGCCAACTGGGACCCGATCTGGCCCGACCACGCGATCCGGATCATCCCCGGCCCCTCCTCGATGTGGTTTTCGGCCACCGGCGAGCGGTTCCAGGCGCCCTCGTTCCCCGGCTTCGACACCCTCGGCACGCTGCGCGACATCATGGCCACCGGCCACGACTACTCCTGGTTCGTGCTGACCCGCTCCATCGTGGAGAAGGAGTTCGCGCTGTCGGGCTCGGAGCAGAACCCGGACATGACCGGCAAGGACATCGGGTTCCTGCTGAAGTCCCGCCTGGCCAAGGGAGCCCCGGGGCCGGTGCAGGCGTTCCTGGACCACGGCGAGGACTTCGTGGTGGCCGACAACCTGACCGACCTGGTGGCCGGGATGAACAAGCTCGCCCGCGACGGAGCGGTGGTGGACGAGGCCCACCTGCGCCGCCAGATCGAGGCGCGCGACGCCGAGCTGGGCAACGCCTACTCCAAGGACCTGCAGCTGATGGCAATCAACAACGCCCGCCAGGTGCTGCTGGACAAGCTGATCCGGGTGGCCAAGCCGCACCGCATCCTCGACCCGGCCCACGGCCCCCTGATCGCGGTGCGGTTGAACATCCTGTCCCGCAAGACCCTCGGCGGGTTGGAGACCACCCTGGACGGGGAGTGCCTGGACGCGGACGGGTCCGTGCTCCCGGGGCTGTACGCGGCCGGGGAGGTCGCCGGCTTCGGTGGCGGCGGCGTGCACGGCTACAACGCTCTGGAGGGCACGTTCCTCGGCGGCTGCATCTTCTCCGGCCGCGCGGCCGGCCGGGCGGCGGCACGGGCGGTCTGAGGCCCGCACCCGGGGTGGGAACAGGCTCCCACCGGGACCGCGGCGTGTGGGAGGCTCGGCCGGTGAGCGAACAGCGGTGGCCGGGATGGGTCTACGGGACGGGCAGCGAGCCCGACCCGCGGTTCAGCTTCGCCAACGAACGCACGTTCCTGGCCTGGTTGCGGACCGCCCTGGCCCTGGTCGCCGGCGGGGTCGCGCTGGACGCCTTCGACCTGCCGCTGGACTCCGTCGTCCGCCAGGTGCTGGTGGTGGCGCTGCTGGTGCTCGGTGCGCTGTGCGCTGGAGCGTCCTGGCTGCGCTGGGCCCGGGCCGAGCGGGCGATGCGACGCGGTGAACCGCTGCCGTCCTCGCCGTTGGCCCCGGTGCTCACGGTCGGCCTGCTGCTGGTGACCCTGCTGCTGCTCGTCGCGCTGTGGTGACCGGCCCGGGTCACCCGTCGGCACCGCGGTGTCGACGATGACGCCGGGCGCGCGTGACCCGGGGCTGGCCCACGAACGGACCCAGCTGGCGTGGCAGCGCACGGCCCTGTCCCTGATGGTCGGTGCCGCTGTGCTCGGCCGGTTGGCCTTCTCCGAGCTGGGGGTCGCGGCACTGCCGGGCGCGGGCGCCGCGATCGTGCTCTCGGGCTGGGTGGCGGTGGAGAGCCGGGTCCGGAGCCGACGCGCCGGGGGAATCCACCCGCGTCCACGGCCCCGGGCCCGCCCCCGCGGCGGTCGGGCACCGGCGTTCCTGGCGGTGGCAGTCCTGGCCCTGGCGATGACTGAGCTGGCGGTCGTGCTCTCCGGGTGACGCGGGCGCTCAGCCGCGTGGTTCGGGGGTGCCCCCGGTCCGCAGCGCCAGGTCCTCCCGGTTCTCGGCGACGGCGTCGAAGGCAACCGCGAGCATGGCGCTGAGGTGCTGCGGCACGAACGGGGCACCGGGGACCACCACGGTCATCCAGATCGAGCGGCCCCGCAGCAGCCACCGGGTCCAGGTGTGGTCCCGGTTCAACAGTCCCAGCTCCACGGCGGTCTGGCGCCGCGAGCGCACCCCGTGCAGCACGGCGCACGCCACCTCGACGGCCGGCTGGTCGGCCCGGGCCCGCACCCACAGCACCTGGCCGTCCCGCTCGAGCACGAAGTCCCCGTCCTCGTCACGCACCGCCGGGGCGCCGGTGAACTCCTCCACCACCGTGGACACCATGTCGGCCAGCTCGTCGACCCCGCCGGGGAAGTGCGCCAGGACCGGCTCGAGGGGTTCGTCGGGCTCGGTGGCGTCGACCACGTCGACCGGGACGTCGGCGACCAGCGTGATGCCGAGCTCGGAGACCCGGTGCTCGGTGGGGCCCCACGCCTGGACGGAGAGCAGCTCGGGCGTGGGCAGCTGGAAGATGTCGCGCAGCACCGGGACCACCCGGGAGGCGAGCACCGCGGCGTCGCCCCGGTCCACCTCGCAGTGGTGGTTGCCCTCGACGTCCTGGGGCGGCTCGCCGCCGCCCGTTCCGGTGCCGCCGTGCTCGTCGCGCACGTGGTCACTGGGGTGCTGGCCGTGCAGGTGGTCGTCGGCGTGCTCGTCGTCGGAGAGGGTCCAGCCCCAGCCCACCAGACGCTGCAGCGTGGCGCCGTCGAGTCGGCCCGCCGGCTCCAGGTAGCGGTTGCCCACCACCTCGCCGCGGATCCGGACCGGGTCGCCGGCTGCGGCGAACTGCACGTACCGGTTGCCGGTGCTCGAGTCGTCGGGCAGCAGCACCACCAGGTGGTCGCCCCCGTCGTCGGTGGACATCGAGGCCAGCCGCGCCGACAGCCGCCGTTCCAGGTCGGCCCACGCCTGCTCCGTCGCACGGTCCGCGCCGCTGGCGGCCCGTTCGTACGGCTCGGGTCCGGGGACCCGCTCCTCGACCGGCTCGTCCATGCCCACTCCTCTCGACGCCTTCCACGGTACGGGGGACCCCCGACACGTCCCGGCCGTGGGACGTGCCGGGTCGCGCACCCGGTGGGGTCAGCGCGGCACGAGCACCCACAGGTCGAGGTCCAGCAGCACCCCGTCGGCGTACTTGCCGTCCTCGCCGCGCAGCGTCATCGTCTCGTCACGGCCCCGGGTGGCAACCAGGCGCAACCGCAGGGCACCCACGCCGGGAGCATCCGTGTCGGCCTTGTCCAGGACCTCCGACCACGCGTAGACGGTGTCCCCGCCGAAGGCCGGGGCGACGTGCGACCCGGCGTTCACCGCGACGATGAGCTGGGCGTTGGCCAGGCCGTTGAAGCTCAGGGCACGGGCCAGGGAGATGACGTGCCCGCCGTACACGAGCCGGCGCCCGTCGGGGCGGGCCTCGGTGTTGAAGTGCACCTTGGCGGTGTTCTGCCACAACCGGGTGGCCATCATGTGCTCCGCGTCGGTCAACGTGACGCCGTCGACGTGGTCGATGCGCTCCCCGACGGTGTAGTCGTCGAACCGGTGCGGCTCCCCGGCCGCCGCGAAGTCGTAGCCGGTGAAGTCGAGGCCGGCCGGCACCACCAGGTCCTCGGCCGCCACGGCGTCGGCCAGCTGGGGCAGCACCGTCTCGGGCGCCGGCGACTCCGGGTCGCGCTTGTGCACCATCACCCAGCGCGCCCACTCCAGGGCGACCTCCCCTCGCTGGTTGACCGCGGTGGACCGCACGTAGACGACACCGGAGCGACCGTTGGAGTTCTGCTTGAGCCCGATCACCTCCGAGCTGGTGCTCAGGGTGTCCCCGGGGACGACGGGCTGCAGGAACCGGCACTCCGCGTAGCCGAGGTTGGCCACCGCGTTCAGCGAGATGTCCGGGACCGTCTTGCCGAAGGCGACGTGGAACGCGACGAGGTCCTCCACCGGAGCGGGGTCCAGGCCGACGGAGGCGGCGAACTCGGCCGACGAGGGCACGGCGAAGCGGGTCGGGTACAGCGCGCCGTACAGGGCGCGGTCCCCCTCGGTGACGGTGCGCGGCGTGGCGTGCGCGATCACCTGCCCGACGGTGAAGTCCTCGAAGAAGTTGCCCGGGTTCGTCTTGGTCATGCCCCCATTGTGCCGACCGAGGTGAACGTTCGTTCACCGCGTCGGACAGGCGGACGCCTCAGCCCTGGGAACCCCGGTGCGGGTGCAGGTCCACCAGGCCGACCGGGCAGGGGGCGTCCCGGAAGACCGCGCGGGCCACGGAGCCCAGGTAGCTGCCCACAGGGATGAGGGGTTCGTGCCGACCCATCAGGACCAGGCAGGCCCCCTCGGCGGCCTCGTGCAGCGCGTCCGCCGGGTGCGCGCGCAGCACCCGCACCCGGACGTCGACGTCGTCGGCTCCGTCCACCACCCGGGTGGCCAACTCCTCCAGCGACGCCGTCACCTCGTCGATCCACCGCTCCTGGTCCTCGGCGGCGAACACGACCTGCTCGTACCCGACCGGCATCACCCACCCGTGCACGACGTCCAGGCCCACGCCACGGGCCCGGGCTGCCCGGAGACCGGCCTGGACGACCGGTGCCGCCGTCGCGGGGTCGTCCACCCCGACGACGACCCGTCCCTGTTCCGGCGCCGTCCAGCCCTCCGGCACGGCGACGACCGGGACCGACGCGCGGGCCGCCACCCCGGCGCTGACGGAACGGAGCACGATCCGCGCCCAGGCGGACAGGTCACGGTGCTGGGTCACCACCACGGCTGCTCCCCGGCCGAGCTCCACCAGGGTGCTCACCGGGCTGCCCATCTCGAACTGGGTGGTCACCCGCAGGTCGGGGTCGAGGGCGCTGACCTGTTCCCGGACCTCGCTGAGCAGCTGTCGTCCGGGTCCGGAGAGGTCGACGTCGGCGATCAGGATCGCCTGTGGCATGCCCGGGGCCAGTTCGCCCACGTGCACCAGGTGCAGTCCGGTGCCCCTCATCCGGGCCTCGGCGACGGCGAAGCGTGCTGCCGCCTCCCACCCCTCGTGGGCCACTGCCAGCAACACCGGAGCCTGCGACTGCGTCGACATCACGACCTCCCTCTGCCGGGACTCCGGGGAGTGCCGAAGGACACCGGCTACGACGATCTGTAGTACTCAGCACTGTACTCCCCCGCCGACGGCTCACGGCACCGGGACGCACGACGCCCCCGGCTGCTCGGGCAACCGGGGGCGTCGTGGGTGACGGTGGAACCGATCAGCCGAGGACCTCGCGTGCACCGGGGGCGTCGGTCAGGTCCGCCTCCCCGTCGGCGAAGCCGAGGAGCTCGGTGATGCGGCACTCGTCGTCGACCGTCACGACGTCGGCGAACAGCATCCGGAAGTCGCCGTCGGGGGTCGGCATCGTGATCAGCACCTGGAAGACCGCCCGGTTGCCCATGACGGTGACCGGACCGTACCGGGTGGCTCGCAGCGGGACCTCGGCGCTGGCGGTGAAGAAGGTCCGGATCGCGTCGTGGCCCACGTTCGCCGGCGACCCGACCGGGTCCTCCTGACGGGCGTCAGGCGCGAACAACGCGACGGTGGCCTCGACGTCGGCGGCGGTGACCGCGGCGAGGTAGGAGTCGCACAGTGCGACGATCTGGTCACGGGTGGGCATGGTTCTCCTCAGGGACGGGGGGGACGCGTCGGGGACAGCCTGCCCTGTCGGAACGGCAGGTACCGGAGTTTGGGACGAACTGGTGGCTCAGGCGCGCCGGATCCGGTCCGAGCGCGCCGGCCCCCGGACCTCGAGGTGCAGGCGTTGCATGGTCTCGTCGAGCTGACGGGCGGCCTGGGCCGCGGCGTGCAGCTCGTCGACCAGCCCAGCCGGGACCGCCCGGTCGTACTTGTAGTGGATCTTGTGCTCGGTGCTCGCCCAGAAGTCCATCGCCACCGTCCGGATCTGCACCTCCACGGGCGTCGACACGACGCGGTCGGAGAGGAACACCGGGATCTCCACGATCAGGTGCAGGCTGCGGTAGCCGTTGGCCTTGGGTTCGGCGATGTAGTCCTCGACCTCGATGACGTGCACGTCGCGCTGGGAGGTGAGCATCTCCATGATCTCGTAGGCATCGGAGATGAAGGAGCAGACGATCCGCACGCCGGCGATGTCACGGACGTGCTGGCGGACCTCGTCCAGATTGGCCTCGAGGCCGCGACGCTGCAGCTTGGCCACGATGGAGTCCACGGACTTGAGCCGCTCCCCCACGTGCTCGATGGGCGAGGCACCCCGGCGGAACGTCAGCTCCTCGCGCAGGATGTTGATCTTGGTGCCGAGCTCGTCCAGGGCGAACTTGTAGACGAGCAGGAACTCGCCCAGGTCCTGCCCCAGACGTCGGAAGCGCGCCAGGTCACTGAGTTCGACCGAGTTGTCCACCGACGGTTGCCTCTCCCTGCTCCTGCACGGACGCGACCAGTATGTCAGGGAGATCCACGCCCCTGGAATGCAGTGATGGGCCACCCCCAATAGGGGGTGACCCATCACCAAAAAATTGTCCGGCGGCGTCCTACTCTCCCACAACCTCCCGGTTGCAGTACCATCGGCGCTGAGAGGCTTAACTTCCGGGTTCGGAATGGGACCGGGTGTTTCCCTCTCGCTATGGCCGCCGTAACTCTTTCA
>JAEWXC010000053.1 GCA_023396115.1 Actinomycetes bacterium | reverse complement strand
CGCCGAGGCCGTCGACGGTGAGCAGCTTCGGGCGGTACGGGGTGCTGGCGCGGTGCTGCTGCTCGGAGCCGGGGCCGCCCGGTGCGGCGGGGGGCTGCGGGCGCTCGGGGACCTCGGAGGTCCCGGCCTGCTCGGCCTGCTCGGCCGCGGGGTCGGTGTCGCGGGGCTGGCCGGCGTGATCGGTGAGGTCGCTGGGGCCGGACTGGGCCGGACCGGCGCCGCCGGGCTGCTCGTCGGTCCCGGGGTGGTCGGTCCCGCTCGCGTCCGCCTCGCCGGGGGTGTCCGGGCCGTCAGCGTCGTCTGGACTGTCGGGGCGCTCGGGGCCGTCGGATCCCTCGGGGTCCTGCGGGTCGTGGGGCGGGTCGGGCTCGTCGTCGCCGAGCAGCTGGTCCAGCAGCTCCTCGTCCAGACCCGGAGCGTCGAACGGGTTGCGGCGCCGCCGGTGCGGCAGCGCCAGCAGCGCGGCGGCGCGGATGTCGGCCCGGGTGACGTGGCGGCGACCCGACCACGCCGCGTGCGCCAGGGCGGTGCGGGCGGTGACCAGGTCGGCGCGCAGGCCGTCGACGTCGAAGGCGGCACAGACCTCGGCGATCTTCAGCATCGCCCCGTCACCGAGCACGGTGCTCGCCAGTGCGGCCCGGGCGGCGTCGATCCGGCGGGTGAGCGCAGCCTGCTGCTCGGCGTGGGCGGCCACGAACGCCTCGGGGTCGGCGTCGTGGGCCATCCGGCGCCGCACCACCTCGACCCGCAGCGCCGGGTCGCGGGGGGCGGCGACCTCGGCGGTGAGGCCGAACCGGTCCAGCAGCTGCGGTCGCAGCTCGCCCTCCTCGGGGTTCATCGTGCCGATCAGCACGAACCGGGCGGCGTGCCCCAGCGAGACCCCGTCGCGTTCGACGGTGACCCGGCCGGTGGCGGCGGCGTCGAGCAGCAGGTCGACCAGGTGGTCGTGCAGCAGGTTGACCTCGTCGACGTAGAGGACGCCGCGGTGCGCGCGGGCCAGCAGCCCGGGCTCGAACTCGACCGCGCCGGAGGTCAGCGCCTTCTCCAGGTGGATCGACCCGAGCACCCGGTCCTCGGTGGCGCCGACGGGCAGCTCGACCAGGCGCACCGGGCGGGTGCTGGTCTCGGTGAAGGTGCCGTCCGGGCTGGTCTCGACGCCGGGTTCGACGGAGAACCGGTCGCCGGGGTGGACCGTGATCGCGGGCAGCACCTCGGCCAGCGCACGGACGGTGGTCGACTTCGCGGTCCCCTTCTCGCCACGGACCAGGACGCCGCCGATCTCGGGGCTGATCGCGTTGAGGACCAGCGCCAGGCCCATCGGGCCCATCGGGGTGGTGCCGTCGGACTCGCAGCCGAGGACGGCAGAAAAGGGGTACTGCAGTGGCATGGTGAGGCTCCCGCTCGATCAGCCAGTGGACTGAAATGGCGTGAGGCCGGTCTTCGGACTTGCCGAGTCCCCCGGAGGGGCTCGGTTCACCGCAGCGGGCCTGTGCCGGAATCTCACCGGCTTCCCAGATTCTCCCCGTTGCTGCCTCGCCACCGTGTCCGACGGCAGGAGCGCAGGGGCACCTCACGTGATGCGCCGCCACGATAGCCTCCCCGTCGTGCCAGCGCCGACCGACCCCCTCCTCCCCCGCCCCGCGACCCCGCCTGCGACGCCGACCGGGCACTTGCGTGACGCTGACCGGGCACTTGTGTGGGTGCTGGGCGTCGGCGCGGCGGTCGAGGCGGACCTGAGCACGCTCGGGGAGCCGGGCCGCGGACTGCTCGCGGAGGCGGAGGTGGTCCTCGGGGGCCGGCGGCACCTGGCCGCTCTGGACGCCCTGGGGCCGGCCCCGTCCGGGCAGGAGCGGGTGGCGTGGCCGAGCCCGTTGGCCGAGGAACTGCCGGGGTTGTTGACCCGGGTCGCCGGTCGGCGGGTCGTGGTGCTCGCCTCCGGGGACCCGATGGTCTCGGGGATCGGCACGACGCTGGTCGGACTGCTGGGTGCCGAGGCGGTCCGGGTCGTGCCGGCGGTCTCGTCGGTGGCGCTGGCCCGGGCAGCGATGGGCTGGTCTGCCGAGGAGTCGGTGGTGGTGACGCTGGTCGGTCGGGCCGAGGCCGCGCTGCTGCGGGAGGTCGCGCCGGGACGCAGGATGCTGCTGCTGACCTCGGGGTCGGCGTCACCCGCCGTCGTCGGGGCCTTGTTGACCGGTGCCGGTCAGGGCGACGCACCGGTGACCCTGCTCGGGGAGCTGGGCGGTGCGCAGGAGTCGCGCCGGACCCTGAGCGCCCGGGACTGGATGGACGTGCCGGCCGACGAGGTGCCGGCGTTGCACGTGTTGGCCGTGGACCTGCCGGCCACCGGGACGTGGCGCTCGGCCTGGGTGGCGGGGCTGCCGGACGAGGCGTTCGAGCACGACGGTCAGTTGACGAAGCGGGACCTGCGGGCCTCTGCCCTGGCCCGGTTGGCGCCGGCGCCGGGTCAGCACCTGTGGGACGTGGGGGCGGGTGCCGGATCAGTGGGGATCGAGTGGATGCGCTCGCACCCGACGTGCACGACGACGGCCGTGGAGGGTGACCCGGTGCGCGCGGAGCGGGTCGCCCGGAACGCCGCCGCGCTCGGGGTGCCGGGCCTGCAGGTGGTGCACGGACGAGCCCCGGACGCCCTGGCCGGGTTGGCTGCGCCGGACGCGGTCTTCATCGGCGGCGGCGCGACCCGACCGGGGGTGCTGGAGACGTGTCGCCGGGCGCTCGCGCCCGCTGGTCGACTGGTGGTGCACGGGGTGACCGTGGAGACCGAGGTGCTGCTGGCCGAGGCGTACCGGACCCACGGCGGCGAGCTCACCCGGATCGCCGTGGAGACGACGGCACCGGTCGGCACGTTCACCGGGTGGACCCCGGCTCGCACCGTGACGCAGTGGGCGTGGCAGGCCTGAGCTGGACCCGGGGCGTCGTTCAGCCGTCGGCGAGCAGGGCGAGGTCGCGCCGGACGTAGCGCAGGTGCGCCCACTCCTCCTCGAGGATCACCCGGAGGCAGTCGCCGACGGTGGGGTGCCAGTCGCCGCCGCCCCAGGGGTTGTCGCGTTCCTCGGCGAGCTCGGCCGGTGTGACACCGGCGAGGTGGTCGGTGACCTGGCGCTGGTGCTCGGCGCGCACAGCCAGGATCTCCTCCCACGTGGGTGGCTCGGTGACGAAGACCGACATGTCGAAGCCGGTCTCCTCGGCGCCGGTGAAGATCAGTCCGAGCTCGTGGAACGGTTGCTCCTGCCGCAGCACCGCGCCACCCAGCCAGCAGTTGGTGGCCAGCACCAGGTGGCGCAGCGTCTGGGCGAGTGACCACTCGTCCGGCACGTGGGCGTCGCGGAGCTCCGCCGGTGTCGTGGCGACCGTGTCGGCCCAGGCCGCCTGGACGGCCTCCCACGCCTCCCTGAGCCCGTCCGGGGTCTGGGCGTTCTGCAGCTCCCGGCCGGGGAACTGTCGGTTGAGTTCGGCCTCGACCAGCGGCACCACGTCGACACCGTTCACCACCAGGCTGCCGAACATCAGGTCGTGGCTGTCGATGTCGAGGCCGCCCACGTCGACGCCCCGCATGGTCACTCCACTGAGGTCTGAGAACCGGAAGCTCGCGCCGCTGAAGTCTGCCCGGGTGAACCTCGCCCCCACGAAGTTCCGTCCTGCGCTGGCCCCAGCGCTGCTGTCCGTGCCGACCTCGGGACTGTCCTCGGTGCTCATCCCTCCATCGTGGGCCGATCCCACGTCACGCACCACCCCTCCCCGCCGGTCGAGCCCGTCGAGACCGCGTTCGTCGAGCCCGTCGAGACCCAGACCCAGACCCTCACCGCCGTCGGTGGAACCGGAGGTCCCCGTTCGCCAGCCTGCGGTGGTCGTAGGCGGGGTCGTGGATTCGGTGGTGGTGCCGGTTGCACAGGAGTACTGCGTTCGCGAGATCCGTCGCGCCGCCGTGGGACCAGGGCACCAAGTGGTGCGCCTCGGACCAGGTGCCGGGGATGTCACACCCGTCGGCCCGGCAGGTGGTGTCGCGGATCAGCAGTGCCTTCCTCTGGGCCCGGGTGAAGAGCCGCTGCGCCCGACCCAGGTCCAGCACCTCCCCGACACCGTTGAGGACCGCGGGGATGATCTGGGCGTTGCACGCCAGTCGTCGGGCCTGGGTCGCGGTGATCCGGTCCGCTCCGTCGGGAGCGGGGGTTCCGAGGGTTGCGGCACCCAACTCCGAGCGCAACGCGTCGAGCGTCATCGTCACGACCAGCGTGGTCGCATCCCCACCGTGCACCGGCAACCGCTCTGGGTCGACCGTTTCCAGAAACTGGCAGAACGCTCGCGCCGCCCGGTGCCCGTACGGCACCGTGCTCCGAACCTGAAGCCCAGCCTCGTCCCGCCGCGGGTTCGTGAAAGCGTGCAGGTACGTCGCCAACCGGGCCGCGTCCGCGTCCGGTAGCAGGCCGGTGATCCTGGTGGTGCCGTCGCCCATCGGGCGGAACCCGAGCCGCATCCGGGCCTGGGCGGAGGCCTCCAGGTTCGCCAGGTGTCGCGCCTCGACGGCCTCGGAGATCTCCGGCGCCACGACCTCGAGGATCCGCCGCCCCAGTCGCAACAGCGCGGCGGGGTCGTGGTGCTCGGCCTCCGCGACGAGCGTCTTCTCCGCGAGCGTGACGGTCTCGGGTGCCAAGTCGTCAGGCAGTTCGTCGAGGGCCCGGGCAATCACCGACGCCTGAGCCCGGTTCACCAGACCGCCGCGAAACGCCTCGGACAGCACAGGCCGTCGTTCCAGCACGACCGCCAGCCGTAGGTCCGCCCGGGCATCCCTCCCGGAAGAGTGTGTGGCATGTGCGACCCAGGACGCGGCGTCCCGCGCGCCGGTCTGCTCGGCCACGTCATCGGCAACCGCCAGCACCCGCAGCTTCAACTCGGACAGCCGAGCCTCCGCAGTCGAGAGCTCGACCAGCGCAGCGGCCTTCTCGTCGGCACCCATGAAGGCCGGGTTCGCGTGCGCGACAGAGGCCAACGAATCGACGAGCTCGTGCGCGACCACACAGATCGGATGCTCCACGGCCCCTCCCCCCGCTCGATACCTGCCAACACCTCCATTGTTCATCGAACACTTGTTCGAGTCAAGAGAGTTTTTGCAGGTCAAAGGATCTGTGGACAGTGACAGAAAGGGCGCAAGGTGTGGACAGAAGGTGGCACGAAACAGCACCCAGGAACGACCTCAGCCGCCGTACCGCTCCCCGTGCAGCACCGAGGCGAGCGGAGCCCGCCCGCGCCACCCGAACCGCTCCAGGTCGGGGACCTCCGGGAGCCCCTCCACCTCGCCGACGCAGAGCCAGGCGACCGGTCGCACGTGCGCGGGGAAGCCGACCAGGTCGGCCAGGAACGGCTCCCGGAAGAAGCTGACCCAGCCCACGCCGATGCCCTCGGCGGTCGCGGCGAGCCAGAGGTTCTGGATGGCCAGGCAGACCGACCACAGCCCGGTCTCGGAGATCGCGTGCCGCCCCAGCACCTGCTCCCCCGCCGTGGTCGGGTCGTACCCGACGACCACTCCCAACCCGGACTCGACGATGCCCTCGACCTTGATCCGGGAGAACGTCTCGCTCCGCTCCCCGGCCAACTGCCCAGCGAACACCTCACGCTCGCTCGCCACGTGGTCGCGGAACCGGCGCCGGGTCTCCTCGGCGTGCACGGTCACGAAGACCCACGGCTGGCTCATGCCCACGCTCGGGGCACGGTGCGCGGCGGCCAGGATCCGCTCCAGCACCTCCGGGGAGGGCGGGCGGCCGGTGAACTCGGCGCGGGTGTCGCGACGTCGCGCGACGGTCTCGTAGAACTCCATCAGCCCACTCTCCCCACCCCGGACTCCGGTTCACACCCGGCCTCCGCACCCGTGCCCGGCTCCACCGGCGAGGCCACCGACCAGGCCACCGACGAGGTTGGGGCGACGACCCCACCCCGTGGCCGCCCGGCCCGGTACAGCCACGACTCGCCACCACTCCCGGCCATCGCCCGGCCCAGCAGCACCACCGCGGCCTGCCGCAGTCCTGCCTCGGCCACCTGCGCACCGATCGTGGCGACGGTGCCGCGCAGCACCAGCTCGGCCGGCTGGCTGGCCCGGTGCACCACCACGACCGGACAGTCCTCGCCGACCACCGGCGCGACCTGTTCCATCAGCTCCGCGATCCGGGTGATCGCCAGGTGCAGCACCACCGTGGCGCCCGAGGCCGCGTAGTCGACCAGCGACTCCCCCGCGCCCATCGGCGTGGAGCGGGCCCGGGTCCGGGTCAGCACGACGCTCTGCGCCACCTCGGGGACGGTCAGCTCGTGCCCGACGATCGCCGCCGCCGCCGCGTAGGCCGGCACCCCCGGGGTCACCTGCCAACCGACCGCCGCCGCGTCCAGCCGCGCGGTCTGCTCGTGCAGCGCGGAGTAGAGCGACGGGTCCCCCGAGGTCAGCCGGACCACCCGCCGCCCGGCCCGCGACCCGTCGACCAGGTGACGGGTGATCTGGTCCAGGTCCAGCCCGGCGGTGTCGACCAGCTCGGCGCCCGGTCCGCAGTGCGCCAGCACCTCGGGGTCCAGGTAGGTGCCCGGGTAGAGCACCAGGTCGGCGTCGGCCAGCAGCCGGGTGGCCCGCACGGTGAGCAGGTCCGCGGCGCCCGGCCCGGCCCCGACGAAGTCGACGCTCACCGCTCCTCCTCCACGTAGCGCGGCGTCCAGACCCCGGCCGGTGAGACCCGGGTCGAGCTGGCCCCGACCAGCAGCAGGCACTTCATGTCGACGGTGGCCGGGTCGAGGTCGGCCAGGGTGGTCACGGTCAGCGACTCCTCGGCCCGTCCGACGTCGCGGCCCACGACCACCACGGTGTCCGGGTCCCTCTCGGCGAGCAGCACCTCGCGGGCGGCGGCGACCTGGTGGGTCCGGCTCCGTGAACCGGGGTTGTAGACGGCCAGCACCAGGTCGGCCGCGGCGACCGCCCGGAGCCGTCGTTCCACCACCGACCACGGCTTGAGCCGGTCCGAGAGCGAGACCACGGCGAAGTCGGCGCCGACCGGAGCACCGGCCCGAGCAGCCACCGCCTGGACGGCGCTGACGCCGGGCAGCACCCGGACCGCGACGTCGGCGTAGGCGGGGTCCTCGGCGGCCTCGAAGACCGCCGAGGCCATCCCGAACACCCCGGCGTCGCCGCCGGAGACGACCGCGACCCGTTCCCCGGCGCGGGCCAGGTCGAGCGCGAACCGGGCCCGGTCCACCTCGACGGTGTTGCCCGAGGCGTGCCGGGTCAGTCCGGGCCGCTGCGGCACCCGGTCGACGTAGGGCCCGTACCCGACCACGTGGTCGACCTCGGCCAGCGCCGCGGTCACCTCGGGGGTCTGCCAACGGTCCGGCCCCGGACCCAGACCCAGCACGACCACCTCGGCACCGGGGACGGCCGCGGGGGCGATCGGAGTGCTCTGCTGCTCGGCCACGTCGCGGCTGCGTCGCCCGTTGCGCGAGTCGCCCGGCACCACGACCAGGGAGAAGTAGGGCACCGAGTCGGCCTCGACGTCGGCCACCGGCAGCCACCGTTCCTGGGGCATCGAGGCCCGCTCCACGTACAGGGCGTGCTCGAGCCGACCGGCCGCGGCCAGGGCCCGGCGCACGGCGGGGAACGTGCGGCCGAGCTTCATCACGATCGCCCCGTCGGTGTCGGCCAGACGGCGCGCCAACTCCGGTTCGGGCAGCGTGCCGGGCAGCACGGTGAGCACGTCGGTCTGGCGCACCAGCGGCGCGGCGGTGGTGGCGGTGGCGGCCAGGAACGCCGGCACCCCGGGGACCACCTCGGTGGGGAACCGGTCCGCGAGCCGGTCGTGCATGTACATGTAGGAGCCGTAGAAGAGCGGGTCGCCCTCGGAGAGCAGCACCACGTCGCGTCCGGCCTCGAGGTGGGCGGCGAGCCGGGCCGCGGACTCCTCGTAGAACTCCGCCATCGCGCCCGCGTACCCGCCGGGGTGCGGGGTGCTGCCGGTGGTCACCGGGTAGGTCAGCTGCTCCTCGACCGCTCCCGCCGGGATGAGCTCGGCAGCGATCCGTCGGGCGTTGGACTGCTTGCCGACCCCGGCGTGGTAGGCCACCACGTCAGCGGCCTCGATCAGCCGGGCGCCCTTGCGGGTGATGAGCTCGGGGTCGCCGGGGCCCACCCCGACGCCGGCGAAACGGCCGGGGCGTACGGCGTTCACTCGGCCTCCTGCGCGATCGCGTTGAGCGCCGAGGAGGTCATCGCGGAGCCGCCCAGACGACCCAGGACGGTCACGTACGGCAGGTCGATGCCGGTCTCCGCGGCCAGCTCGGTGAGGGCCTGCTTGGACTCCGCGGCCCCGATGAACCCGACCGGGCACCCGATCACCGCGGCCGGGTGCGGGGCACCGTCGCGCAGCATCTCCAGCAGGTGGAACAGCGCGGTGGGGGCGTTGCCGATCGCGACCACGGCACCGGCCAGGTGCGGCTCCCACAGCGACACGGCCGCGGCCGAGCGGGTGGTGCCCCACGCGGCGGCGAGCTCCGGGACCCGGGGGTCGTCGAGGAAGCAACGCACCTCGTTGTCGGCGGGCAACCGGGTGCGGGTCACCCCGCGCACCACCATGGTGGCGTCGCACAGGATGGGGGCACCAGCCTCCAGTGCGCCCCGCGCGGCGGGGACGAGCCGTTCATCCACGCGCAGGTGCCGGGGCAGGTCGACCTGACCGGAGCCGTGGATCATCCGCACCGCCAACTTCTCGGCGCTGGACGGCACTCCGGACAGGTCGGCCTCGCGCCGGATCGTGGCGAAGGAGTCGAGGTAGATCTCGGCTCCGGTGCCGAGATAGTCGTAGTGCCGACGCGGCGGCTGCAGGGTGCGGGTCATGCGAGGGGCTCCTGGGTCGAGAGGGTCGGGTCGGTGGGCCGCCGGGGTGACGTGCGGGTCGTGGGTGGACCGGGCGGGTCCGGGGTGTCGGGGACCAGCAACCCGCTGTACGGGGTGACCACCAGGTCGCCGAGGTGTGCCCAGGGCGCCAGGTCGGCGGTGTCCCACCCCTGCTCGGGCGCCGCGACGTGGCGCCAGCCACCGCCGAGGGGACCGAACGCCAGCGCCGGTGCCGCGGCCGGGACCCGGGGGTCCACCGGTGCGGGCCGTGCGGCCGGGTGCTCGAGCCCGGCGGTCAGTTCCGCGACGTGCCAGGGCGCTCCGGGGCCCTCACCGCGGGTGGACCCGAAGGCGTGGGCCAGCTCGACCAGGGTGGCGGGGGCCGCGGTCAGCGGCAGCACGGCCGTGAACTCCTCCCCCACCCGCAGCTGGCCCGTGGCGGCGTCGAGGGCGACGAGGCCCAGGTCGCAGCTGCGGGCGACCAGGTCGCCGCGGCCGTCGTCGAGGACGAACAGGAACCGGCCGGGCAGCTCGGCCAGGTCGGGGGCGGCCCGGATCCGCTGGTCCAGCTCGGCGGTGACCTGGCGCAGGTCGGCGCGTCCCCCCGACAGTCCGGTGGCCGGGGAGGTCATCACGTTGCGGACCAGGTCGTGGGCGGGTGAGGGCAGCAGCCCGGTGGCGACGACCTCGTCGAGGACGTCGGCGGGCAGCCGCCCGTCCGGCCCGGCGGGCAGGCCGCGTACCTGCAGGTTGGCCCGGCTGGTGGGGCGGACCCGGCCGTCGCCGTGGCGCCTCGCCACCTCGGCCAGGGCCACCAGTGCGGCGCCGGAGACGTGCCCGCCCGGCACCCGGAGCCGGACCAGCAGCCCGTCGGCGGCCGGCCACGGGCGCCACGCCCCCGGACATTGGTCGGCGCGGGTACGGGGAGCTGGACCCCCGGGCGTGAGAGCAGATGTGCCGGCAGGGGTCGGGACGACGTCGGACGGGGTGCGGCCCACAGGGTGCTCCAGCGGTCAGGGGACCCGTGCGCGGGGTCCGCGGTGACCCGGCGACGGCTGCCGCCAGGGCCAGCAGGTCTTCGGACTCGAGTTCACCCAGGTCGCGACCCCTTCCCAGAGCCTGGTGGCTCCAGTGGGTGCCCGGTCCTGCGACCGGGCGGCGTCACGCCTGTCCCTCTCACCGCTGCGCGTCAGTCCCGGAGTCTCACCGGGTTCCCTGACCCCACACGTGGGGTGCGACTGGCGGGAGCGATGCTACGCGGCCGCTCCGGAGCCCCGCGCCCGCCCCGGCTGAACCGGGCTCTCGTCAGGGGGCAGCCGCAGACGCACGCAGGCCCGGCGTCCCGAGCGGGACACCGGGCCTGCGGTGACAGGTCAGCCGAGAGGCCGGGTCAGCCGAGGGTCGGAGCGACGATCTTGACCTTGGCGCCCCAGCGGGAGAAGTCCTGGCGCCAGGTGCTGCGCTGCCCGTACATCGTCATCGCGGTGTCCACGCGGATCGGCCGGTCGGCCGTGTCCAGCCACACCCGGTAGCGGGTGTAGGAGTAGCCGCCCACCACGGGCGTGCCCCGGTACTCGCGGGCCCGCACCCCGTTGATCCGACGCTCCTTGCCGGTCCACTTCCACGGGGTCGTGCTGGCGGAGAGGTAGGTGCGATATGCCTGGGCCGACGAGAGCCCCAGGAAGAGCTGGCGGATGCCCTCGGCCAGCACCTCCTCGGGGGTGCCGTGGGCGCGGGCCCGGACCCAGCGCCCTCCGGCGGCACGGTGCCAGGCCTTCGAGCCGATCGCGACGAAGCGAGAGCCGTCGGCCATCACGACCGACACGTCGGTGCCGCGCCCGAAGCGCATCTGCGCCTTCGAGGGGCCCTCGCCGGACGGCTGGGTGCGCACCCGTGCGGTCCGGCCGGCCTGCATGCCCTTCACCACGCACCGCGCGAACCGCTTCGCCTTGACCGCGCGCCGCGGGTTGACCAGCCGGGCCCGGCAGGCGCGCGAGGTGGCGCGGGCCGGGGTGGCGGCGCGGTCGTCCGTGCGGTGGAGCTGCTGCTCGACCGGGGTCGCCGCAGCCGCGGGCTGCCCCGCGACCGCCGGCAGTACCGGAGTCAGGATCGTGGCGCCGGCCAGGGCCAGCGTCGCGAACGTTCTCGTCATCGGTGACGTCACCGAGTTCCTCCCTCTTCCCCCGTGCGTGTGGACCCGACACCGTAGCCGCGTCCCCGGTCCCGCGGGACGGGGGTCCCGGCCCCGCAGCCCCGGACTGGGGTCGCCTCCCCACGACCGGCCCGGGAGGCGTCCGGACACGACGACGGGGCCCCTCCCCGCACACGGCAGGAAGGGGCCCCGATGAGGAGTGCTGGGGTCCGGCGGGACCCTCAGCCCGGCTGGCTCAGCGCAGGTCGAACCGGTCGTTCTCCATGACCTTGACCCAAGCGGCGACGAAGTCGTTGACGAACTTGTCCTTCGCGTCGTCCGAGGCGTACACCTCGGCCAGGGCCCGCAGCTCGGAGTTCGAGCCGAAGACCAGGTCGTAGCGCGAACCGGTCCAACCGGCCGAGGAGGTGAAGCGCTCGGCGTCGGCGTCCGGGGTCCAGTCCTGGCCCAGGTCGAGCAGGTTCACGAACCACTCGTTGTTCAGCACCCCTGGGGTCGAGGTGAAGACACCGGTGTCCGAACCGTCGGCGTTGGTGCCGAGCACGCGCAGGCCACCGACCAGAGCGGTCATCTCCGGGGCGGTCAGGCCGAGCAGGTTCGCCTTGTCGAGCAGCAGGTACTCGGTCGGGGCGGCGGACTTGCGGGCCAGGTAGTTGCGGAAACCGTCGGCCTTGGGCTCCAGCGGCTCGAACGACTCGACGTCGGTCTGCTCCGGGGTCGCGTCGCCGCGGCCGCCGTGGAACGGCACGGTGACCTGCACGCCACCGGCGCGGGCAGCCTGCTCGATGCCCACGCCACCGGCGAGGACGATCAGGTCGGCCAGCGAGACCTTGTCGGCACCGAATGCCTCGCGCACGCCGCGCAAGGCGTCGAGCACTGTGGCCAGCTGGGCGGGGTTGTTGATCGCCCAGTCCTTCTGCGGCGCCAGCGCGATGCGGGCACCGTTGGCGCCGCCACGCTTGTCGGAGCTGCGGAAGGTCGAGGCCGAGGCCCAGGCGGTCGAGACCAGCTCGGAGATGCCCAGACCGGTTGCGGCGATCTGCTCCTTGAGCGTGGCCACGTCGGCGTCGGAGAGCTGCGGGCCGGCGTCGACAGGGTCCTGCCAGATGAGGACCTCGGCGGGCACCTCGGCACCCAGGTAGCGGGCACGCGGACCCATGTCGCGGTGGGTCAGCTTGAACCAAGCACGGGCGAAGGCGTCCGAGAACGCGGCCTGGTCCTCCTTGAACCGACGCGAGATCTTGTCGTACTCGGGGTCGAAGCGCAGCGCCAGGTCGGAGGTCAGCATGCGCGGCTCGCGCTTGTCCTCGCCCTGGGCCATCGGGACGAGGCCGTCGCCGCCGTTGTTCTTCGGCCGCCACTGCTTGGCACCGGCGGGCGACTCGAACAGCTCCCACTCGTAGGCGTAGAGGATGTGGAAGAACTCGTTGTCCCAGCGGGTCGGGTGGTAGGTCCAGGTGACCTCCAGGCCCGAGCCGATGGTGTCGTTGCCCTTCCCGGTGCCGAAGTTCTGCTTCCAGCCCAGGCCCTGCTCCTCCATCGGCGCGGCCTCCGGCTCGGGGCCGACGGTGTCGGCGTCGCTGGCACCGTGGGTCTTGCCGAAGGTGTGGCCACCGGCGATCAGGGCGACAGTCTCCTCGTCGTCCATCGCCATCCGGCGGAAGGTCTCGCGGATGTCCTTGGCCGAGGCCAGCGGGTCCGGGTTGCCGTCGGGGCCCTCTGGGTTGACGTAGATCAGACCCATCTGGACCGCGGCGAGCGGGTCCTCGAGGTCACGCTCACCGGAGTAGCGGTTGTCGGCGAGCCACTCGGTCTCGGGGCCCCAGTAGACGTCGGCGTCCGGCTCCCACACGTCGGGGCGACCACCGGCGAAGCCGAAGGTGGTGAAGCCCATGTCCTCCAGGCCGACGTTGCCGGCGAGGATCATCAGGTCACCCCAGGACAGCGCCTGGCCGTACTTCTTCTTGACCGGCCAGAGCAGGCGGCGGGCACGGTCCAGCAGGACGTTGTCCGGCCAGGAGTTGAGCGGCGCGAACCGCTGCTGGCCGGTGCCACCGCCGCCGCGGCCGTCGCTGATCCGGTAGGTACCGGCCGAGTGCCAGGCCATCCGGACCATGAACGGACCGTAGTGACCGAAGTCGGCCGGCCACCAGTCCTGCGAGGTGTTCAGCACCTCGGCGATGTCCTTCTTGACCTCGGCCAGGTCGAGGGCCTCGAACGCGGCGGCGTAGTCGAAGTCGGCGCCGTTCGGGTTCCCCTCGACGGGGTTCTTGGCGAGGATGCGCAGGTTGAGCTGGTTGGGCCACCAGGCCTTGTTGGCGTCGCCCTGGGCGGGCAGCGGCATGTCGCCGTGCATCACGGGGCACTTGCCCTGGGCGGACTCGTTGACATCTCCGAGTTCGGTGTCGGACACGTTGTTCCTTCCGGTTCCAAATGTTTGTTGCAGGGGGTCTTCAGTTGTGCGCGCAGGCGGGGCAGGTGCCCCAGTAGACGACCTCGGCCTCGTCGATGCGGAAGCCGTGGTCGTCGGAGGCGGTGAGGCACGGGGCGTGCCCGGTGGCGCAGTCCACGTCGGCGATGGTGCCGCACTCCCGGCACACGACGTGGTGGTGGTTGTCCCCCACGCGCAGCTCGTAGCGGGCCAGGTGGCCACGGGGCTGGATCCGACGCACCACGCCGGTGTCGGTGAGGGCGCGGAGCACGTCGTAGACGGTCTGGTGCGACACCTCGGCGAGCTCGGTGCGGGTGGCGGCCAGCACGGTGTCGGTGTCGGCGTGCGGGTTCGCACGGAGGGCCTCGACGACGGCCAGCCGGGGTCGCGTCACGCGCAGGTCGGCGCCGCGCAGCAACTGCTCGGCGTCCACCCGGGCGGAGTCGATCCGCTCGGCGGCGGTTCCGGTGGTCGTGGGCACAGGGGCATACTGCCACCTTATCTTGAACGATTCAAGAAAAGGATGGGTGCGATCGACACTTCCGTCAGCGGTCGGCGGTGCACCACGGCGGAGTGGCTCCCGCCGAACCCGCCGTCGTGGTCGCGCCAAGCTCGGCAACGCACTGGAGCAACAGCGCTGACGGCTGCCAGGCCGAGCGCGGCGCCGGTGGAACGCGCGGCATCGACCCTCAGGCAAGAGCACGACCCTCGTTCACCAAAGATCGCGATGAACTCAACTTCGAATGCTCTCTCAGGCATTCAGGATCCGCAGCGTCGCCCGGCCGTCGATTCGAGCGTCCGCCTGCAGGGCCCGCCACTGGGGAGCGGAGTCTGGAAGCGCGCGAGCCAATGACCGGAGCCGGGCGCGGTCCGAGCCGGTGAACCGCTCACGCTCGGCGTAAGGATCCTCGATGACCGCGAGGAGGAGTGCAGCGTCCAGCAGATGGCGTTCCCGGTCACGCGAGTCGGCCTGATAGGCAGCGGCCTTCAGGACGACGGCGCCAAACGGGTCCGGCACGCTCACCGTTGTTGCGCGGCCGCCCGCGATCTGGAGTCGCGCGTTGATCGTTCGGCGCAGGGCCTGGGTGCCCCCTTCGATGGCGACCATCGTGCGACCTCGGAGCTTCTCAACCACTCGCGGTGCGGCGTGATCGGCGGCAAGAACGTCAACCACGTCCACACCATCGGTCACGACATCGACGGTGGACTCGCCTCGCTTGAACCGGTGAGCGACGTTGTTCCTCTCGTCGATCGACGGCACCAACTCGTAGTCGAGCGACTCCAGGGCCCGAGCGGTCTCCATCGCAACGCCGCGGGTGGTCTCGAGGTGGAGGACGATGTCGACGTCATTGGTGGGCCGGACAGCGTCAATGCCCCTGCTGATGCCGTGCAGTTGGGCCATGAGACCGCCCACGAGGGTCCACTTGTCATGGGGCAGCACGGCCTCGATCTCTGCAACGTTCGGCCAAGGCGCACCCCAGCCGCCCGCAGGCGTCGCGATGTCGATCGTCGGCCGGTCAGCCACGGAACTCCCCCAGCGCGCGATCGAGCGCATCGAGTCCCGCTCGGCATTCGCGGACGTCGAGGGACTCAGCCAGGTCGAGTGCGGCCAGGACATCGCTCGACTCCATCAGGTCACGGACCACGTCGAGCTCGATCGAAGTCGCGCGCAGGGTCACGCTCCCGACGTCATCGCGAATCAGGCCGTGCCGAGCCACGACCGCATTCAAGGCAGTCGTGTCCAGATAGCCGTCGATCGCGTTCGTCGCCGCCAGACCCAAGCGCGCGGCCGCCGGTGACGTGTCGACCACCTCGAGCCGCAACCGCTCCCCTGTCCTGCGGTGTGCGACGTACCGGGTCACGCTCGCTCGTCCGCGGGCGCGCTCGACCAGCTCATCGGCTCCGAGGGAACGGAGTCGCCCCCTGAGGCGGGACCGCTGACTCTCCCCCAGCCACCCCGCATCACGTCCCGACAGAAGAGCCACGGCAGCCCAGGCCGTCGTCTCGGCCCACGCCCTCGTGTGTGACCCGCGACGAACGGCCACCAGTCGCTCGACCGAGGTCTCGTCGAGCACTCCCCGGGCCAGTGCACGCAGCTCACCACGCGCGACCAGGTGCTGGACTTGGCGCGTCGAGACACCGAGCCGCTCAGCGGCATCGGAAACGGCGAGGAACGACATGACGGACATCTTCGCGTACGCGAAGTTGTCCGTCAATCGGGTGCTGAAGCTGAGGGGTTGACGAATGACAGGCAGATCCGACACATCACGCGCAAAGATGTGCTGGTCCGCAGAGGCTGCGTCGATCCGGCTCGGCAGCGGTTCCGGTCGATGCGAGAGCAAGCAGCACCGGTCGACGGCGACAGACGGGGGGGCACCGGACGACGGACAGCCGGACGCAGGAGGGCCTCGAACTGCGTCCGGCTACGCCCGCTCAGGCGGGCCCCGCCCAGGGGCGGCGGGTCAGAGGGGCTTCAGCCCCGTGATCGCCCGAGGCCCCCGGACTGGGCACCACGGTGGCGGTGGAGGTCGACGCACGGCCGCTGGGCCGCATCACCGTGGCCGAGGAGGTGCGCCGGGACGCGGCCCGCCAGCTCGACCAGTTGCGCCGCCGACGGATCACCCCGGTGCTGGCCTCGCCGGACCGGAGGAGACGGTGGCCCGGGTGGCCGCCCTGGCCTCGAGCAGCACGTGGCACTCCGCGACCCAGCCCGCGGCACTGGCGGCCGAACTGGCCATCGCCGGGACCCCGGTGGGCCTGGTGGAGCAGGACGCGACGGCCGCGCGGCTGCGGGTCGTGGCACCCTCCGGCGACGACGGTGCCGCCGACGGCGAGGTGCTGCTGGCGGATGCGTCGGTGAGCACCGTGCATGCACGCGTTGGCACTGATGGACCGTTCCCGACGGGCCCGACGACACGCCCTGGCCACCGCGCTCGGCCTCACCGCCCTGGCGGGCGGGGTGGCGGTGCTGGTGTCGTTGCCGGCACTGGCCGGTGCCGCCGCGGGGGCGTTGGTGCTGCTGCTGACCACCGCGGTGGCGGCGGCCGGGCTGGCCGGTGCCACCCGCCCCCTGGACGTGCCCGAGGCCTGAGCCCGGGCGGTTCCGGGGGCCGAGTCGGCTCCGGGGTGGCGGCTCAGCCGCCGAACGAGACCCCGGCCAGCATCGGGTTGTGCACGGCGGTCGAGTGCACGGTGCCGAAGCTGCCCCCGTGGTCGCGCAGCACCGCGGTCCCGATGGCCACTCCCCCGACGTGCTGGTGCTCGATTGCCTCCAGACCGATCATCCGTCCCTGCGGCAACCGGCTGACCTGGAGGTTGATGTCGGCGTTGATGAACTGCAGCCCGGCGTCGCCCCAGTGCGCCACGGACGAGCCGACGTCGGCGGCCAGGCCGAGCCGGACGTAGGGGGTCAGCTCCTCCCCGGCGACGAGCGGGAACTCCTCGTGCATCCAGCACACCCCCGGACCGACCGGCTTGGTCTGCCAGCCGCCGGGACCCATCGTCCACTCCGCGGCCGGCTCACCGGTCTCGTCCAGCCGGGTCGACACCATCGCCAGCAGGTGGTCGGGGTGCCGGGGCACCTGCTCCTCACCCAGCACCGGGACGTCGACGCCGCGCTCCCACACGTGGGTCTCCGGGGTCAGTGCGGCGTTGCTGGCCAGTCCGCGGGCCAGGGCGACCGGGCGGTCCCCCTGGACCAGCTCCAGATCGACGACCAGGGCGCTGCGCCCGGCCCGGCGCACGTCGACGTGGACGGTCACCGGATCCAGGGTGGCCATCCGGATCAGGTCGACCGTCATCCGGGCCGGCAGCCAGGTCGCGTCGGGCAGCACCTGCTCGAACCCGCGGGCCGCCAGCCCCAGCACCTGCCGACCGCTCATGCTCCCCGGAGCCCACGGGCCCGCCGAGTGCTCGGTCGGCACGAAGGCCTCCCCGTCCGCCACGAAGTACGCGTCCACGTCCTGCTCCTCCTGCCGGGCGTCCCTCATCCGGCCGGCCCATCCTCTGTCATCGGGCGCCAGCGGTGGCACCGAGCCTCCCCGGGGCGCCCCCGTGCGACGCCGACCGGGCCCCTTCCGCGACGCTGACCGGGCACTTCCGCGACATCGACCGGGCACCTCCGCGATGCTGACCGGGCACATCCGCGATGCTGACCGGGCACTTTGTCGCCGACCGGGCACTTGTGTGGCCCTGACCGGGCACATCCGCGACGCTGACCTCCCCCCCTTCCGCGATGCCCGAACACGCGGCACGGGCGGGTGGCCTCCCCCTGGAGCCACCCGCCCGCGGGTCCGCGACGCGACCGGTCAGACCGTGACCGGCTCACCCGTCTGCGCTGCCTGCTCCGACTCCGCGGCTGCCCGCTCGGCGTCGCGCTTGGCGATGTTGTCGGCCACCTCGGCCCGCCACTGCACCTGGGCGTGCTCGGTGTCGACCTCGAACTCGAACCGCTCGGTCATCTCCGGGGTGATGTCGGCGACGTCGACGTAGAACTGCTCGTACCAGCGGCGGTTCTGGTAGACCGGGCCGTCCTCTTCGCACAGCAGCGGGTTCTGCACCGGCACCTTGTTCCGCCAGATCTCGACGTCCTGCAGGAAGCCGTCGCCGAAGTTCTTGCTGAACGCCTTGGCGATCTTGGTGCTGGTGACCTCGTCCACGCCGGGCTGCTTGCGCACCGCGACGCCCCACTGCAGCAGGAACGAGTCGGAGGTGACCGGGTAGTGGCAGTTGATCAGCACCGACTCGATCACCGCGCCGTTGCCCATGTCGTTGTGCAGCATGTCGATCATGTAGCTGGGGCCGTAGTAGCTGGCCTGCGAGGAGAGCAGCGCCTTGTCGGGGTCGACGTGCTTGCTCGGCTCGAAGATGTCCTCGCGGCTCTTGGAGGTCATCAGCTGCGCCGAGACGTGGCCCTCGGTGACGGTGATGAACGAGGTCGGGTAGGCGCCGTGGATGTAGAAGAAGTGCGCCATGTCGACGGTGTTGTCGATGATCTCGCGGCAGTGCGACCCCTCGATCAGCACCGAGTTCCACACCCAGTCGGAGAACTCGCCCTCGGCCAGGCCCTCGATCTCGGGGATGGCCTGCTCGGCGATCGGCGGGTTGCCCTCCGGGTCGTGCCAGACGAACAGCTGGTCGTTGACCACCGTGGTGGGGAAGGTCTGGGTCCGCGCGCGCAGCGGCACCCGGCGGGCGTACGGGATCGACTCGCACTTGCCCTTGCCGTTCCAGCGCCAGTCGTGGAACGGGCAGGCGATGTTGCCGTCCTTGACCGAGCCCTGCGAGAGGTCACCGCCCATGTGCCGGCAGTAGGAGTCCAGTGCGTGGAACTGCCCGTCCTTGTCGGCCCAGATCACGATCTTGCCGCCGAACGCCTGCAGGCCGTGCGGCTTGCCGTCGGCGAAGTCGCGGGCCAGGCCCACGCAGTGCCACCCCCGGGCGAAACGCTCCGGTGCGTTGCCACGGTCGAGGGTGCGGACGGAGGTGTTGCTCATCGGGGGCTCCTTGCTCGGTAAGCGAAGTCGTGGCTAGATCTAAGCGGGTTCGCTTAAACTCGTCAAGTACCCTGTGACCCCACCCCGCTCGGCCCCAGGAGTTGCCCGTGCCCACCACCACCTCGGCCAGCGAGGCCCGGCACGCGTTGATGCTGGCCACCGAGGAGCTCTACTCCACCGAGGGCCCGGGCGTGTCGCTGCGCACGATTGCCCAGGCGGCGGGCCAGCGGAACAACTCCGCGGTCAACTACCACTTCGGCTCACGCGAGGGGCTCGAGGAGGCGATCGTGGCCACCCGGACCGGCGCGATGGAGCAGCGTCGTCTGGAACAGCTCGCGTCACTGACCGGCGAGGAACCGAGCCTGGGACAGCTCACCCACGTGCTGGTCGAGCCGATGCTGACCACGCCCGCAGAGCAGGGCGCCACGCACTACGCGCGCTTCGTCGAGGTGGTGCGTGCCCGGCCCGCCATGCTCGAGCACCACGACGAGGCGCCCACCGACGGTGACCCGCTCTGGCGCGCCTCGCACCAGGTGACCCGGCTCATCGCCCGACACCTCACCCACCTGGACAAGGCCGCGCGGGTGCGACGCGTGACCGCCATGAGCACCACCCTGTTCGCCCTCGCCGCCGACCGCGAGCGCGCCCTCACCGAGGGCGAGGACGCGCAGAGTCCCGAGGAGATCACTACCCTGCTGGTCGGCCTGCTGCAGGCCTGACCCGTTTGCTGGACAGGTGTCCAGTCAGGTGTCTAGCCTGAGGTCATGCCCAGTCGCTACGCCTCGCTGGACCGTGCTGCCCTCGCTGCGCTGGTCCCCGAGCTCCTGCTCACCGGCCACCTGATCGACCGCTCCGGGATGGCCTGGTGCATCGAGAAGTTCGGCCAGGACGGGATGACCGAGATCGCGATCGCCGAGTGGGCGGCGGCCAGCCCGCTCTACACCCGCCGGATGCAGCGGGCGCTGGGGTTCGTCGGCACCGACGTCGCGACGATCTTCAAGGGCATGCAGCTGGAGATCGGCGCCCCGCCGCAGTTCATGGACTTCCGCTACGAGGTGACCGACGCCCACCACGGCGCCTTCCACCTCGACCACTGCGGCGCCCTGATGGACGTCGAGCCGATGGGCGAGTCCTACGTGCGCAAGATGTGCCACGACATCGAGGACCCGACCTTCGACGCCACCGCGGTGGCCACCAACCCCAAGGCCCAGGTGCGGCCCCTGCACCGCCCCCCGCGGGTGCCGGCCGACCGCAACCCGCACTGCGCCTGGACGGTCGTCATCGACGAGTCCCACCGCGACGTGCAGCCGATCCCGGCGCTCGAGGTGAACGCCCGCAGCCGGGCCGCGACCTGGGAGCTCGACCCGATCGACCCGACCCAGGAGGGCGCCGGGGACTACGCGGGCCCGCTGGTCAGCGACGTCGACTTCGCCTCCTTCAGCCACTCGGCCCTGGTCCGGATCGCCGAGGAGGTGTGCCTGCAGATGCACCTGCTCAACCTGGCCTTCCACCTGGCGGTGGCCGAGCGGGCCGGCGGGGGGCGCGGTACCGAGGTCTTCGACCACGTGGCCGGCAAGCAGTTCACCGGGCACGCGGGCCTGACCGCGCAGCGGCTGCACCGGGTGCTGGGCCTGGGCACCACCCCCGAGGACGCCGCCCGGCTGATCGAGCTTCACCCGGCGTTCAACCCGGCCGGTTACGTGGAGCTGGTCCGCGACGACGACACCGTCCGGTTCACCCGCTCCCCCGCGCACGACGACGGCGCCTGGGTCAGCTTCTGCGGGCCCGACCAGCTCGACGCCCTGCGGGCCGTGGTCCGCGCGGTCGACCCGTGCCTGGACGTCGAGGTCACCGGGACCGGGGACGACTTCACCGTGCGGGTGCTGCGTCAGGACGGCCCGGCCAAGGAAGCGCCGGAGGTGACGGTCGCGAAGTTCTCGACCGGGGCGACGTTCTCCTTCTCCGAGCGCCGCTCACTGCCGCTGTACGTGGTCTGAACCCGGCACCTGGCTGGGGCGGCGCCGCGTCTGAGGCGTCTCCGACTGAGGCGGTGACGCGGCCCGGTGCCGTGCGGCTCAGGCCAGCTGCAGGGTGGTGACGCAGGTGGCGTCCTCGGCGTCGTCGGTGGAGACCTCCACCGTGCCGCGGCCGGCGTCGCCGACCATCTCCACCCGCAGGCTGGCCCGGCGGGGCAGCCACAACCCGAGGAAGCCGTTCTCCGCGGTGCGCCGGGACTCCTCGAGCACGACCTCGCCGGTGTCGGTGTCGGTGACGGTGACCCGGACCGGGGTGTCCCCCAGCTCGCCCACGCAGGTGGTGAGGCTGTGGAAGTGGCACTCGTGGGTCTGCTGTCCGTACGGGGCGACCGAGACGTAGGCCTTCTCGGTCTCCAGCGGGAGCCGCAGCTCCTCGCCGCCGTCGGGGCGGGACAGCACCACCGCGTCGGTACGCACCTGGGCGACCAGGTCGGTGCGCCGCTCGTCCAGCGACGTGGCCTCCAGCTCCTCGACCAGATCAGCCACGTCGGCGTCGCCGAACTCCTCGGCCAGCGTGCTGCTGGAAGTGGCCGGGGTCCGGGTGGCCCCGCCCTCCGGCTCGGCGGTGGCACCGCACCCGGCGAGCACGATCGGCAGCGCGAGCGCGGCCAGGAGCAGACGGACCCGGATCACGGGCGCTGCTCGGGCTGGGCGTCCGCGGGCGCCGTCCCGGAGGTCGCCACCGCGTGCGCCGGGGCGTGCGAGCTGGACGGGGTCATCCGGTCGATCCAGGCCAGACCGATCGCGGAGAGGATGAAGGCCATGTGAATGATCGTCTGCCACTTCATCACCTCGGGGTCCACGTGCTTGGACTCGATGAAGGTCTTGAGCAGGTGGATCGAGGAGATGCCGATGATCGACATCGCCAGCTTCACCTTGAGCACGTTCGGATTGACGTGGCTGAGCCACTCCGGCTTGTCGGGGTGGCTGTCCATGTTGATCTTGGACACGAACGTCTCGTAGCCGCCGATGATCACCATGATCAGCAGGTTCGCGATCATCACCACGTCGACCAGGCCGAGGACCAGGAGCATGATCGCCTCCTCGGTCATGGACCCGAAGTCCTGGACGAGGTGGATGAGTTCCTTCCAGAACAGTGCGACGTAGACCGCCTGGGCCACGATCAGCCCCAGGTAGAGGGGGGCCTGCAGCCAGCGGGACACGAAGATCGTGGATCCCATGACCGTCGCCAGGGTGGGACGCGGCGGCGGGGCGGGCTCAGTCATCGGGGTAGTCATCGGGGCTCTCTCGACGGCGGGGCAGGTCGCGGCACGGCGGCCGGGCACAACCTAACAACCGTCCCCTGACCCGGCGTGCGGAACGGCCGCGCCGACCGGGCACTTAGTCGACGCCGACCGGGCGTTTGCGTGGCGCTGACCGGGCACTTCCGCGACGCCGACCGGGCACTTCCGCGACGCCGACCGGGCACTTCCGCGACGCCGACCGGGCACTTGTGTGGTGCCGACCGGGCACTTGCGTGCCCGCCGGCAGCGCCAGCCCGGGAAGGATCAGTTGAGGGGCCGCACGTTGTCCGGCAGCCCACCGCCCGCGTGGACGTCCTCGACGAGTTCGGCCAGCGCGGTCAGTGCGACGCGTTGGGCGTGCGGACCGTAGGAGACGCGGGCGACGCCCAGCTCGGCCAGGCGGGCCAGCGGCAGCGAACCGGGCGAGCCGATCACGGTCAGCCGGTTCGGCCCGAACGCCTCGACCAGCGTGGTGACCTCGTGCTCACCCAGCTTGCCCGGCACGAAGACGAGCGGTGCCCCGGCGTCGAGGTAGGCACGCCCCCGCTCGACGGCCTCGGCGAGCAGGTCGTTGGCGGCACGTCCAGCGCCCCGCACATAGACGTCGGTCCTGGCGTTGAGCACGAAGTCGGGGATCCCGGCGCTCGTCGCCGCCGCCATGATGTCCTCGACCTGACCCGCGGCGGCCCGCAGCGGCTTCATCTGGTCCTCGATGTTGGCGCCGACCACCCCCACACCGATGGCCTTGCGGACCGCCTCCGGGGCGTTGTCGTAACCGCCCTCCAGGTCCGCGGAGACCGGCAGATCAGTGACGTCGACGATCCGCTGGCAGGCGGCGATCATCTCGTCGACCCCGATCTTCTCACCGTCGGGGTACCCCAGGCTCGCGGCGATCGAGTGGCTCGCAGTGGCGAGCGCCTGCGTCCCCTCGGTCTCGGCGACCACCCGGGCGCTGATCGCGTCCCAGACGTTCACCACCGTCAGGAGCTCCTCGGCGCGGTGCAGGTCGAGCAGGTGGCGTGCCAGCTTGTTGCCCATGGCACCACCGTGCCACATCGACCGAAGCCACGGAACTGACCTCGGGTGCCGCCATCTGCCCCGTCGGGGCCGCGGAAGGGGAGGTCGGCACCGCACAAGTGCCCGGTCGGGGCCACGGAAGTGCCCGGTCGGCGTCGCACAAGTGCCCGGTCGGCGTCGCACAAGTGCCCGGTCGGGGCCGCGGAAGTGCCCGGTCGGCGTCACGCAGGTGCCCGGTCGGCGTCGCACAAGTGCCCGGTCAGCACCACGCAAGTGCCCGGTCAGCGCACAACCCTCGGGGCCGCTGAACGGGAGCACCCGTGGACACCGCCACGACGCGCGGTGTTGCATCACGGCGAACGTGCCTGCGTGCGCGGGCGTCACCTGCGAGAGGAATCCGATGAGCGAGCTGACCGTGGACGTCGTGGTGGTCGGGTCCGGGGGTGGCGCGATGGCCGCCGCCCACCTGGCCCAGAAGCGTGGCCTGTCCACGGTCGTGCTGGAGAAGACTGACCTCATCGGCGGGACCTCGGCCTACTCCGGCGGCGCCTGCTGGCTGCCGGGCACCGACGTGCAGCAGCGGTCCGGGCAGACCACCGACTCCACCGACGGGGCCCGCGAGTACCTGACCCACGTGCTCGCCGACGCCGACCACCCGGTCGACCCGACCAAGCTGGAGGCGTTCCTGGCCGAGGCGCCGCGCCTGGTGGCCGAACTCGAGGCCGACGACGCGTTCGTCTTCGAGTGGGTGCCGTTCCCCGAGTACTACGACGCCCCCGGACGGGTCAGCTCCGGCCGGTCGATCCAGACCAGCAACATCAAGCGCGACCAGATCCCCGAGGAGGTCGCTGCGCTGGTCCGCCCGCCAGTGGACTGCGAGCGGGCCGGGCGCGGCGGTCGCCGCACCCTGGCCGGCGGCCAGTCCCTGATCGGACGTCTGGCGTGGGCCTTCACCCGGGACGGCGGCCAGATCCTCACCGGGCACTGCGTCGACGAGCTGCTCACCGACGAGACCGGCCGGGTGGTCGGCGTCGTGGCCGTGCACGACGGCGGACGCCGGGAGATCCGGGCCACCCGCGGCGTGGTCCTGGCCGCCGGCGGCTTCGAGGGCAACCAGGCCGAGCGGGACAAGCACCACGTGCCCGGCCGGGCCGACTGGACGATGGCGCCCGCCGGCACCAACACCGGGGAGCCGATGGCGGCCGCGGTGGCGCTCGGCGCCGCCCTCGACCTGATGGACCAGGGCTGGTACTGCCCCGGCGTGGAGCACCCCAACGGCCAGGGGTCGTTCGTGCTCGGCTTCCGCGGCGGCGTGATCGTGGACGCCACCGGTGCCCGTTTCGCCAACGAGTGCCTCCCCTACGACCGGTTCGGCCGCGAGATGGCCGCTGCCGGCGCCGAGCGCGCCTGGATGGTCTTCGACTCCGCCGAGGGCGGGCAGCTGCCGGCGATCGCGATGACCCAGGGCGAGCCCGCCGAGCACCTGGCCGCCGGCACCTGGGTGCAGGCCGACACGGTCGCCGACCTGGCCGCGCAGCTGGACCTGCCCGAGCTGGAGGCGACGGTGACCCGGTTCAACGGCTACGCCGAGACCGGTCAGGACGCCGAGTTCGGTCGCGGTGACGACGAGTACGACACCTTCTTCGCCTCCGGCACCGGCCCGAACCGCGCGCTCACCCCGATCGCGCAGGGCCCGTTCTTCGCCGCGAAGTTCGTGCTCAGCGACCTGGGCACCAAGGGCGGGCTGGTCACCGACGCCGCCGCCCGGGTGCGCAACACCGACGGCGAGGTCATCGCCGGGCTGTACGCCACGTCGAACTCGGCCGCCTCGATGATGGGCCGGTTCTACCCGGGCCCCGGTGCCCCGCTGGGCACCGCGATGGTCTTCGGTTCGCTGGCCGTCCAGGACATGGCCGGAGCCTGAGCAGCCCCGGCGGCCGAGCCCCTGGGAACCCCGGTCAACCGGGGACCCGGGGGCCCGCCGCCGAGCACCCCACGCCCAACGCCGGTCGGATCAGACCAGGGCCAGGCCGAGGAACCCCAGGGCGTAGAGCCACGAGGCAAAGCTGCCGACCAGGAAGTACTCGGTCACCGCGTGGATCCCCGGGCCGGCGTCCCCGGCGTCCCGGGACGCCTGCAGCTCGGGGAACCGGAGAAGACCCTTCGCGGCGACCACGATGCTCGCGGCGGTCAGCTGACCGGCCAGCCCCATGCCGACGATGAAGACCCGCTCCATCGGTCCGAGCAGCCGGCCGCCCTTGAGCGAGTGCGGCGGCGCCTCGAGCCGTCGCCCGTCGGGCCCGGTACGGGCCGGGTTCATTGTCCCGGTCGCGGCCAGCACCAACCGCACCACCACGTTGCCGGTCGAGAGCTGCGCCAGCACCAGCCCGGTCAGCAGCAGGGCCCGGTCCGGGGTGAGCCCGGCGCCGGCGTGCTCCAACCACCGCCCCACCAGTCCCCCGGCCCCGGGAGCGGCCGGGGCTGCGAGCAGCACCGCTGCCAGGCACACCGTCAGCCAGACCAGCGGCAGCCAGGCCGGCCCGCGCCCGAACCCGCGGGTGACGAAGAGCCCCCACAGCAGCACCGCGACCACCACCCCGGCCAGGACGGCCAGGTCGCGCCAGTCGGTCAGCCCCCAGAGCAGGGCCGCGGACACGGCCGCGAGGACCCCGAGCAGCTGCGGCAGCAGCCGTCCGGGCCGTGCGGAGAAGACCAGGTCGGTGACCGCCAGCCCGACCAGCAACAACCCGACCCAACTCATCGCAGCTCCCCCGTCCACGCGTCCACGGCCAGCAACGTACCCGCGCCGGCGGTGCGCAGGCGTTGGGAGACGGCCGAGGCACTGACACCCTCGGCCTCGGCGAGCTGCTGCTGGGTCATGCCGTCCAGCAGACCACGGACCAGCGACACGGACCGGGCACCGAGCCGGGCGGTGAGCTCGTCGCGCGCCAGCAGGGCGGACCGGAGGGCGGGCAGCCACGGCTCGGCGTCGGGTCGCACGCCGGGCGCCAGCTCGATCCCGGTGCGTGCTGCCCGGGCCCGGGGGCGGGCTGCCTCGCGCTCGACGTGCTCGATCGCGGCCCGCGCGGCCCACCAGCCCGGTCCGTCCTGGATCCCGGTGTCGGCGTCGAGGAGCTGCACCGGACCCACCCCGACGCCGTGTCGCACGTCGACCTCGGGCAGCAGCTGCAGCTGCACCCACCAGGTGGCCCGCAGCGCGGAGCCCAGGTCCGTGAACGCCCCCTGGTACTCGTCGCCGACGGTGAGCGCCAGGTCGGAGCCGAACCGGGCACCGGCCTCGGCCAGCACCGCCACCAGTCGTTCGTGCAGCCCGACCCGGTCCTGAGCGCGGCGGGAATCCACCACGTCACCGATCACCACGACTGAAGACTGAGCCTTCATTTCCGACATGTGAAGAAAATACCTTCACGAATCGGATCTGTCGACGGGTCACTCCCAGAAGAGCCGCTCCACCACCGCATGCGCGTGCCGGGTGGTGCGCAGGTAGTCGTTGACCATCAGGTCGGTCTCCCCCGACGCGTACCCGAGCACCGCCGCCAGCGCGGCCCGTTCCCGGGCGTCGTGCGGCAGCTGGTCCGAGGCCTTGCCGCGCACCAGCGTCGCGGCGTTGCGGAACCGCGAGACCGTGCACCACGCACCGGCCAGCACCTCGGCGTCCTCGGCGTCGACGAGTCCCGCGTCCCGGGCCGCCTCCAGCGCCGCCACCGTCTGCGGGGTGCGCAGCGACGGCACCTGCCCGGCGTGGCGCATCTGCAGCAGCTGCACGGTCCACTCCACGTCGGCCAGGCCACCCCGACCGAGCTTGAAGTGCAGCTTGGGGTCCGCACCCCGGGGCAGTCGCTCGTCGTCGACCCGCGCCTTGATCCGGCGCACCTCCACCACGTCGTCCTCGACCAGCCCCTCGGCGGGGAAGCGGAGCGGGTCGACGAGGGCGTGGAACCGCTCCCGCAGCCCGGGGTCGCCGACCACCGCGTCGGCGCGCAGCAGCGCCTGGAACTCCCACACGTGCGACCACTTGGCGTAGTAGGCCGCGTACGACTCCAGGGTCCGCACCAGCGGCCCCTGCTTGCCCTCGGGGCGCAGGTCGGCGTCGACCTCCAGCGGCGGGTCGCTGGCGGGCAGCGCGAGCAGCCGGCGCAGTTCCAGCACCACGTCCTTGGCGAACGTGCTGGCCCGGTGCAGGTCGGCGTCGGGCAGCGGGTCGTGCACGAACATGACGTCAGCGTCCGAGCCGTAGGAGAGCTCGAAACCGCCGTAGCGTCCCATCGCCACCACCGCCATCGCGGTCGGCGCGAAGTCCAGGTTGCGCTGGCGGCACACCGCCGACTGGGCGACCTCCAGGGTCGCCTCCAAGGTCGCGTCGGTGAGCCGGGACAGCGCCTGCCCGACCTGGAGCACGGTGATCTCGCCGAACAGCTCACCCGCGGCGATCCGGAACAGCTCGCGTCGTCGCACCGCCCGGATCGCCCGGACCGCGGCCTCGGCGTCGCTCTGGCGTGCCGCGGTGGCCCGCATCTCGCCGGTCAGCTGCAGCGTCGGCAACGGGGTCAGCTCCCCGGCCAGCATCTGCACGCCCTGCGGCTCCCGCTCGAGCAGGTCGGTGGCGTAGCGGGAGGTCCCCAGCAGCGTGGCCAGCCGCTGCGCCACCTGCCCCTCGTCGCGCAGCGTCTTGAGGTACCAGTGGGTGCGTCCCAGCGACTCGCTGATCCGGCGGAACCCGAACAGCGCCGAGTCCGGGTCCGGGGTGTCGGCGAACCACTCCAGCATCACCGGCAGCAGGGTGCGTTGGATGGTGGCGGTGCGGGAGACCCCGGAGGTGAGCGCCTCCAGGTGGCGCAGCGCGGCGCGCGGGTCCTCGTAGCCCAGGGCTGCCATCCGCTGCTCGGCGGCCTCGGGGGTCAACCGGGCCTCGGCGCCGGAGATCTTCGCGACGGCCGCCAGCAGCGGTCGGTAGAAGAGCTTCTCGTGCAGCCGGCGCACCTCGCGGCGGTGGTGCCGCAGGGCGCGGTCCAGCGCCTTGACCGGCTCCTTGAGGAAGCCCAGCGAACGCCCCAGCCCGCGCAGGTGCAGCTCGTCCTCGGGCAGCACGTGGGTGCGGTGCAAGCGGTGCAGCTGGATGCGGTGCTCGATGGTGCGCAGGAACCGGTAGGCCTCCTCCAAGGCCTGACCGTCCTCGCGGCCCACGTAGCCGCCGCGGGTGAGCTCGTCCAGGGCCGGGAGCGTGGAGCGGGACCGGATCGTGGTGTCGGCCCGGCCGTGCACCAGCTGCAGCAGCTGGACGGCGAACTCGACGTCACGCAGGCCGCCCGACCCGAGCTTGAGCTGCCGGTCGGCGTCCTTGGCGGGGATGTGGTCGACCACCCGGCGGCGCATCGCCTGCACGTCGCCGACGAAGCCGTCCCGGTCCGCGACGCTCCACACCAGCGGGGTGACCAGGTCGACGAACTCCCGACCCAGCGCCAGGTCGCCGGCCACCGGGTCGGCCTTCAGCAGCGCCTGGAACTCCCAGGTCTTGGCCCACCGCTCGTAGTAGCCCTGGTGGCTGGCCAGGGTGCGGGTCAGCGGACCGGAGCGTCCTTCCGGGCGCAGGTTGGCGTCGACCGGCCAGATGGTGCCCTCGCCGGTGTGCTCGGAGCAGACCTGCATCAGCTGGGAGGCCAGCTGGGTGGCGACCCGGCTGGCGGCGGCCTCGTCGGCACCCTCAGCGGGCGCGTGCACGTAGATCACGTCGACGTCGGAGACGTAGTTGAGTTCGTGGCCGCCGCACTTGCCCATCGCCAGCACCGCCAGCCGGGCCAGCTCGTGCTCCTCACCCACCCGGGCGCGGGCCACGGCCAGCGCCGCCTCCAGGGTGCCGGCCGCCAGGTCGGACAGCTCGGCGGCGGCGTCGTCGACCCGGACCCGTTGGGTCAGGTCGCGGGCGGCCAGGCGCAGCAGCACCCGGCGGTACTCCACCCGCAGCGCGTCCAGCGCGTCGGCGTCGGGCAGGGTCGCGACGGGCAGTTCGGTGTCCGGGTCGGCCCCCACCGCGCGCAGCAGTCCGGCCCGGACCGCGGCGCCGGTGGGTCGGCTGGTGGCCAGGCTGGGGTCGGTCAACTCGCGCCACTGCTCGGGGTGCCGGACCAGGTGGTCGGCCAGGGCGATGCTGGCGCCGAGCACGGCGAGCAGACCCGCGGCGGTCTCCTCGTCCGAGACCAGGGTGGCGACCAGCTCGTCGGCCGGCGCCGCTCCGCGCCCGCCGAGGCTCTCGACCAGACGCGCCAGCCCGAGCAGGGCCAGGTCGGGCGAGGCGACCCGCCCGAGTGCTGCGAGGAGGTCGCCGGCTTCCGGCCCGATCTCGGTGATCCGGTGCCCGGCGGCCTCGACGTCGGCGACGCCGGCCCGGACCAGGGCGCCGCGGGAAGGTGTCGGGCTCACGCGGTCGCCACCTCACGAGCGGTCCGTGCCGCCACGGCCAGGGCGACGAACCGGTCCACGACCGGACGCCAGGCGGCCTCGAGCGTCCCCCGCGCGGCCGCAACGGCTGCCACGTGCGCGGCGGTGTCGATGCCGGCGGCGGCGTGCCGGGCCGCGTCGGAGGCGGCCCAGGGGGCGATGACGTGCTCGTCGGCCTCGGGGTGGAACTGCACACTCCACGCCCGTTCGCCCAGGCGCAGCGCCTGCACGTCGCCGCGGGGGTCGTGCGCGAGCACCCGGGCACCGGGCGGGAGGCTCACCACCACGTCGTCGTTCCACTGTACCGCGACCGCGTCCTCGGGCAGGTCACCCAGCAGCGGGTCCCGGCGGCCCTGCTCGGTCAGCCCGACCCGGGCCAGGCCGACCATCTGGCCGCGGGGGTTGGGCTCGACCTCGCCACCCAGGGCCAGTGCGGCGACCTGGTGACCCAGGCAGATGCCGAGCAGCGGGGTGCCGTCGGCCACGCACCGCCGCACGGTCTCCTCGAGCGGGGTCAGCCAGGGGGCGGTGACCCGGTCCCGGCTGCTCATCTCACCGCCGAGCACCACCAGGGCGTCGAAGTCCTCGGGCGGTGTCTGGCCGCGGTAGGGGTGCACGACCTCCACCTCGGCTCCGGCCGCGTGCAGCCAGTCGCCGTACAGGCCAGGCGGGCAGATCTCCGAGTGCTGGACCACCAGCACGCGGGGGCGGGGCCGACCTGCGCCCCCGTCTGGAAGGGCACCGGTCGGCTCCGCGTGAGGCACTCAGATCACCGGCAGCATCTGGTCGCGCTCGAACGCGGAGACCTGACCGCGGTAGGCCTCCCACTCGGTGCGCTTGTTGCGCAGGAAGAAGTCGAAGACCTGCTCCCCCAGCGTCTCGGCGAGCAGCTCGGAGTTCTCGGCCAGGTTGATCGCCTCGGCCAGGGTCTTGGGCAGCGGGTCCAGGCCCAGGGCCTTGCGCTCCCGGTCCGAGAGCGACCACACGTCGTCCTCGGCCTCCCGGGGCAGCTCCAGGCCGTCCTCGATGCCCTTCATCCCGGCCGCCAGCACCACCGCGTAGGTCAGGTACGGGTTGCAGGCCGCGTCCAGGGTGCGGATCTCGACCCGGGTCGACTGCCCCTTGTTGGGCTTGTACATCGGCACCCGCACCATCGCGGAGCGGTTGTTGTGGCCCCAGCAGATGTAGGACGGGGCCTCGCCGCCGCCGATCAGGCGCTTGTAGGAGTTGACCCACTGGTTGGTGATCACCGAGATCTCCCCGGCGTGGGCCAGGATCCCGGCGATGAACTGCCGACCGGTGCGGCTGAGCTGGTACTGGGCGCCGGCCTCGAAGAACGCGTTGCGCTCGCCCTCGAAGAGCGACACGTGGGTGTGCATACCGGAGCCGGGGTGCTCGGTGAACGGCTTGGGCATGAAGCTGGCCCAGATGCCCTGGCCGAGCGCCACCTCCCGGATCACGGTCCGGAACGTCATGATGTTGTCGGCGGTGGTGAGCGCGTCGGCGTAGCGCAGGTCGATCTCCTGCTGGCCTGGGCCGCCCTCGTGGTGGGAGAACTCCACCGAGATGCCCATCGACTCCAGCATCGTGATCGCCTCGCGGCGGAAGTCCGAGCCGTAGGACTGGGCGGTGTGGTCGAAGTACCCCGAGCGGTCCACCGGGATCGGCTCCTGGCCGCTCACCGGGGTGTCCTTGAACAGGTAGAACTCGATCTCGGGGTGGGTGTAGAAGGTGAACCCCTTGTCGGCGGCGGCCGAGAGGGTCCGCTTCAGCACGAACCGGGGGTCGGCGTAGCTGGGGCTGCCGTCGGGCATCTGGATGTCGCAGAACATCCGGGCCGTCGAGGGGCCCTCGCCGCGCCACGGCAGGATCTGGAAGGTCGAGGGGTCCGGGACGGCCAGCATGTCGGCCTCGTGCACCCGGGCGAACCCCTCGATGGCTGACCCGTCGAAGCCGATGCCCTCGTCGAAGGCACCTTCCAGCTCGGCGGGAGCCACGGCCACGGACTTCAACGCCCCCTGGACGTCGGTGAACCACAGCCGGACGAACCGGACGTCACGCTCTTCGAGTGCCCGGAGGACGAACTCTTCCTGCTTGCCCATGGCGCCATTGTGTCGCATGTGGCGCCGTGCCCGCGCAGCCGCCCACCGTGGCCGCCTGTTCGGTGCGGCCGGGCGGCCGGTGGCCGGCGTGTCACTCCCCCGGGACGTGCTCCAGCTGCGCCAGCCACGCCTCGGGGCGGGCGTCGCTGGGCATCCGCCAGTCCCCGCGCGGGCTCATCGTCCCGCCGGCCGACACCTTCGGCCCGTTCGGCAGCGCCGAGCGCTTGAACTGGTTGCCGAAGAAGCGCCGCAGGAAGACCTCCAGCCAGTGCTTGACCTGGCCCCGGTCGTAGCCGACGCGCCGGTCGGCGGGGAAGCCGGGCGGCCACTCCCCAACCTCGGGGTCCGCCCAGGCGTGGTGGGCCAGGAACGCGATCTTGGCCGGGTCGGCCCCGTGCCGGACCAGGTGGAAGAGGGTGAAGTCCTGCAGGTTGTAGGGGCCCACCGAGTCCTCGGTGGCCTGCGGCTTGACTCCGTCGGTGTCCGGGATCAGCTCGGGGGTGATCTCCTGGGCGAGGATCTCGCGCAGCAGGGTGTTCACCTCGGCGTCGGGGTCTGCGTCGAGCTCCCCGTGCTCGGAGACCCAGCGGATCAGGTGCTGCACCAGGGTCTTGGGCACCCCGGCGTTGACGCCGTAGTGCGACATCTGGTCCCCGACCCCGTAGGTGCACCAGCCCAGGGCGAGCTCGGAGAGGTCTCCGGTCCCGACGACGATCCCGCCGCGCTGGTTGGCCAGCCGGAACAGGTAGTCGTAGCGCAGCCCGGCCTGCACGTTCTCGAAGGTGACGTCGTAGACCGGCTCGCCCGACGCGAACGGGTGCCCCATGTCGGTGAGCATCTGGGTGGCCGAGGCGGTGATGTCGATCTCGGCGAAGGTGACCCCGAGCAGCTCCGAGAGCCGCGTGGCGTAGCCCTTGGACTGCGCGCCGGTCGCGAACCCCGGCATCGTGAAGGCCAGCACGTCGGTGCGCGGGCGGCCCAGCAGGTCCATCGCCCGGCAGGCCACGATCAGCGCGTGGGTGGAGTCGAGCCCGCCGCTGACCCCGATCACGGCCTTGGGGGTGCCGATCGCGCGCATCCGCTGGGCCAGGCCGGCGACCTGGATGTGGTAGGCCTCGTAGCAGTCCTGGGCCAGCCGCTCGGGGTCGTCGGGGACGAATGGGAACCGGTCCACCTTGCGCCGCAACCCCAGGTCGCCGCCCGGCGGGTCGAGGAGGAACTCGACGGTGCGGAACTCGGCGTCCGCGTCGATCTGCAGGGCCCGGCGGTTGTCGTCGAAGGAGCCCTGCCGCAGCCGCTCCTGGACGATCCGGCCCAGGTCGACGTCGGCGGTGGTGACGGTGCCGTGCTCGGCGAAGCGGGGCCCCTCGGCCACCAGGTCACCGAGCTCGAAGATCATGGTCTGGCCGTCCCAGGCCAGGTCGGTGGTGGACTCCCCGGCACCGGCGGCGGCGTAGGCGTAGACGGCCAGGCAGCGGGCGCTGGCCGAGCGGGCCAGCAGCGCCCGGTCGTCGGCGCGGCCGATGGTGATCGGCGACCCGGACAGGTTGGCCAGCACCGTGGCGCCGGCCAGCGCGGCGCGGGAGGAGGGCGGCACCGGCACCCACATGTCCTCGCAGATCTCCACGTGCAGCACCAGGCCGGGCACGTCGGTGGCGGTGAAGAGCAGGTCCGGTCCGCAGGGCACGTCCTCCGCGCCGGCGACGCCGGGCAGGGTGATCCACTCCGGTCCCCCGGCGGTGCCCTCGGCGAAGTGCCGCTTCTCGTAGAACTCGCGGTAGTTGGGTAGGTACGACTTGGTCGCCACGCCGAGCACCTCGCCGCGGTGGATCGCCACGGCGGCGTTGACGAGCCGGTGCCCGCGGCGCAGCGGGGCACCGACCAGCAGCACCGGGGTCAGGTCGGTGCTGGCGGCGCGGACGGTCTCGACCGCATCCAGTGCCGCCTCGAGCAGTGCGTCGGAGAGCAGCAGGTCGTCGATGGCGTAGCCGGTCAGGCACAGCTCGGGGAAGACGGCGACCGCGACGCCGTCGGTGTGCAGGCCGCGCGCGGCCTCGACCACCCGGGCGGCGTTGGTGGCCGGGTCCGCGACAGCCACCGGCAACGTGACGGTCGCGACGCGGGCGAACCCGTGGGCGTAGAGGGAGTGGAAGTCCTGGTCGGTGCGCACAGCGCGAGCCTAGTGGCCCGACGGCCCGTGGCTCACGGGGTGAGGGTGTCGACCGCGACGGCGACCGCGTCGGCGTTGCCGACCGATCCGACCCGGGACAGCTCACCGGTCTCCGGGTCCCAACGCACCAGCAGGGTGCTGCGCTCCAGCCCGCTTAGCCCCGCCACCCCCAGGTCCGCACGGAGCAGCACCTGCGAACCGAGCCAGCCGAGCACCCGGACCCGGCCGGAGTTCGCCCACGGCGACCCCTGGGTGGGCAGCGGCAGGAACGCCGTGGCGCGTGCCTGCGCCGGATCGACCACGACGATCCCGTCCCGGTCCTCGGCGTCGTCGGCCTCCTCGCTGACCAGGGCACTGCGCACCGCGGCGAGCCGGCCGTCGGGTCGGGCCGCAGCCCGGGTGAGGTGCCCCAGCGCCGTCACCCCGACGGCGCCCGGGCCGGTGGGCTGCAGGTACTGCCGACTCGCTCCGCCCAGCAACCCGTCGGCCAGCACCCACGGCTCGGGTTCGGCGGGCACCAACTCATCGGTGGGGTCGGTCCAGACCATCCGTTCGGCACGCTGGGTGTCCAGGTCGAGTCGCCACACCTTCTGGTGCGAGCGCAGCACGGCGTCCTCGGCGTCCTGGGGCACCAGCTGCACGTCCAGTGCCCGGTTCCCGCGGGGCCCGGCCGGCGGCTCGGGGTAGTCCATGCTGCGCCAGGGGCCGCCGCGCACGTCGAACGACCAGATCTTCCGGGCTCCCAGGTACACCACCCGGGTCCCCTCGGGGAAGAGATCCAGGTTGCCGCCGAAGCGCCGCAGCGGTGGGCCGGGAACCGGACGGGACTGCCAGCTCGTGTCCGGTCCCTGCAGGTGCACAGCACCGTCGGAGACGGTCGCGAGCACGGCGTGCGACAGGCCGGTGAACGGCGCCCCGGCCGCACCGGAGATGACGGACTCGTCGAGCCCGACGTCGTGGAACGGCAGCGACGCGCCGGCCGGGTCCCACTCGGGCTGGGACTGGTCGCGGAGCAACGAGGGCACCACCGGAACCTCCGGCGAGGGTGGGGTGCTGCTCGGCGCCACCGGGTCGGGCGCACTCCGCTCGCGCTCGGGCGCCCGGGTGGCCAGACCCACCGCCACGACGGCCACGACCGCGGCGACGACCGCCAGGACCAGCCAGCTCCGCCAGGTGCGTGCCCGGGGTCGCCGCTCCTGCTGGGTCATCCGCTCGCCTCCGCCGCTGCTGGGTGCGGGCCACAGCTGCAGCGGCCGGGACACCAGCGGTTCACGGTAGCGGCCGCACGCACCGGTGGCGTGCCACCGCGCACGTCGCATGGCGCGCCGTGACGGCTCAGGGTCGCCTCACGCGCCCGGTTCTTCGTCGGCGGTCGGGACCGCCCACCGGGCCCCGGCCTGCCCGGCCACCGGGGCCAGCCGACAGTCCGGCGCGTGCTCGGCCAGGGCGGCGGCGAACTCGGCCAGAGGTCGGTCCAGGTAGTCGGAGAACCACGGCACGAGCGGCGGGTACAGGGTCCCGAAGTGGTAGGGCAGCACCCACCGCGCACCGACGGCGGCGCAGGCCTGCGCGGCCCGGACCGGGTCGAGGTGGCCGTCGGAGAGACGTGGTCCCCAGCCGTGGATCGGCACCACGACCAGGTCGAGCGGTCCGCCGGCCAGCTCCGCGGCCCGCGCCATCGTCGGGGTGAGGTCGGAGTCACCGACGACGTGGACCCGACGGTCGCCGGCGCGCAGCAGGTGACCGTGGGCGGCGGCGGGTCGGTGCGGCATCGGCCGGGCGTGGTGGTCGGCCTCGACCTGCCGGACCTCGACCGAGCCGACCCGGTGCCACTCCCCCGGGTCGGCGGTGTCCGGGCCGAGGGAGACCCCGGCCAGGCCGCGCCGGCGCAACCAGGCGGCGTTCGGCGCGGCACTGAGCACCGGGACGTCGCCCAGCATCCGCAGCGAGGCCAGCTCGGCGTGGTCGTGGTGCAGGTGACTGAGCAGCACCGCGTCGGACCCGGCCCACTGCTCGGGTCGCGGGGCCGGCCCCCGTCGGCGCAGCGGACCGGCGTGGGCGCGCAGCAGCGGGTCGGTCACCAACCGGGTCCCGGCCAGGTCCAGCACCACCGTGGCGTGCCCCAGCCAGGTGACCTGCAGGGAGGGGTGCTGCGGGTCGCTCACACCGCCGAGCGTACGCAGCGGCTCCACCCCGGGTGACCATCGCCACAGCGACGCCGCCGCGGGGCAGGACTAGCCTCGTGGGTGAGTCCGGGGACTCCACCAGGGAGCCTCGAGAATCACCCCAGGAGACACCGATGGCCGAAGAGACCGCCCCGTACGGTTCCGGACCCGCCACCCCCGCCGCCCCGGTCCGGAAGGTGCGCACCCACCACCTGCGCGAGATGAAGCAGCGCGGCGAGAAGATCACCATGCTGACCGCCTACGACATGTACACGGCGGCCACCTTCGACGAGGCCGGCATCGACATGCTGCTGGTCGGCGACTCGGCCTCCAACAACGTGCTGGGCAACGACACCTCGCTGCCGATCACCGTGGACGAGCTGATCCCGCTGACCCGCGCGGTGGCCCGCTCGGCGAAGCGCTCGATGGTCGTCGCCGACCTGCCCTTCGGCTCCTACCAGGCCTCCCCGGAGCAGGGGTACCTGACCGCCGTCCGGTTCATGAAGGAGGCCGGCGCGCACTGCGTGAAGCTCGAGGGCGGCGCCGAGATGGCCCCGGTGATCGAGAAGCTGACCCGTGGCGGCATCCCGGTGGTGGCGCACATCGGCTTCACCCCGCAGTCCGAGCACACCCTGGGCGGCTACCGGGTGCAGGGACGCGGCGACGCGGCGGCGAAGACGAAGGCCGACGCGCTGGCGGTGCAGGCTGCCGGCGCGTTCGCGGTGGTGATGGAGATGGTCCCCGGGGACGTGGCCGCCGAGATCTCCGCGGAGCTGGAGATCCCCACCATCGGCATCGGCGCCGGCAACGGCTGCGACGGTCAGGTGCTGGTCTGGCAGGACGCGTTCGGCCTGCGCACCGGGAAGATGGCCCGCTTCGTCAAGCAGTACGCCGACGTGCACCAGGTGCTGCTGGACGGTGCGCGCGCCTACGCCGAGGACGTGAAGGCGGGCACCTTCCCCGCACCCGAGCACACCTTCTGATCCCGGACCGGGCTCCGGACGGCCGACCAGGCCCTCCGGGGCCCGGTCCGTGCTTCCCACCACCGCCCCGCTGGGCCTAGCGTCGGGGCATGGCGCACCAGGAGGCAGGCAGCACGGCTCGGGCACACTCCCACTGGACGGGCGCCGTCCGCAGGGCAGCGCTCGCGGGGCTCGCGGTGCCACTCGTGCTGGTCGTGGGCGTCACCGGGGTCGTCCCCGCCGCGGGCAGCGTCGTCCCCGGCAGCATCCCGGACACCACGACCCGCAGCGCTGACCAGGCCGTCACCTCGAAGGCACCGGAACGTCCCCGGCTGCGGGTCCGGACCGTGGTGCGGGGCTTGGCGAACCCGTGGGACGTCGCCCAGGTCGGCCGCCGCACCTACCTGGTCACCGAGCGGGACTCCGCCCGGCTCAGCGTGGTGCGGGACGGACGCCGGCGCACGGTGCGGTTCCCCTCGTCGAAGGTCTGGGTCTCCGGGGAGACCGGGCTGATGTCCCTGGCACCGGCGCCCCGGTGGAAGAAGCGGCGGCTGCTGCACGTCTGCTCGGGCTGGGAGACCGCCGACGGCCACGACATCCGGGTCACCACGTGGCGGTTGAACCGTCGGCTCACCCGGGCCACGAAGGTGCGCACTCTGGTGAAGGGCATCCCCAACGACCACGGCCGCCACGGTGGGTGCCGGGTGCTGGTCGACCCGAGCACCCGCGACGTGTACGTGGGCACCGGCGACTCGGCCGACGCCGACACCCCGCAGGACCTGACCTCGCTGGCCGGCAAGGTGCTCCGGGTGGCCGAGCGGGGCGGGCCGGCCTCCGGCAACCCGTTCGCCGGGGCCCGCAACACCCGGCAGCGGCTGCTGTGGACCTACGGGCACCGCAACGTCCAGGGCCTGGCGCAGCGTCGCCCGGGCGGAACGGTCTGGTCGGTCGAGCAGGGCACCGACCGCGACGACGAGGTGAACCGACTCGCCCCCGGCGCCAACCACGGCTGGCAGCCGGGTCCGGACTACGACGAGTCCGCCCCGATGACCGACCAGTCGCTGCCCGGGGTGCAGGTCGAGGCCGTCTGGAGCTCGGGGCGTCCCACCCTCGCGACCTCCGGGGCCGCGTTCGTGCGCGGCAAGCGGTGGGGTGCGTGGCGGGGACGGCTGGCGGTGGCGGCGCTCAAGGCCAGCCGGGTGCTGTTCCTCGACACCCGGTCCGGCGCGGTGGCGACCCCGCGGGCGCTGCGCCGGTACGGGCGGCTGCGCTCGGTGGCGGTGGCCCGCAACGGGGACCTGCTGCTGACCACCGACAACGGGGTCGACGACCGGGTGCTGCGGGTCAGCCCCCGCTGATCTGCCGAGCAGCCGGCGTGCGCGGGTCAGCCCAGCACGAGGAGTCCGGGGACCAGCAGCACCCAGGCCAGCAACAACCCGACCCCCAGGGCGACCACCCGCCGCGGGGCGGGGGTGAACCAGCGCACCGCCGCGACCATCGCCACCAGCCACAGTCCCAGCATCGCCGGGCTGGACCACCACGGCCCGATCATGGCGCTGGCCGCACAGAGGAAGAAGGCGCAGGCCAGCAGGCCCATGCCCACGAAACCAGCGGGCGAGGGGTCGGGGCTGCGTCCGGGCGCTGCGGGCCGGGCCGGTGCGTTCGGTCTCACGCCTGCGGGGCGTCGTCGTTCCAGTCGGGGTCGTTGTCCCAGGCCTCGTTGCGCTGCTCGACCTTCTCCAGCGCACCGGCCGCCTCGGACTCGCTCGGGTACGGGCCGAGCCGGTCGGCGTTGCGACACCCCTCGCGCGGCTCGACGGTGTGGTGCTTCAGGCAGTACCAGTACTCCGGGTCCTCACCGTTCATACCGGCGAAACTACACTCGATCGCGTGACTGCCGTAGCCCCTGCCACGATCTCGCCCCGCCGATCCGTCCCCGACCACATCGTCCGCCCCGAGTACGTGGACGCCCCCGCACCGCAGCCGTTCACCGGCTCGGAGGTCAAGGACGCCGAGACGATCGAGAAGATGCGGGTCGCGGGCCGTTTGGCGGCCCAGGCACGCGAGCTGGTCGGCGCCGCGGTCGCCCCCGGCGTCACCACCGACGAGCTGGACCGGATCGGGCACGAGTTCCTCTGCGACCACGGCGCCTACCCCTCGACGCTGGGCTACCGGGGCTTCCCCAAGTCGCTGTGCTCGAGCGTCAACGAGGTGGTCTGCCACGGCATCCCCGACTCCCGCCAGGTGCGCGACGGCGACATCGTCAACATCGACATCACCGCCTACCTCGGCGGGGTGCACGGTGACACCAACGCCACGTTCCTGGCCGGGGACGTCGACGAGGAGTCCCGGCTGCTGGTCGAGCGGACCCGGGAGGCGCTGGACCGGGCGATCAAGGCGGTCAAGCCGGGTCGGCGGATCAACGTCATCGGCCGGGTGATCGAGTCCTACGCCCGCCGGTTCGGCTACGGCGTGGTGCGCGACTTCACCGGGCACGGGATCGGCACCTCGTTCCACTCCGGCCTGGTGATCCCGCACTACGACAACGACCACTACGTCGACGAGATCCTGCCGGGGATGACGTTCACCATCGAGCCGATGCTGAACCTGGGCACCCCCGACTACGACATGTGGGACGACGGGTGGACCGTGGTCACCAAGGACCGCAAGCGCTCCGCCCAGTTCGAGCACACCCTGCTGGTCACCGAGACCGGTGCCGAGGTGCTGACCCAGCCCTGACGTCCCCCGGGAACGGCACGTGGGGCGGGCGACCACAGGGTCGCCGGCCCCTCGTCGCGTCGGAAGGCGGAGGGATCAGGCGGGACGCTTGAACCAGAACGTCTTGGCGTCCAGCTCGGTCACGACCTGCACCAGCTCCCAGCCGTCACGGCCGAGGTTGGAGAGCAGGTCGTCCCACGTTTCACCGGGCTCGAAGCCCTCGTCACCCCAGTTGTAGAACCCGACCTCGACGTCGGTCTCGTCGTTGCTGACCTTGATCTCTGCGTGTGCCCAGGAAGCCATGGGCCAGATCCTTGCACGCCGCGCCAACGCCGCACCAGCCGCGACCCGCGGGCGCCGGTCGGTGGCTCCGGGTCAGCCGCGGCAGGAGCGCCAGATGCCGCGCCGGGCTGCCTTCGCCTGCCGCTGAGCGGTGCGGTACGAGCCGACCCGACGGAACGGCGTACGGGCGTAGACGTAGACGGTGGCGTTACCGGTGAACACCTGCGCCCGATTCATGTCGCGGCCGTCGCGGCGGCGCTCGACGTAGCGCAGCACCCGGCCGTAGCGGTCCTCGTCGGCCTGGCTGGGGTCGGCCAGCAACCGCACCCGGGTCCGGGTCGGCAGCTGCTTCTTGAGCCACCGCGAGGCCCGGGCGCCACCGCACTCGGTGCTGCCGTGCACCTCGGGGGTGTCGATACCGATCATCCGCACGGTCACGGTGCGTCCGGCGTCGAGGCGCACCTTGACGGTGTCCCCGTCGACCACCCGCACCACCCGGCCGGTCCAGGACCGGGTGCGGTCAGGCTGCGCAGCGGTCTGCTGCTGGGGAGCGGAGGTGCCGCGGTAGCAGGGGCACGGCAGGGTCTCGCAGGCCACGCCGTCGCCCTCGTAGTCGAGGCGGTGCGGGTCCTGGTGCGGGCCGCCGGCGCGCAGGTAGAACAGTTGGGCGTCGCGCTGGTTGGCAAAGTCGGCACAGTCCTTGTCCGCGATCCGCGGTGCCGGGTGGGCACCGGGGGCGGCGGTGACCGGGCCGCTGGCCAGCGTCACCGGCACCAGCAGCGCCAGCAGGACACCCAGACGCGCCAGCACCCGCGGCAGCGACCGGCCCGGCGATCGGGGGGAACGGGGTGGACGAGCAACGGAACGCACAAGGACCTCACGACAGCCAGGGGACGGAACCGCCGAATGTAGGCGTGTTCGCGGCCCGGGTCCGCCGAACGGCTGAACCGGTTCCGTGGGATGGCTCACCTGAGCCCGGTTCCACCGATCTGCTGCGTCGCGCAGCAGCAGTGCGATCGGTGGATTGGGGCTGAGGGGCGAATGGGCCGGCCTGTAGGCCGGGTTCTGTCCGGCCCGACGGTCTCCCGTCGGGCGTGAGCGACCATCCATCTACGACGACCGTTGCCGGCCGCCTCCTGCGGTCCACCCGTGCACTCGGGCGAGCAGCCCTCGATCGCGCACGCGCCCCGGACCGGAGTCCGGAGCTTCTCGACCTTGCTCCAGGTGGGGTTTACCGAGCCGCTCCGGTCGCCCGGAGCGCTGGTGGTCTCTTGCACCACCGTTTCACCCTTGCCGCCCGGCGAGCCGGGAGGCGGTCTGTTCTCTGTGGCACTGTCCCGCGGGTTGCCCCGGGTGGGCGTTACCCACCACCTTGCTCTGTGGAGCCCGGACCTTCCTCGGGGCCCCGGTCGCCCGGAGCCACGCGGTCGCCCAGCCGACCCATTCGCAGGCACCAGCGTAGGGCATCGCGGCCACGGCGTCGGGAATGGAACATCCCCCACGGGGGTTGTCCCGATCGAACGGCCCCTACCGGGGGCCACCAGCACGAGGAGGAGCAGTGGAGCGCGACGCCACGCAGGGGTTCGCCGTCGACGAGGAGTTCCGGATCATCGCTCCGGCGATGGTGTTCCCGGGCCGCGACGACGACGTCACGCAGGCCTACTCCCGGGCCCACGACCTGCTCGCCCGCCGGTTCCCGGTGGAGGCGCTGGACGTGCTCGAGCCGGCGCTGGCCCAGGAGCCGGACAACACCGGCCTGTTGGGACTGCGCGCCTGGGCCCACCTGATCCGGGCCCAGCTGGGTCGCGCCGAGGCCGACCTGCGGGTCCTGGTCGGGGCGAACCCCGCCGACGACTGGGCCCAGCACGCCCTGGGCCGCGCCCTGGAGCGGCAGAACCGGCTCACCGAGGCGTTGCCGCACCTGCGGCTGGCCGCGGTGATGAGCGACGACTTCGACCACCACGCCGCGGTGCTGCGGGTCGAGCGGGCGCTCGCCCACCGGTGAGCACCACCGGGGGCACGCCAGAGCTCACTCCAGGGTGAACTGCACGCTCCGGCTGGCGGGGTCCGCCTCGCTCAGCCGGAGCGTGACCTGCTCCCCCACCGGCAACGGCCGCGCAGAGGAGACCCGCGCCTCGACCGCCGGATCGGGGACGGTCACCTCGCCCCGGGTCGGGTCCTTCTCGGAGGCCTCGACGACGACCCCGCTGAACTCCTCGCCCACCCGGTCAGCCAGCACCACTGCCTCGATCAGGTTGAGCACCTGGTTCTCGTACTGGTTCGCCCGACGCCCGGACTCCCGCATCACGTCGGGGAGTTCGTGCAGACGTTCACGGACCCAGGCCGGTACGTCGGCGTCGGCGCACAGAGCCACGCAGACCTCGCTGGCGTACCGGTCGGCCAACCGTCGCAGCGGCGCGGTGACGTGGGCGTACTCGGAGGCGATCGCGGAGTGCTCCGGCTCGGCGGGAAGCTCGCCGTCGAACGCCGCGTACCCGCTGCCGCGCAGCAACCGGGTGCAGGCCACCACCATCGCGGCGTGGGCCGGCCGGGACGGGTCGAGGCTGCGGATGAAGTCGGGGTAGGTCATCTCGGCCGGCCACTCGATGCCCAGCGCGGCGGCGGTGCGGTGCAGCCGGCGCACGTCGCGGGGGTCGGCGGGCGGCAGGGTCCGCAGCAGGCCGATCCGGGCGTAGACCATCAGCGAGGCGGCCGCCATCCCGGTCAGCAGCGAGATCTGCGCGTTCCACTCCTCCACCGGCAGCAGCTGCCGGAACACCAGCCGCAGGTGGCCGTCGGTGACCTCGACCTCCTGCTCGGGCAGCGGCAGCGAGACCCCGCCACGTGCCGCCTCGCGGGCCATCCGCAGCTCGCCGATCTCGCGCAGCAGCTCCAGCTGCTCACCACCGGTGCCGGCGTCCAGCGCCGCCTGGGCCTCGGCGTAGTCCCAGCGCCGCCGGGAGCGGACCCGGGCCCGCTCGACGTGCGCCCGGGTGCCCTCGCCGTCCGCGTCGAGGTCGATGGTCCACAGCAGCGCCGGGCGCACCTCGTCGGGCAGCAGCGACCCCGCCGCCTCCGAGATCGCCGGCGGGTGCAGCGGCACCTTGGAGTCCGCGCCGTAGAGGGTCTCCCCGCGCCTCCGGGACTCCAGGTCGACCGGGTCGTCGGGGCTGATGAAGGCCATCAGGTCCGCGATCGCGTAGTGCACCCGGTACCCGTCCCCGGCGCGCTCCAGGTGCAGGGCCTGGTCCAGGTCCATCGCCGAGGCGGGGTCGATGGTGAGGAACTCCAGATCCGTCCGGTCGAGGTCGGGCAGCCGGGGCGCGGCGGCCGCGGCCTCGGCGGCGGCGGTGACCTCGGCCGGGAACTCGGCGCTCACCTGCAGATCGGCGCGGATCGCCTCGATGTGGGGGTCCAGCTCGGTCCGGCGGACCTGGTCGGACGAGGGGGTGAACCTGACGACGCGGCTGCTCGGCATGACCTCACCCTAGCCAGCCACGGCCCGGAACGAGCCGGACGAACCGGTGCGTGGTCCCGGACGGGCGGAGGGGCCCCGGTCACCCGGGGCCCCTCCTTGTCGCCAGCGACGCCCAGCTACGGCCCCCCGGCCCCGGTGTGCGTCGCCGGTCGACCCGGCTGGGTTCGACCCTCTCGGGAAGGACCGAACCCCACGGAGGTGAGCCTAGGGCCAACCCCCGACACACAGCATCCTCCGATCGGTCACTTCTGACCTCACCCGTCCGGTGGGCGACCACCGGGGCGGCGGGATCCCCGCACGCGGCGCCGGCTGCCGGGCGCCGTAGGGTGCCGGTCGTGCTGATCCTGCTGCCGCCCAGCGAGGGCAAGTCCGCCCCCACCCGGGGCAAACCCCTCGATCTGGCCCACCTGTCCTTCGGCGAACTCACCCGGACCCGGGAACGGGTCCTGGAGGCGCTGGTGGAGCTGTGCAGCGGCGATCCGGCGCCGGCTGCGCGGGTGCTCGGGCTCGGGGCGACCCAGATCGACCTGGTCGCCCGCAACGCCGACCTGCGCACCGCTCCCACGGCCCGGGCCGACCGGATCTACACCGGGGTCGTCTACGACGCCATCGACTTCGCGACCCTCGACGCGGCGGCCCGTCGTCGGGCCACCTCCCGGGTCGCGGTGGTGTCGTCGCTGTTCGGGCTGGTCCGCCCCGGCGACCGGATCCCCTCCTACCGGCTCTCCGGTGACACCACGCTGCCGGGGCTCGGCCCGGTGGCCGCGGCCTGGCGCACCCCGACCGAGCAGGCGGTGCTGCCGGTGCTGGGCTCCGGCCTGCTCGTGGACCTCCGCTCGGGGACCTACGCCAACTTCTGGAAGCCCCCGGCCACGATCGCGGCGAAGGTGGCCAGCGTCCGGGTGCTGCACGAGGTCGACGGGGTGCGCAAGGTGGTCAGCCACTTCAACAAGGCCACCAAGGGCCGGATCGTGCGGGACCTGCTGGTCTCCGGAGCCGCCCCGCGCACGGTGCCGGCCTTCGCCGGGGTGCTGCGGGACCTGGGCTGGAGCGTCGAGGTCGGCGAGCCGGGCTCGAAGGGCACCCAGCTCGACGTGGTCGTCGCCGACCTCTAGACAGGTCCCGGTCGCAACGCGGAGCGGAGCGGCCGGCGAGCGGTGCGAACGCCGGGGACGCTCCGTCCAGAGCCCGTCCGGGACGTGTCCGGGTGTGCTGACGCGTGCGGCCCCCCGGCCGACGAGCGAAGCTGGCATGGGCGCGGAGCGGCCTGCGAGCGAGGAGAACGCCGGGGACGCTCCGTCAGCGCACCCGGATCAGAGGCCGGACTCGTCGGTGCGGACCAAGATCCGCGAGCACTCCTCGCAGCGGACCACCTCGTCGACCGGGAGCGCCTTGATCCGGGCGAGCTCGGCGGTGTCCAGGGTCAGGCGGCAGCCACCGCACTGGCGCAGGCGCAGCTCGGAGGCACCCAGGCCACCCTTCTGCTCGCGCAGCCGGTCGTAGAGCGTGACCAGCGGGGCGGGCAGCGTGGAGGCGGCCGGGGCACGCTCGGCCTCGACCTCGACCAGCTGCGCGTCGATCTCCTCGCGCCGCTGGACCACGACGGTCTCCAGCTCGGCGGTCCGGGCGTCCAGCTCGGCGATCTGGCCGGTCACCTCGGCCAGGGCCGCCTGCGCGGTCTCGAGCTGCTCCATCACCTCGAGCTCCTCGTCCTCGAGCGTGCCGATGCGGCGCTCGAGCGAGGCCATCTCGGTCTGCATCCGGGCCAGGTCCTTGGGGTTGGTGATCAGACCGGCGTCGATCCGCTCGCTGTCGCGGGCCCGCCGGGCCCGGACCTGCTCCACGTCCGCCTCGGCCTTGCGCTGGACGACCTCCAGGTCGTCGACGACGATCCGGGCGTCCCGGGCCGCGTCGGCCAGCGGCTGCCGGGCGGTGGCCAGCTCGGCGAGCTCGGCCAGCTGCGGCAGGTGGGCGCGCTGGTGCCTCAGCTGGCTGATCCGGGAGTCGAACTCCTGGACCACGAGCAGCTGCTTCTGGGCGAACGGGTCGGCTTTCAGCGGAGGTCTCCTTCTTCACGCGCCCCGACCCGGAACGTCCAGGGGTCGGTGCGCAGCGTGCTCACGTGGGTGCTCACCGTATCCCCCAGCGCCGCGGCGAGCCGAGCCGCTACCCGCGGCAGCCAGGTCCACTCCGCGGCCCAGTGCGCCACGTCGACCAGTGCCGGGCCGCCCTGCTCGACGAACTCGGCCGCCGGGTGGTGCCGCAGGTCGCTGGTCAGGTAGACGTCGGCGTCGCTCCCGGCGACCCGGTCGAGCAGGAAGTCCCCAGCCCCGCCGCACAGCGCGACCCGGCGCACCTGGCGCTCCGGGTCCCCGGCGACCCGCACCCCTTGGGCGGTGACCGGCAGCGCCCGGGCCACCCGCTGCGCGAACTCGGCCAGGGTGCAGGGCTCGATCTCACCGACCCGCCCGGTACCGGTCGCGACCGGCTCGGTGGACAGGGTCTCGACGACGTGGAAGGCGGGTTCCTCGTAGGGGTGCGCGGCCCGCAGCGCGGCCACGACCGCCGCCCGTCGCCCGGGGGGCACCACGGCCTCGATCCGGGTCTCCTCCACCACCTCGGCCCGGCCCACGGTGCCGGTGTGCGGCTGGGCACCCGGCAGCGGCCGGAAGCGTCCCTGACCGGTGGAGGAGAACGAGGCGGAGTCGTAGTCGCCCCACTGGCCGGCGCCGGCTCCGGCGAGCGCCTCACGGACCGCCTCGGCGTGGGTGTGCGGGACGTAGGCGACCAGGTGCTCCATCAGCGCCGAACCGGCCGGGACCAGCGGCTGCAGGTCCCGCAGCCCCAAGGCCAGGGCCAGCGACTCCGAGACACCGGTCAGGGCCTGGTCGGCGTTGGTGTGCGCGGTCAGCAGGGCGCACCCGCCCTGGGTGAGCACGTGCAGGGTGCGGCCCTTGGGCGTGGTCGCGGCCACCCCGTGCACCGGCTTGAGGAACAGCGGGTGGTGCACGACCAGCAGGTCGGCCCCGAGTTCGACGGCCTCCCGGGCCACCGCCTCGGTCGGGTCGACCGCGAACACCACCGTGCGCACGGGTCGGTCCGGGTCACCGGCCACCAGGCCCACGGCGTCCCAGTCGTCCGCGGTGCCCGGTGGGTACCAGGCGTGCAGCAGGTCGACGACGTCACGCAGGGTGGGGGCTGGTGCAGCGTTCACCCGGCGCACGCTACCTGCGGGGCCACTGCGGCGGTGAGAGTCCTCTCATGCACCTCTCACCCCGCGCCCACGATGGGGCAGGATCATCTCCACCATGACGTGGTGGTTGAAGGTCCTCCTCCCCCTGGCGCTGGTGCTCCCCGCCGGGGCGTACGCGCTGGGTGTGGCGACGCGCCCGGCCGAGGCGCCCGTTCCGCGGGAGCGGATCGTCCTGGAGCCGGCCGGGTCGACGTCCCCCACCGCCGACCCCTCGAAGGACCCCACGCCCGAGCCCACCACCGACCCGACCCGGGGGGGCCAGCAGGGTGGTCAGCAGAGCGGCAACCCGGGCGGGCAGCAGAGTGACCCGAACAAGGGTGACGACGATGACGACGCGGATGACGACGGGGACGACGACGACATCGAGGTCGTCTACCCCGATGTGGACGTCGACGACGACGATGATGACGACGACCGTGACGACAAGGACGAGAGGGACGACGACTGAGCCGCACCTCCCACCCGGGTGAGCACCTCCCGGGCCCGGTGACGGGCACGGTGACCTGACAGTGTTCCGCACCCTCCGACGACGCCCGACCGGGTCCGCCCGGACGGGCGTCTCGGTGCGCGCCCGGACCACGGTCACCTTCCTGGTGCTGCTGCTGGTCGCCCTGGCCAGCGCCGGGGCGGTCGTCTACGCCGTGCAGGCCGAGCGGGTCGAGGAGCGGATCACCACCGAGGTCGACCAGGAGATCGCGGAGTTCCGCAAGGTCGTCGACGAGGTCTCGCGCAACGGCGGCACCGCCACCGAGAGCCTGCGGGTCTTCCTGCAGCGCAGCGTGCCGGGCGAGACCGAGGTGTTCTCCGGCTGGGTGAACGGAACGGAGACGTTCCGCCAGGCCGAGCGTGGCGTGCTCACCGTCCCGGCGTTCCACGACGAGGTGGCCGCCCTGGTCGCGGCCGGTGAGTCCGGTCGCAGTCAGGTGCCCGGCATCGGCGAGGTGCTGGTCACGGTGCAGCCGATCGACGAGGGCAGCGTGCGCGCCAGCCTGGTGATCGTCACCCTGGTCGACGAGGCCCGCAGCAGTCTCTACGACACGATGCGCACCTACGCCCTGGTCTCGGCGGTGCTGCTGGTGCTGGTCGGACTGCTCGCCGCGTGGCAGGTGGGGCGGTTGATGGCCCCGCTGGGGGCGCTGCGCAGTGCCACCGACCGGCTCACCGCGACCGACCTGTCGGAGCGTGTGGAGGTGCGCGGCAACGACGACATCACCGCACTGACCCGGGCCTGGAACGAGATGCTGGACCGGCTCGAGACGTCCTTCACCGCGCAGCAGCAGTTCCTCGACGACGCCGGCCACGAGCTGCGCACCCCCCTGACGGTGCTGCGTGGCCACCTGGAGCTGCTCGACGTCGGACAACCCGACGAGATCGCCGAGACCCGCGACCTGCTGCTGGACGAGACCGACCGGATGGGGCGCCTGGTCGGCGACCTGATCCTGCTCGCCAAGAGCCGCCGCCCCGACTTCGTGCGCCCCGCACCGGTCGAGCTCGCCGACCTGGTCCCGACCGTGCTGGCCAAGGCCCGGGGCATGGCCGAGCGGGAGTGGACCCTCGACGAGGTGGCCCCCGGACTGGTGCACGCGGACCCGCAACGCCTCACCCAGGCCCTGCTGCAGCTGGTCGACAACGCCGTCAAGCACACCGCCACCGGGGCGGTCGTGGCGCTGGGTGCCTCGCGCGGCACCGGCACCGCCCGGATCTGGGTCCGCGACACCGGGGCCGGCGTCCCCGAGGCCGACCGCACCCGCATCTTCGAGCGGTTCGGCCGCGCCGAGGTCCCCGACGGGGACGAGGGGTTCGGCCTGGGGCTCTCGATCGTCTCCGCCATCGTGGCGGCCTCGGGTGGCAGCGTCGCCGTCGAGGACCCGCCGCCCCCGCACCCGCCCGGTGCCCTGTTCGTCGTCACCCTGCCCCTGGAGGAGGAGCCATGGCCGCCATCCTGATCGTCGAGGACGAGGCCCGGATCGCGTCGTTCGTCGCCAAGGGCCTGGGCGCCGAGGGGCACCGGACGACCGTCGTCGGCACCGGCCTGGAGGCGGTGGACGAGATCCTTTCGGGCCGTTTCGACCTGGTGGTGCTCGACATCGGTCTGCCCGACATCGACGGCTTCGAGGTGATGGAGAACGTCCGCAACCAGGGCTCCCGGGTGCCGGTGATCGTGCTGACCGCGCGGGACTCGGTGACCGACACGGTCGCCGCGCTGGAGGGCGGCGCCGACGACTACATGGCCAAGCCGTTCCGGTTCGCCGAGCTCCTGGCCCGGGTCCGGTTGCGGCTGCGCGACCAGCAGGGGGCCGGCACCGCCCACGAGGAGGTGCTCCGGGTGGGTGGTGTGGAGCTGGACCGCCGCACCCGCCGCGCCACCGTGGCGGGGCGTGCGGTGGACCTGTCGGCGCGGGAGTTCACCCTGGCCGAGATCTTCATGCTCAACCCCGGCCAGGTGCTCTCCCGCGAGCAGCTGCTCGACCACGTCTGGGGGTTCGACTTCGACCCGGGCTCCAACGTCGTCGACGTCTACGTCGGCTACCTGCGCCGCAAGTTCGGCGCCGACGCGATCAGCACGGTGCGCGGCATGGGCTACCGCTTCGACACCTGACCCACCCGGCGCTCGGGCCGTGACCGGACCGAGACCGGATCGTGGCCGTAATCCGGTGTCGGCCCCGACGGGCCGCTCCTACGCTGGCGGCATGCCGCTGATCCGTCGTGTCGACCCACGCCGCCACGACGATCTGCACGCGTGGTGGTCCGCGGGGCGGGCCGGTGCCGACGGGCGCCCGTTCGAGGCCTGGCGCCCGTGGAGCGACGTGCGGGCGGCCGAGTCCGTGCGGGACCCCGAGCGGGAGCGGGTGCTGCTGCTCGCCGAGGAGGACGGCACCGCCGTGGGCGCCGCGCAGGTCCAGGTGGACCGGCGCCCCGAGGACCCGGTGGCCGGCGTGGACGTGTGGGTCGCTCCGGGCTCACGCCGGCGTGGCACCGGGACCCGGCTGCTGGTGGCGGCCGAGGCCGAGGCGGTCGCGCTGGGCCGCCGCGTGGCCCGCTGCGAGGTCTTCTCCCCCACCCTGGCCGCCGACGGGGTCCCGGGGCTGGCGTTCGCCGCCGCCCGCGGGTACCGCATCGTGCACCAGGAGCAGACGAACGTCGTGGAGATGGACGAGTTCCTGCACCGTGCCTCCGCCCTGGCCGCCGAGGTGGCCGCGCACGTCGGGGACCACCGCATCGTCACGTTCGAGTCGGTGCCTGCTGAGCACCTGAGCGCCTACGGGCGGATGCTGTCGGTGCTGTACTCGCAGGTCCCCACCGGGGAGCTGACCCTGGAGGACTCCCCGTGGGACCCCGCCCGGGTGCGGGCCTGGGACGCCTACCAGGCTGCGGCCGGTCGCCGGCAGGTGCAGGGCATCGCGCTCACCCCGGACGGGGAGCTGGTGGGTGTCACCGGGCTGGTCGTCCCGGTCGCCGAGGCCAGCACGGCCCGGGTCGGGGTCACCCTGGTGCACCCCGACCACCGCGGGCACCGGCTGGGCCTGGCCCTCAAGCTGGCCACGCACGAGGCGCTGCACGCTGCCCACCCCGAGTGCCGTCGGGTGGTGACGTCGAACGCGGTGCAGAACGACCCGATGCTGGCGATCAACACGGCGTTGGGCTACACCACCCGCGACTACAGCCACGAGACCGAACGCACCCTGCTCTGACCGGGCCCGCCCGGGTGCGCCCGGGTGCGCCCGGGAGGGGACCGGCTCAGCGCACCTTGAAGGTGAGCCGACCGACCGGCTGCCGGGCCAGGACCGGCGCCAGTGCCTCGGCCACCTCGGCGGGCAGCGGTCGGTCGGCGGGGTCGCGGCTGAGCATCGCCCCGATCACCTCGGCCACGTCGCCGGGCACCTGGTCGGGCAGGTGTGCCGGGGCGGTGTCGAGCTGCGGGTGGCGGCGCGCGGGGTCGTCGGAGTCCAGGTCGCCCTCGTCGAAGGGGCGGCGCCCGGAGACGGCGTGGAAGAGCGTGGCGCCCAGGCCCCAGATGTCACTGGCGGTGCCGGGCAGACCCGCACGTCCCGGGTCGGCCTGCTCCGGGGAGAGGTAGGCGTCGGTTCCGATCGGCACCGTGAGCCGCTCGGCGTCGGCCACCGGTCGGGCCACCGACAGGTCGATCAGCCGGGCCGGCGAGCCCATGATGATGTTGCTGGGCTTGATGTCCAGGTGGGTCCAGCCCAGCCGGGACAGGTAGTGCAGCGACGCGGCCACGTCGATCGCCAGCGGCAGGTACTGCTGCGGAGTCAACGGTCCGTGCCGACGGATCAGCGACGACAACCGCGGCCCGTCCACGTGCTCGAGCACCAGGTGGGGGCGCTCCCCCTCCGCCTCGTGCCGCAGCCCCCGCACCACGACCGGGTGGTTGACCTCGGCCAGCGCGTGCGCCTCGCGGCGCAGCCCGCGCAGCGTCGAGGCGTCCTCGACCTGGTCGGGGCGGACCAGCTTGACCACCACCGGCGAGTAGGTCACCTCGTCGAAGGCCAGGTAGGCCTCGTAGGCGGCACCACCCCCGAGCAGCCGCACGGCGGTCAGCTCGGGGGTGATGGCCTCCCCCTCGACCAGGTTCCAGCCGACCTGCCCGCGGGCTCGGGGGGTGGCCTCACGGACGGCGGCGGGACTGCTCACGAGTGCTCCTGGTGTGTTCGAGGGGGTGAGGGGGGGACGGCTCAGCGACGGGTGTCGTTGCGCGACTTGTCGTTGGTGTGGTTGGCCGTGCGGTCGCGGGTCTTGTCGCCACCGTCGCGGGTCCAGTCGCGGGTCTTGTCGCTGCGGCTCAGGTCGCGGTCGCGGCTGACCTTGGTGAAGCGCGAGTTGGTGTGGTCGCGCGTGGACTTCGAGATCCCGGTGTTGGTGTCGTTGCCGGTGTTGTTGGTGTTGGTGTTGTCGTTGCCCGTGTAGGTGTTCTTGTCCAGGCGGGAGAACTTGTCGTTCGTGTCGTCGTCGTCGTTGTCGTCGACCAGCACGATGTCGGCCACGTCGTCGTCGCGCTTCGCGGCGTCGTCGTTGCTCGCGGCCTGGGCACCGGTCCAGACGACCCCGGCGGCCACGACGCCGGCCAGGCCCAGGACGGAGCCGGTCAGAACGGTTCGGAGGGTGGTGCGCTGCATGGTTGCTCCTCTGCTCGGGGCCCTGTGCCGGGCCGGTGAGCAGTACTCAACCGGCCGGGTGTGAAGGGCCGGTGAGGCTCGGGTGAGAGGACTCTCATGCAGGTGGGCCGCGTGGCCGGGTCGTGCCGCGGCGGGCCGGAACTGACCGGCCGGAGCAGCACGGGACGGGTCGTCCGAGGACGGGTCCGGGTGGGCGCTGAGGGGATCGAACCCCCGACCGCTCGGGTGTAAACCGAGTGCTCTACCGCTGAGCTAAACGCCCGGAGCGCGGCACACACTACGCGACGGGAGCGGTACCGGTGAGGGGGTCCCGCCGGGCGCCGGGGGCCGGGAAAGAAAAAGTCGAGCTGCTGGCGTCTCGGGTCACCAGCAGCTCGACAAGCAAGAGTCTAGGACGGCGCGGTGCGAAACGGTCGCTTTTCGTCGAAATTAGTCGAAAACCCCTCTGTGATTCCGCTCACCGGGCGGTGCCGTCCGACAGGTGACCTCAGCTGGACCCGAGCGCTGCCCGGAGCTGGGCGAGGTGCTCGTCCAGGTCCCGACCCTCGGCCATCGCGTTGTGCACCGACCAGGTGATCCGGCCCTCGCGGTCCACCACGTAGGAGGAGCGGCGCGGGCAGCCACGCTTCTCGTCGAAGACCTCGTAGGCGCGGGCCACCTCGCCGTGCGGCCAGAAGTCCGCGAGCAGCGGGACGTTGAGCCCCTCGGCGTCGGCGAACGCACGCAGCGAGTAGACCGGGTCGCAGGAGATCGCGAGCAGCTCGGTGTCGAAGGTCAGGAAGTCGGCGATCCGGGACCGCACCCCGGCCAGCTCCCCGGTGCACACCCCGGAGAACGCGAACGGGTAGAACAGCAGCGTCACGGCCTTGCGGCCGCGGAAGGACGACAGCTGCACGTCCTGCCCGAACTGGTCGCGCAGGGTGAAGTCGGGGGCCTGATCACCGATGACGAGTCCGCTCATGATGTCCACCAGTCTCCCCCATCGAACCGACAACGCCCCGTCGGGGTCGTGCGTCGGTGACCCGAGGTGCGCGGCACCCCGGTCGGGTGTGACCCGATCAGGCGGGGGTCTTCGGCGCCACCAGGCGGGTGGCCTGCCAGTCCTGGCTGACGGTCGCCGAGGTGGTCTGCGAGAGGCCGGCCACCTGGGCGGCCTCGGCGATCTCGGAGGCGTCCACGGTGCCGGGTCGTCCGACCTTGGGGGTGAGCAACCAGATCACCCCGCCGCCGGTGACGTCGCTGAGGGAGTCGACCAGGCCGTCGACCAGGTCGCCGTCCTCCTCGCGCCACCACAGCACGACCGCGTCCACCACGTTGCCGTGGTCGCCGTCGACCATGTCGGCGTCGAGGGCGTCCTCGATCGCGACCCGGAGCTCGTCGTCGGTGTCCTCGTCCCAGCCGAGTTCCTGGACGACCATCCCGTGCTTGATACCCAGACGGTCGGCCACTCCTGGCTTCTGGGCGGCGTCACCGCTCGCCGGCGCGTTCACTGACTACCCCGTTCCTCACTGTCGAGTCGACGTCCGCGGTCACGGACGTCGGGAGTAGTCCAGCGGAGTTGACCCGAGCACGCAACCCTGCGCCCACGGACCGGGTCGCCAGCCGGGTCCCCCGGCCGGTTCCGGCGCCCCGGGGGCCGTGCCCGGAGCGACCCGCCGGGCAGTCCGGTGGGCGGTCCGACCTACTGGTGGGTAGATACCACTCGTGAGGGAGAGGTGCGAACATGGGACCGTGACCGATCAGTCGACTCCCACCAGTTCAGAGTCCACGATCCGTACGACGGCGACCCCGTCGGTGATCCTCGGTGGACTTCCCACGCAGCTGCCCGACATCGACCCGGACGAGACCGCCGACTGGCTCTCCTCGTTCGACGCGCTGGTCGAGGAGCGCGGCGCCGTCCGGGCCCGCTACCTGATGCTCCGTCTGCTCGAACGCAGCCGGGAGAAGCAGGTGGGCGTCCCCTCACTGCGCAGCACCGACTACATCAACACCATCCCGCCCGAGCGCGAGCCGTGGTTCCCCGGCGACGAGGACGTCGAGCGCCGGATCCGGGCCTACATCCGCTGGAACGCCGCGGTCATGGTCTCCGACGCGAACCGCCCCGGCCTGGAGGTCGGCGGTCACATCGCCACCTACCAGTCGGCCGCGAGCCTCTACGAGGTCGGCTTCAACCACTTCTTCCGGGGCAAGGACCACCCCGGCGGCGGCGACCAGATCTACTTCCAGGGTCACGCCTCCCCCGGCATCTACGCCCGCGCCTTCCTCGAGGGCCGGCTCACCGAGCAGCAGATGATGCACTTCCGCCAGGAGGTCCAGCACGGTGCCGGAAAGGGGCTGCCGTCCTACCCGCACCCGCGGCTGATGCCGGACTTCTGGGAGTTCCCGACGGTCTCGATGGGGCTGACCGGGATCAACTCGATCTACCAGGCCCGGTTCAACCGGTACCTGCACAACCGCGGCATCAAGGACACCTCGCAGCAGCGGGTGTGGGCCTTCATGGGTGACGGCGAGATGGGCGAGCCCGAGTCGCTCGGCGCGATCGGCCTGGCCGCGCGTGAGGAGCTCGACAACCTCACCTTCGTCATCAACTGCAACCTGCAGCAGCTCGACGGCCCGGTGCGCGGCAACGGCAAGGTCATCCAGGAGCTGGAGTCGTTCTTCCGCGGCGCCGGCTGGAACGTCATCAAGGTCATCTGGGGTCGCGAGTGGGACGACCTGCTGGCCCGCGACGTCGACGGTGTCCTGGTCAACCAGATGAACTCCACCCCGGACGGCGCGTTCCAGACGTTCTCGGTCGAGGACGGCGCCTACAACCGGGAGAACTTCTTCGGCCCGGACCCGCGGCTGCGCAAGATGGTCGAGCACATGACCGACCGGCAGATCGAGAAGCTGCCCCGCGGCGGGCACGACTACCGCAAGGTCTACGCCGCCTTCGAGGCCGCGACCAAGCACGTCGGTCAGCCGACCGTGATCCTGGCCCACACCGTCAAGGGGTGGACCGTGGACGCGCTGGAGGGCAAGAACGCCAGCCACCAGATGAAGAAGCTCGACCTGGACTCGTTGCTGAAGTTCCGCGACCGGCTGCACATGCCGATGAGCGACAAGGAGCTCAAGGACCGCTACGAGTCCACCAAGACCGCGCCGTTCTTCCACCCCGGACCCGACTCGGAGGAGATCGAGTACATGATGGAGCGCCGCCGCGCGCTCGGTGGCTCGATCCCGCGCCGGGAGATCCGCTCCAAGTCGCTGAACCTGCCCGGCGACAAGGCCTACTCCGAGCTCAAGCAGGGGTCGGGCAAGAACAAGATCGCCTCGACGATGGCGCTGGTGCGGCTGCTCAAGGAGTGGATGCGCGACCCGGAGATCGGCAAGCGCCTGGTCCCGATCGCCCCCGACGAGTTCCGCACCTTCGGCATGGACTCGTTCTTCGCCTCGGCCAAGATCTACAACCCGCACGGGCAGACCTACGAGGCCGTCGACCGCAAGCAGCTGCTCAAGTGGATGGAGTCCGAGCAGGGCCAGCTGCTGCACGAGGGGATCAGCGAGGCCGGGGCCGTGGCGTCCGCGACCGCGGCCGGCAGCACCTACTCCACGCACGGCGAGCACATGATCCCGTTCTACATCTTCTACTCGATGTTCGGGTTCCAGCGCACCGGCGACTCGATCTGGGCGATGGCCGACCAGCTGGCGCGCGGCTTCCTGGTCGGCGCCACGGCCGGGCGGACCACCCTGACCGGTGAGGGTCTGCAGCACGCGGACGGCCACTCGCCGCTGCTGGCCGCCACCAACCCGGCGGTCCTGCACTACGACCCGTCGTTCGCCTACGAGATGGCGCACATCATGCAGTCGGGTCTGGAGCGCATGTACGGCTCCACCGAGGAGCACCCGCACGGCGAGAACGTCATCTACTACCTCACCGTCTACAACGAGCCGGTCTCCCAGCCGGTCGAGCCCGAGGGCGTGGACGTGGACGGGATCCTGCGCGGCCTGCACCAGGTGTCGGTCTCGGACGTCCAGGGCCCGAAGGTGCAGCTGATGGCCTCGGGCGTCGGCTTCCCGTGGATCGAGAAGGCGGCCACCCTGCTCGCCGAGGACTGGGGTGTCAGCGCCGACCTGTGGTCGGCCACCTCGTGGAACGAGCTGGCCCGTGAGGCCTCCGCGACCGAGCACTGGAACCTGCTGAACCCCTCCAGCCCCAAGCGGGTGCCGTGGGTCAGCACGAAGCTGGCCGGGGCCGAGGGCCCGGTGCTGGCGGTCTCGGACTTCCAGCGCGCCGTGCCGCTGCAGATCGCCCGCTGGGTGCCGGCCGACTACCGGGTGCTGGGCACCGACGGTTTCGGGTTCGCCGACACCCGGGCGGCTGCGCGGCGCTACTTCAACGTCGACGCCGAGTCGGTGGTCGTGCAGGCGCTGCAGGCGCTGGCCGACGCCGGCGAGATCGACGCGTCCAAGGTGACCGAGGCGTTCGCGAAGTACCGCATCGACGACCCGACGGCGGTCTCCGACGTCGCCCAGGAGGGCGGGGCGGCCTGACCGCTCCGATCGCGCACTGACGCGGTGTCACACGCCCCGCAGCCGGCAACGGCGGGCGGTCCGTGGCACCGCGTCCTGCGTGTCGGGGGCGTTCAGACGACGCGGCGGCGCACCGGGGGCACCGGGGCCAGGGGCGCCTCACCGGCCTGGGCGCGGTTGGCCGGCGCGACCGGACCGCCCACGAGCTGTCGGCGCCAGCGGGCGCGCGAGTAGCTGGCGGGCGCGGTGGAGGCGATGAAGTCCGCGACGATCCCGGCGAACAGCTCGGGGTGGTCCTTGTGCGGGAAGTGGCCCGAGTCGGGCAGCACCTCGACCCGGGCGCCGGGCGCCAGCCTGGCGGCGTTCTCGGCGTGGGTGGCGGGGATGACCAGGTCGTCGGCGCCCCACACCACGCACATCGGCATCTCCTCGGTGAGGTAGGCCCGGTCTGCCATGGTGACGATCTGGCCGCGCCAGTCGACCACGGCACGGACCACGTGCCGGATCGCGGCGCGGGCGTGCGGGTTGGCGAACGAGTCGTAGATGTCGGCCACCTCGCCCAGGTCGCGGGCCGCGGAGATCCGGCTCCCGGCCAAGGCGCGCATCGCGGTGGTCCCGACGTGGCGGACGCCGGGCAGGGTGAGCACCTGCAGCACCTGGTCGAAGCCGGGGGTGGTGATCGCCCGGATCGCCGGGGTCACCTCGGGCCCCAGGCCACCGGAGGAGACCAGCACCAGCCGTTCGGTGCGCTCGGGGAACTGGTAGGCGAACTGCATCGCGACCCCGCCGCCCAGGCTGTGGCCCACGACCGTCACCTTGTCCACGCCCAGCACGGTCAGCAGGTCCCGCATCCCGTTCGCGAAGCCACCCAGGCTGTAGTCGGCACGCGGCTTGGCCGAGCGGCCGTGCCCGAGCAGGTCCGGCGCGATCACGGTGTACTGCTCGGCCAGCCGGTCGATCACCGGCGACCAGGTCGTGTGGTCGCAGGCCAGGCCGTGCAGCAGGAGCACCACGGGGCCGCTGCCGGCCCGGACGAAGGCGCGCCGGTGCCCGTGGACCAGGCGGTACTCGACCTCGTGCATCAACGCCTCCTACTGGCGGGTAACGGCAAGATTCAACCACGTGATCACGGTCACCGCCCAGGGTTCCGCCCGAGTCGCGGACTCCCCCGGCACCGCCACCGCCCCGGCGTCCGGTCCCCCGGCACACGCCGGCACACCCCCGGGGCGGGCCACCCCCGGGCACCGGGCACCCACCGACCCCTTCCCGGGCATAGCCTTCGGGGTGTGAGCAGAGCCGGGAAGCAGCGCCCCACCGCGCACCGGACCCGCGCCGCCGACGCGCTGGCCCGGGCCACCGGGACGCTCAGCACCACGGCGATGGGCCGCATGGAGTCGGAAATGAGCTGGTTCGGCTCGCTCGGCGCCCAGGACAAGTCCTGGGTCGGGGTCATCGTCCAGGCCGGTATCAGGGGCTTCGTCGACTGGTACCGGGCCCGGGCCACCGGACCCGAACCGGGCGGTTCCGAGCTCGCGGCCGCGATCTTCGGGTCAGCTCCTCGCGCACTGACCGGCATCATCAACCTGCAGCAGACCGTGGACCTGATCCGGCTCAGCATCTCGGTGGTCGAGGAGAACGTCGACGAGGTCCTCGACCCCGCCGACCGCGACGAGGTGCACGCCGCGATCCTGCAGTACGCGCGCGAGGTCGCCTTCGCCACGGCGATGGTCTACGCCCGGGCCGCCGAGCAGCGCGGCGCCTGGGACGCCCGCCTCGAGGCCCTGGTGGTCGACGCGGTGCTGCGGGCCGAGCCCGACGAGGCGGTCCTCTCCCGGGCCGGCGCGCTGGGCTGGCCGACCAGTGCCCCGGTCACCGTGGTGCTCGGCGCGATGCCTACCGAACGGACCCACACCGACATCTTCGAGGAGGTCCGCCGGGTTGCCCAGCAGGCCCACCTGAGCGCCCTGTGCGCCAGTCAGGGCGACCGGTTGGTGGTGCTGCTCGGCGGCGTCGCGGACCCCGAGCGGGCCGCGGCGGAGGTCACGCACCTGTTCGCCCCCGGTCCGGTCGTGGTCGGACCGGTCCGCGACGACCTGTCCACCGCGCACCACTCGGCCCGGGCCGCGATGTCGGCCTACCGGGCCGCGTCCGGGTGGCCCGAGGCACCCCGGCCGGTCCGCTCCGACGAGCTGCTGGTCGAGCGGGCCCTGGCCGGCGACGGCCACGCCCGCCGTCACCTCGTGGAGAACGTGCACCTGCCGCTGGCCCAGAACCCGCCGATGGTCGAGACCCTGGCCGCCTACCTCGACGCCGCGGGGCGGATCGAGGCGACCGGTCGGGTGCTGTTCGTGCACCCCAACACCGTGCGCTACCGGCTGCGCCAGGTGACCGAGCTGACCGGGCTGGTGCCCAGTGACGCCCGCGACGCGTTCACCCTGCGGGTCGCCCTGGTGCTCGGCCGGCAGTCGCGCCGCAGCACCGACTGACACCGCCCGCGGACCACCCCGGCAGGGCTTCAGCAGACCTCCCCGCCGGTCGTCGTTGTAGGAACCGGACAAAATTGCGGTCACGGTTTCGTCACGAGTTGAGGCGAGACCAGGGGGTCCGGACCGGCACAGTTGTCCTCGTGCTCGTGATCGTTGCCCCCGGACAGGGCGCCCAGACCCCCGGTTTCCTCACCCCCTGGCTCGAGGACCCCGTCTTCGCCCAGCGTTTCACCTGGTTGTCGACCGTCGCCGGTCTCGACCTGGTGCACTACGGGACCGAGGCGGACGCCGACACCATCCGTGACACCCGGATCGCCCAGCCGCTGCTGGTCGCCACCGGACTGGTCACCGCGCTGCAGCTCTTCCCGCACCCGGCGGACGCGTTCGCCAAGGTCGGTGCCGTGGCCGGCCACTCGGTCGGGGAGATCACCGCCGCCGTCGGGTCCCGGGTGCTCACCGCCGAGCAGGCGATGGTCCTGGTCCGCGAGCGCGGCGAGGCGATGGCCCGCGCCGCCGAGGCCACCCCCACCGGTATGACCGCCGTCCTCGGCGGGGACCGCGACGAGGTGCTCGCCGCCCTGGCGCGACACGAGCTGACCCCGGCCAACGACAACGGCCCCGGCCAGGTCGTCGCCGCCGGCACCGCCGAGCAGCTCGCGGCCCTGGCCGCCGACCCGCCCGCCAAGGCGCGCCTGATGCCGCTGAGCGTCGCCGGCGCCTTCCACACCGAGCACATGGCCCCGGCCGTGGGTCACCTCGCGTCGCTGGCCCGCTCGGTCTCCACCCACGACCCGCGCACCCGGGTGATCTCCAACGCCGACGGCACCGTCGTGCACGACGGCCGCGAGATTCTGTCCCGCCTGGTCACCCAGATCGCCAACCCGGTCCGCTGGGACCTGTGCCTGGAGACGATGAGCGACCTCGGTGTCACCGGCATCCTGGAGATGCCCCCGGCCGGCACCCTGACCGGCATCGCCAAGCGCGCGCTCAAGGGCGTGGAGACGTTCGCCCTCAAGTCGCCCGACCAGCTCGACGAGGCCCGCGCCTTCTGCCAGCGCCACGGCGAGGAGTCCCCCATCCAGACCACGCCGACGTGGCGGATGGTTGTCTCGCCCGGCAAGGGCACCTTCATCCGTGACGCGGCCGCCGCCGACGCCGACGAGCTCGCCGCCGGCGCCCTGGTCGGACAGGTCGCCGGGAGCCGCGACGCCACCGACATCCGCGCCGCCCACGGCGGTCAGGTCGTCGAGTGGCTGGTCGAGGACGGCGACCTGGTCTCCCCCGGTCAGCCCCTGCTCCGCCTGCACCCGGTGGCCGGGCACTGATGGTCGACACCGTGCTGCGCACCCCGACCGGCGCCCCGGGCGCCCGGATCCTGGGCCTGGGCTCCTACCGGCCCAGCCTGGTGGTCCCCAACGCCGACATCGTCGACGCGATCGACTCCTCCGACGAGTGGATCCAGCAGCGTTCCGGCATCAAGCAGCGCCGGTTCGCCGCACCGCACGAGACCGTCCAGCTGATGAGCGTGGCGGCGGCACGCGCCGCTCTGGAGCGCTCCGGCGTCGACGCCTCCCAGGTCGACACCGTGGTGGTGGCCACCGTCAGCCACCTGCTCCAGACCCCGGCCATCGCCCCGGCGATCGCCACCGAGCTGGGCCTGGACCACCCGGCGGCCTTCGACATCTCCGCCGCCTGCGCCGGGTTCTGCCACGGCGTCGCGCTGGCCGACTCGCTGGTCCGCTCCGGCAGCGCCCGTCTGGTGCTGGTGATCGGCGTCGAACGGCTCTCCGACATCACCGACATGACCGACCGCGGCACCGCGTTCATCTTCGCCGACGGCGCGGGAGCGGCCGTGGTCGGTGCCGCCGACGAACCCGGGATCAGCCCGGTCGTGTGGGGCTCCGACGGCGAGCAGTACGACCTGATCCGGCAGCGCGAGGACTGGCGCGACGTGGTCGGCGGCGACGACGCCCCCGGCACCGGCGTCATGCCGCACCTGGTGATGCAGGGCAACCCCGTCTTCCGCTGGGCCTCCTTCACCATGGCCAAGATCGCCCAGCAGGCGCTCGACGCCGCCGGCATCACCGCCGAGGAGCTCGACGTCTTCGTCCCGCACCAGGCCAACATGCGCATCATCGACGCGATGGCCCGGGCGATGAAGCTGCCCGCGCACGTCCGCATCGCCCGCGACGTCGCCGACCAGGGCAACACCTCGGCCGCCTCGGTCCCGCTCGCCCTGGACCGGATGGTCCTCGAGGGCGAGGCCCGCAGCGGCGACAAGGCGCTGCTCATCGCCTTCGGCGCCGGCCTGGCCTACGCGGCCCAGGTCGTCACCGTCCCCTGAACCAGCACCACCCGCAGTACCCAGCACCACCCACACCGCCAGCCGGCACCCGCCGGCCGACACCCAAGGAGAAGCAGAGATGGCCACCACCGAAGAGATCCGCTCCGACCTCGCCGAGATCGTCAACGAGGTCGCCGGCATCGAGGTCGACGACGTGCAGCTCGACAAGTCGTTCGTCGACGACCTGGACGTCGACTCGCTGTCCATGGTCGAGGTCGTCGTGGCCGCCGAGGAGAAGTTCGGCGTCTCGATCCCGGACGACGAGGTCAAGAACCTCAAGACCGTCGGGGACGCTGTCGCCTTCATCGAGCGCGCCCAGGCCTGACCAGCGCCGCGATCCGGGCGCGCTGGCTGCGTTGCTCGACGCTCGAAGGCCGAACGAGGTCGTCGTCGCGTCGGCGCCTTGCCAGCACACCCGTCTGGCGACGCTGGTAGCCAGCTCGACGGCCAAGCCAGGACGCCCTCGGGCTCGGCGCCTTGCCAGAGCACCCATCTGGTGGCGCTCGCGACGCGGCATCCCGGAGGCTCTGGCCTCCAGCACCGCAATCCGGGCGCGCTGGCTGCGTTGCTCGACGCTCGAAGGCCGAACGAGGTCGTCGCCGCGTCGGCGCCTTGCCAGAGCACCCATCTGGTGGCGCTGGCGACGCGGCTTCCCGGAGGCTCCGGCCTCCAGCACCGCACCGGGCGCTGAGCACCACTGCCCAGCGTCGCGACACGTTCGCAGGCCACACAGGGCCGTCGTCGGGGTCGGGGCCCCGCCGGACCACACGTCCGGCGGAGCCCACGACACGACACCCCGGAGGCCCCGCCTCCCGCACCACCCTCCGGTGGACGCCGCGGCACCGCCGGCACCGCCGGAACTGACACCACCTCCGCACCGAGAAGGAATCGAGTTCGCTGATGAGCCGCACCCGAGTCGTGGTCACCGGTCTGGGCACCACCAACCCGCTGGGAGGTGACGTCGCCTCGACCTGGGAGTCCATGCTCGCCGGGCGTTCGGGCGTGCGCCACCTCACCGACGCGTGGGCCGAGGAGATGCCGGTGAAGATTGCCGGCCGGATCGCGGTCGAACCCTCCGAGGTGCTGGAGCGGGTCAAGGCACGCCGCCTGGACCGGTCCGCCCAGTTCGCCGTGGTGGCTGCCCAGGAGGCCTGGCGCGACGCCGGCCTCGAGGGCAACACCACGGTGGACGGCGACCGGCTCGGCGTCGCCATGGCCTCCGGCATCGGGGGTGTCACCACCCTGCTCGACAACTACGACACGATGCTGGCCAAGGGCCCGCGCCGGGTCTCCCCGCTGGCCGTGCCGATGCTGATGCCCAACGCTCCGGCCGCCCAGATCAGCCTGATGGTCGGCGCCCGCGCCGCGGTCAACACCCCCGTCTCGGCCTGTGCCTCCGGCAACGAGGCGATCGCCCTGGCCGTCGACCAGATCCGTCTGGGGCGTGCCGACGTCGTCGTCGCCGGCGGCACCGAGGCGGCCGTGCACCCGCTGCCGATGGCGGCGTTCGCGAACATGATGGCGCTGAGCAAGAACGCCGGCGACCCGACCACGGTCTCGCGTCCCTGGGACACCGGCCGCGACGGCTTCGTCCTCGGTGAGGGCGCCGGCGTCCTGGTCCTGGAGTCCCTCGAGCACGCCACCGCCCGCGGTGCCCGGATCTACGCCGAGGTCTGCGGCGCCGGCATCACCGCCGACTCCCACGACATCGCCCAGCCCGACCCCGCCGGCCGCGGCGGCAGCCGGGCCATCCTGCGGGCGCTGGCCGAGGCCGAGGTCTCCCCCAGCGACGTCAAGCACGTCAACGCCCACGCCACCTCCACCCCGCAGGGCGACATCGCCGAGGGCCTGATGCTGCACGCCACCCTCGGTGCCGCGGTCGAGGACGTGGTGGTGACCTCCACCAAGTCGATGACCGGCCACCTGCTCGGCGGCGCCGGCGCCCTCGAGGCCGTCGCCACCGTGATGGCGCTGGTCGACCGCAAGTCGCCGCCGACGATCAACCTGGACGACAAGGACCCCCAGGTCGACCTCGACATCCCCACCACCGCCCGCGAGCTGCCGGCCGGCGACATCGCCGCGCTGAACAACTCCTTCGGCTTCGGCGGCGCCAACGTCGCCGTCGTGTTCAGGAGCATCTGATGAGTGCCGCTGCCGCCACCAAGCCCCCGCGCACCGAGGACCCGCGTCACCCGGTGCACCGGCTCACCGCCTTCTTCGACGACCGCTCGGTCGAGTTCCTCAGCGAGCAGGACGACTCGGGCATGCTCGCCGCGATCGGCACCGTGGACGGCGCCCGTGTGGTCGCCTTCTGCTCCGACGCCACCGTGATGGGCGGCGCGATGGGTGACGAGGGCTGCAAGGTCGTCGTCGACGCCTACCACCGCGCCCTCACCGACCGGGTCCCCGTCGTGGGCCTGTGGCACTCCGGCGGCGCCCGGCTGGCCGAGGGTGTGCTCTCGCTGCACGCCGTGGGCCGCATCTTCAAGGTGATGACCCAGGCCTCCGGCGTGGTGCCGCAGATCAGCGTCGTGCTCGGCCCGGCCGCCGGTGGCGCCGCCTACGGCCCGGCGCTGACCGACGTCGTCGTGCTCGGCCCCGAGGGACGCATCTTCGTGACCGGCCCCGACGTGGTCCGCTCGGTGACCGGCGAGGACGTCGACATGCTCCGGCTCGGTGGCCCCGAGCCGCACGGGCGCCGCTCCGGCGTGGTGCACATCCTCACCGAGACCGAGGCCGAGGCCCTGGGTCGGGCCCGCGAGGTCGCCGCACTCCTGGGCTCCCAGGGCAGCCTGGACCTGGCCGAGGTGGAGGACCGCGACCTGGCCGCCGCACTGCCCGAGTCCCCCAAGCGCGCCTACGACGTGCACCCGCTGGTCGAGCAGGTCCTCGACGAGGGCACCGTCACCGAGCTGCACCAGCGATGGGCCCCGAACATCGTCACGGCCCTGGGTCGCCTCGGCGGCCGCACCGTGGGCGTGGTGGCCAACAACCCGCTGCGTCTGGGGGGCTGCCTGGACTCGCTCTCGGCGGAGAAGGCCTCCCGCTTCGTCCGGATGTGCGACGCCTTCGGGGTGCCGCTGGTCGTCCTGGTCGACGTGCCCGGCTACCTGCCCGGTGTCGGCCAGGAGTGGGACGGCGTGGTCCGACGCGGCGCCAAGCTGCTGCACGCCTTCGGTGAGTGCGTGGTGCCGCGGGTGACCGTGGTGACCCGCAAGACCTACGGCGGCGCCTACATCGCGATGAACTCCCGCTCGCTGGGCGCCACCAAGGTGCTGGCCTGGCCGGGCGCCGAGGTGGCGGTGATGGGGGCCGTGGCCGCGGTCCGGATCCTGCACCGCCGCAAGCTCGCCGAGGTGGCCCCGGACCTGCGTCCCGCGGTCGAGGCCGAGCTCGCTGCCGAGCACGAGCGGATCGCCGGCGGCGTCGACAAGGCCGTCGAGATCGGGGTGGTCGACGAGGTCGTCACCCCGGACCGCACCCGGACCGCGATCGCCCAGGCGATCTGGGACTCCGTGCAGGACGAGGGCGTGCACCGCGGACAGCACGGCAACATCCCGCTCTGACCGGGACGGGTCGCTCCGAGGAGCACCCGCACCGGACCACCAGCACCTGACAGCAACGGGCCCCGGGAGCCGGCGTAACGCCGGCACCCCGGGGCCCGTTGGTCCTGCGTCGGACGTGACACACCTCACCCCTCGGGAGGCGCAGACGATGATGACCTTCCGGATCGGCACGGTCGCGGCCCTGGTGGCCGCGCTGGGTTGCACCTCGGTGGCCACCGGGCCCGGCGCGGCCCGGGCCCGCCCGGCGCCGGCTCCCACCGAGCCGCACGTGCGCACCGCGGAGGAGGCGGGCGGCACGCTGACGGCCAGGAACGGGCGTCTGCGGCGCGGCTGTCACCGCTACGGGTACCGGTACAGCGTGTACAGCCCCTACGGCGACTGGATGCTCGAGCTCAAGGTCGTGGACCCACGGGGGAAGGCGGTCCACGCCATGACGTTCATGAGCATCCGCGGCCCCGAGGCGGGACCCGTGCGCTACACGCTGTGCCGGCGCGGCACCCGGCCGGGAAAATTCCGGGTGCGCGGCAAACTGACCTGGTACGACGACCCGTCGGTGCCGAACGTGGTCAACCTGCCGCCGGCGGTGTTCCGGCTGCGCAAGCCCCGACCGCGCTGACGCACCGGCGGGGTCGGAGGCTCAGACGACCTGGTGCAACCAGCGCACCGGGGCACCCTCGCCGGCGTGGCGGAAGGTCTCCAGCTCGTCGTCCCAGGGCTTGCCGAGCAGACGGTCCAGCTCGTTCTCCAGGGTGACCTCGCCGAGCGCCGCCTTCACCACCGCAGCCTTGAGCCGGTCCTCGGGGATCATCAGGTCGCCGTGCAGGCCGGCGACACCGTGGAAGATGCCCAGTTCGGGGGTGTAGGAGTAGCGCACACCCTCGGAGGAGGCGGTCGGCTCCTCGGTCATCTCGAAGCGGAGGTGGTTCCAGCCGCGCAGGGCGGAGACCACCTCGGCCGCGGTACCGGCGTGCCCGGTCCACGACAACTCAGCCCGGTAGGTGCCGGGCTGGGCGGGCTGCGGGGTCCAGTCGAAGCTCACGGCCATGCCGAGGACGCCGCCCACGGCCCACTCGATGTGCGGGCACAGCGCGGACGGCGCTGAGTGAATGAACAGCAGACCCCTCGTCCCGTTTCCCGACGGGCGAGCAGCAATGCGTGTGGTCACCGTGACCTCCTCCATCTCCGGCGTCGAGATACGCCTTCCCCAGCGGTCTCGAACAGATGGCGATGTGAGCAGCCACGAATCACACGTGTGTGGTTGTTGTCCCATTGTGACCCATCCGGGGCCCGTTCACCAGTATCCGGACGTGTCGACACCCGGAGTGTCGCGGCAGCAGGGACTCCCGGTGGGGCGCCCGGTGGTGCTCAAACCCGCTCGAACGAGCGGTACCGGTCCAGGCCGTCGAGCCGCTCGACGTCGCCGGGGGTGCCGGGCAGCAGCTGCTCGGGGTCCACGACCGAGACCAGGGTGCCGGCCAGGCCCAGGCGGCGGACCGCCTCGCGCAGCATCCGCTGGGCGACGTCGTCGAGCGAGTGCACCCGCCGCAGGTCGAGCACGACGCGGTGGTGCACCGGCCCCTGGGAGAGCGCCCGCAGCACCCGTTCGGCGCCGCTGAACTGGACGCTGCCCTGGAGGCTGCACACCCGGACGGTGCCGGACGGCGCCCGCAGCACCCGGTCCCGACGGATCACCGACCGGGCGGGCTCGGGGGCGGCCATGATGTGCATCCCCATGTCCGCGGAGAGGCGACGGCAGATCCGCACCCCGCGGGTGCTGTTGCCGTGCTCGTCGAGACGGGGCGAGAACGTCGCGATCCCCACCTGACCGGGCAGCACCCCCAGGATCGCACCGGAGACACCGCTCTTGGCGGGGAAGCCGACCCGGGTCATCCACTCCCCCGCGCCGTCGTACATGCCGCAGGTGAGCATCACGCTCAGGGTCTGCCGGACCACGTCGGCGGGCAACAGGCGTTCCTGGGTCCCGGGCCGCAACCCTCCGTTGGCCAGCACCGCCGCCATGGCGCCCAGATCCGCCAGCGTCACCTGCACCGCGCACTGGGCGGTGTAGCCCGCGACCACCTCGGCCGGGTCGTCGGTGAAGACCTCTCGGCTGCGCAGCAGGTGCGCGGTGGCGAGGTTGCGGTGCGCGGTGGCCAGCTCGGAGTCCCGGACCGCCTCGTCGACCTCCAGCTCCCGGCCGGCCAGGGCGGAGAGTCCGGTGCGGACCCGCTCCAGGCGCTCGGCAGCCGAGGCGCCCGGTCCGCCGATCAGTGCGTGGGTGGTGATCGCGCCGGCGTTGATCATCGGGTTCTTCGGCCGACCGGTGGCCCGGTCCAGGGAGAACTCGTCGAACGACTCCCCGGACGGCTCGACCCCGACCTGTTCGAGCACCCCGTCGATCCCGTGCTCGACCATGGCCAGGGCGTGCACGAACGGCTTGGAGATCGACTGGATGGTGAACTCGTCGGCGGCGTCGCCGGCCAGGTACTCCACCCCGTCAACCGTGGCGATGCAGGTGCCCAGCCGGTCCGGGTCGGCCACCGCCAGCTCGGGGATGTAGTCGGCCACCGCCCCGCCGTCCTCGGCGCAGCTGCCCAGGACCTCCTCGAGGTAGTCCGGGATCGGGGTGCGGAAGGCCGGCGTCATGATCAGCGGGCCAGCTCGGTGACCAGCACCTCGGGCGGCAGCAGCGAGGAGACGGCGTCGACCCCCACGGCGAGCCCACCCAGGTGGCTCTCGCCGGGCATCACGGTCATCGTGGCCTCTGGCAGCCGGTCCACCACGTGCAGCCCGTGGTGCAACGGCACGATGTGGTCCTCGTCGCCGTGCCACCAGCTGACCCGGGTGTCGACGTCGGAGAGGTGGAAGCCCCACTCGCGGGTGAAGAGGACCAGGTCGGCCAGCGGGGCGGAGATCTGGAACCGGGACCCGTTGAGCAGGTCGTCAAGGAACATCGCCTTGAACTCGGGGATCGCCAGCAGTGCCTTGTCGCCGGCCGGCTGGAAGTACGCGTAGGCCTCCAGCGCACTGCCGGCCAGCGGCTTCACCGAGCGGATCACGGGGGCCAGGGCGGCCCCCAGCGGACGGCGCAGCGCCGCGATCATGGGGGCGAGCTGCACGGCCAGCTGGATGGGTCCGTCGTGGACGGCGTCCGGTCCCCGGGTGGGTGCGACGCCGCCGAGCACCCCGACCGAGTGGATCCGGTCGGGCAGGGCCACGGCGCCGGCCAGGGCGTACGGCCCTCCCCCGGAGAGACCGACCAGGCTGGCGTTCTCCACGTCCAGGGTGTCGAGCAGGTGGCGCAGGTCCTCGGCGAAGTCGAGCACCTCGGGGTACAGGTGGGGCGTGGAGGACCCGATCCCGGGACGGTCCACACCGATCACGCGGACACCGGCCTCGGTGGCGTAGCGACGCACGTCCATCGGGATCTGACGCCGACCTCCGGGGGTGCCGTGCATCCACAGGAACGTCGGCCCGTTGCGGGGCCCGTACTCGGCGAAGCTGAGACGACGACCGTCGCGCACGGCGACACTGCCCTCCAGGGCCGGGCGGGAGAGGGAGACCATGGGCGGCATCCTCTCACCGGCCGACCCCGGAGAACCAGCGATCTCGCAGGTCAGCGGGTGCGGCGCTCCAGGTCCTCGGCACGCGCGGCTGCGTCGGTGATCTCGTCGGCGTCGATGGCGTGGGTCCGGTGGAACCAGGCCAGGGCGTCGGTGGGCCGGTCGGCGGCCTCGAGCGCGTCGGCGTAGGCGTAGCGCAGGCGCACCACCCACGAGGCACGGCTCTTGGAGTTCAGCGGCGCGAGCTCGAGGGTGCGCAGGGCGGCGTCGATCTGGCCCATGTCACGACGGGCACCGGCCTCGACGAGCGTCATCTCCGCCTTGGCCTCGGGCTTGAAGTTCACCACCGAGGGGCTCTTGGCGAGCTTCAGCGCACGGTCGGGCTGACCGAGGGCACGGTGGCAGTCGGCCATGATCGGCAGGTAGTCCGGGGCACCGTTCATCCGCTTGGCGGCACGCAGGTCCGCCAACGCCTCGGCGTAGTGACCCGCCGCGTAGGCGGCCTCGCCGGCGGCCTCGCGCACCACGGCGATCCGGGACGCCCGCGAACGCGCCGCCAGCGTGTGCTGGTAGGCGGTCTCCGGGTCGGTGTCGATCAGCTCGGCAGCCGCGGCCAGGTGGCGAGCCACGCGCGCCGCCAGCTTCTCCGGCATGCCCTTCAATTGGGCGTTGAGGTTGTGGCCCAGCTCCTTGCCGGTGATGTGGTCGGGGATCTCCGGGCCGTCGTACTTGGACTGCTCGGCGGTGCGGGGCACCAGCTCCTCACGGTCACGACGGTCACCACGACCGGCGGGAACACGCCCGCGCGGCGCACCGGTCCCGGAACGACGGGGAGCATCGGAACGCTCGCCACGCTGGGGACGACCCGAACGCTCACCGCGCTGCGGGCGGTCGTAGCGGTCCCCGCGCTCGCTACGCTGGGGACGCTCGTTGCGGTCCCCCCGCTGAGGACGGTCGTTCCAGTCGCCGCGCTGCGGGCGATCGTTGCGGTCCCCGCGCTGCGGGCGATCGTTGCGGTCGCCACGGGCGGGACGCGAGTCCTGACTGCGGCCACGACCAGCGGCAGACCCGGCGCGGTCGGGACGGCCGGCGCCACTGCGCCCACCCGACTGCGGACGCTCGCCGCGCACCGGACGGCCCTCGCCGCCACGGCCGCGCGAGTCCTGACCCCGGGAGTCCTTGCCTCCCTGGCCGCGCGCAGCCCCGGAGCGGCCCTGGCCGCTGCCACGGGTACCGCCGGGACGACCACCACGGTTGTCTCGTCGCTGATCTGCCACTGTTCTCGTTTCCTTCCGACGCGTGCCTCCCAGTCTGACGCAGACGGGGCACAATGACGAGGAGGCCACCCATTGCTGGGTGGCCTCCTCTGAGTGTATGTCCGGCGGCGTCCTACTCTCCCACAACCTCCCGGTTGCAGTACCATCGGCGCTGAGAGGCTTAACTTCCGGGTTCGGAATGGGACCGGGTGTTTCCCTCTCGCTATGGCCGCCGTAACTCTTTCA
>JAEWXC010000001.1 GCA_023396115.1 Actinomycetes bacterium | reverse complement strand
CTTGAGGATGTTGTTCGTCGACAGCATCAGGATCCGGGCCTCGGCCTGCGCCTCGGCGGACAGCGGCAGGTGCACCGCCATCTGGTCACCGTCGAAGTCGGCGTTGAACGCGGTGCAGACCAGCGGGTGGATCTGGATGGCCTTGCCCTCGATCAGCTGCGGCTCGAACGCCTGGATGCCCAGACGGTGCAGCGTGGGCGCACGGTTGAGCAGCACCGGGTGCTCGGTGATGACCTCTTCGAGGACGTCCCACACGACCGGGCGGGCGCGCTCGACCATCCGCTTGGCGGACTTGATGTTCTGCGCGTGCGACAGGTCGACCAGGCGCTTCATCACGAACGGCTTGAAGAGCTCCAGGGCCATCTGCTTGGGCAGACCGCACTGGTGCAGCTTCAGCTGCGGACCCGACACGATGACCGAACGGCCCGAGTAGTCCACGCGCTTGCCGAGCAGGTTCTGACGGAAACGACCCTGCTTGCCCTTGAGCATGTCCGAGAGCGACTTCAGCGGGCGGTTGCCCGGGCCGGTCACCGGACGACCACGACGGCCGTTGTCGAACAGCGAGTCGACGGCCTCCTGGAGCATCCGCTTCTCGTTGTTGACGATGATCTCCGGCGCACCCAGGTCCAGCAGACGCTTGAGGCGGTTGTTCCGGTTGATCACGCGGCGGTACAGGTCGTTGAGGTCGGAGGTCGCGAAGCGGCCACCGTCCAGCTGCACCATCGGGCGCAGGTCCGGCGGGATCACCGGGACGGCGTCCAGGACCATGCCGATCGGCTGGTTGCCGGTCTTGCGGAAGGCGTCGACGACCTTGAGGCGCTTGAGCGCGCGGACCTTCTTCTGGCCCTTGCCGTTGGCGATCGTGTCGCGCAGCGACTCGACCTCGGCCTCGATGTCGAAGTCCTGCAGGCGACGCTGGATCGCCTTGGCGCCCATGAAGCCCTCGAAGTACTTGCCGAACCACGCGGTCATCTCGCGGTAGAGCATCTCGTCGCCCAGGAGGTCCTGGACCTTGAGGTTCTTGAAGGTCTCCCAGACCTGCTCCAGGCGCGCGATCTCGCGGTCGGAGCGGTCGCGGAGCTGACCCATCTCCCGCTCGGCGGCCTGGTTGACCTTGCGCTTGGCGTCGGCCTTGGCACCCTCGGCCTCGAGCGCCTTGAGGTCCTCCTCCAGCTTCTTGGCACGGTCGTCGACCAGGCCGTCGCGACGCTTCTCGAGACGCTCGCGCTCGAGCTGCACCTTGTTCTCCAGCGACTCCATGTCGCGGTGGCGCGCGTCCTCGTCGACCGAGGTGATCATGTAGGCCGCGAAGTAGATGACCTTCTCGAGGTCCTTCGGGGCCAGGTCGAGCAGGTAGCCCAGGCGGCTCGGGACACCCTTGAAGTACCAGATGTGGGTGACCGGGGCGGCGAGCTCGATGTGGCCCATCCGCTCACGGCGGACCTTGGACCGGGTCACCTCGACGCCGCAGCGCTCGCAGATGATGCCCTTGAAGCGCACGCGCTTGTACTTGCCGCAGTAGCACTCCCAGTCCCGGGTGGGACCGAAGATCTTCTCGCAGAAGAGACCGTCACGCTCGGGCTTGAGGGTGCGGTAGTTGATGGTTTCGGGCTTCTTGACCTCGCCCTTGGACCAGTCCCGGATGTCGTCGGCGGTGGCCAGACCGATCTGGAGCTGGTCGAAGAAGTTCACGTCGAGCACGTTGGCTTCAATCCTTCGTTCGTAAATCTGTGATCAAGGCAGGAGTGAGGGGCGCCGGCGCGGGCGGGTGTGGCCCGCGCCGGCGTCACGCTCACACTTCTTCGACGCTGTTGGGCTCGCGACGGGAGAGGTCGATGCCGAGCTCCTCGGCCGCGCGGAACACGTCCTCCTCGGCGTCCTTCAGCTCGATCAGCGAACCGTCCTGGCTGAGCACCTGCACGTTCGGGCACAGCGACTGCATCTCCTTGACGAGCACCTTGAACGACTCCGGGATGCCCGAGTCGGGGATGTTCTCGCCCTTGACGATCGCCTCGTAGACCTTGACGCGACCGGGCACGTCGTCGGACTTGATGGTCAGCAGCTCCTGCAGGGCGTAGGCGGCGCCGTACGCCTCCATCGCCCAGACCTCCATCTCACCGAAGCGCTGGCCACCGAACTGGGCCTTACCGCCGAGCGGCTGCTGGGTGATCATCGAGTACGGACCGGTGCTGCGCGCGTGGATCTTGTCGTCCACCAGGTGGTGCAGCTTGAGGATGTACATGTAGCCGACCGAGACCGGGTCCGGGAACGGCTCGCCGGAGCGGCCGTCGAACAGGTTCGCCTTGCCGGTGCCGTCGATCAGGCGGTCGCCGTCACGGGTCGGCAGGGTCGCACCGAGCAGACCGGTGATCTCGTCCTCACGGGCACCGTCGAAGACCGGGGTGGCGACCTTCGTGCCGGGGGCGGACTTCTCGGCGTGGATGTCGATCAGGCGCTGCTTCCAGCCCGTCTCGTCCTTCTCCTCCGACAGGTCCAGGTCCCAGCCCTGCTGGGCCAGCCAGCCCAGGTGGAGCTCGAGGATCTGGCCGATGTTCATCCGTCGCGGCACACCCAGCGGGTTCAGCACCACGTCGACCGGGGTGCCGTCCTCCATGAACGGCATGTCCTCGACCGGCAGGATCTTGGCGATGACGCCCTTGTTGCCGTGACGACCGGCGAGCTTGTCACCCACCGAGATCTTCCGCTTCTGGGCCACGTGCACGCGGACCAGCTGGTTGACGCCGGGCGGCAGCTCGTCGCCCTCCTCGCGGTCGAAGACCCGGACGCCGATGACGGTGCCGGACTCGCCGTGCGGAACCTTCATCGAGGTGTCGCGGACCTCGCGCGCCTTCTCACCGAAGATCGCGCGGAGCAGGCGCTCCTCCGGGGTCAGCTCGGTCTCACCCTTGGGGGTGACCTTGCCGACCAGGATGTCCCCGGTGGTGACCTCGGCGCCGATGCGGATGATGCCGCGCTCGTCGAGGTCGGCCAGCATCTCCTCGGAGACGTTGGGGATGTCCCGGGTGATCTCCTCGGGCCCGAGCTTGGTGTCGCGGGCGTCGACCTCGTGCTCCTCGATGTGGATCGAGGTGAGGACGTCCTGCTGGACCAGGCGCTGGCTGAGGATGATCGCGTCCTCGTAGTTGTGGCCCTGCCACGGCATGAACGCGACCAGCAGGTTCGTGCCCAGCGCCATCTCGGCGTTGTCGGTGCACGGACCGTCGGCGATCGGGGTACCGACCTCGAGGCGGTCACCGGTGTTCACCAGCGGGCGCTGGTTGATGCAGGTGCCCTGGTTCGAGCGGCGGAACTTGGCCAGCTTGTAGGTCTGGTAGGTCCCGTCGTCGTTCATGGTCTCGATGTAGTCGGCCGAGACGTCCTTGACGACACCGGCCTTGTCGGCCACGACCACGTCACCGGCGTCGACCGCGGCGCGGTACTCCATGCCGGTACCCACCAGCGGGCTGTCGCTGGTGATCAGCGGCACGGCCTGACGCTGCATGTTGGCGCCCATGAGCGCACGGTTGGCGTCGTCGTGCTCGAGGAACGGGATCAGCGCGGTCGCCACCGACACCATCTGGCGCGGCGAGACGTCCATGTAGTCGACCTCGTCCGGCTTGATCGTGTCGACCTCGCCGCCCTGGGTACGGACCAGGACCCGCTCCTCGGTGAACCGCATGGTGTTGTCGAGCGGCGCGTTGGCCTGCGCGATGACGTAGCGGTCCTCGTCGTCAGCGGTGAGGTAGTCGATGCGGTCGGTGACCTGACCCTCGACGACCTTGCGGTAGGGGGTCTCGACGAAACCGAACGGGTTGATCCGGCCGAAGGAGGCCAGCGACCCGATCAGACCGATGTTCGGGCCTTCCGGGGTCTCGATCGGGCACATGCGGCCGTAGTGCGACGGGTGGACGTCACGGACCTCCATGCCGGCGCGGTCACGGGACAGACCACCGGGTCCGAGCGCCGAGAGGCGACGCTTGTGCGTCAGGCCGGCGATCGGGTTGGTCTGGTCCATGAACTGCGACAGCTGCGAGGTTCCGAAGAACTCCTTCAGCGCCGCCACCACGGGACGGATGTTGATCAGCGACTGCGGCGTGATGGCCTCGACGTCCTGGGTCGTCATCCGCTCACGCACGACGCGCTCCATGCGGGCCAGACCGGTGCGGAGCTGGTTCTGGATCAGCTCGCCCACGGTCCGCATGCGGCGGTTGCCGAAGTGGTCGATGTCGTCGGCCTGCACCTTGATGGTGTTGCCGTCGGGGTTCAGCGCCGGGGTGCCGTCGGCCTCCACCAGCTCGGGAGCCTCGACGACCTCGCCGGCGGCGTGCAGCTGGACCACGTAGCGGATCGCGGCCACGACGTCGTCGGTGGTCAGCGTCTGCTGGTCGAACGCCTCGTGCAGGCCCAGCTTCTTGTTGATCTTGTACCGACCGACCTTGGCCAGGTCGTACCGCTTCGGGTTGAAGTAGTAGTTGTTCAGCAGCGTCTTGGCAGCCTCCTCCGTCGGCGGCTCGCCCGGACGCAGCTTGCGGTAGATGTCGAGCAGGGCCAGACGGGTGACCTCGTCGTCGACCTGGGCCTGGGTGGCCTCGTCGACGGTGGCCAGGCGCAGGCGCTTCTTCAGCTCCTCGCGGGCCGAGGTCTCCGAGACGCTGTCCTTGTCCAGGGTCAGCATCATCGACTCGTACTGGCCGAACTCGGCGCGGATCTGCTCGGTGGTCCAGCCCAGCGCCTTGAGCAGCACGGTGACGTTCTGCTTGCGCTTGCGGTCCAGACGCACGCCGACCAGGTCGCGCTTGTCGATCTCGAACTCGAGCCAGGCACCGCGGCTGGGGATCAGCTTGGCGGTGTAGATGTCCTTGTCCGAGGTCTTGTCGGCGGCACGCTCGAAGTAGACACCCGGGGAGCGGACCAACTGGGAGACCACGACACGCTCGGTGCCGTTGATGATGAAGGTGCCCTTCTTGGTCATCATGGGGAAGTCGCCCATGAAGACCGTCTGGCCCTTGATCTCACCGGTCTCGTTGTTCATGAACTCCGCGGAGACGTACAGCGGCCGGGAGTAGGTGAAGTCCTTCTCCTTGCACTCGTCCTCGGTGTACTTGGGGTCCACGAAGACGGGGTTCTCGAACGAGAGCGACATCGTCTCGTTGAAGTCCTCGATGGGGGAGATCTCCTCGAAGATCTCCTGGAGTCCGCTCTTCTCGGAGACGTCCTCGCCGGCGGCCTTGCGCTCGGCGACGGTCTGCTCCCAGTACTCGTCACCGATGAGCCAGTGGAAGCTCTCGGTCTGAAGGGCGAGGAGGGCCGGAACCTCGATGGGTTCGGCGATCTTTGCGAAAGAGATGCGGTTCGGCGTGGAAGGGTTACCAGCGGAGCTGCGCGTGGCCAAGAGTGAGTCCTTCAAAGATCTCGTCTGTTCAGTTCGCCCTCCCACCACAACAGCACCCGTCCGGGCAGGGTGAAGCGCATTTGAGGGAGGCGCAAGGAACCAACATACCGGACGCACGGGCATACCACAACACCCGGCGTGCGACGGTTGACGGTCCGTCCGTGGCGCGTCGCCTGCCCCGGACCCGGGTCCGGCAGCGGCGTGGTCGCGCGGCGCTGCCAGCGATGATGTCCCGCGCCGGGCGCAGGGTCAAGCGGGCCTCCTGACCCGGGCCGCTGGGTCACGCCTGCCGGCCGTGCGCCGGGTGCGGTGCTGCGGGCTGGTCGGCCCTCCCCCGGTGCCGCTGAGTCACGTCCTCCCCCGGTGCCGCTGCTGGGTCACGCCTGCCACCTCCGGGTCATGCCTGCCGGCCTCCAGGTCACACCAGCCCCACCGGTCGGGGGAAATGTGCGGTTGGGGTGCGATGTTTCGCACGACGACCGCCAGTTCCCCCACATATGCGGGGGAACTGGCGGTCGTCGGCGGGGTGGGAGCAGACGGGCTGCCGGGGTCAGCTGACCGGGGAGGTGCGCAGGTCGTCGACGAGCCAGGTGTCGCCCTGGCGCTGCATGGTCAGGGTGACCTGGTCGCGGTAGGTGACCGGCTCGGGGGTGGTCTTGTTGGTGGTGGGGCGGTCCACGAAGAGCAGCACCTGCACCCGGTCCTCGCTGGCCCGCACCACCGCGGACTCCACGACGGTGACCTCGACCGTGGTGCCGGTGTTCGGCGCGTTCTCCTTGATCAGCTCGAACATCTGGTCGTAGGTACCCCGGTACCGCCGGGTCAGGTGCTCGTGCGCGGCCTGCTGGTCCGCCTCGAGCGTCTCGGCGCCGTAGGCGAGCACCGGGACGACCGCCTGCTCGGCGGCCTGCCGGGCCGCACCGGCGGCCTCGTCGGCCGAGGAGCTGCCCCGGAACGCCAGGACCGCCCACACCACCGCCGCCAGGGCCAGCACCCCGACCAGGGCCAGCAGCCACGCGGGGACCACCCGGCGCGCAGCCGCAGACGTGGCATCAAGGGCGGAGCCGGAGGTCGAGTCCGGGGGTGAGTCAGTGCCCGCGTCAGTGCCGGAGTCGGCGGCGGTGTCAGCGGCAGGTTCCGGGCTCTCTCCGGGCGCCGATCCGTCGTCCGCGTCCTCGGCTGCCGTCGGCCCGGTGGCCACCGGAACCCCAGCAGCGTCCGGGGCGGGGTCGCCGTTCGGGGCAGCGGCGTCCCCGGCCGCCGGGCCGGCCAGCTCGGCGTCGTAGCCGGCCCGGTCGCTCGGCGACAGCAGCACGGCCGTGGCCCGGCTGAGCAGCTCGAAGCGTCGGGTCCCGGGGTCGAGGTCCGCGGTCGCGGAGCGGAAGGCCGCGCGGACCGCGTCGCTGTCCGCGTCGGGCTCCACGCCGAGCAGGTCGTACCAGGTGGGGGCGTCGGGGGCGCTCACTGCTGACCCTCCTGTCCGGTCATGTCGCCGGGGGTCTGCCCCGTCGTTCCCTCGGCCGACTCGCCGGGGGCGTTGAAGTCGTCGACCAGCCAGGTGCCGTCCACCTTGACCAGGTTCACCCGGAGCCGGAACGGGATCGGCTCACCGTCGACGCGCTCGGGCTCCCCCGACTCCGCGTCCTGGCCCGTGCCCTTGCCCGCGTCCTTGTCGGAGCTCTTGTCCGTGCTCTTGCCGGAGTCCTTGCCGGACCCCTCGTCCTGGCCGGCCACCGGTCCGGCGGCCCAGCTCTCGGTGAACTGCCCGGCCACCAGCACCACCGCACGGTTCCCCTCCAGCGAGGAGACACCGGTGGCGTAGATGTCGGCGGCCCGGGTCGCCCCGGCCTGGGCGACCAGCTGCTCGGCCGCACCGGCCTGCTCCTCGAAGGAGACGGCGAACTTCGGCGTGATCACCTCACGCACCCGGTCGCGGTACTCGGGCATCTCGGTGCCCTCCAGCAGGTCCGGGCCGTAGGTGCCCATGCGCAGCAGGAACTGGCTGGCCTGGGCCATCGCCTGCTCCCGGTCGCTGCGCTCGTCGGCGACCTGCGACCCGGCGCGCTCGAACCAGAGCGCGGCGCCGGCGGCGACCAGCAGGACCGCCACCAGGGCGACCAGCAGCCAGGTGCGCAGCCGCGAGGCGACCGGTCCCTGTGCCGTCGGTGTCGTGCTCGACCCGTTCAGCGCAGGGTCAGCGGCTCCAGGTACAACCATTTCCAGCTCTCCTCTCCCAGTGCCCGCGGCGCAGGACGGCCCACTCCGGCCAGCTGCGCGGCAGACGCTCCCCAGGTCACCGATCCGGTACGCGGATCGAACGACGCGACGGGCTCCCGGTCCGTCACGCCAGCGCGTCGCGGGGCGTGTGCCGCTCCGCGCGCGTTGCTCTTGCTGGCCGGCTCGGTGCAGCCGGCGTTGGTGTTCATCGGCACGTCCGAGCCCTCCTGCGGCGGCCGGGTGTTGGTGCCGCCGTACCCGCCGTGGCACACGGCCGGGAACTCGGTCAGCACCAGGCCGAAGTGGGCGTCGTAGTTGCCGGTGTGCGGGTCCTTGGCGACCACCGTGTAGCCGCCCTCGACCACGTAGGGGTAGATCGACAGCAGCTGCTCGACACCGTCCAGGCGCTTGACCACCACCTCGCCGGTGGTGACCAGGTTGTTGAGCAGCGACCCGAGCGCGACCTCGTTCTCCTCCAGGAAGGTGCGCAGCTGGGTGGCGGTGGCCGACCCGGTGTCGATCAACCGGCGCAGGTCGGTGTCGGAGGCCGCGAGCGTCCCCGAGAACAGGGACATGTTCTTCGCGAACGACCGGATCGCCGACTCGCTGGCCACCTGCCCGCGCAGCACGGTGTTGGACTTGCGCAGCAGCGAGGTGGTGAGCTGGAAGTTCTCGTCCGCGGTCCGCAGCAGCGAGTCCCCGGAGTCGATGATCTGCTGCAGGTCCTCGCCGCTGCCGGCGAACGCGGTGCCCAGCTCCCCGACCACGGTGGACAGGTCGTCGGTGTCGACCGAGCCGACGGTCTCGGACAGGTGGGTCAGCAGGGTGTCGGTGGCCGTGGGCAGCCGGGTGTCGGCCCGGTCGATCGTCGAGCCCTCCTTGAGGTAGGGCCCCGAGGTGGTGCGCGGCTGCAGCTCGACGTACTGCTCACCGACGGCCGAGCGGTTGCCGACCACGGCGAGCGTGTCGGCCGGGATCCGGTCCTGGTCCCGGGTCACGCCCAGGCGCAGGTCGACGCCGTCGTCGGTGACCCGCATCTCCTCGACCCGGCCGACCTCGACGCCGCGGTAGGTCACCTGCGCGCCCTCGAACGCCCCACCGGCGTCGGCGAAGTGCGCCACCACCGTGAACGTGTCGTCGCGGACCAGCCGGTCGAGCCGGGCGTACTTGGCGCCGACGAAGCTGACCCCCACCAGGGTGATGATGCAGAAGACCAGCAGCTGGACCTTCGTGTACCGGGTGATCACCGTGCCGCCTCCGTCCGGTCGAGCAGACCGGGCACGACCAGCGCGACCAGGTCGTTGTCGTAGACCGCCATCAGCTCGGCCACCGACGAGCCGGTGCCGGGTCGGCCGGCCAGGTTCCGGCCGTCCGAGGCCCCGGGTCGCAGCAGGCCCAAGGTGCCGAGGACCTCGTCGATCGGGCCGGTCACGTCACCGCCACCCAGGACCGGCAGCTCGGGCAGGCCGGGGATGCCGGGCAGTCCCGGGAGCCCGTTGAGCTGCTTGCAGATGTCCTTGTCCCGGTACCGCGCCTTCTGGCACTCCTTGCGCAGGTTCAGCAGCGCCTTGACGTTGCCGAGCACCGCCTTGCACGCCTTGGAGGTCAGCGACCCACTGGTCAGACACGCCGCGACCGCACCGGCGATCTCGGTCGGGTCGAGGATGTCGGGCAGGTTCGTGGGCAACGTGACCGGGCCGTTGCCGTTCTTGAGCAGGTCCAGGTCGAGGGTGATCGACAGGTTCGTGTAGTCGCCCATGTGCAGGTTGCGCGCCACCTGCGGGTCCCGGCCGACGGCCTCGTCCACGAACGGGTAGGTCAGGAAGACGTGGAACGCCTTGGTGAAGTTGTCGCCCGAGGCGGCCAGCTGGGTCAGCACCGGGTCGAGGCGGCGCAGCGAGGTGATGGTGCCCTGCTTGGAGGCCTTGATGACCCGGACGCCGTTGTTGCTGAGCTCGTCGAGCGCCTCGAGCATCTTGACCAGGCCCTCGCGCTGGGAGTCGATCGAGTCCAGCGCCGAGGGCAGCTCGGTGAGCGCCGCGTCCAGGGCCGGGCGCTGCTTGCGCAGCTGCACCGAGAGCCGGTCCAGGGACTCCAGGGCGGTGACCACGTCGGTGCGGTTCTCGTCCAGGGTGCCCATGAAGGTGCGGACCTGGTTGAGCACCGACTTCGCCGACCCCTCACGACCCTCCAGGGCGGCGTTGAGCTCCTGGGAGATGGTCTGCAACTGGGCCACGCCGCCGCCGTTGAGCAGCAGGCTCATCGCCCCCAGGACCTCCTCCACCTCGGGGTTGCGGCCGGTCCGGGCCAGCTCGATGGTGTCGCCGTCGCCCAGGCGACCGCTCGCGCCGCGGGCGGGGGCCTGCAGCGAGACGAACTTCTCGCCGAGCAGCGAGGTCTGCCGGATCGAGGCGGTGGCGTTGGCGGGCAGGTCGACGTCGCGGTCCAGCTCGAGGTCGACCTCGGCGGTGTACCCGTCGAGCCGGACGTCGGTGACCCGGCCGACCGAGACGTCGTTGACCTTCACCGTGGAGGCCGGGACCAGGTCGAGGACGTCGTGGAACTCGACGGTGACCCGCACCGGGTCCTTGCCGGTGTCCGGCCCACCGGGCAGCGGCAGGGAGTAGATGCTGAAGTCGCAGCCGGCCAGCAGCAGAGAGCTGAGCAGCGCCAGGACGAGCGCGCGGAGGCGGCGGGGAGTCATCGCTGACCACCTCCCACCAGGCCGCCGAGGGTCGGGTCGGAGGGCAGCGGCGAACGTCGCCCGCTCGCCCCAGGGCGCTTGAGACCCGACTGGATCAGGTCGCACAGCTTGCCGCCGGTGTCGACCTGGTTGACCATCCCGCAGATCAGGGTGACCGGGTCGGACTTGATCTGGTTGACCAGCTCGCCCAGGTTGGCGCGGGTGTCGAGCGTCCCGGCCTGCGGGTTGTAGGTCATCGCCAGGTTGTTCAGCGCCAGCGGCCCCACGCGGAGCACCTCGTCGAGGGCGTCGCGCTGCTTGACCAGGACCTTCGAGACCCGGTCCAGCCCCTTGATGTTGCGACCCAGCATCTCCCGGTTGTCGGCGACGAAGCCGTTGACCTGCTGCATCGCGGTCGACAGGTTGGCCAGGGCCTGGGAGAGCTCCTCCCGCTCGCCGGCCAGGACCCCGGAGACGTCGCCGAGGGAGGCGTTGAAGTCGCGCACCGTCTGGTCGTTCTCGGCCAGCGTGGACACGAACGACTCCAGCTTGCGGGCCGAGCCGAAGAACTCCTCGGAGTTGTTGTCCAGGGTGCCGGTCAGCCTGGCCAGGTCGGTGATGGTCTGCTTCATCGCCGCGCCCTGGCCGTCCAGGTTCTTCGCGGAGACGTCGAGCAGGTCCGAGAGGGCGCCGTCCTTGTTGGCGCCCTTCGGCCCGAGCGCGACCGAGAGCCGGTCCAGGCTGGCGTAGATCTGGTCCAGCTCCAGCGGCACCGCGGTCCGGTCGGTCTCCAGCCGGGCGCCGTCGGCCAGCACCGGGCCGGACTCCCAGGCCGGGGTCAGCTGCACGTAGCGGTCACCGACCACCGACGGGGAGACGATGACCGCCTTCGCCCCCTCCGGCACCTTGACGTCGTCGCTGTAGTGCAGGGTCACCTCGACCACGTCGCCGGCCGGTTCGATCCGGTCGACCTTGCCGACCGCCACGCCCAGGATCCGCACGTCGTTGCCCACGTGCAGCGCCACGGTCCGCGGGAACTGCGCCACCAGGGTGCGCTGGCCACCGCCGGTGAAGATGGTGACCAGGGTCGCGACCACCAGGGCCAGCGCCAGCACGGGCACCGCCACGCGCATCAGCTTCGAGATGCTCATCAACCCACCTCCGGGATCGGCGGCATGTTCTGGATGTAGGTGTCGAACCACGGGCCGGTGCCCAGGGTGTTGGCGAAGACCCGGTAGAAGGGCGCCATCAGCCGCAGGCTGTTGTCGAGGTTGTCCTCGTTCTTGTTGAGCACCCGGACCACGTTCTCCAGGTGGGTCAGCGCCGGCTTGAGGTCGGCGCGGGACTGCTTGACCAGGGCGGTCAGCTCGCGGGCCAGGGTGTCGGTGGAGACCAGCAGGTCGTGCACGGCGTCGCGGCGGGCCACCAGCGCCCGGAACAGCACGTCGGCGTCCTTCATCAGCGCCACGATGTCATCGTCACGCTCGTCGAGGACCCCGGCGACCTTGTCGAGGTTCTTCAGCAGGGTGCCGATCTTCTCGTCCCGGCTGGCCACCGTGGCCGAGAGCCGGGAGACCCCGTCCAGGGCCGAGCGGAACTCCTCGGGGGTGTTGCGGGTCAGGTCCGAGAGGGTGCCCAGCGCCCCGGCCAGCTGGTCGGTGTCGATCTCGTCGGAGTTCTCGGCCAGACCCGAGAAGGCGTCCACCACCGCGAACGGCGAGGTGGTGCGCTCCAGCGGGATGGTGGCCCCCTCCTCGAGGTTGCCGGTCCCGGCCGGCTCGAGCGCCAGGTACATGGCACCGAGCAGCGTCTTGACCTTGATCGCGGCGTGCGGGGTGCCGCCCAGGTCGGCGTCGGTGTCGAGGGTGAAGTCGACCTTCACCTTGGCGCCGTCGAGGCCGACCCGGTCGACCTGGCCGACCCGGACCCCGGCCAGGCGGACCTCGTCGCCCTCCTTGAGGCCGGCCGACTCGGAGAACTGGGCGCTGAAGGAGTCCCCGCCACCGATCAGCGGCAGGTCCTGGGCACGGAACGCGCCGACCATCAGCAGCGCCACCAGCACCAGGCCGACGGCCCCGATGGTGACCGGGTTCTTCTCCCGGAAGCTCGTCGAGACGCTCATCCGAGGTTGCACCTCCCCGAGCCGGTCTTGAACGGGACCGTGACCGTCTTGCCGGGCAGCACGACGCGGCCCGAGAAGCTGCACAGGTAGAAGTTGAACCAGGAGCCGTAGGTGGCGGTGCGCCCGATCTTGCGGAGCTTGATTGGTAGCACCTGCAGGGCCCGGTCGAGCTCGCCCTTGTTCTTGTCGATGTTGCCGGCGACCTTGCGCAGCTCCTTGATGTCCTTGACGAACGGGGAGCGGATCTCCTGGACCAGGTCGGCGGTCTCGACCGAGAGCGTGGAGATGTTCTCCAGCGACCCCAGGATCGCCTCGCGGTCGTCCTTGAGTCCGCCGACGAGCTGGCGGAACGAGGTGATCAACCGGGTCAGCTCGGCGTCGCGGCTGCCCAGGTGGACCAGCACGTCGTTCAGGTTGGTGATCAGGTCACCGATCAGCTGGTCGCGGTCGGCCAGGGTCGAGGTGACCGAGGCGGTGTGCGCCAGCAGCCCCTCCAAGGTGCCCGACTCCCCCTGGAAGACCTGGACGATCTCGTAGGAGAGCTGGTTGACGTCCTCGGGTGACAGCGCCCGGAACAGCGGCTTGAAGCCGTTGAAGAGCATCGTCAGGTCGAGGGCCGGCGAGGTCTGGCCGACGTCGATCGTGCTGCCCTCGCGCAGGTTGGCGCTGGCGTTGACCGCCCCGGTCCGCTCCGCGCCGGCACCGTCACCGTCGTCGGCGCCGCTGACCCGCTGCTCCAGCGCGATGTAGCGCTGGCCGACCAGGTTGCGGTAGCGGATCGAGGCGTGCGTGGCCCGGGTCAGCGCCACGTCGCTGTCGACGTCGAAGGTGACCAGTGCCCGGCTGCGCTCGACGATCTCGATGTCGGCGACCGAACCCACCTTGACCCCGGCGACCCGCACGTCGTCGCCCCGGTTGACGCCGGTGACGTCGGTGAAGACCGCCTTGTACTCGCGCTTGTCACCGAACGTCAGGTTGCCGATGAGCACCACCAGCAGACCCGTGGCCAGCGAGGTCACCACGATGAAGACCATCAGCTTGACCAGGTCGACCGAGGTCTTGCGGTCCAGTCCCACCCGGCTCATCGCACACTCACCTCCGCGCCGCGGGCCATCGGCCCCAGCAGCAGCGGACCGAGGTCGTCGACCTGGTCGGGCTGGGTCGCCAGCACCTGGCCGAGCAGACCCTTGAGCAGGTCGGACTCGGCGGCGCCGCCGGCGAACCCGGCACCGGTGGCCCAGCCGGGGGCGACCCGCTGGGTGCCCTTGCCCGTCGGGGAGTCGATGCCGTCGTCGAAGTCGGGCTGGTGGCTCAACGGGTTCTCCTGGGTCCACGGCGGGTTCGGGAGGTTGCCGCAGTGCGGACCGCCCTTCTGCCCGTAGCGGGGAGCGTCCTTCGGGGTGTAGCCGCGGGGCTGGTTGGGCAGCAGCTCGAGGTTGATGTGCAGGGTGAAGTTGCGGAACGCCTCGGCCTGCTTCTCCCCCGCGCCGACGATGCCCTCGAGCAGGCACGGGTACTGCGGGGCGTAGCGGGCCAGCACCTCCAGCTGGGCGGCCCCGAGCTGGCCGACGCGGATCAGGTTGTCGCCGTTGTCGGCCAGGAACCGGTCGGTGGTGCGGCTGAACGCGCGCACGCCGGTGAGCAGCGCCCGGACCTTCTTCTCCCGGCCCTCCAGGGTCTGCGCGGTGGTGACGGTGTCGCGCAGCACCGAGGCCACCTGGCCCATCACGTCGGAGTAGGTGTCGGAGACCCGGCTGGCCAGCCGCAGGTCCTCGACCAGCAGCGGCAGCTGGGGGTTGAGCTTCTTCAGGTAGCCGTCGAGCCGCTCGAGGTTCTCGCCGAGCATCTCGCCGCGGCCCTCCAGGGCGGTGGCCAGGGCGTTGAGCGTGGTGTTGAGGTCGGCCGGCTGGACCGCGCGCAGCAGCGGGTAGAGGTCGCTGAGGACCTCCTCGACCTCGGTGGAGACCTGGGTGCGGCGGATCACCGCGTCGGCGCGGATCGGCTCGGCCGGGCCGTCGGCGGGCACCACCAGCGAGACGTACTTCTCGCCGAACAGGGTCTTGGGCACGATCGAGCCGGTGACGTTGGCCGGCACCTGGTCGAGCTTGTCGGGGTCCAGGCCCAGGGTGACCACGGCCCCCTCGCCGGTGGGCTCGAAGTCGAGCACCTGGCCGACGATGACGCCGCGGACCTTCACGTCGGCGCGCTCAGGCAGCTGCAGGCCGATCCGTGAGGTCTCCATGCGCACCTCGGTGAAGGAGGTGAACTTCTGGGTGAAGGTGCCGGCGACCAGCCAGAGCCCGCCCAGCAGCAACGCCAGGAAGCAGACCCCGAGCACCCGGGTGTGCCTGTACACGCCGTCCCCCTATCCCGCGAGCCGCACCGTGGTGCTGGCGCCCCAGATGGCCATGGACAGGAACAGGTCGATCACGCTGACCGCGACGATCGAGGTGCGCACCGCGCGCCCCACCGCGACGCCCACGCCCGCGGGCCCGCCGGAGGCGGTGAACCCGTGGTAGCAGTGGATGAGGATGACCACGACCGCGAAGACCAGGACCTTGCCGAAGGACCACAGCACGTCGCCGGGCGGCAGGAACTGGTTGAAGTACTGGTCGTAGGTTCCGGTGGACTGCCCGTAGAACTGGGTGACCACCAGCCGGCTGGCGAAGTAGGAGGCGAGCAGCCCGACCACGTACAGCGGGACGATCGCGATCAGGCCACCGACCACGCGGGTGGCGACCAGGAACGGCATCGAGGGGATCGCCATCACCTCGAGCGCGTCGACCTCCTCGGAGATCCGCATCGCCCCGAGCTGGGCGGTGAAGCCGCAGCCGACGGTGGCGGCCAGGGCGATGCCGGCCACCAGGGGCGCGATCTCGCGGGTGTTGAAGTAGGCCGAGACGAACCCGGAGAACGCGGCGGTGCCGAGCTGGTTCAGCGCCGCGTAGCCGGACAGACCGACCTGGGCACCGGTGAAAAACGTCATCCCGAGGATCACGCCGACGGTGCCGCCGATCACGGCCAGGGCGCCCCGGCCCAGGGCGACCTCGGCCAGGATCCGCAGGATCTCGCGCGGGTAGCGGCGCACCGAACGGGGCGCAGCCTTGACCACGCCCAGGTAGAAGGCCAGCTGGGCGCCGAGGGTGTCCAGCGCGGTCAGCGGCCGGGTGAGGGAGGAGCGGAGGTTGGACACGCGGCTCACCCGGTCTTCGGGGGCACGACCTGCAGGTAGATCGCGCTCAGGATGAAGTTGACGACGAACAGGAGCAGGAAGGTGATCACCACGGCCTCGTTGACCGCGTCACCGACGCCCTTGGGGCCACCGTCGGCGTTCATCCCCTTGTAGGAGGCGACGACGGCGGCGATCAGGCCGAAGACCAGGGCCTTGAGCAGACCGATCCACAGGTCCGGCAGCTGGGCCAGGGCGGTGAAGGAGGCCAGGTAGGCGCCGGGTGTGCCGTCCTGGAGGACCACGTTGAACACGTAGCCGCCGGCCACGCCGACCACGGTGACCATGCCGTTGAGGAAGACCGCCACGACCATGCAGGCCAGCACCCGCGGCACCACCAGGCGCTGGATCGGGTCGATGCCCAGCACCATCATGGCGTCGAGCTCCTCGCGGATCTTGCGGGCACCCAGGTCCGCGGCGATGGCCGACCCGCCGGCGCCGGCGATGAGCAGCGCGGTGCCGATCGGGGCGGCCTGCTGGACCACGGCCAGCACCGAGGCCGACCCGGTGAACGAGGCGGCACCGAACTGCTTGATCAGGCCACCGACCTGCAGCGCGATGACCGCGCCGAAGGGGATCGCGACCAGCGCGGTCGGCACGATCGTCACCGACGCGATGAACCAGGCCTGCTGGATGAACTCACGCAGCTGGAACGGGCGTCGGAACAGCGCGCGGGCCACGTCGAGCGCGAAGGCGAACAGCTTCCCCGCGACCCCGACAGGGGCCAGCGCACGGCTGGCGGCCACGGAGGACATGTCAGCTCCCGGGTGCCAGACCGGCGTTGGAGGAGGTGAACGAGCCGGGGGGCGGCACGATGCCGTTCATCCGGCACCACTCCCCCGGCGGGCGCTGGCCGCGGCGCGGGACACCGTTGGAGGGCTCCAGCTGCAGCGGGATCGGCGGCAGCGGCGGCAGCTCGTGGCCGGCCTCGGCCGCCAGCTCGTCGGCGTCCTTCTCCTCGCTCATCCCGATCGGTCCCACGGTCTGGGCGTTGAGGAACTGGCGCACCACCGGCTCCTCCGAGCTCAACAGCTGCTCGCGGGGGCCGAACATCGCCAGGTGCTTGTGGTAGAGCAGGCCGATGTTGTCCGGCACCGTCCGGGTGGAGTTGATGTCGTGGGTCACGATCAGGAACGTCGCGTCGATCTGCGCGTTCAGGTCGATGAAGAGCTGGTTGATGAAGGCCGTGCGGACCGGGTCCAGACCCGAGTCCGGCTCGTCGATGAGGAGGATCTCCGGGTCCAGCACCAGGGCCCGGGCCAGGCCGGCACGCTTGCGCATACCACCGGAGATCTCGCCAGGCAGCTTGTCCTCGGCGCCGACCAGGCCGACCAGGTCCATCTTCTCCATGACGATGGAGCGGATCTCGGACTCGGACTTGCGGGTGTGCTCGCGCAGCGGGAACGCGACGTTGTCGAAGAGGGTCATCGAGCCGAACATCGCGCCGTCCTGGAACAGCACCCCGAAGAGCTTGCGGATCTCGTAGAGGTCCTTCTCCGAGCAGGAGGCGATGTCGGTGCCCTCGATGAGGATCGAGCCGCGGTCGGGCTTGATCAGGCCGATCAGGGTCTTGAGAAAGACCGACTTGCCGGTACCGGACGGGCCGAGCATGACCGAGACCTCGCCGGCCGGCAGCGTGAGCGTCACGTCGCCCCAGATGAGCTGCTTGCCGAACGCCTTGGTCAGGCCGTCGACCTTGATCTCCACGCCCATGTCGGGTCCCTCCTGGCTGTGCAACCGTGCGGTCACGCTCTCGGGCGACGGCTGGTGCCGTGCCTCTCCCACCTGAGGGGTCAACGCGGTTCGGGGGCCCGGGTTACGCCCCCGGTGGGAAGTGCGTCACACGTGTTCTACTCGCCAGTCACCTGTGGGCGGGGGTGCGCACCGCCCGCCGGCTCCCCCGGTGGAGGGCACGCCGGGGGCCTCGGGCACTGCCGGTGGAGGGTCCGGAAATGCCGCGAGGCGGCCACCCCGTGTGGGGTGACCGCCTCGGCGGTGTGCGAACTAGCGCGAGGTCACTTGAGGGTGACGGTGGCGCCGGCGCCCTCGAGGGACTCCTTGGCCTTCTCGGCAGCGTCCTTGGCAACGCCCTCGAGGATGGCCTTGGGGGCCGACTCCACGAGCTCCTTGGCCTCCTTCAGGCCGAGGGAGGTCAGAGCGCGCACCTCCTTGATGACGTTGATCTTCTTGTCGCCAGCGGCCTCGAGGATGACGTCGAACTCGTCCTTCGCGGCGGCGTCGTCGCCACCGGCAGCGGCGCCACCGGCAGCCGGGGCGGCGGCAACGGCGACGGGGGCGGCGGCGGTGACGCCGAAGGTCTCCTCGAACTCCTTCACGAACTCGGAGAGCTCGATGAGGGTCATCTCCTTGAACGCGTCGAGGAGCTCTGCGGTGCTGAGCTTCGCCATGGTGGCGGTTCCTTCCATTCGGTGGCCGGGCGCGGGTGCGGCCGGCCGGGTTTCAGGTGGTGTACGTCGGCCTGGGGATCAGGCGTCGGTGGACTCGGCAGCGTCCTCGGAAGCCTCGGGGGCCTCCTCGGCAGCAGCCGGGGTCTCCTCGGCAGCGGCCGGGGTACCGGCACCACCTGCGAGGATCGAGGGGTCCTGCTCGGCCTTGGCCTGCAGGGCGCCGGCGAGCCGGGCAGCCTGCGAGATGGGGGCGTTGAGCAGGTAGACGGCCTGCGACAGGGAGGCCAGCATCGCGCCGGCCATCTTGCCCAGGAGCACCTCACGCGACTCGAGGTCGGCCAGCTTGGCCACCTCAGCAGCGTCGAGGTTGTTGCCGTCCATGTACCCGCCCTTGATGACAAGAGCGGGGTGTGCCTTGGCAAAGTCACGCAGACCCTTGGCTGCCTCGACCACGTCACCCTCGATGAAGGCGATGGCAGTCGGACCAGTCAGCAGGTCGTCGAAGCCGTCGATGCCCGCCTCCTTGGCGGCAATCTTGGCCAGCGTGTTCTTGACCACGGCGTAGGTGGCGTTCTCGCCGAGGGAGCGGCGGAGGTCCTGCAGCTCCTTCACGGTGAGACCGCGGTACTCGGTCAGCACAGCACCGTTGGCGGCGTTGAACGAGTCAACGATCTCCGCAACAGCTGCTGCCTTCTCTGGCCGCGCCATGTGGTCTCCTTCCGGACTACGCTTGGAGAGCGTCCGGGCCCCGGAAACGACGAACGCCCCGGGCACAGGGCCCAGGGCGTGGCACTCGCGTGCTGCTCCGGATCACCTGCGCAGGCCGTCCGCTGCTGCGGAACCTTCGGTCCTCGTGCTGGGCACGCTGACCACCAACGGTCTCTGGTTACGACGAGAACTCTAGGACCGCCGGGCGCCGCCGGCCAAATCGGCGGGCCGCACCGGTCTCAGCGGCGCGTGCTGCGGGGTGCCTCGATCCGCACCGGGCGCCCGAACCGGGTGAAGGAGCCGCGCACGGTGGTGGTGACGCCCTCGGGCACCTCAGCGGTGACCAGCGCGACCTGCTGGCGGAACCGGCGCAGCCGCTGCCGGGCGTCGACCCAGACCAGGACCTCCACGGTCGGGGTGGCGACACTGTCGCCCGGGACACCGGCGCGCCGCGCCCACGCCTCGCGCGGCACGGTGACCCGGTAGAGCTGGCTGGGCACGCCGGCCACCGACTCGACACCGTCGCGCTGGACCCCGGTGGCGTCGGCGAGCGGGGCCAGCAGCACCGCCGGGTCGACCAGGGCCAGGGCGCGCCCGGCGGCGGAGTTGGGGGCCCGTCGGGCCGGGGCGGAGACCCACCGGCCACCGGTCCGCGCGGTGTCGCGGGCGTGGAACGTGCCGTCGAGCCAGCGGAACTCCCGGCTGCCGTCGCCGCTGCGTCCACGTGCGGCCAGGGTGCCGTCGTCGGCCAGGCGCACCTGTCCCGACAGCACCGCGTCGTGCTCCCCCTCACCGGCCCGCACGCCGGCGTCGACGGTCCACGTGTACGTCCCCGCGGCCCGCATCGCGGCGACCACCCGGTCGTAGAGGTTCTCGGCGGTCAGTCGCGGCCCGACCCGCTGCGGCAGGTCGGGGTCGGCGCCGCGCCACGGGTCGCGTCCCGCGCTCTCGCCGCCACGGCTCTGGGCGGGCGGCTGCCACGCACCGCCCCTGTCGGCACCGCACCCGGCGGCACCGACCAGCAGGGCGCCGAGCACGGCACCGGCGAGCAGCCGGCGGGACGGGCGGACGGGACGCGGGGTCATGGAACTCCTGGTGCGGGCGCGGTCGGGGACGGGGCGGCCCGGTCCGCCCTGCCCTGTCAACGAGCCAGGGCGCCCGGGGTCCCGCAACGCCGCCGGCCCGGCGCCCACGTGGGGCGGCCGGGCCGGAGGATGGAGCAGTGTGCGGGGCAGATCAGGCCGAAGCAGCCTCGTCGTCCGCGGTCACGTTGCGGGTGCGGTTCGGGTCCACCTGGACGCCGGGACCCATCGTGGTCGAGACGGTGATCTTCTTGATGTAGCGGCCCTTGGAGCTGGCCGGCTTCAGACGCAGCACCTCGTCGAGGGCGGCGGCGTAGTTCTCGGCGAGCTGCTCGGCCGAGAAGGACGCCTTGCCGATGATGAAGTGCAGGTTGGCGTGACGGTCCACGCGGAACTCGATCTTGCCGCCCTTGATGTCGTTGACGGCCTTGGCCACGTCGGGGGTGACGGTGCCGGTCTTCGGGTTCGGCATCAGCGAACGGGGACCGAGGACGCGGCCGAGACGACCGACCTTGCCCATCATGTCCGGGGTCGCGACGACGGCGTCGAAGTCCAGCCAGCCGCCGGCCACCTTCTCGATGAGCTCGTCGCCACCGACGAAGTCGGCGCCGGCCTCACGGGCGGCGTCAGCCTTCTCGGCGTTGGCGAAGACGAGCACACGGGCGGTCTTGCCGGTGCCGTTGGGCAGGTTGACCGTGCCACGGACCATCTGGTCCGCCTTGCGGGGGTCGACGCCGAGGCGCATGACGACGTCGACGGTCTCGTCGAACTTCTTCGTGGCGCCGTCCTTGGCGATCTTGATGGCGGCCAGCGGGGAGAAGATCTCGTTCTTGTCGAACTTCTCCGCCGCGGCGCGGTAGCTCTTGCTGCGCTGCATGTCTGGTTCTCGTTTCTTTCCAGTGTGGTCAGTGAGCCAGCGCGGCTCTGCCACTGGGGGTGTTCAGCAGGTGGGAGGAGATCAGTCGGTGGTGACGCCCATGGACCGGGCAGTACCCTCGACGATCTTCATCGCGGCGTCGATGTCGTTCGCGTTGAGGTCGGGGAGCTTGGTGGTGGCGATCTCGCGCACCTGGTCCTTGGTCAGCTTGCCGACCTTCTCCTTGTGCGGAACACCCGAGCCCTTCGACAGACCGGCAGCCTTCTTGATCAGCTCGGCGGCCGGCGGGGTCTTGGTGATGAAGGTGAAGGAGCGGTCCTCGTAGATGGTGATCTCGACGGGGATCACGTTGCCGCGCATGGACTCGGTCTGGGCGTTGTAGGCCTTGCAGAAGTCCATGATGTTGACGCCGTGCGGACCGAGCGCGGTACCGACCGGCGGGGCCGGGGTCGCGGAGCCGGCCTGCAGCTGCACCTTGACCAGGGCAGCAATCTTCTTCTTGGGGGGCATTGCCTTCTCTTTCTCTCCTGTGGTCTTGACGAGGGCTGGTGACCCTCTGCCACGTGATCTGCTGCCCGGTCGTGCTGGGCAACCTGACCATTGTGCCCGACGGCTCGGGCCGGGACCAAAACGCTGACCGGGCACGTGTGCGGCCACCTGTTCCTCACAGGTGCCGCGCACGTGCCCGGTCGGTGCTGGTGGGGCCTGTCGGCCTCGTGCCCGTCACGCCCTCGGACGGTGCGGGGTCTCGACCACTCTCGACCTCTTCGCCGTCACGCCCTCGCAGGCTCGGGCGTGAGCTCAGACCTTCTGGATCTGGCTGAACGAGAGCTCGACCGGGGTCTCCCGACCGAAGATCTCGACCAGGGCCTTGACCCGCTGCGACTCCGGGTTGAGCTCGGTGATCGTGGCGTGCAGCGTGGCGAACGGGCCGTCGATGACCATGACGGAGTCGTCCACGCCGAAGTCGGCGACCTCGACGGGCTTGCGCACGCCGCCGGTGGTGCCGGACGGGGTGGGCTCGCCGGAGGCGGCAGCCGCCTCGGCCTCGGCCTCGGCGACCGCGGCGGGGGCCAGCATGTCCTCGACCTCACGCATGCTCAGCGGCACGGGCTGGTGGGAGTTGCCGACGAAGCCGGTGACCGACGGGGTGTGGCGCACGGCGCCCCACGACTCGTCGTTCAGGTCCATCCGGATCAGGACGTAGCCGGGCAGGACGGTCCGGGTGACCATCTTGCGCTGGCCGTTCTTGATCTCGGCGACCTCCTCGGTGGGGACCACGATCTCGTGGATGTAGTCCTCCATGTTGAGGGAGATGATGCGATTCTCGAGGTTGGTCTTGACCCGCTTCTCCATGCCAGCGTACGTGTGCACCACGTACCAGTCGCCGGGCTTGGCCCACAGCTCACGGCGGAACGCCTCGAGGGCGTCCTCCTCGGCAGGGGTGTCCTCGGCCGCGTCCTCGCTGGCCTCGGGAGCGTCCTGCTCGACCTCGGCCGCCTCACCGGTCTCGTCGACCTGGGCGTCGGTGTCCTCCACCGTCTCGGTGGCCTCGGCCACGCCCTCGGCGTTCGGGTCGTCGTACTGCTCCGACACGTCCTGCTCCGTCACGTCGTTGTTGATCCCACCGGCTTGGTGTCGGCGGGCACCGGACGAAAGGGGTTCCGTCCGGAGGTCCTCAGTTGCCTCCGGTGAAGACCGCGAAGACGAGCTTCCCGAAGGCCAGGTCGAGCACCGAGATCAGGGTCATCATCACCAGCACGAAGACCAGGACCACGGTGAAGTAGGTGATCAACTGCTTCTGCGTCGGCCAGACGACCTTGCGGAGCTCGGCCACCACCTGGCGCAGGAAGGTCATGGGGCTGGTCCGCTTCGACTCCTCGCCGTCGCGGGCGCCGGGAACTGCGCTGCTCTCCGACACGCCTTCACCTTCCGTCACCACATGGATTGTTCCGAGCAGGGCACGAGGGACTTGAACCCCCAACCTTCGGTTTTGGAGACCGATGCTCTGCCAGTTGAGCTAGTGCCCTTCAGCAACCCTCCGGGCATGACGAATCATGCTCGATGAGCAACTGGCGGCAACTCTACGGGGATGGACCACGCAAAGTCGAACCCGGGGGTCCGTGGGATCATGACGGGGTGAGCGACCAGCCTGCCCTGCCCCTTGCCGAGCGCACCCCCGACGAGGTGTCGGCCTTCCTGGAGGCCCAGCGCGCGGCCTACGACACCCTGCTCGGCTCCGGCCTTGAGCTGGACCTGACCCGGGGGAAGCCCGCCTCGGCCCAGCTCGACCTGTCGAACCGTCTGCTGGAGCTGCCCACCACACCGATCACCCCCGGTGGCGTGGACACCCGCAACTACGGCGGCCTCGAGGGCATCGCCGAGATCCGCGCCATGTTCGCCGACCTGCTGTGGGTCGAGCCGGAGCAGGTCGTGGCCGGCGGCAACTCCTCGCTGGTGATGATGCGTGAGGTCCTCACCGACCTGATGCTCAAGGGCGCGGTGGACTCCGAGCGCCCGTGGGCCGCGGAGGAGAAGGTCCGGTTCATCTGCCCGGTGCCCGGCTACGACCGGCACCACGTGCTGCTGGACTGGTTCGGCATCGAGATGGTCACCGTCCCGATGAACGACGACGGCCCCGACGCCGACGCCGTGGCCGCGCTGGTCAAGGACGACCCCAGCATCAAGGGCATGTGGTGCGTGCCCACCTACGCCAACCCCTCCGGCGCGGTGGCCACCCAGGCCGTGGCCGAGCGGCTCGCCTCGATGCCGACCGCGGCGCCCGACTTCAAGATCTTCTGGGACAACGCCTACGCGTTCCACCACCTGACCGAGGACGAGGCCAAGAGCGCCGACATCCTCTCGCTGGCCTCGGCGGCCGGTCACCCGCACCGGCCGATCATGTTCGCCTCCACCTCGAAGATCACCTTCGCGGGCGCGGGCGTGGCGTTCCTGGCCGGCTCGGTGGAGACCATCGCCTGGTACACCGGCCACCTGGGCAAGGGCGCGATCGGCCCCGACAAGCTGAACCAGTTGCGCCACGTCGAGTTCTTCGGCACCGCCCAGGGCGTGCGCGACCACATGACCCGGCACCGCGCGATCATCGCGCCCAAGTTCGACGAGGTCGACCGGGTGCTGAACGAGCGCCTGGGCGGCCTGGGCGTGGCCACCTGGACCCGGCCCACCGGCGGCTACTTCGTCAGCCTGGACGTGCTCGACGGCTGCGCCGCGCGGGTGGTGCAGCTGGCCAAGGACGCCGGGATCGCCCTGACCCCGGCCGGCTCGTCGTTCCCGCACGGCGACGACCCGCGCGACCGCAACATCCGGCTCGCCCCGACGTTCCCCTCGCTGGGCGACGTCACCGAGGCGATGCAGGCGGTCACCACCTGCGTGCTGCTGGCGGCCGCGGAGAAGTTCGCCGGCTGACCCGCACCTGACACCACGCCGGGCCGCGCACCCCTCGGGGTCCGCGGCCCGGCGTGCATCCGGTCGGAGTGCGCGCCGGACGCGGCAGAGCGTGGCGCTAGGTTGGAGCCGTGGCCCGAGACCTGCGCACCCTGCCGAAGGCGCACCTGCACCTGCACTTCACCGGATCGATGCGGCACGCCACCCTGCTGGAGCTGGCCGAGCGGGACGGCATCTCGCTGCCCGAGTCCCTGGTCTCGGAGTGGCCCCCGACCCTGTCCGCGGCGGACGAGAAGGGCTGGTTCCGCTTCCAGCGGCTCTACGACGTGGCCCGGTCGGTGCTGCGCACCGAGGGGGACGTCCGCCGACTGGTGCTCGAGGCCGCCGAGGACGACGTCGCCGACGGGGGCAAGTGGCTGGAGATCCAGGTCGACCCGTCCGGGTACGCCGCCCGGTTCGGCGGGATCACCGCCTTCACCGACCTGGTCCTCGACGCCGTCGCCGACGCCTCGGCCCGCACCGGCCTGGGCATGGCCGTGGTGATCGCCGCGAACCGCACCCGGCACCCGCTCGACGCCCGCACCCTGGCCCGGCTGGCCGGGCAGTACGCCGGCCGCGGCGTGGTCGGGTTCGGCCTCTCCAACGACGAGCGCCGCGGCAGCACCGCCGACTTCGCCCCCGCCTTCGCCATCGCCGAGCGCGCCGGGCTGCTGCTGGCCCCGCACGGCGGCGAGCTGCGCGGCCCCGAACACGTCCGGCTCTGCCTGGACTCGCTGCACGCCGGCCGGTTGGGCCACGGGGTCCGCTCCGCGGAGGACCCGCGGCTGCTCGACGAGATCGTGGCCCGCGGGGTGGCGCTCGAGGTCTGCCCGGTCTCCAACGTCGCGCTGGGCGTCTACAGCGACCTGTCCAGCGTGCCGCTGCCGACCCTGCTCGAGGCCGGCGCCACGGTGGCCCTGGGCGCCGACGACCCGCTGCTCTTCGGCTCCCGTCTGGCCAGCCAGTACGCCACGATGCGGGCCGCGCACGAGCTCGACGACGCCGCCCTGGCCGAGCTGGGACGGATGTCGTTGCGGGCCTCCCGGGCCCCCGACGAGGTGCGTCAGGCCGCTCTGGCCGAGGTCGACGCCTGGCTGGCGGCCGAGGACCCCGACGCCTGAGCGGTGCGGACGTGAGCAGAATCCGGTCCGGGATCTGCGACGATGTTCCGGTGAGCGACGAACCCCGCAACTTTCCCGAGGACCTGATGAACCAGAACCCGGACGGGACCTCCTCGGCCAAGCCGTCGGACCCGTACGGCCAGCACCCGTCCCCGTACGGCGCTCCGACCCCGCAGCCCGGCGACCCGACCAGCAGCCCCTACGGCAGCACCCCGCCGCCTGCTGCGGGGCAGCCCCAGTACGGGCAGCCCCAGTACTCGCAGCCCCAGTACGGCGCCCCGCAGTACGGCCAGGCGCAGTACGGGCAGCCGCAGTACGGCGGGGGCTACGTCCCGACGCCCACCGCGCCCGCGCACCCCAGCGCGACCACCGCTCTGGTGCTCTCGCTGATCGGCCTCGTCGGGATCGCCGTGTGCGGCGGCATCACCCTGGTGCTGTCCCCGTTCGGGTGGATCATCGGCGCTCGCGCGGTGCGTGAGATCGACGCCAACCCCGGCGCCTACTCCGGGCGTGACCAGGCCAACGCCGGCAAGATCATGGGCATCATCGGCACCGTGCTCCTGGTGCTCGCCGTGATCGCCGTGGTGGCCGTGTTCGCCCTGGTGGCGACCGCCAGGGTGTCCTCCTCGGGCGGCACCGACTTCTGACCCCCGGCCCGGCTCCCCTGTGGTTGAGCTGGCCGGGACCCGCGCAGGGATCTCGGCACGCTCGATCACCGGACGCCGGGCGGGATACTCGATCACCGCACTCCCCGGAGGTTGAGCCTGCCGAAACCCGCGCAGGGAACTCGGCACGCTCGATCACGGGGCGCCGGTCGGCGTCAGAGCGTGCAGCCGACGAGCACCGGCTCGTTGACCAGGGTGACGCCGAACGTGGCGCGGACGCCGTCGCGGACCTCGCGCGCCAGGCCAAGCAGGTCCTCGGTGCGCGCCGCCCCCCGGTTGGTGAGGGCGAGCGTGTGCTTGGTCGACAGGGTCGCCGGACCCGCGCCGTGGCCCTTGCCGAACCCGGCGTTCTCGATCAACCAGGCGGCGCTGGTCTTGACCCGTCCGTCGGGCTGCGGCCACCGCGGGGCGGTCGGGGGCAACCCGGCTGCGGTGGCGGGGTCCAGCAGCGGGTTGGTGAAGAACGAGCCCGCGCTCCACGTGTCGTGGTCGTCCGCGTCCAGCACCATCCCCTTGCCGGCGCGCAGCCGCAGCACGGTCTCGCGGACCGCGCCCAGCGGCGCCCGCTGCCCGACCTCGACACCCAGGGTGCGGGCCAGTTCGGCGTAGCTGACGGGTGCGCCGAGATCCCCGCGGGTCAGCTGGAAGGTGACGTCCAGGACGAGGTAGCGGTCCGGGTCGGACTTGAACCGGCTGGACCGGTACCCGAAGCCCGCGTCGGCCGCGGTGAACGTGCGCTGGCGGTCCTCGACCCGGTCCCAGGTGCGGACCCGGGCGATCGTCTGGGAGACCTCCTGGCCGTAGGCCCCGACGTTCTGCACGGGGGTGGCCCCGACCGAGCCGGGGATGCCCGAGAGCGCCTCGACGCCGACCCAGCCGCGCTCCACGGCCCGGGCCACGAAGGCGTCCCAGTTCTCCCCGGCGGCGACGGTGACCAGCACGCCCCCGCAGGTGGGGCCGTCGGAGTCGTCGTCGACCTGCACCCCGGTGGTGGCGACCTTCACCACGGTGCCCGCGAAGCCGGAGTCGGCCACGACGAGATTGGAGCCCCCAGCCACCAGGAGCACCGGCTCTCCGGCGGCGTCGGCCTCGCGCACCGCGGCGACCAGGTCGGTCTCGGTGGTGGCGGTCACGAACCGGCGCGCCGGGCCGCCCAACCGGAGCGTGGTGTGGTCGGCCAGGAGGACGCCGTCGGGTCGATCCGAGGAGGCCTCAGGCACGGACCACAGCCTTGGGCACTCCGAGCACCTTGGTGTCCTGGCAGGTCACCGTCAGTGCCAGGTGGGTGAGGCCGTCCTCGACCTTCTTGACCGTCCCGGCCACGACGACCTCGGTCCCGCTCTCCCCCGCCGGCACGACCACGGGCGAGGTGAACTTGGTCCCGAACTCGACCACCTCGGCGCCGGGGAACCAGGTCGCCACGGCACGTCCGGCCAGGGCCATCGTGTACATGCCGTGCGCGATCACGCCGGGCAGGCCGACGGCGAGCGCCACCTGCTCGTCGGAGTGGATCGGGTTGTGGTCGCCGCTGGCGGCCGCGTAGGCGACCAGGTCGGCGCGGGTGACGGTGAAGACCTGCTCGGTCAGCTGCTCGCTCATGCGCCGGCCTCCCCGCGGTGGACCAGGGTCGCGGTCGCGGTGCAGACCAGCTGGTCGTCGGCGTCGGTGACCCGGGAGGTGGTGCCGATGATGTCGTTGCCGCCGATCTGGCGCAGGGAGGAGACCTCGAGCTGCACCTGCAGGGTGTCACCGACGCGTACCGGCCGGGTGTAGGCGAAGCGCTGCTCGCCGTGGACGATCCGGTGCAGTTCGATGCCCTCGGCCGCCAGGAACGCGTTCATCGCGTCGAAGGCGGCCACGATCGGGTAGGTGGGCGGGACCGGGTCGGGCTGTGCGCCGACGGAGGCGGCGAAGGCCGCCACCGACTCGGCGGTCACCTCGTGGGCCGGGACCGGCGGGAAGGTGCGTCCGACCAGGGACTCGTCGACGGGCATGGCTCCACCGTACCGACCTCGGCGCCCGACCGCTCGGCGCGGTCCCGGGGCTCAGCGGGTGACGACGGGGAACCGCACGTTCACCGTCTGCTGGCCGCTGGAGAACTCCAGTTGCAGGGTTCCCCCCAGGGTCGCCTTGTCGAAGACCAGGGCGAACGACGACAGTTCCCCGGCGGGGAGTGCATCGCGACCGGCCCACCCGGCCAGTTCGTGCCGCCTGCCTGCCTCGTCGGTCCGGACGCCCCGGCGAAGCTGACCCGCTTCGTGGGCGTCACCGTCCAGGATGCCTGGAGGCCGGCGCCGCCGGCGTTCTCGAGCGCCGCGCAAGGGGGGAGGTCGGCGTCGCGGAAGTACCCGGTCAGCGCCACGGATGTGCCCGGTCAGCGCCACGGATGTGCCCGGTCGGCGTCGCGGAAGTGCCCGGTCAGCGCCACGGATGTGCCCGGTCGGAGTCGCACAAGTGCCCGGTCGGCGCCACGTATGTGCCCGGTCGGCGTCGCGGAAGGGGGGAGGTCGGCGTCGTCAGGACGGCGCCCCCGGGGACATGCGTCGAGGGCGGCACCCCGGTGGGGTGCCGCCCTCGGCGGAACGTCTGGGTGACTCGCGTCAGCGGGTCTCGCGGTGCGCGGTGTGCTTGCGGCAGCGCGGGCAGAACTTCGACAGCTCGATCCGGTCGGGGTCGTTGCGACGGTTCTTCTTGGTGATGTAGTTGCGGTCCTTGCAGTCCACGCAGGCGAGCGTGATCTTGGGGCGAACGTCAGAGCTCTTGCTGGCCACTGGGAAGTCCTTCGTCGAAATGTACTGCGGGGGTGCCGGCCTGGCTGGCTGGCGGAACGTGCTCGTAGCGGGAGCGGGACTTGAACCCGCGACACCACGATTATGAGTCGTGTGCTCTAACCACCTGAGCTACCCCGCCGCCGGGCGGATGCCCCGCCGTGTGGCGGGGCCCCATCCCAGAGCCCCTTTACGGAATCGAACCGTAGACCTTCTCCTTACCATGGAGACGCTCTGCCGACTGAGCTAAAGGGGCAACGGGGAAGAAGATTACACACACCCGGGCGTTGTGCGAAATCGGGTACCCCCTTCTTGCATCTGCGCAGGTCAGAGCCGGTGTTGAGGGGTTCAGCCGGCGACTGCCGGGCTGCTGATCGGAGCGATCAGACCGAGCGCCTCCTCCAGTTCCAGGCCCAGTTCCAGCAGCACCGCCTCACGTCCGGCATCCGCGCTGAACATGGTGCCCAGCGGCATCCCGTTCGACGAGGTGGTCAGCGGCAGCGACATCGAGGGGGCACCGTTGGCGTTCTGCAGCGGCGTGAACGCCACCCAGTCGAGCAACCGGTCCATGATCGTCTCGAAGGGCTGGGTGGGGTCGAGCACCCCGATCCGCGGGGTGGCGGTGGCCAGGGTCGGCGAGAGCACCACGTCGTGCTGGGCGTGGAACTCGGCGTTGCTGCGGGCCAGGGCCCGGAGCCGGCGCAGCGCCCCGGGGAAGCGGCGCAGGTTGGTCTTGAAGTGCCGGTCCAGGCCGATCGTGAGGTTGTCCAGCCGGGTGCGGTCGAAGCTGCGGCCGTGGTCGTGGCGGCCGGTGAGCACGGTCGCGGACGACAGCAGCGACCAGTAGACGAGGAAGTCGTCGACGAACTGCTCGGTGACCGGGGCCTCGACCTCGCTCACCCGGTGCCCCAGGTCCTCGAGCAGCCCGGCCACCGCGCGGACCTGCTCGACAACCTCGGGCGAGGTGGGCCGGCCGACGCTCTGGGTGACCAGCGCGATCCGGAGCCGGCGGCGCCCCGGCCGGGTCACGTCCCCGACCGGCGCCAGGGCCGGGTTGCGCCACACCTTCTCGGCCTCCCGCAGGAAGGCGGCGGTGTCGCGCACCGACCGGGTGACCACCCCGTCGGCGACGATCCGCAGCGGCATCTGGGTGAAGAGCTTGTCCTGGGCGAGCCGGTCGCGGGTCGGCTTGAGCCCGACCAGACCGTTGGCCGCCGCCGGGATCCGGATCGAGCCACCGCCGTCGTTGGCGTGCGCGATCGGGACCGCACCGGCCGCCACCAGGGCCGCCGAGCCCGACGAGGAGGCCCCGGCGGTGTAGGCGGGGTCCCACGGGTTGCGCACCGGCCCCTGGCGCGGGTGTTCGGCGGAGGCGCTGAACCCGTACTCCGACATCCGGGTCTTGCCGAGCGGGACGAGGCCGGTGGCCAGGAACATCCGGGCGAAGTCACCGTCGCGGGTCGCCGGGTGCGGGTCCCAGGCGTCGGTGCCGTGCATCGAGGGCATCCCGGCCACGTCGGAGTTGTCCTTGACGAACGTCGGGACGCCGGCGAAGAAGCCGCCGCGCGGGTCGCGCGCCTCGGCCCGGGCCCGGTCGAACGCCTCGAACGCGACCGCTCCCAGCTCCGGGTCAACGGCGCTGGTGCGGGCGATCGCCGCCTCCACCACCTCGGGGACCGAGACCTCCCCGGCGTGCAGGGCGTGGGTCAGCCCCACGGCGTCGTGATCGGCCAGGGCGTCGTCGCGGAACGCGTGGATGCGGCTCATGCCCTGTGAGGTTACTCACCCGTACAACCGGCGGGTCCCGCCCACCCCGACTCAGCCCGGATCACCGGTCGGCCGCGGCGGATCAGGGCTCAGCCCAGGACGAGCAGCACCAGCGGCACCAGCAGACTCACCGCCAGCGCCGAGAGACCCATCGAGAGCCCGGAGAAGGCGCCCTCGGTCTCGTCCTCGACCAGCGAGCGGGAGGTGCCGACGCCGTGCGAGGAGGCCCCCATCGCCAGCCCGCGGGCGCGCCGGTCGGTGATCCGGGCCCGCGACATCACCCACGGCCCGGCGACCGCGCCGAAGATGCCGGCGATGATCGCGAACACCGCGGTCAGCGGCGGGAGCCCGCCGGCCAGCTCGGAGACGGCGATCGCGACCGGGGTGGTGGCCGACTTGGGCGCCATGGTCAGGGCCAGCTCCTCGCTGCCACCCAGGGCACGCACCACCAGCAGGCCGGTGACGATCGAGACCACCGCACCGACCGGGATCGCGACCAGCATCGGCAGCACCATCCCGCGCAACCCGCGGACCTGGCGGTACAACGGCACCGCCAGCGCGACGGTCGCCGGACCGAGCCAGAAGCCGATCAGGGCGCCACCGTCCAGGTAGGTGGCGTAGTCCAGGCCGGTGAGGCTGAGCAGCGCGACCAGCACGACGATCGCGACCAGGACCGGCTGGGCCAGGGCGTGGCCGCCGGTGCGCCGCTGCAGCTCCCGCCCCAGCCGGTAGGCAGCGAGGGTGGCGACGACGGCGAACAGCGGCGTCTCGACGACGTCGGCCAGCGCCTCGGTGGTGTGGTCCAGGACGTTCACCGCTCACCCCCGGCACCGGTGGCGCGGCCGGTCCGGCTCAGCCAGACCTGCACCAGCCACCCGACGACCAGCATCCCCACCAGCCAGGACACGACCAGCCCGACCGAGAGCGGCCACGCGTCCTCGCGCAGCGTGCCCAGGTGGACGATGACACCCACCCCGGCCGGGACGAAGAAGAGCTGCAGGTGGCGCAGCAGGGCGCTGCTGGCCCGGCTCACGCCGGCGTCCTCGTCGGGCCGGCGCCAGAGCATCAGCACGAACAGCAGCAGCATCCCGACCACGGGGCCGGGGACCGGGAGACCGGTGAGGTTGACCAGCAGCTCGCCGACCAGCTGGCAGCCGAGCAACCAGGTGATGCCGTTGATCACGCCGGGTCACCCGAACCGTCGCCGCGCCGGTGGCAGCCCGGTGCGTGCGGGTCGAAGATCCCGCCGGCCTGCATCAGCGCGTGCACGGTGGTCGGCCCTACGAACCGGAAGCCGCGTTTCTTCAGGTCCTTCGACAGGGCGGTGGACTCCGGCGAGAACGTCTCCTCGTACGCCACCGGCCGGCTCGGGGCGTGGGAGAGCAGCAGCGCCTCCAGGCCCCCGTCAGCCCGCAGCGCGACCGTGGCACGGGCGTTGCCGAGCACCGCCTCGATCTTGCCGCGGTGACGCACGATCCCGGCATCACCGAGCAGCCGCTCCACGTCGCCCGGTCCGTAGCCGGCCACGGTGTCGACGTCGAACCCGTCGAAGGCCTCGCGGAACGCCGGACGCTTCTTGAGGATGGTGATCCAGCTCAGGCCGGCCTGGAAGCCCTCCAGACTGAGCCGCTCGAACCACGCAGTCTCCCCGCCGATCCGGACCCCCCACTCGGCGTCGTGGTAGGCGGTGTCGAGCGGGTTGCCGACCGCCCACGGACACCGCAGGACACCGTCTTCACCGGGTACCGCTGAGGTCATGCCCACCATCCTGCTCCGGGCCGGGGGCCCTCGCCATCCGGGGTCCGTGGGGGCGCGCCGGGAGTGACCCACGAGACGTCCCCCGCACCGGCGTGCACCGGTGCGGCTTCAGGACCGCTGGCGGAGTCGGGCGTTGGGCAGCGCCGGGGCCGGGATCGGGGGCAGCGGCTGGTCCGGCACCACCCCGAACCGGCCGTCGGCGACGCTCCGGCTGTCGTCGACGACCTCGCCGTCCCGGGTGATCTGGTCCTGCCACTCGGCCCGGAACCCGACGATCTCCTCGTGGCTGCGGCCCACGAAGTTCCACCACATGACGATCTCCTCACCGAACGGCGGACCGCCGAGCACCAGCAGCCGAACCGGCTCGTTGCCGGCGGTCAGGTCCAGCGACGTGCGCCCCGGTCCGAAGTAGCCCAGGTCGCCGCGGGCCAGGGTCCCTTCCCGTGCCCGGACCCGGCCGGAGTCCACGAGCACCGCGGTCTCGAACTCGGGGTCCAGGTCGATGTCGAGCACCGCGCCGGGCTCCATCAGCACCTCCACCCCGAGCAGCGGGGTGTGCGTGGCGACCGGGGAGGTGACCCCGAACGCGGACCCCAGGAACACCCGGGCCTCCCACCCCTCCCCCGGCACCGGGTCGGGGACGTGGTGGTCGAAACCGGGCTCGGTGTCGCGGGCGTGCGCCGGGAGCGCCACCCACAGCTGGGCGCCGTGCAGCACCTCGGTCCCCGGCGTGCTGACCTCGGAGTGGCTGATCCCCCGCCCACCGGTCATCAGGTTCACCTCGCCGGGCCGCACCATCGCCACGTTCCCGGCACTGTCGCGGTGCTCGATCTCGCCGGTGAAGAGCCAGCTGACCGTCTGCAGGCCGGTGTGCGGGTGCGGGGCCACCGACATGCCGCCGGAGTCGGCGACCCGGTCGGGACCGTAGTGGTCCACGAAGCACCAGGCGCCGACCAGGGAGCGCTGCCGGCTGGGCAGGGTGCGCCGCACCCGCATCGCCCGCGGCCCGCCGAGCGGCACCTCGCGGGGCTCGATCACCTCGAAGTCGCAGCTCTCACCGGCAGCGCACTGCTGCTCGTCGGGCCGGGGGTCGGGGTTGGTCACGCGCGGGCCTCCAGTCGGACGATCACGGACTTGTAGGTCGGGGTGTGGCTGCCCAGGGCCCGGGAGTCCAGGGGCACCAGCGGGTTCGTCTCGGGGTAGTAGGCGGCCGCGCAGCCGCGGGGGGTCTCGAAGGAGACGATCCGGAACTCCTCGGCCCGGCGCTCGACCCCGTCGGCCCACTCCCCGACCAGGTCGACCAGGTCGCCGTCGGCGAAGCCCAGGTCGGCGATGTCGTCGGGGTGCACGAAGACCACCCGACGACCGCCCCGGACGCCGCGGTAACGGTCGTCGAGGCCGTAGATGGTGGTGTTGAACTGGTCGTGGCTGCGCAGGGTCTGCAGCAGCAACCGGCCCGCCGGCACGTCGAGCACCTCGACCGGGGAGGTGGAGAAGACGGCCCTGCCGACGGCGGTCGGGAACGTCCGGGAGTCCCGTGGCGGGTGCGGCAGCACGAACCCGCCGGGCGCCTCGACCTTCTCGGCGTACCCCTGGGCGCCGGGGATGGCGCGGCCGATGCTCTCCCGGATCCGGTGGTAGTCGGCACGGAACTGCGACCACGGCAGGTCGTGGGTCTCCCCCAGCAGCTCCTCGGCCAGCGAGCAGACGATGTCGACCTCCGAGCGCAGGTGCTCCGAGGCCGGCTCCAGCGGGCCGCGGGAGGCGTGCACCGCCGACATCGAGTCCTCGACGGTGACCCGCTGCTCGCGCCCGCCGGTGGCGTCCTTCTCGCTGCGCACCAGCGGCGGCAGGATCAGCGCCGTGCGGCCGTGCACCACGTGCGACCGGTTGAGCTTGGTGGCGACGTGGACGGTCAGGTCCGCGGCCCGCATCGCCTCCTCGGTGGCCGGGGTGTCGGGGGCGGCGGAGACGAAGTTGCCGCCCATCGCGAAGAAGACCTTGGCCCGGCGCTCGCGCAGCGCGTGGATGGCGGCGACCACGTCCAGCCCGGGTTCGCGGGGCGGGTCGAAGCCGAACTCGGCCGCGATCCCGTCGAGCAGCGGCGCGGGGGGACGTTCCCAGATGCCCATGGTCCGGTCGCCCTGCACGTTGGAGTGGCCGCGGACCGGGCACAGGCCCGCACCCGGTCGGCCGATGTCGCCCTTGGCCAGCGCCAGGTTGACGATCTCCTTGACCGTGGCGACCGAGTTGCGGTGCTGGGTGATGCCCATCGCCCAGCACCAGACCACCGAGTCGGCCTCGGCGACCATCCGGGCGAACTCGTCGACCACGGCGTCGTCCAGGCCGGTGGCGCGGCGCACCTGGTCGGTGTCGACCGCGGCGACGTGGGCGGCCCACTCCTCGAACCCGACGGTGTGCTCGGCGATGAACGCCGGGTCGAGCGACCCGGTGGCGACCAGGTGCGCCCCGACCGCCTGCAGCAGCGCCAGGTCGCCGTTGATCCGGACCGGCACGTGCAGGTCGGCCAGCTCGGTGCCGTGACCGAGGACGCCGCGGGCCTTCTGGGGGTTCTTGAACCGCACCATCCCGGGTTCACGCAGCGGGTTGACCGAGACGATCCGGGCGCCGCGGTGCTTGGCCTGCTCCAGGGCCGAGAGCATCCGGGGGTGGTTGGTGCCGGGATTCTGCCCGATCACCACGACCAGGTCGGCCCCGATGACGTCGTCCAGGCTGACCGAGCCCTTGCCGATCCCGATCGTCTCGGCCAGGCCGACCGAGGTGGACTCGTGGCACATGTTGGAGCAGTCGGGCAGGTTGTTGGTGCCGAAGGCGCGCACCATCAGCTGGAAGCAGAACGCTGCCTCGTTGGAGACCTTGCCGGAGGTGTAGAAGACCGCCTCGTCGGGTGAGTCCAGGGCCCGGAGGTGGTCGGCGACCAGCCGGAACGCCTCGTCCCAGGAGATCTCGGTGTAGTGCTCGGCGCCGGGACGCAGCACCACCGGGTGGGTGATCCGGCCCTGCTGCCCCAGCCAGTAGTCCGACTTGTCGGCCAGCACGGCCATCGGGTGCGCGGCGAAGAAGTCGGGACCGACCCGGCGGCGGGTGGCCTCCTCGGTGACCGCCTTGGCCCCGTTCTCGCAGAACTCCGCCACGTGCCGCGCCCCCGGCTCGGCCTCGGGCCAGGCGCACCCGGGGCAGTCGAACCCGTCGGCCTGGTTCAGCCTGAGCAGGGTCTGCCCGGTCCGGACCGGACCCATCTGCTCCAGGGCCCGCTTCATCGAGACCGCGACGGCCTTCGGGCCGGCCACCTCGTGCGGTGGCGGGCTGACCACCAGGTCGTCCTCGTCGATGTCCCGCTGCGGCGCGCGTCGGCTCATGGGGCCATCGTGCCCCCGAGGCCCACCACGGGGCCAGCACGGGGCCGGGACACCTCAGGGCGGCCGTGCAAGGATCGCCCCGATGTCCTCCTCGAACACCGCCGACCTGCCCGCCGGATCACCCCGCCCCACCACCGTCGCCGTGATGGGCTCGTGCATCACGCGCGACAACTTCAACACCCGCTTCAACCCCGGGTACAAGCGGTGGTTCGAGTGCGTGCAGCTGCAGAACCAGTCCTCGCTGATCTCGGTGATGGCCGAGCCGGTCGAGGCGACCTGGGAGCCGACCAAGGAGTTCCAGCCCGAGGGGCTGCGCCGCATCGCCAGCGAGTTCGACAAGTCGTTCCTGGCCGACCTCCGGGAGCTGCAGCCCGAGTACCTGGTGATCGACCTCTTCGGTGACGTCCGGTTCGGTGTGGTCCAGGTCGACGACGGCTCCTGGCTCACCGACAACGCCTGGACCCTGTGGTTCACCGACTGGTTCCAGCAGATGCGCGCCGACGGGCGGCTGCGCCGGGTCCGTCCGTTCACCGACGCCGAGGAGTACCTGGCGCTGTGGCGCGACGCGGCGCACCGGTTGGACGCCTTCCTGCGTGCCGAGCTGCCGCACACCACGGTGGTGGTGCACCGGGGCCGCAACACCAACCAGGTGGTGAAGTCGGGGCGCACCGCGCCGGGGAAGCTGTCCAAGGAGCCCGGCCGGGCCCGGAAGGACCGACGGGCGAACGCGTTCTGGCAGGAGCGGGACCTCGAGCTCGCCGAGATCCTGGGCGCCGAGGTGATCGACCTCAGCGCCGCCGAGCACCCGGCCACCGAGGACCACCCCTGGGGGCCGTCGCCGGTGCACTGGAGCATGGACTACTACCCGCTCTTCCTGGCCGAGCTGCACCGGCTGCACCTGCAGCGCACCGCACCGGACGACGTGGCCGACCGGGTGGGCGAGATCGTCACGGCGCACCGCGACGGTGCCGCCGCCGAACGGGAGCGGTACCGGGCCGGCGAGGCGGCACTGCGCGCCAAGCTGGAGCGGCGCAAGGAGAAGCAGCGGGCCCTGCAGGCCCGGGTCGAGGAGCTGACCGGCGGGTCGCGGCTGCGGCGCGTCTGGCGGGCGCTGCGGGACTGACCCCGCCCGGCGCTGCCCCCGGCTGCGTCCTCGGGTGCGCTCTCAGCTGCGCCGTCCGCCGGCCCAGCTCCACGCGTAGGCCTCGTCCTCGCAGGCCACCCCCGCCTCGCCCAGCTCGAGCGGGGCGAAGGTGTCCACCATGACCGCGGTCTCGTCGAACCGCTCCGCGCCCAGGCTGGCCTCGATCGCCTCGGGCTGCGGCCCGTGCGCGTACCCGCCGGGGTGCAGGCTGATCGACCCCTGGGCGATGCCGGACCCCTTGCGGGCCTCGTAGTCGCCAGCGACGTAGAACATCACCTCGTCGGAGTCGACGTTGGAGTGGTAGTAGGGCACCGGCACCGCGAGCGGGTGGTAGTCGACCTTGCGGGGCAGGAAGTTGCAGATCACGAAGTTGTGCCCCTCGAAGACCTGGTGCACCGGCGGCGGCTGGTGCACCCGGCCGGTGATCGGCTGGTAGTCGTCGATGTTGAACGTGTACGGGTACAGGCAGCCGTCCCAGCCGACCACGTCGAAGGGGTGCGTCGCGTACGTCATCACCGTGCCCACCACCCCGGCAGAGGTGCGGTGCTTGACCAGCACCTCGACGTCGGTGCCCTCGGCCAGCAGCGGCTCGGTGGGGCCGTGCAGGTCGCGCTCGCAGTAGGGGGCGTGCTCGAGGAACTGGCCGTAGCGCGACAGGTACCGCTTGGGCGGGGCGATGTGGGAGTTGGCCTCGATCGGGTAGAGCCGCACCTCGCCGTCGAGGACCCAGCGGTGGGTGGTGGTCCGGGGCAGCACGACGTAGTCGCCGGCCCGGAACGTCAGCCGGCCGAAGACGGTCTCCACCACACCCGACCCGGCCTCCACGTAGACGCACTCGTCGCCGCAGGCGTTGCGGTACAGCGGGGAGGCGGTGCTGGCCCGGACGTAGGAGATCCGGACGTCGTGGTTGCCGAGAACCAGCCGGCGACCGGTGACCGGGTCGGCGTCGGCCGCGAAGTCCAGCGCGGGCAACCGCAGGTGCCGGGCGCGGAGCGGGTGGTTGCCGCGGGTGGTGTGGTCGGGCAGGTCCCAGACCCGGCTGTCGACCAGAGCCGAGGGGACGCCGCGGTGGTAGAGCAGCGAGGAGTCCGAGGAGAAGCCCTCCTCCCCCACCAACTCCTCGAACAGCAGCGCACCGGCGGCGTCGCGGTGCTGGGTGTGCCGGGTGGGGGGCACGTGTCCGACGTGGCGGTAGTGGGCCATCGCTGCGCTCCATCTGTCCGGTAATCGTGGAATGTCGTCCGATAGATGCTCTCTGGCTACAGTAGCCACGTGAGCGGCACACCTCCAGACCTGACGTCCCGACTTCCGCAGCAGTGGGTCGGGCTGCTCGACGACGCGGCGGTCTTCCCGCCCGGCAACGCCCCCCTCGACGAGGCGGTCACCGCGCACCGGGAGCGACGCGGCGAACCGTGGGCGGACCTGGTCGGGACGCTGGTGGTCCCCGACACCGACCTGCCCCGGTTGCGCGGGGCGGGCGAGCGCCTCTCGGTGGTGCTCACCGGCGGCGCGGGTCAGGTCTCCGGCCCGGCCGGGCTGGCCCGGCGACTCGACCTGCAGGTGGCCGGTGTCGAGATCGCGCTGCGCGACCTGGGTGACCTGCCCGGCAACGCCCGGCGGGTGGTGGCCGCGGTCGACGACGCCCGCTCCCGGGGCGACCTGGCCGACGACGCGACCGTGCACGTCGAACTGCCCTCCACCACCCCCTCGCACGGCTGGCTGGCGGCCGCCGACGAGATCGCCGGCGCCGAGCTGCACCTCAAGTTCCGCCTCGGTGGCGCCACCGCCGACCTGACGCCCACCGCAGCCGAGCTGGCCGCGATGGTGGACGCGGCACTGGACCGGGAGACCCCCTTCAAGTGCACCGCCGGGCTGCACCGGGCCGTGGCCCACACCGACCCCGACGGTCTCCCCCGGCACGGCTTCCTCAACCTGCTCGCCGCCACCGCCGCCGCTTGGGACGGTGCCGGCAGCGAGGCGGTGACGGCCCTGCTCGCGAGCACCGACGCCGCCGCCCTGGCCGCCACCCCGGCCGAGGACCTCCAGCGGGCCCGTCGCTGGTTCACCTCCTTCGGCACCTGCTCCATCGACGAACCCCGCCACGACCTGCGCGACCTCGGACTCCTGGAGGACTGATGGACACCTCGACCACCACCAGCTGGGTCACCGGCGCGACCGGCTCCGGCCACGACCTGGACCACCTGCCCTACGGGGTGTTCTCCACCGAGGACGAACCGCCGCGGGTGGGGGTGCGGATCGGCGACCGGGTGCTCGACGCGGCACCACTGGCGGCCAGCCAGATGCTCGACACCCACCACCTGTTCGACACCGGCTCGCTGGACGAGCTGCTGGCCGCCGGCCCGACGGTCTGGGCGGCGGTGCGGGAGTGGCTCACCACCCTGCTGGCCGACCCCTCGGCCGCCGCCGAGGTGGAGCCGTTCCTGGTGGACCTGGCCGCGGTGACCCTGCACCAGCCGTTCACCGTCGGCGACTACGTGGACTTCTACGCCAGCGAGGTGCACGCCACCAACGTCGGCCGCATCTTCCGCCCCGACCAGGCGCCGCTGCTGCCCAACTGGAAGCACCTGCCGGTCGGGTACCACGGCCGCGGGGGCACGGTCGTGGTCTCCGGCACCGACGTGGTCCGTCCCGGCGGGCAGCGGTTGGCCACCCCCGGCAACCCCGACGACGGGGTGGTCTTCGGCCCCTCCACCCGGCTCGACCTCGAGGCCGAGGTCGGCTTCGTCATCGGCGCCGGGCACCCGCGCGGCACCCGGATCGACGTGGCCGAGATGGACCGGCACGTCTTCGGCGTGGTGGGGCTCAACGACTGGTCGGCGCGCGACATCCAGGCCTGGGAGTACGTGCCGCTCGGGCCGTTCCTGGGCAAGTCGTTCGCCACCTCGATCTCGGCGTGGGTCACCCCGCTGGCCGCCCTCGACGCCGCCTGGACCCCGCTGCCCGGCCAGGACCCCCGCCCGCTGGACTACCTGGGTCCCGACGTCGCGCGCGGGCTGGACCTGCAGCTCGAGGTCGAGATCAACGGGCACGTGGTGAGCCGACCGCGCTACGACTCGATGTACTGGTCCCCGGCGCAGATGCTGGCCCACCTCAGCGTCAACGGCGCCTCGACCCGACCCGGCGACCTGTTCGCCTCGGGGACGGTCTCCGACGCCGAGCAGTTCGGGTCGCTGCTGGAGCTGACCTGGGGGTGGCGCGAGCCGGTCCGGGTCGGCGACGACACCCGGACCGCCCTGGAGGACGGCGACGAGGTGGTGCTGCGGGTCTCGGCCCCCGGCACCGGCGGCGGCCGGATCACCTTCGGCGAGGTCGCCGGTCGGGTCCTCCCGGCCCCGGCGTGAGACTCCCCGGCTAACCTCGGTCCCGGGTCCGACGGAGACCCCGAGCGAGGAGGAACCCCGTGAGCCCGCGTCCCTTCCGGCTGCACCTGGTGCGCCACGGCCAGACCCACGCCAACGTCTCCGGGGCGCTGGACACCTCGATGCCCGGGCTCGACCTGACCGACCTGGGCCGCGCCCAGGCCCGGGCGGCGAGCCGGGCCCTGGCGCAGGTGCCCGTCACCGGCATCTACGTCTCGAAGCTGGTCCGCACCCACCAGACCGCCGCGCCCCTGGCCGCGCTGTCCGGGCTGGAGCCCACGCACCTGCCCGGCATCCACGAGATCAGCGCCGGCCAGTTCGAGATGGCCACCGACCGGGAGTCGGTGCACGGCTACATCACCTCGGTGACGAACTGGATCGGCGGCAACTGGGACTACCGGATGCCCGGCGGCGAGACCGGCGCCGAGTTCGTCGAGCGGTACACCGCCGACGTGGAGACGATCGCGGCGGACGGTCACGAGGAGGCGCTCCTGGTCAGCCACGGCGCCGCGATCCGCACCTGGCTCTCCAGCGTGCTTCCCGACCTGGCCGCCAGCCCGCAGGCCACCGCGCCGCTGCACAACACCGCGCACATCACCGTCCAGGGACACCCCTCGACCGGCTGGGAGCTGGTGCAGTGGACCGGCGACCCGGTCGGCGGCGCCTACCTGGAGGACGAGGCCGCGGCCGACCCCACCGGGGACGTCACCGGCGACTGACCGCCCGGTCCGGAGCACCTGGCTCCGCCCCACGAACCGCACCGAAAGGCCCCACCGAGCCCCGCTCCGTGGGGCCTCGTCGCGTCCCCGACAGCCCCGGGAACGCTGCCGCGCGCCCTCGTCGCGAGCTGTCTCGGGCGCCCGCCCGAGTCTCCCAGTGAGTGGGATCACTTCCGGGTCCGCGGCTAGAACGATTTCTACAGTGATGGACGACACGTGCGGACCGGGCTCGGCCGGGACCTGCGCACCTGATTCCCCTTGAATGGAGCTTCCCTTGAAGCCACGCACCCTGATCCGTTCGCGGATCGTCGTCGGGCTCGCCGCCAGCGCGCTGCTCATGTCCGGCTGCGCCTCGTCCTCGGACAGCGACAAGAAGTCCGGCTCGGACGCGCCGAAGAGCGAGACCACCCTGGTCTCCGGGATGGTGAACCTGCCCGAGGCCGGCGACCCGGTCGAGGGTGGCGTGCTCACCGTGGCCGAGTACTCCGAGGCCCGCAGCCTGGACCCGACCAAGACCTACGGCAACGGCGCGGCCGGCGGCTCGGCGATGGCGGCGATCTACGACACCCTGACCCGCTACGACTGGGGCACCGAGACCTACGTCCCGCAGCTCGCGGAGTCGCTGACCAGCGACGACAACACCACCTGGACGCTGAAGCTGCGCGAGGGCGTCAAGTTCTCCGACGGCACCGCCCTCGACGCCGACGCGGTGCTGGCCAGCCTCGACTACTACACCAAGAGCTACGGCTACAACTTCGTCATCTGGATGAGCAACGTCGCCGAGACGAAGAAGGTCGACGACACCACCGTCGAGTTCACCACCCGCTTCCCGTGGGCCACCTTCCCGAGCATGCTCAGCCACGGCCCGGGCATGATCCTGGCTCCCGCGGCCTACAAGAACGCCGCCAAGGACCCGGCCTCGTTCAAGCCGATCGGCGCCGGCCCCTTCGTCTTCGACGGCTACAAGCCGACCGAGGAGCTCACCCTCAGCGCCAACGAGGACTACTTCGACGGTCGCCCGCACCTGGACGGCCTGAAGTTCATCTGGCCCGGCGCCGACTCGGCCAAGCTCGAGGCGCTGGACAACGGTGACGTGGACGCCGCGTTCCTGCGCGAGCCCAAGGTCACCGCCGACGCCCTGGACGCCAAGAAGGCCGGCATGCTGTGGGTCACCGGCGCTGGCAGCGCGTACTGGATCAACCACCGCGAGGGCCACCCGGGTGCCAACCCGAAGGTCCGCGAGGCGCTGAACCTGGCCATCGACCCGGCCCGCTACTACGAGCGTGTCGGCAACACCGACGCGGTCGCCAGCAAGTCGCTGTTCCCGGCCAACTCCCCGTGGTTCACCGGCGTCGAGACCGTCACCCCGGACCCGGCCGCGGCCAAGAAGCTCGTCGAGGAGGCCAAGAAGGAGGGCTGGGACGGCACCATCCGCTACTCGCACCTCTCCGACGCCGCCTCGCAGCAGGCTGCTGTCGCACTGAAGGCAATGCTGGAAGCCGCTGGCTTCAAGGTGGTCCTGGAGCCGATGAAGTCGATCGCCGACCAGATCCAGAAGCTCTATGTCGACCACTCCTTCGACCTGGCCGCCTCGGCGGTCACCGTCGGCGAGGACGACCCGTACACGATGCTGGCCGGCGTGCTCACGCCGCAGTCGCCCACCAACACCTCCGGGTACCAGAACGAGGAGATGCTGGCGGCGCTGACCAAGCTGGCCGGCTCCTCGGGCCCGACCGACGGTGCGGAGGCGATGAAGGAGATCGAGACGATCTGGCAGCGCGACCTGCCGGCCATCAACATGGCCGACGGCACTTTCATGCAGACCTGGACCAACGACGTCCACGGCATCACCGGCAACGTCCAGATGCTGATCCACTACGACGACGCGTGGCTGACCAAGTGACGCGACGCTGAACCTGAACCGAGGCCCCGGGAGCACCCGCTCCCGGGGCCTCGGCGCGTCGCGGAGAAAAGTGGCTCTTCTGACTGATCCGTGGGTCATCGGCCGGGCAGCAGCGGTCGGTGTCCGCCTAGGTTGAGCATCGCGAGGCCGATGAGGGCGTCGGGTGAGCGGAATCCGAAGGCCACCCTGG
>JAEWXC010000047.1 GCA_023396115.1 Actinomycetes bacterium | reverse complement strand
AACATTAACCACACCCCCCACACCACCACCAATCGGGGGTACCCCCCACAACAAAACCGCAGGTCACAGGGGTGCGGCGCGTTCAACCCGCTCCCCCGGGCCCACTCACCGGGCAACCGACCACGTGCCCCGACAGCCACCGATCCACCGGCCCGGACGCCTCAACGACAGCGGCGCGGCCCCGCAGGACCGCGCCGATCTGGTGTCGAAGGTTTTTCTTGAGTCCGGGCGTGTCGTCCCGGGACGGGTCAGGACCAGTGGGAACGAGCCCGGGAGACAGCTGTCCGGACCTCGCCGAGCTGTTCGCGCACCCGCACCGGCGCCGTACCGCCGCGGCCCTGGCGGCTGGCCACCGAGCCCTCGACAGTGAGCACGTCGTGGACCGCCGGTGTCAGAGCCGGGTCGATCTCGGCCAGCTGCTCGTCGGTGAGGTCGGCGAGCTCGATGCCGAGCTCCTCGCACTTCTGCACGCAGGCACCGGCCACCTCGTGGGCAACCCGGAACGGGGTGCCCTCGCGCACCAGCCACTCGGCGATGTCGGTGGCCAGCGAGAACCCCTGGGGGGCGAGCTCTGCCATCCGGGCCCCGTTGAAGGTGAGGGTGGCGATCTGTCCGGTGAAGGCGGGAAGCAGCACCTCGAGGGTGTCGACGGAGTCGAAGACCGGCTCCTTGTCCTCCTGCAGGTCACGGTTGTAGGCCAGTGGCAGCGCCTTCAACGTGGCGAGCAGACCCGACAGGTTGCCGATCAGCCGGCCGGCCTTGCCGCGGGCCAGCTCGGAGATGTCGGGGTTCTTCTTCTGCGGCATGATGCTCGACCCGGTCGACCACGAGTCGTGCAGCTTCACGAAGTCGAACTCGCGCGTCGACCAGAGGATGACCTCCTCGGCCAGGCGGGAGACGTCCACCCCGATCATCGCCGTGACGAAGGCGAACTCGGCCACGAAGTCGCGGGCCGCGGTGCCGTCGATCGAGTTCGCGCTGGAGCTGGTGAAGCCCAGCTGCTCGGCCACGTACTGCGGGTCGAGACCCAGCGACGAACCGGCCAGGGCACCCGAGCCGTACGGGGAGTCGCCGGAGACGCGGGCGTCGAAGTCGGCGAGCCGGTCGACGTCGCGCAGCAGCGGCCACACGTGCGCCAGCAGGTGGTGGCTGAGCAGCACCGGCTGCGCGTGCTGCAGGTGGGTGCGTCCGGGCATGATCACGTCGAGGTGACCCTGCGCCTGACCGCTCAGCGCCTCGACCAGGTCGAGCACCTGGTGGGCGATCACCCGGGCGTGGTCCCGCAGGAACGCCCGGAACAGGGTCGCGACCTGGTCGTTGCGCGAGCGCCCGGCCCGCAGCCGGCCACCGACCTCGGGGCCCACCTCCACCAGCAGCAACCGCTCGAGTGCGCCGTGCACGTCCTCGTCGCTCGTGTCCGGGTGCAGGTCGCCGGCGGCGTAGCGCTCCCCCAGCACGTCCAGTCCGCGCAGCAGCTCGGCCAGGTCCGCGTCGGTCAGCAGCCCCGCGCGGTGCAGGGCGTTGGCGTGCGCACGCGAGCCGGCCAGGTCGTAGGGGGTGAGTCGCCAGTCGAAGTGGGTGGAGACGCTCAGCGCCTCCAGCTCCGGGCTGGGCCCCCCGGCGAAGCGGCCACCCCAGAGCTTGCCGGTGTTGGTCGCGTCGGACTTGGTCTGCTCGTTCACGTCGTTGCTCCTGCTCAGCTGGTCGTCGGGACGGGGGCGGGTCAGTCCGCGCCGAACTCCATCGCGGCGGCGTCGACGGCCACCTCGCCCTCGGCCTCGGGGTTGCGCGTGATCACGTCGGCGCCACCGGCCGGCAGCTCACCGAGCAGCACCCCGTGCTCGACGAGCACCTGGCCCTGGTCGAGCGGCTGGTTGGCGTACTGCTCCAGCTTGGCCCGGCTGTCGGCGATGTCGAGGTTGCGCATGGTGAGCTGGCCGATCCGGTCGGTCGGGCCGAACGCGGCGTTCTCGGTGCGCTCCATCGAGAGCTTCTCCGGGTGGTAGGAGAAGTTGTCGCCCTCGGTGCGCAGCACCGTGTAGTCCTCCCCGCGGCGCAGCCGCAGCGTCACCTCACCGGTGACCAGGGACGCGATCCAGCGCTGCACCGACTCGCGGATCATCAGCGCCTGCGGGTCCAGCCAGCGGCCCTCGTAGAGCAGCCGGCCGAGCTTGCGGCCCTCGTTGTGATACTGGGCGACGGTGTCCTCGTTGTGGATGGCGTTGACCAGCCGCTCGTAGGCGATCCACAGCAGCGCCATGCCCGGCGCCTCGTAGATGCCCCGGGACTTGGCCTCGATGATCCGGTTCTCGATCTGGTCGCTCATGCCGAGGCCGTGGCGGCCACCGACGGTGTTCGCCTCGTGCACCAGCGCCACCGCGTCGTCGAAGCGCTGGCCGTTGATCGCGACCGGGCGGCCGGCCTCGAAGCGGATCGTGACGTCCTCGGTCTGGATCTCGACGCTGGGGTCCCAGAACTTGACGCCCATGATCGGCTCCACGGTCTCCAGCGAGACGTCCAGGTGCTCCAGGGTCTTGGCCTCGTGGGTGGCGCCCCAGATGTTGGCGTCGGTGGAGTAGGCCTTCTCGGTCGCGTCCCGGTAGGGCAGGCCGTGCTCGACGAGCCACTCGCTCATCTCGTGGCGCCCACCGAGCTCGTCGACGAAGTCGGCGTCCAGCCAGGGCTTGTAGATCTGCAGGTTGGGGTTGGCCATCAGGCCGTAGCGGTAGAACCGCTCGATGTCGTTGCCCTTGAAGGTGGAGCCGTCGCCCCAGATGTTGACCCCGTCCTCCATCATCGCCCGCACCAGCAGGGTGCCGGTCACGGCACGGCCCAGCGGGGTGGTGTTGAAGTAGGTGCGACCACCGGAGCGGATGTGGAAGGCGCCGCAGGCGATCGCGGCCAGGCCCTCCTCGACCAGCTGCGGCTTGCAGTCCACGGCCCGGGCGATCTCGGCGCCGTAGACGGTGGCGCGGTCCGGGACACCGGAGATGTCGGGCTCGTCGTACTGGCCGATGTCGGCGGTGTAGGTGCACGGCACGGCACCCTTGTCACGCATCCAGGCCACCGCCACGGACGTGTCGAGCCCGCCCGAGAAGGCGATGCCGACGCGCTGGCCGACGGGGAGGGAGGTCAGGACCTTGCTCACGGCTGGTTCTCTCTTCCGGTTCTGCGCCGCTCGGCGCGGGAGTGCTGGTGGTTCGGGATGTCAGGGGGTGCTGCGGGGGTGGTTCAGGTGGTGCTGGAGGCCAGGTCCAGGAACTTGCGGGCCAGGGTGTCTCCCCCGTCCGGGTCCCGGCCGATCATCAGCACCGTGTCGTCGCCGGCGATCGAGCCCAGTATCTCGCGCAGGTCGGCCCGGTCGATGGCCGAGGCGAGGAACTGGGCGGCACCGGGCGGCGTGCGCAGGACGACCAGGTTGGCGGAGGCCTCCGCGGAGACGAGCAGCTCGCCCAGCAGCCGGGAGAGTCGCTGGGAGGCGCCCGCCTGCTCGCCCGGGGTGGTCGGGCTGCGGTCGCCGCCCTCGGAGGGGACCGCGTAGACCAGTCCCCCACCGGCGGCACGCACCTTGATCGCGTCCAGCTCGAGCAGGTCGCGGCTGAGCGTGGCCTGGGTGACGTTGACGCCGCGTGCGGCGAGCAGGTCGGCCAGCTCGGTCTGGGAGCGCACCTCGGTGTGGGTGAGCAGCTCGATCACCTGCTGGTGCCGGGCGCTCTTGGTCAACGGCGTCACGGTCGGGTCGGTCATCAGGCGTCCCGTCGCTCCCACAGCCAGGCGATGACCGCCTTCTGCACGTGCCGGCGGTTCTCGGCCTCGTCCCAGATGACGCTGGCCGGGCCGTCGAGGACCTCGGCGGTGATCTCCTTGCCGCGGTAGGCCGGCAGGCAGTGCAGCACCAGGGCGCCGGGCGCGGCGTGCTCGAACAGGGTCTGGTCGAGCCGGTAGGGCTCCAGGTCGGCGAGCCGGGTGGCCACCTCGTCCTCCTTGCCCATCGAGACCCAGGTGTCGGTGACGACCACGTCGGCCCCGCTCACGGCGGCGACCGGGTCGGGCTCGACGCTGACCGAGCCGCCGGTGCCGGACGCGATCGCCGCGGCACGCGCGACCATCTCGTCGGTCGGCTGGTAGCCGGAGGGACCGGACAGCACCACGTGCATGCCGGCGGTGGCACCGGCCAGCATCCAGGAGTTGCCCATGTTGCAGGCGGCGTCGCCGAGGAAGACCGCGCGCAGCCCGGCGAGGCTGCCCTTGTGCTCGCGCACGGTGAGCAGGTCCGCCAGCAGCTGGCAGGGGTGGAAGTCGTCGGTCAGGGCGTTGACGACCGGGACCCCGGCGTACTCGGCCATCTCCTCGAGCGCGGTCTGGGCGAAGGTGCGCCAGACGATCACGCCGGCCTGACGACCGAGCACGCGGGCCACGTCCGGCACCGACTCGCGGACCCCGACACCGGCCAGCGCGCCGTCGACCAGCATCGGGTGGCCGCCGAGCTCGGCGATACCGGCCGAGAACGAGGCCTGGGTGCGCAGCGTGGGCTTGTCGAAGATCATCGCGCCGGTGACCGGACCCTCGAGGGGTCGCTGCGAGAACGGTGCGGCCTTGAGCGCGGCCGCCAGGTCCAGGACCTCGGCCTGCTCGGCGGGGCTGAGGTCGTCGTCGGCGAGCAGGTGACGCATCAGGAGTCCTCTCCGGCCGCCGGGGCGACCACGTCCAGCAGGCCCGGCCAGGCCGCGATGAAGGCGTCCGCGTCGGCGTCGCTGAGCACCAGGGGCGGGGCCAACCGGATCCGGGTGGCACTGGGCGCGTTGATCAGCCAGCCGGCCTCCCGGGCGGCGGCGACCAGGGACGGGGCGTCCACGGTCACGTCGAGCCCGGTGAGGAGGCCGGCGCCGCGGGTCTCGGTCACCCGCGGGTCGCGGGCCAGACCGGTCCGCATCCGCTCCCCCAGCTCGGTGGCGCGGGCCAGCAGGCCGTCGGACTCGATGGTGTCCAGCACCGCCAGGGCGGCCGCGCAGGCCACCGGGTTGCCCCCGAACGTGGTGCCGTGGTCACCGGGACGCAGCAGCTCGCCGGCTGCCCCGATCGCGAGGGTGGCGCCGATCGGCAGACCACCACCCAGACCCTTGGCCAGGGTCACGATGTCGGGCACGACCGGCTCGGAGACCAGGTCGGGGTGGGTGTGGGCGAACCAGGCGCCGGTCCGCGCCACCCCCGTCTGGATCTCGTCGAGCCAGAGCAGCGCGCCGTGCTCGGCGGTGATCCGCCGGGCACCGGGCAGGTAGTCCGGCGAGGGAACGTTGACCCCGGCCTCACCCTGCAACGGCTCCAGGACGACCGCAGCGGTGCGGTCGGTGACCGCCGCGGCGAGGGAGTCGAGGTCGCCGTAGGGCACCCAGGTGACATCCCCGGGCAGCGGCTCGAAGGGCTCGCGGTACGCGGCCTTGGAGGTCAGCGCCAGCGACCCCATCGTGCGCCCGTGGAACGCGCCCTCGGTGGCGACCAGGTGGGTCCGTCCGGTGCGGCGGGTGATCTTCAGCGCCGCCTCGTTGGCCTCCGCGCCGGAGTTGGAGAAGAAGACCCGGGCAGGCTGGCCCAGCAGGGCCACCAGTCGCTCGGCGAGCTCGACCTGGGGGGCGGAGGTGAACAGGTTGGAGACGTGGCCGAGCGTGCTGAGCTGTTCGGTCACCGCCGCGACCAGGGCCGGGTGGGCGTGACCCAGCGAGTTCACCGCGATCCCGCCGAGCAGGTCCACGTACTCGCGACCGTCGGTGTCCCACACGTGGGCGCCCTCGCCGCGCTCCAGCATCAGCGGCGGGGTGCCGAAGGTGTTCATCAGGGCGGCGGAGTACCGCTTCGCCCAGGGCTGGGTGCTCACTCGCCGGCCTTCCGGATCTTGGTCTCGACACCGGGCAGGACCTGGGTGCCGACACCCTCGTCGGTGAAGATCTCCAGCAGCACCGCGTGCGGCTCGCGTCCGTCGACGACGGTGGCGCGCGGCACCCCGCCCTCCACGGCCTTGAGGCAGGCGCCCATCTTGGGCACCATGCCGCTGGCCAGGCCGGGCAGCATCTCGGCCAGGGCCTCGGGGCTGATCTCCTTGATCACGTCGTCGGAGTCGGGCCAGTCGCGGTACAGGCCCTCGACGTCGGTGAGCACCAGGAGCTTCTCGGCACCCAGGGCGATGGCGAGCGCGGCCGCGGCGGTGTCGGCGTTGACGTTGTGGACCACGCCGTGCACGTCGGGGGCGACCGAGGAGATGACCGGGATCCGGCCGGCCTCGACGATGTCCTGGACGGCCTCGGGCCGCACGTGCGCGACCTCGCCGACCAGGCCGAGGTCGACCTCCTCGCCGTCGACGACGGTGTTGGTCGGCTCGGCGGTGAACAGCCCGGCGTCCTCACCGGACAGGCCGACCGCGAGCGGGCCGTGGCTGTTGATCAGTCCGACGAGCTCGCGCTGCACCTGGCCGACCAGGACCATCCGCACGACATCCATCGCCTCGGGTGTGGTGACCCGCAGGCCGCCGCGGAACTCGGACTTGATGTCGAGCTTGTCCAGCATCGCCGAGATCTGCGGCCCGCCACCGTGCACGACGACGGGCTTGAAACCGGCGAAGCGCAGGAACGCGACGTCCTCGGCGAAGGCCCGCTTGAGGGAGTCGTCGGTCATGGCGTTGCCGCCGTACTTCACCACGATCGTCTTGCCGTGGTACTGCATCAGCCACGGCAGCGCGCCGGCGAGGGTCGCGGCCTTGGCGGGGTCGGGTCCGGTGCTCACGGAGGTGCCCTTCGGGGTCGGTTCGGCGGTGCTCACGAGCTGTACGCGCTGTTCTCGTGCACGTAGGCGTGGGTCAGGTCGTTGGTCCACACCGTGGCGCGGGCGTCGCCGGCCTTGAGGTCGATGGTGACGCTGACCTCGCGGGCGGTGAGGTCCACCCCGGCGGGGTCCTCGTGCGGGGTGGAGTTGCGGCAGACCCACACGCCGTTCATCGCCACGTCCAGGTCAGCAGGGTCGAACGCCGCCTGGGTGGTGCCGACCGAGGCCAGCACCCGACCCCAGTTGGGGTCCTTGCCGAAGACGGCGGCCTTGAACAGGTTGCTGCGGGCCACCGAACGGCCGACCTCGACCGCCTCGTCCTCGCTGGCCGCGTTCAGGACGGTGATCGCGATCTCGTGGTCGGCGCCCTCGGCGTCCTTGAGCAGCTGCATCGCCAGGTCGGTGCAGGCCTGGGTGAGCGCTGCGGTGAAGTCCTCGAGGGTCGGCGTGATCCCCGAGGCCCCGCTGGCCATGAGCGTGACGGTGTCGTTGGTGGACATGCAGCCGTCGGAGTCGAGCCGGTCGAAGCTGACCCGGGTCGAGGCGCGCAGCGCGGTGTCGAGGTCCTCGGCGGAGACCACGGCGTCGGTGGTGATCACCACGAGCATGGTGGCCAGCGCGGGTGCCAGCATCCCGGCGCCCTTCGCCATGCCGCCGACCGACCAGCCCGCCCCCTCGACCACGACCTGCTTGGAGACGCTGTCGGTGGTGATGATCGCGGCCGCGGCGTCCTCGCCCCCGTCGGTCGACAGCGCCGCGGCTGCGGCGTCGACACCGTCGAGGAGGTCCTGGCGGGAGTTGACCAGGCCGATCAGGCCGGTGGAGCAGACCACGACGTCCACCGCACCGATGCCCAGGTGCGAGGCGACCTGCTCGGCCACGGCGTGGGTGGTCTGGAAGCCGTCGGCGCCGGTGTAGCAGTTGGCGCCACCGGAGTTGAGGACGACGGCCCGGACGACGCCGTCCTTGACCACCTCCTGGCTCCACAGCACCGGGTTCGCCTTGCAACGGTTGGCGGTGAAGACGGTGGCGGAGTCGTGGGTGGGGCCGGTGTTGACGACCAGGGCGAGGTCCTTGGCGCCGGTGGACTTGAGGCCGGCGGCGACGCCGGCGGCGGTGAAGCCGGCAGGTGTGGTGACACTCATCGGTGAGCCTTTCGAGCGGGACGGATCAGGCGGGGGTGGCGGGGGCGACGGTGTGCCCCCGTCGTCGCCACGCCTCGGCCGCGCGCTCGTCGTGCTGCTTGGGCACCAGGATCCAGTCGGTGGTGAAGGTGGAGAGCGTGAAGACGCTGATCTCGTCCTCCGCGAGCGGGGTGAGCAGCTCCAGCAGCACCCCGGTGAGGGCGAAGTCGAGCGGTCCGACCACGGCGAACGCGGTGAAGGAGCGCTCGTGGGGCACCTTCTTCGGCACGTTGCGGGCAGCGCAGACCACGGAGGTCTCCGCGGCGGTGGCGGTGACCGAGAAGATCGAGGAGGACTCGGCCCAGGCCGGGATCGGCGCGCCGGGGCCGAGGCGGACCACGGCGAGCTGCTCGGGGTACTGCTCCAGGGTGTAGGTCGGGTCGCTCACGGTGCCACTCCCACGGTGGTCAGGCCGGCGGCCTCGTCGAGGCCGAGGGCGAGGTTCATGCACTGCACGGCGGCGCCGGCAGTGCCCTTGGCGAGGTTGTCCACCACACCCACCGCAACCACCCGGCCGGCGGCCTCGTCGACGGTCACCTGCACCTGGACGGTGTTGGCGCCGAGCACCGACTGGGTCTGCGGCCAGATGCCTTCGGGGAGCAGGTGGACGAACTGCTCGTCACCGTACGCGGCGGTGTAGGCGGCCCGCACCTGGTCGAGGGTGACACCGGGGCGCAGCGGCGCCTGTACGGTGGCCAGGATCCCCCGCGACATCGGGACCAGCAGCGGGGTGAAGGAGACGGTGACCGGGCCGCCCGCGACCAGGGCCAGGTTCTGGCTGATCTCGGGGGTGTGCCGGTGGGTGCCACCCACGCCGTAGGCGCTGGCGTTGCCCATCACCTCGCTGCCCAGCAGGTGCGGCTTCGCGGCCTTGCCCGCGCCGGAGGTGCCGCTGGCGGCGACCACGGTGACGTCGGGTTCGACCAGCCCGGCCGCCAGGGCGGGGGCGATGGTCAGGCTGGAGACGGTCGGGTAGCAGCCGGGGACCGCGATCCGGGTGGCACTGGCCACCTTCTCGCGCTGGCCGGGCAGCTCGGGCAGGCCGTAGGGCCAGGTGCCGGCGTGCGGCGAGCCGTAGAACGCCTCCCACGCCTCCGGGTCGGCGAGCCGGAAGTCGGCCCCGCAGTCGATGACGACCACGTCGTCGGGCAGGGCCCGGGCGATCGCCGCGGACTCACCGTGCGGCAGTCCGAGGAAAACCACGTCGTGCCCGGACAGGACCTCGACCGTGGTCGGCTCGAGCACCCGGTCGGCCAGCGGCACCAGGTGCGGCTGCAGCGCGCCGAGCCGCTGACCGGCGTTGGAGGCACCGGTCAGGGCGCCGATCTCCACCTCCGGGTGGCCCAGCAGCAGTCGTGCCACCTCGCCCCCGGCGTAGCCACTGGCACCTGCGATCGCGACCTTCACCGTCATATGCATGACTATACACGTATCTGCATGAACATGTAGCGAGGCCCCGACAGTTGCCTGCCGGGGCCTCGCGGACGGATCGACTCAGCGCTGGACGACGCCAACCTGCTCCACCGCTGCCGCCACCGCGGCCTCACGGAACGCGCTGGTCTCCTTCTCGGTCAGGGTCCGGTCCGCGGCCCGGAAGCGCAGGGCGAAGGCCAGGGACTTCTTGCCCTCGCCGGCCTGCTCGCCGGTGTAGACGTCGAAGAGCCGGATGGACTCCAGCTCCGCCCCGGCACCGGATCGCAGTGCCTGCTCGACCGCGGTCGCCGGGACTCCGGCGTCCACGACCAGCGCCACGTCCTCCTTGGCCACCGGCTGGGTGGAGAAGGAGGGGGCCGGGCGCAGGTGCACGGACTGGTCCACCAGGACGTCGAGGTCGACCTCGGCCGCCACCGAACCGCGGGGCAACCCCAGGGCGGTGCAGACCTTGGGGTGCAGCTCACCGGCGTGACCGACCACGGTGCCCGCCACCGACAGCTCGGCACACCGGCCGGGGTGCCAGGGCGCCAGCTCGACGCCGCGTGCGGTCAGTTCCAGGCCCACCGACTCCGCCACCGCACGCACCGCGTCGACGGCGTCGGACCACAGCACGCCCCGGCCCTCGCCCCACCAGCCGGACGCGTCGCTCTCGCCGACGCCGACCAGGGCCAGGTGCAGCGGCTGGTCGGGCAGCGCGTCCTGCAGCGCGGCGAACTCGGCGTCGGTGGGTCGACGGTCCACGGGCAGGATCGGGGCCGCACCACCGGTGGGCAGCGTGACCGTCGCGACCTCGAAGATCCCGAACGACCCCGCACCCCAGCCGACGTTGCGCCCGGCGGCCCGCAGCAGCCCGGTCAGCAGCGTGGTGGTCATGAACGGCGCCTCGGCGGAGAGCGGGTTCTCCAGCCGCAGCGCCGCACGCCGCGGGTCGTCGGCCGCCAGGCCCAGGGCGTCGAAGTCCGCGTCCCCGGTGAACGGGAACGTGACGACCTCGGTGAAGCCCTCGGCAGCGGCGGTCCGGCCGAAGCGGCGACGCAGCTGCTGGGCGCGGGTCAGCCCACGCCCGGCCGGCGGGACCGGCAGCACCGAGGGCACCCGGTCGTAGCCGACCAGACGGATGACCTCCTCGGTGGTGTCCTGCGGGTCGGTCAGGTCGGGGCGCCACGGCGGCGGGGTGACCTGCAGCGTCTCGCCGTCGACGAGCACCTCGCAGCCGACCGCGCGCAGCGCCTCGACGGCCGTGTCCGCGGTGATCTCCATGCCGGAGACCCGCGCGGCCTTGTCGGCCGCGACGGTGATGACCGGGCTCTGCGGCGGGGTGCCGACCACGGTCACTCCCCCGGTGTCCCGCGCACCGCCGTGCTCCACCAGCAGCTCCACGACCCGGTCGGCCGCGGCCTCGCAGATGGTCGGGTCGACGCCGCGTTCGTTGCGCTTGCCGGCCTCGGAGTTCAGCTTGTGGCGCTTGCCCTGGCGGAACATGGTGACCGCGTCCCAGTGCGCCGACTCGATCACGATGTTGGTGGTCGACTCGCCGATCTCGGTGTCCGCGCCGCCCATCACACCGGCCAGGCCGATCGGGCCCGAGCCGTCGCAGACCAGCAGGTCCTCGGCGGTCAGGCTCCGGGTGGTGCCGTCCAGGGTGGTCAGCTTCTCCCCGTCGACCGCGCGCCGCACGACGATCCCGCCGGTGAGCTTGTCGGCGTCGTAGCCGTGCAGCGGACGACCGGTCTCGAGCATCACGTAGTTGGTGACGTCGACGGCCAGCGAGATCGACCGCATCCCGGCGCCGGTGATCCGGTCGGCGATGAACGCCGGGGTCGGCGCGGCCGGGTCGAAGCCGGTCACCGAGCGGGCCACGAAGACCGGGCACCCGGTGGGGTCCTCGATCTGCACCGGATGGCCCTCGGTGTTCGCGGGCGGGGTGTCGCGCAGGGCAGGGTCGCGGAAGTTGACCGCCCCCTCGACCGAGACCTCCACCTCGCGGGCGATGCCGCGCAGGCTCAGGCCGTAGGCCCGGTCCGGGTTGACCTCGAACTCGATGATCTCCTCGTCCAGGCCGAGCAACGGCCGGACGTCCTGGCCGGGCTCGCCGGCACCGGCGGGCAGCACGATGATGCCGTCGTGGTCCTGGCCCAGTCCGAGCTCACGCTCGGAGCAGATCATCCCGGCCGACAGGTGGCCGTAGGTCTTGCGGGCGGAGATCTCGAAGTTCCCGGGCAGCACGCCGCCGGGCAGGATCACCACGACCAGGTCGCCGGGGGCGAAGTTGTGCGCGCCGCACACGATGCCCTGCGGCTCACCGGTCCCGTTGGCGTCACCGACGTCGACGGTGCACCAGTTGATGACCTTGCCGTTCTTCTGCGGCTCGGGTTCCACGGTGAGCACCCGACCCACGACCAGCGGGCCGCTGATCTGGGCGCCGGGGCTGTCGATCGCCTCGAGCTTGAGGCCGGTCATGGTGAGCCGGCGGGTCAGCTCGTCGGTGGTGACGTCGGCGGGGACGTCCACGTACTCCTTGATCCAGGAGAGGGGGGCCTTCATCGTCGTCTCTCCTCTCAGATCTCGGTGCCGAAGGCGGAGCTGAACCGGACGTCGCCCTCGAAGAGGGGGCGCAGGTCCTCCAGCCCGTGGCGGAACATGAACGTGCGGTCGATGCCGAAGCCGAACGCGAACCCGGAGTAGACCTCGGGGTCGATGCCGCAGGCGACCAGGACGCGCGGGTTGACCACGCCGCAGCCGCCCCACTCGATCCAGCCCTCGCCCCGGCAGGTGCGGCAGGAGTCGGAATCGACCCCACGGCACACGAAGCAGCGCAGGTCGACCTCGGCGCTCGGCTCGGTGAACGGGAAGTAGGAGGGGCGGAACCGGGTGGTGATCCCCTCGCCGTAGAGCTGGGTGGCCAGGTGGTCCAGGGCGCCCTTGAGGTGCGCCATGGTGATGCCCTCGTCGACCACCAGACCCTCGACCTGGTGGAACATCGGGCTGTGCGTGGCGTCGTACTCGTCGGTGCGGAAGACCCGCCCCGGGCAGGCGACGTAGATCGGCGGCTTCCGGGTCAGCATGGTGCGGGCCTGGACCGGCGAGGTGTGGGTGCGCAGCACCACGTTGCTCTCGGCCGGGACCGTCCAGAAGGTGTCCTGCATGGTGCGGGCCGGGTGGTCGGCCCCCAGGTTGAGGGCGTCGAAGTTGAGCCACTCGGCCTCGACGACCGGGCCCTCGGCGATCTCCCAGCCCATGGCGGTGAAGATGTCGGCGATGACCTCGGACTGCAGGGTCAACGGGTGCCGCGACCCGCGACGACGCCGGGTGGTCGGCAGGGTCACGTCGACAGTCTCGGTGACGAGCATCCGCTCCTCGTGCTCGGCCTCGAGCACGGCGGTCCGGGCAGCGAGCGCCTTGTTGACCGCGCCGCGCGCCTGGCCGACGCGGGCGCCGGCCTCCTTGCGGGCCTGCGGCGGCAGGGCGCCGATCTCACGGTTGGCCAGGGCCAGCGGGGAGCGGTCCCCGGCGTGGTCCAGGCGGGCCCTCTTGAGCTCCTCGAGGTCGCCTGCGGCCTCGATGGCGGCGAGCGCGGCGTCGCGCATCGCCTCGACCTGCTCGGCCTTCAGCGGGGTGACCTCGACAGGGTCGTAGTCGGTGTTGGGGCCGGACATGGCTCCCTTTCCAGCGGACGTCATGGGACGCCGCGATTCTAGGTGGGTGGGCGGAGCGCTTCTCCCCCGGACCCTGCGGCGTCGGTGACCTGCTGGACTTCCCCCGTCGGGGTGCGCTCTCAGGCCCCCGGACCGTTGTGGGGTCCGGGGCCACTAAATCGCAGCGCGCCGGTCATGTGCCCATGGTACGCCCCTCCGGCCCCGGGCCCGGTCACGGTCCGTAGACCTGCACCTCGGAGCTGTCCACGGTTCCCGCCGGCAGGCAGGTGGCGGGCTCCTGCCAGCGCTGGCCCAACGGTCCGAGGCGTCGTTCGGCACGGAACGTCGCGAGGTTCCACTCGCGCCAGGTGGTGCCTGTCCGGCTGCCGCTGGCCAGGCACCGGGCGACGTCGTCGCCCCACCGGGCGGCGACTGCTCCCGAGGCGTCGAGGCCCAGCTCGGAGAGGTAGAAGGCGTCGACGGTGCCGGTCCGTTCGGCCCGGTCGATGTTGTGCCCGGCCACCCAGCCGGCGGGGTTGAGCAGCAGTAGGCCGGCCAGCGTGGCCGCGCCGGAGAGGACCCCCACCCGGGCCAGCCAGCGGCCGCGGCGCAGGGCGCCCAGCACGAGCACCGCCAGCAGCAGGAACCCCACCCAGCCCTCGAAGACCGCCACGTTGAGCCGGAGCACGGTGAAGCCGTAGGCGTCGGCGTAGGCGGCCATCCGCAGCAGCGCCGACACCACGACGAGCAGCGCCAGCACGCCCAGGGCGCCGAGGCTGCCGAGCAGCCAGCCCCGGTCGTCAGCCGAGGCTCGGCGCGACGCCGCCCAGAAGACGACCAGGGTCAGCACGCTGGCCACCACCATCTGGCCGAAGCCCTGGTGCACGTAGTCGGCGTAGGTGAGCCCGGCGGTGCGGGCCACGTAGTCGTGGCCCCCGAAGAGGGCGGCCGCCTGGGCGAGGATGAACAGCGCGAAGACGGTGACCACACCGAGCACCGGGACCAGCCACTCGAAGCGGCGCAGGGGCTTGCCGTGCGGACCGGCGTCGGAGTTGACCAGCGGCGGGTTCACCCCGACGTAGACGCCGGCCAGGGTGAGGCCGAAGACGGCGCAGCCCACGAAGATCCGGGCCACCCCGGTCCCGAGGGTGACGTCGGGGACCAGGTGGCCCAGCCAGGTCCCCAGGACCGGATCGGCGGAGATCAGCAGGGTGCCGAAGACCAGCAGGCCCAGGGCCAGGAAGAGCAGGGTCCGACCCCACGCCGCGGCGTGCGCCGACCTGCCGGGGCGGCGCAGCACGGGGACGAACCACGCGAACCCGCGGAACGGAGCCAGCACCCAGGCCATCCCGGAGAGGTAGACGGCCACCACGTTGCGCACGCCGGTCAGGCCACAGAGGAAGACGGCCGCGGCGCCGAGGATGCCGAGGATCGCGTACCCCTCCCCCTCGAGCAGGAAGGTGGGCAGCACCAGCAGGGCGGCCAACGCGGTGCAGGCGAGGGTGAACGGGTGGAACCGGTCGCGGGCGAACCACCAGGCCACGGCACCGGCAGCGGCCAGGACCAGACCCCAGGAGAGTCCGGGGCCCTCGAACCCGAGGACGAGGGCGGCCAGCAGCCCCACCCCGGCGGTGGCCAGCACCGGGCGGGTGCTGGAGAGGCCGGGTGGCTCGGGCCAGAAGCTCCCCAGAATGCCGGCCGGCACCGGGCCGGAGGGGACGGACGGGCCGGTCTGGGGTGCTGCTCGGGGTGCTTCGTGGGGAGCGGCGGACGTCACTCGGGTGCTGGTGGCCGGCGGCGCAGTCACGGCGCTCGTGCCGGGACCCGGGGTGCTGGTCGCGCGGGCGGCGACGGCCCGCTCGTCCGCCGTCAGCGGCCCGGGTGTGGTGGGAGGCACGTCCAGGCGGAGCACGGCACCCTCGCCGTCGGCCGGCTCGGCGAGCACCAGGGTGCCGCCGTGCAGCCGGGCCACCCACCGCGAGATCGCCAGGCCCAGGCCGGTGCCACCCCCGGCGTCGGTCCCGAAGCGTTCGAAGACCGCCTCCCGCCGGTCAGCGGGCACACCGGGACCGTGGTCCACGACCTCCAGCCACCACTCCCCCGAGCCCGCCACGTCACCGCGGACCAGGACAGGGGTGCCGACCGGGGCGTGCCGGGTGGCGTTGTCGAGCAGGTTGACCAGCAGCTGGCGCAGCCGGCGCGGGTCGGCGGCGACCCGCAGGTCGGGCCGCAGCTCGTGGCGGACCTCGGTGGTGCGGCCACCGGCCTCGACCTCCCGGCCACAGGCCTCGACCAGGTCCGGCAGGTCGACCTGCTCGGTGGCGAGCTCGACGGCACCGGCCTCCAGCCGGGACAGGGCGAGCAGGTCCTCGACGAGGTCGCGGAGCCGTTCGGCCCGCTCCAGCGCGACGGCAAGGTGCGGCCCGTCGGACGGCACGACCCCGTCGGCCAGGTTCTCCAGCACCGCGGTCATCGCCGCCAACGGGGTGCGCAGCTCGTGGGAGACCACGGCGATCAGGTCACGCCGTTCCGCGTCGACCCGGGACAGGTCCGCGGCCATCCGGTTGAACGCCCGCGCCAGCTGTCCGACCTCGTCGGCCGCGGTGCTGTGCACCCGCCCGCTGAGGTCGCCGGCCGACATCCGGCTGGCGACGTCGGCCATCTGCGTCAGCGGCGCCACCATGCCGCGGGCCAGGACCTGGGTGACGGCCAGCGCCAACCCCACCGAGACCGGTGCGGTCAGCCACCACGGGACCCCGCCCAGCTCGCCCAGGCTGACCATCGCGACGGCGACCAGGACCGAGACCGCGACCAGCGCCCCGAGCTTGAGCTTGATGCTGCCGACCCCGTCCAGGGGGCCGGGGACCAGGGGCGCGCTCATGCGGTCACCTCCAGCGCGTAGCCGACACCGTGGACGGTGCGGATCAGGTGGCTGCCGAGCTTGGCCCGCAGCGCCTTCACGTGGCTGTCGACGGTCCGCCCACCGGTGGCCTCGCCCCAGCCCCACACCGCCGCCATCAGCTGGTCGCGGGTGTGCACCCGGCCGGGTTCGGCGGCCAGGTGGGCCAGCAAGGCGAACTCGGTGGCGGTCAGGTGGATCTCCTGGCCGTCCGCGCGGACCCGGTGCGCGGTGGTGTCGACCTCGAGCCCACCGGCGCGCAGCACCCCGTCCCCGGGGGTGGCGGCGTCGACCAGGTCCCGGGCCCGCTCGACGCGACGGAGCAGGGCAGCCACGCGGGCGACGACCTCGCGCATCCGGAACGGCTTGGTGAGGTAGTCGTCGGCCCCGATCCCGAGACCCACGAGCAGGTCGGTTTCGGAGTCGCGGGCGGTCAGCATCAGGACCGGGACCGGCCGCTCCCCCTGCAGGCGACGGCACACCTCGTGACCGTCCAGGCCCGGCAGCATCACGTCCAGCACCACCACGTCCGGTGCCTGCTCGGCCGCGCGGGTCAGGGCGCTGGGGCCGTCGAAGACCTGGTCGACCCGGTAGCCCTCGGCCACCAGGCGGTCGGTCAGGGCGTCGTTGATCGTGCGGTCGTCCTCGACCACGAGAACCCGCGGGCCGTGCTGTGCCTCATCCATGGGACGAGCCTAGGAACGCCGGTGGTCGGATCGGGTGGTCGACGTGTGGAGATTCCGTGGAGATGTTCCCGGGTGCGCGCCACGCTGCGGCGGGCCTGGTCACGCGGCGGGGTTCCCGGTCGGGCTGCGGCGGCTCAGCAGGGCGCCTCAGAAGCACGGGTTCAACGCCCCGACCCGACGCAACCCGGCCAGGTCGCCGGCTCCGAAACGGCGGGCATTGGCGGTGATCATCCAGTACATCAGCTGGTCGTCGCGGCGGGCGTGCCCCAGGCCGACGGCGTGCATCAGTTCGTGGCCGAACAGCTGGCCGGTGGTCTTCTCCCCGGCAGCCGCGTCGAGCTGGGGCAGCAGCGCGGGGATGTCGAGGTTCAGCGAGACGTAGGCCGCGACGATCTCGGCGTCCCGGCCGGGTTCGGTGTCCACCGACCACACGTGGGTGGTGCCGGCCACCTGGAGGCCGAACGCATCACCGGGTTCCCACCCGATCTGCAGGTCGACCCCCTCGGCCTCCTGCTGGGCCGAGGGGCTCAGGTCGCTGGAGCCGACGTGGCGGAAGCGCAGCCCGGTGGCGCCGGCGACCCGGGCCACCCACCGCTGGACGTGCTCGAACGAGCCGGGGTAGGACCCGGCGCCCCGGTAGCTCCACCGCACCACGCGGCACGGGTTCCACCGGGCGGCTCGGTCGCCGAGCAGCGCCCAGTCCTCGGCGTCGCCCGCGGCCGGGGTCGGGGGCGGCGCCTCGGACGGGTCCCAGGCCGGGGGCGGTGGCGTGGTCAGGGTGCGCACGCTCACAGTGGCCACCGGGGACACGTAGCGCGGCAGACCGCGGAAGCGGCGGGCGACGTAGCGGTGCGCGACGGTGCCCGTGGAGGGTGCCGTGTGCAGGCTGGTGACCCGTCGCACCCGACCGGTCCGCGCGACCCGGACGGTGCGCCAGCGGGAGCCGGTGCGCACCTGGACCAGGACCGTGCGGGCCCGGCGCGCACGGGCGTGCCACGGCACGGTGGCCACCACGGTGTACCGGGCGCGAGGGTCGACCGTGCGGGGCGCGCGGACGGTGCCGCGCGCTCTGCGGGCCGTGGTCACCGAGGCGGGGTCCACCCGGGACTCCACGGCGGTGTGCTGCCGCGGGGTGGGGACGGCCGACTGGGTGCCTGGCGGGAGGGCGGCCACGGCGTCGGACGGTGCGGGGCCGGCGGTGACCGGGCCGATGAGCAGGCAGGCGACGAGCGGCACCACCCACGCGAGGACCGCCGTGCACCGGCGGGCCGGGTCACGCATGGCACCTCCTGCCGCTGCTCGGTCCACGACCGGACGGCGCGGGTTCCCGCGAGTTCTACCGCACCGGGTACGGACCCGTCCCGCGTTCGCCGCAACCCGGTGGGGCAGTCGCCTCACGGGGTGCGTGGGGGTCAGTCGGTGGCGACCGGCCACCGGACCCGGACCAGGGCTCCCCCGGTCGGGGCGTCGTCGATCTCGACACTGGCGCCGTGCGCCCGGGCCAGCCCGTCGACGATGTACATGCCCAACCCGGAACCGCTGCTGCCGCCCTGCGTCCAGAACTTCGTGAACACCCGTTTGCGCATCTCGGCCGGGATCCCGGTGCCCTCGTCACCGACCTCGACCACGACGTGCTCACCGGTGGCGTCGCCGGCCAGGGCGACAGTGACCGTGCCCTCCCCGTGCAGCACCCCGTTCTCGACCAGGTTGGTGATCACCTGGGTGAACTTGTCCGGGTCCGCGAGGACCTCGGGCACCGGGCTGGTCGCGTCCAGGCGCAGCGGTCGGGCGGTGGCGGCCCCGACGGAGGCCAGCACCCGTTCGGCCAAGACGACCGGGTCGACGGGGCGGGGGTAGTAGGAGAGCCGGCCGGTGTCGATGCGGGCCACGTCGAGCAGCTCCGCAATCAGCCGGCTCAACCGGTCCGCGTCGGCGCTGACCGTGGTGAGCATCAGCTTGCGCTGTTCGTCGGCGAGCTGGTCCCACCGGTTGAGCAGCACCTGGACGAACCCCTTCACGCCGGTCAGCGGCGAGCGCAGCTCGTGGGCGACGGTGGCGACGAGGTCGGAGCGTTCCCGGTCCAACCGCGCCCGCCAGCGCCCGTCGCGCAGGCAGACCACGACCCGCTGCACCGGTCCCCCACGGTGTTCGCGGTGCAGGCTCGCGTCGACCAGGACCTCGGCCCCGCTGGGCAGCGACCAGGACTGCTCCGGTACCCCGCTGCGACTAGGAAGTCCCGTCCAGGGGGTGTTGGTGGCGACCCAGCTGCAGCCGCGGGAGTCGACCAGTCGGAGCACCTCGTCGAGTTGGCGCCCCGCCGAGGAGTCGGCGTCGACGGCGAGCATCCGGGCGGCGACGGCGTTGACCCGCAGCACTGTGCCGGACCCGTCGGCCACCACGACGCCGTCGGGCAGCAGGTCCAGCAGGGCGCCGTCGTCGGGGGCGTGCACCGGTGTCTCGTCCACGTCGGCGAACCTACCGGTCCGGGTCCGCCGACGACGGCTTCGACGAGGTGGTTCACTGTCGGCGTGGACGACGTGCACCATCGCTGGCCCCTTCCCGAGCTCCCCGAGCTGCGCGAGCAGTTGCTCGCGGCCTGGACCTCGCCGGACCGCGGCTACCACGACCTGACCCACCTGCTGGAGGTGCTGGACCACCTGGACCTGCTGGCCGGTGGGGCGCCCGAGGACCTCGAGGTGCTGCGTCTGGCTGCGTGGTTCCACGACGCCGTCTACGAGGGTCTGCGTGACGACGAGGAGCGTTCGGCGCGCTGGGCGCTGGAGGCGCTCGCCGACGTCGGGGTGGGCGAGGAAGTGGCGCGGCTCGTCCGGTTGACCGCCACCCACCAGCCCGAGCCGGACGACCGTCTGGGGGCGCTGCTCTGCGACGCCGACCTGGCGATCCTGGCCAGCGGCCCCGAGCGGTACGCCGACTACGTGGCCGGTGTGCGGCGCGAGTACGCGCACCTGGACGACGCCACGTTCGCCGCCGGGCGCACCGCCGTCCTGGAGTCGCTGGCCGACGGGGAGTTGTTCCACACCGAGGCAGGGCGTGCCCGGTGGGAGGCCGCCGCGCGGGCGAACCTCACCGCCGAGCTCGCCTCGCTCCGTACCAGCACCTCCTGACCGCCCGGCCTCCCCCCCCTTCCGTGGCGATCACCCGGCGTGAATGCGACGCCAACCGGGCATTTCCGCGACGCTCACCGGGCACTCTGTCGCCGACCGGGCACTTGTGCGGCGCTCACCGGGCACTTCCGTGGTCCTGACCGGGCGTTTGCGTGACGCTGACCGGGCACTTCCGTGGTCCTGACCGGGCGTTTGCGTGACGCTGACCGGGCACTTCCGTGGTCCTGACCGGGCGTTTGCGTGACGCTGACCGGGCACTTGCGTGGCGGCCTCACGCCCGCAGGGCCGAGGTCAGCCAGGTTCGGCGTGAACGCAGCGCGCAACCCACCCCGACCGTGATCAGCAGCGCGACCGACGACGTCGCAGACCTGCCGCGCGGAGACGTGTGACGATCTCGCGGGTGGACACCTCCACGGCGCCCGCCGAGACCATCACCTGGTGAAGTTCCGCGGGCACGTCGTAGTGGTCGCGGTGGAACGCCCGGCCGGGCAGGCCGGCTTCTGCGGCGAAGGCGTGCAGTTCCTCGAAGGAGACGTCGGAGACCAGGTGTGACCACGTGCGCCCGTACCGCGGGACCAGGGGCGGGTCGATCAGGATCACCCCACCAGTGTGACCTACCTGTCCTGCTCGCAGGTGAAGGACTGGATCGGATGCCGGGGCCCGCTGCCTCAGCCAGTTGCCAAGCGCACCGACACCGCCGCCACAGATCGGTTCCGTGCAGGGGGTGCTGGTCGCACAAGTGCCCGGTGAGCGCCGCGGAAGTGCCCGGTCGGCCTCGCGCAAGTGCCCGGTCGGCGCCGCACAAGTGCCCGGTCGGCGCCACGCAAGTGCCCGGTCAGCGCCGCACAAGTGCCCGGTCGGCGCCGCACAAGGGGGGGAGGTCGGCGTGGGAGGGAGGTCAGCGGCGGTGCAGGCGGGCGCTGGTGAAGAGGCAGACCGCTGCGGCGGTGGCCAGGTTGAGGGACTCGGCGCCGCCGAGCAGCGGGATGCGGACCCGGTGGTCGGCGAGGGCGGCGAGCTCGGTGGGCAGGCCCCAGGCCTCGTTGCCCAGGAGCCAGGCGGTGGGGCCGGCGAGCAGTTCGTCGGCGTCGAAGAGGTCGACCTCGCCGGCACCGTCGGCGGCCAGCACGACCAGACCGGCGGCCCGGGCCGCGCCCACGGCCTGGGCCGGGTCGGGTTCGGTGGCGACGGGCAGGTGGAACAGGCTGCCCACGCTGGCGCGGACGGCCTTGGGGTTGTACGCGTCCACCGAGTGACCGGCCAGGACGACACCATCGGCACCGGCCGCGTCGGCGGTCCGGACCAGGTTGCCGGCGTTGCCGGGGTCACGGACGTCCGCGGCCAGCGCCACCAGGCGCGAGGCCCGGTCGGTTACGGCCAGCAGGTCGTCCAGGGGGACGTCGACGGGGTGACACACCGCGACGATGCCGGCCGGGCTGACGGCGTCGGACAGGCCGTCCATCGCCCGGTCCTCGACCAGGGTCACCGGCACCGGGACGCCGTCGAGCAGCGAGGCGAAGGTCTCGGCACCGCGCACGGTCACGAAGACCTCCTGCACGCAGCCGGGCACCGACAGGGCACCCTCGGTGGCCTTCGGCCCGTCGGCAAGGAAGAGCCGCCGCTCGGTTCGCACCGAGCGGCGGCTGAGCTTCCGAGCCTCCTTGACGCGCACGTTGCCGTGCGAGAGAGGAGTCGTCACGAAAGAAACCCTGAGGGGGTCAGGACGCCTTGGGGGCGTTGACGTCCTCGGGCAGGGCGGCCTTGGCGGCCTCGACGATCGCGGCGAAGGCCGGGGCGTCGTTGACGGCCAGCTCGGCCAGGATCTTGCGGTCGACCTCGATGCCCGCCAGGTTCAGGCCCTGGATGAAGCGGTTGTAGGTCATGCCGTTGGCGCGGGCAGCAGCGTTGATGCGCTGGATCCACAGCTTGCGGAAGTTGCCCTTGTTCTTGCGGCGGTCGTTGTAGCTGTAGACCAGCGAGTGGGTGACCTGCTCCTTGGCCTTGCGGTACAGGCGCGAGCGCTGACCCCGGTAACCCGACGCCCGCTCGAGGACGACCCGGCGCTTCTTCTGGGCGTTGACTGCCCGCTTGACGCGTGCCATTTCTTACTCCTTGCTCAGTCTCTGAAAGTGGTGGTGTTGCCGGTCAGAGACCGAGCATCTTCTTCGCGCGGGGAACGTCGGCCTTGGCCAGCTCGACCGTGCCGGTCATGCGCCGGGTGACCTTGGAGGGCTTCTTCTCCAGGTTGTGCCGCTTGCCGGCCTTCTCGCGCAGGACCTTGCCCGAACCGGTCACCCGGAAGCGCTTGGAAGCCCCGGAGTGGGTCTTGTTCTTCGGCATGTTCGCCTCTTTCGTTCTCGTCGCGGGCGGCCGGGGTGCCGGACGCCGTGAGGGTGTGTCTGGGTGAGCGCCGGGGCGCTCAGGCCTCGATCTCGGGGTCGAGGTTCTCGGAGCGACCGCGCTCCTTCTTCTTGGCGACCTGCTGGTCACCCTTGGGGGCGCGGTAGGCCTTGTCCTCGGCCTCGGCAGCCGCACGCTCGGCGGCCTTCGACTCCTTGGCAGCCTGGGCCTCGACCTTGGCGTCGGCCTTCTTCTTGTGCGGGCCGAGCACCATGATCATGTTGCGGCCGTCCTGCTTGGGCGCGGACTCCACGAAGCCGAGCTCCTGCACGTCCTCGGCCAGCTTCTGCAGCAGGCGGAAGCCGAGCTCGGGGCGGTGCTGCTCACGGCCACGGAACATGATCGTGATCTTGACCTTGTCGCCGGCCGCGAGGAAGCGGACCACGTGGCCCTTCTTCGTCTCGTAGTCGTGCTGGTCGATCTTGGGACGAAGCTTCATCTCCTTGATGATGACGTTCGTCTGGTTCCGGCGCGCCTCACGGGCCTTCTGGGCGTTCTCGTACTTGAACTTCCCGTAGTCCATGAGCTTGCAGACGGGCGGCCGGCCCTGCGGCGCGATCTCGACGAGGTCGAGGTCCGCCTCCTGGGCAAGCTTGAGTGCCTGGTCGGTCGGCACGATGCCGACCGTTTCTCCGTTGGGTCCGACGAGACGGACCTCGGGAACCCGGATCCGCTCGTTGATACGCAGCTCGGTGCTGATGTGTCCTCCTGTTGGCTCGTGTCCGGCAACCGCCGTTGCCGTCCGGGCACTGGGCCCGAAATGCACGAAGGCTTCCGCTCGTCCAAGCGGAAGCCAGTCACGACACGCCTCCCTGCAGTGCAGGGCACGCACCAACGAACCGGACCAGGAGCCCTGTTCGCGACCGGACCCGACGACCTGGAGCGGTCGGTGCGGGTGGGAGACGTGTGTTGCTCGCCTCCGCTTGGAGATCCGTGCAGATGGTCCGCGCGGATCGGTCTGGAGAAGGTTAACCGATCAGCCGGCGTCGGGACGAATCCACGCGTGCGAGTCCCCGACCCGGACCAGGGTCCACCCGGCGGCGAGGGCGGTCAGGTCCTCCCCCTCGACCACGAGCAGCGCCGGACCGGCGATGTCGACGACCAGGGCGGCCGCGTCGTCCTGGATCGCCGACTGGGCGGCGATCCGGGCCGGGACCGGGACCGGACGCGCCTCGGGGTTCCAGGCGGTCAGCGACCCGGTGCCGGTGAAGGCCAGCAGGGCCAGGCGACCGTCGGCGCCGGTCATCAGCACCGCGGCCATGTCGGAGGTCTTGTCGTGCGCCAGCCCGTTCTCGTCGTACTCCACCTCACCGAGCAGCGCCACCACGGGCACCAGGACGCGCGAGCGGGACAGCGCGGCCACGGCGGCGGGGTAGGCCGCCGGGTCCGCCGACGCGGCGGACAGGGCACGGAGCACCTCGGGATCGGCGGCGCCCTCGTCGCCTGCGAAGCCGGGGTCGGGGATGGTCAGCACGGCACCATCCTCCCATCCTCTGATCCCCGTCCCGCCGCTGGGCGGGCGCCGGTAGCGTGCCCCCCATGTCGGACTCCTCCGCCGAGCGCGCAGCCCGCACCGCCCTGCTCCGTCGGCTCAACGCCGCTGTCGAGCACCACGACGAACCGCTCCCGACCCCCACCGTGGTGGTCGACCTGGACGCCTTCGACGCCAACGCCGACGACCTGCTGCGTCGGGCGGCGGGCAAGCCGATCCGGGTGGCGTCGAAGTCGCTGCGGGTGCCAGCCCTGATCGAGCGGGTGCTGGCCCGGGACGGCTTCGAGGGGGTGCTCGCGTTCACGCTGCGGGAGGCGCTGTGGCTCTTCGAACACGGCATCAGTGACGACATCGTCGTGGCCTACCCGACGGTGGACGCCGGCGCCCTGGCCGAACTGGTCGCCTCCCCGTCCGCCGCAGCCGCGATCACCCTGATGTTCGACAACCAGGCCCACCTGGACGTCATCGACCGGGTCCGGCACTCCACCTCGGTCCCGGTGCGGTTGTGCTTGGACGTCGACGCCGGACTCGACCTGGGCCGTGGCCGGGTCGGCCCGAAGCGGTCCCCCGTCACCGGCGCCGAGGAGGCCGAACGGCTGGCGCGGCTGGTCGCCCGGCGCCCGGGGTTCGTGCTGGTCGGGGCGATGACCTACGAGGGGCAGGTGGCCGGCGTCCCCGACACCGTCCCGCACCAGCGGGCCAAGTCGTTCGTGGTGCGCCGGCTCAAGCAGGCCTCGGTCTCCCAGCTCGCCACCCGCCGCCGGCAGGTCGTCGACGCCCTCACCCGCCACGCCGACCTGGAGTTCTTCAACGCCGGCGGCTCCGGCTCCGTGGAAACCACCGTCGGGGACCCGGTCGTCACCGAGGTCGCTGCCGGCTCCGGGTTGCTGGTCCCGGGTCTGTTCGACCACTACGCCTCCTTCACCCCGCGACCGGCGGCGTTCTTCGGCCTGCGGGTGGTGCGCCGTCCCTCCCCCGAGGTGGCCACCGTGCACGGCGGTGGGCTGATCGCCTCCGGGCCTGTCGGGCCCGACCGGGCACCGATCCCGTGGGCTCCCGGCGGTCTGGAGCTGACCGGTCTGGAGGGCGCTGGGGAGGTGCAGACCCCGTTGACCGGGCCGGTGGCGGCGAACCTGCGGATCGGGGACCTGGTCTGGTTCCGGCACGCCAAGTCCGGCGAGCTGTTCGAGCACACCACCACCGCGCACCTGGTCGCCGGTGACCGGATCGTCGAGTCGGTGCCCAGCTACCGCGGCGAGGGGCTCGCGTTCTGAGCAGCCGGTGGGCCGCCGACGACGTCGAGGCGGTGGTGGCGGCGCTGACCCGGGCCCCGGCACGGCTCGGCGCGGGCCGGTTGCTGTGCGTGGACGGCCTGGCCGGTTCGGGCAAGACCAGCCTGGCCACCGAGGTCGCCCGGCTCACCGGAGGCATGGTGCTGCACACCGACGAGATGTTGGCCGGGTGGCGCGGACTGCCCGGGCTCGCCGACACCCTGACGGCGCTGCTGGTACCGCTGGCCCGGGACGAGGCGTCGTCGTGGCGACGGTGGGACTGGCACGCGAGCGCGTTCACCGAGGTCGTCCCGGTGGCCGCACCGGCACCGGGCGCGGTGGTCGTCGTGGAGGGGGTGGGTGCGGCGGTCGGCCGGCACCGGTCCCTGGCCTCGCTGGTGGTGTGGGTCGAGGCCGAGGCCGAGCTGCGCCGGGCCCGCGGGCGCGAGCGCGACGGCGAGGAACAGCAGCCCTACTGGGACCAGTGGCTGCTCGACGAGGCCGACCTGCACGCCCGGGCCCGGACCCGGGAGAACGCCGACCTGCGGTTCGTGACCTGACGCCGGACCGCTCGGGCGGGCAGGACCCTCAGCGCTCGAGCAGGGAGCGAATCTCCAGCACCGCGCGGCGGGCCCGGATGCCGTCGCTGGACTGCAGCGCGGTCAGCGAGGCGGTGGTGCCGTCGGAGAGGTCGACCGTGGCCCACGGGGCTCCCGAGGGCAGGTGCACCGCCAGGACCTCGGCCCACTCGTACTGCCGGGTGCGCCAGCCGTTGACGACCGTCAACCCGGCCTGGGTGGCCGTCACCCGCGCGCGTCCCAGGGCGTGCAGCAGCGCGACCACGCCGAGACCCATGACGACCAGGGTGCCGCGCTGGTAGGCGGAGAACTTGGCCTTCACCTCCGGGTCGAAGGTGAGCCACGCGACGGCGCAGACGATGAACAGCAGGGCGCCGAAGAACACCGACGCCAGCCGGACGCCGAGGGGGCGCCAGGTGACCGGCAGCGCCGGGGTCTCGGAGCCGTCGGGACGTTCAGAGGCGGGCTGCATGGATCCCCGTCGTCAGGATGGCGCGGGCGCCGACCTCGTAGAGCTCGTCCATCAACCGCTGGGCGCCGGTGCGGGGCACCATCACCCGGACCGCGACCCAGCCCTCGCGGGCCAGCGGCGAGACCGTCGGTCCCTCCAGGCCGGGGGTGATCGCGATGGCGGCGTCGACCTTCTCCTCGGCGATGTCGTAGTCCATCATCACGTAGCTGCGGGCGACCAGGACGCCCTGGATGCGCCGCAGGAACGTCTCGTAGCCGGGCTGCTCGGCGCCGTCGCGGCGGATCAGCACCGCCTCGGAGGCCAAGATCTGCTCGCCGAACACCTCCAGGCCGGCGGCCCGGAGGGTGGAGCCGGTCTCGACCACGTCGGCGATCGCGTCGGCCACACCGAGCTGGATGGAGGTCTCGACAGCCCCGTCCAGCCGGGTCACCTGGGCCTCGACGCCGTGGGCGGCGAGGTGGCTGCGGACGATGCCCGGGTAGGACGTCGCGATCCGCTTGCCGGCCAGGTCCTGCACGCTGGTGAACTCACCGCGCGGGCCGGCGAAGTGGAACCGGGAGCGACCGAAGCCGAGGCCGGTGACCTCCTGGGCGCTGGCGCCGGAGTCGGTGAGCAGGTCACGCCCGGTGATGCCGACGTCCAGGGTGCCCTCGCCCACGTACAGGGCGATGTCGCGCGGACGGAGGTAGAAGAACTCGACGCTGTTGACGTCGTCGACCAGGGCCAGTTCCTTGGAGTCGTTGCGCTGCCGGTAACCGGCCTCGCGCAGCATCTCCGAGGCTGCCTGGGACAGTGCCCCCTTGTTGGGGACGGCGATGCGGAGCACGGGTTTCCTTTACAGGTGGGAGTAGACGTCGTCGAGGGTGAGTCCGCTGGCCAGCATCAGGACCTGGGCGTGGTACAGCAGCTGGCTGATCTCCAGCGCCGCGGCGTCCTTGCCCTCGTGCTCGGCGGCCATCCACGACTCGGCGGCCTCCTCGACCAGCTTCTTGCCGATGGCATGCACCCCGGCGTCGAGCTGCGCGACGGTGCCGGAACCGGGGGGACGGGTCCGGGCCTTCTCCTCGAGCTCGGCCCAGAGCTCCTCGAACGTCTTCACAGGACCCGAGTTTAGGCGGTCACCCTGCGAGGCCGCGCAGGGTGTCCGCGGTCTCGAGCGCAGCGGCGGTCGCCTCGTAGCCCTTGTCCTCCGAGGAACCCTCCAGACCGGCCCGGTCGAGGGCTTGGGCATCGGTGTCGCAGGTGAGCACCCCGAAGCCGACCGGGACCCCGTGGTCGAGCGCGACCCGGGTGAGTCCGTCGGTGGCCGCCGAGCACACGTACTCGAAGTGCGGGGTGCCGCCGCGGATCACCACGCCGAGGGCGACCACGGCGTCGTGGGTGGCCGCGAGCCGAGCCGCGACGACCGGCAACTCGAACGTGCCGGGGACCCGGACCACGGTCGCGTCGGTGACGCCGAAGTCGGCCAGGGCCCGCTCGACACCGGCCAGCAGACCGTCCATCACCTGGGTGTGCCAGCTGGCGGCGACGACCGCGACCCGCAGGCCACTCGCGTCGACGGGGACAGGGGCGGGGGCGCCGTGGCCGCTCATCGGTTCTCCTCCGGGTTGATGTCCAGGTCCTCGGGCAGGTGGTGGCCCATCCGGTCCCGCTTGGTCTGCAGGTAGGCGAGGTTGTGGTCGTTGGGGTGCGTGGTCAGACCGATCCGTTCGGAGACGGTGACGCCGTAGTCCTGCAGGCTGGTGACCTTCTCGGGGTTGTTGGTCAGCAGCCGCACGTCGGTGACACCCAGGTCGCGCAGGATCTGGGTGGCGGTGCCGTAGTGGCGGGCGTCGGCCGGCAGCCCCAGGTCGAGGTTGGCGTCCACGGTGTCCCGACCGCCGTCCTGGAGCTGGTAGGCCTGCAGCTTGGCGACCAGGCCGATCCCCCGGCCCTCGTGGCCCCGCAGGTAGACGATGACCCCGCGGCCGGCCTCCTGCACCCGCCGCATCGACTCGGCCAGCTGGGGGCCGCAGTCGCACCGGTGGCTGCCGAACGCGTCCCCGGTCAGGCACTCGCTGTGCACCCGGGTCAGCACCGGTTCGTCACCGGACAGGTCGCCGACGGTGAGGGCGACGTGCTCGGAGCCGTCGATGGTGATCGTGTACCCGTAGGCGGTGAACACCCCGTGCTCGGTGGGCAGCGTGGTCTCCGCGACCCGCTCCACGTGCCGCTCGACCCGACGGCGGTAGCGGACCAGGTCCTCGATCGAGATCATCGCCAGGCCGTGCTCGTCGGCGAACTCGCGCAGCTCGGGGCCGCGCTTCATGGTGCCGTCGTCGTTGACGACCTCGACCAGCACCCCGACCGGGGTGAGGCCGGCCAGGATGGCCAGGTCGACCGCGGCCTCGGTGTGCCCGCGGCGGACCAGGACCCCGCCCTCGCGGTAGCGCAGCGGGAAGACGTGCCCGGGTCGGGTGAGCTCCCACGGCTCGGTGGCCGAGTCGGCCAGGGTGCGCACCGTGTGGGCGCGATCCGCGGCGCTGATCCCGGTGGAGACCCCGTCGCGGGCGTCGACCGAGATCGTGTACGCGGTGCGGAGCTTGTCCTTGTTGTGCGGGGTCATCAGGGGGATCTCGAGCCGGTCCAGCATGTCGCCGGGCATCGGGGCGCAGATCACGCCCGAGGAGTGCCGGATGGTGAACGCCATCAGCTCGGGGGTGGCCTTCGCGGCGGCGAAGATGATGTCGCCCTCGTTCTCGCGGTCCTCGTCGTCGACGACCACGACGCCCTTGCCGGCGGCGATGTCGGCGATCGCACGCTCCACCGGGTCGAGGCGGACCGTGCCGGTCCAGGTCCCGTCGGTCGGTTCGTGGGTGCTCATGCGCTCGCTCCTGCGTGCTCGGGGTGCTCCGCGGCGGGCGCCGGGGGCGTGTCGTGGGTGCGGCGTTCCACGCGCCACCAGGTGATCAGACCCAGGACGCAGAAGACGCCGTAGAACAGGTACATGCCGGCGGTCGGGTAGTAGCCGGCCCGGACCAGCGTGGTGACGCCGACGGCATCGACGAGGATGTAGACGATCCAGAACTCGACCCAGCCGCGGGCCATCCCGTAGGTGGCGAGCAGCGACCCGGCCAGGATCCAGGCCTCGGTGGCCACGCCCCAGGACCCGATCTGGCTGAGCAGCAGGTAGGCGGCCGCGTAGCCGACCACCCCGGCGACGACGAGCTCGACCCGTTCCCGACCGGTGGCCCAGCGGGGCACGATCGCGGCCCCGTCCTCGGCGGCACTGCTGCGGCGCGAGGCGCTCCAGCGGTACCAGCCGTAGACGGCGGCGGCCAGGTAGATGACCTGGCGTCCGGCCTGGCCCCACAGCGGCTCCTGGGTGAGCCCGTTGAGCTCGCCGGAGACGAAGACGGTGAAGAGGAGGACGTTGCCGACCATGCCGATCGGCCAGGCCCACACCAGCCGGCGCATGCCGAGCAGGGCCGAGGCGAGACCGAACAGGTTCCCGACGACCTCGCGGGCCATCAGGGAGCCGTCGCCGACCTGGATGGTGCCGTTGAGCAGCCAGTCGACCAGGTGCTGCAGGCTCATGCGTCCTCCCCCGCTCCCGCGCGCCCCAGACGCTCGACGAGGTCACCGAGGTGTCCGCCGACCAGGAGCCGCTCCACGTGCTTGGCGATCACGTCGGCCTCCAGGTTGACCGGCTCCCCCACGGCCCGCGTGCCGAGCGTGGTCCGGGCCAGGGTCTCGGGGATCAGGCTGACGGTGAAGGAGTCCTCACGTGCCTCGACGACGGTCAGGGAGACCCCGTCAACGGTGATCGAGCCCTTGTCGACCAGGTAGTGCGACAGGTGGCTGGGGAGGCTGATCTCGACGACCTCCCAGTGCTCCCCGGGGGTGCGGGACAGCACCGTCCCGACGCCGTCGACGTGGCCCTGGACGATGTGGCCGCCGAGCCGGTCGCCGACGGCCACCGCACGCTCCAGGTTGACCACGGCGCCGGGTACGGCGGTGCGCAGCGAGGTCTTGGCCAGCGTCTCGGCCATCACGTCGGCGGTCCACCCGGTCGGGGTGCCGCCGTCGTCGGTGGTGATCGAGGTGACGGTCAGGCAGCACCCGTTGACGGCGATCGAGTCGCCCAGCCCGGTGCCCTCCAGCACCGCGCCGGCGGCCACGGACAGCACCAGGGAGTCACCCTGGTCGACGACGCCGGTCACGGAGCCGAGCTCCTCGACGATTCCGGTGAACACGTCAGTTCCTCTCCTCGGGGGCCGGCGCGGTGGGCGCGCCGGCGGGGTGCGGCGGCGTCATCCGCAGCCGCAGGTTGGTGCCGGGCCCGTCACCCAGCACGGTCACCTCGGTGACCTGCAGGTGCAACGCCCCAGCGATGGTGGTGATGCCCAGGTCCGCCACGGCGCTGGGTCCTGCGCCCAGCAGTACCGGGGCCAGGTAGGCGACGACCTCGTCGACGAGGCCGGCCCGCACGAAGGACGCGGCCAGGTGGGGGCCGCCCTCCAGCAGCACGTCCCGGGCACCGGCGGCGAACAGCTCCGCCAGGGCGGCACGGGGGTCGCGGGTGGCGAGGTGGAGCACCCCGTTCCCGTCGGTGCCGCGCACCCGGGCGTCCTCGGGGATGGTGCGCAGGCCCATGACGGCGCGACGCGGCTGCACCGGCAGGGGCGCGTCGTGGGCGTCTCGCACCGTGAGGGCCGGGTCGTCGGCGACCAGGGTGCCGGTCCCGACCAGCATCGTGTCGACCCGCTCCCGGAGCAGGTGCGCGTCGCGGCGGGCGGCGGCGCTGGAGATCCACCGGCTGGTGCCGTCCGCGGCGGCGCTGCGCCCGTCGAGGCTGGCGGCGAACTTCCAGGTCACCTGCGGCCGGCCGTGGCCGACGGCGAAGGTCCAGTACCGGTTCAGGGCCAGCGCCTCGGGGGCCAGCAGCCCCTGTTCCACCTCGACACCGGCAGCCCGCAGCCGGGCGGCTCCCCCGGTGGCCACCGGGTTGGGGTCGGACTGGGCGTGCACCACCCGGGCGATGCCAGCCTCGAGCAGTGCCTCCGAGCAGGGGCCGGTCCGACCGGTGTGGTCGCAGGGTTCGAGGGTCACCACGGCAGTGGCGCCGGACAGGTCGTGCCCCGCGGTGCGGGCGGCCCGGATCGCGTCGACCTCGGCGTGGTCGGTGCCGGCGCCCCGGTGGTACCCGGCGCCGAGCTCCCGGCCGTCCTCGTCCAGCAGCACGCAGCCGACCCGCGGGTTGCCGCCGAGCGCGAAGCCGGGGGTCGCCGCCAACGCCAGGGCGCGACGCATCGCTGCCCGTTCAACGTCGTGGCTGTGCACCCTGGCCCCTCGTTCTCGTCCGGTCGCGGACTCACGGGGGCGCTACGAGGGCTCGACGGCACAGGACGCGCCGACCGAGCCTGCGTGCCTCTTTCCATCCGGACTTTCACCGTCGGTCCAGGAGTTCCACCTGGTCAACCGGCCACCGAGGTGGTCGGGTCGCGGACTGTCACCGCCGGTGCGGAATTTCACCGCCCCCAGAGCACGCGAGCTTTCGCTCTTGCGAGGTCAAGCCTGCCACAGTCCCGCACCAGCGGCGCGGTGACCTGCCACACAGTGGACTTCCGGGGACCTCGGTGTCGCCTGCCACGGGGTCGGCACCACCGGGGACGCTGCTGCACCGTCCCGTCGTGACGACGGGACGAGTGGGCGGTCGGGACTCAGAGAGCCGAGGCGGAGGCGGCGCGCTCGCGCAGCTCGCGCACCATCAGGTCGGGGTCCTCGGCGGAGTAGACGGCCGACCCGGCCACGAACACGTCGGCCCCGGCCTCGGCGCAGCGCTCGATCGTCTCCAGCGACACCCCACCGTCGACCTGGAGCCAGGTCTCGACCCCGTGCCGGGCCATCAGCTCGCGGGCCTTGCGGATCTTGGGCAGGCACAGGTCGAGGAACTTCTGGCCGCCGAACCCGGGCTCGACGGTCATGATCAGCAGCATGTCGAGCTCGGCGAGGATCTCCTCGTAGGGCTCGACCGGGGTCGCGGGCCGCAGCGCCATGGAGGCGCGGGCCCCGGCGGCCCGGATCTCGCGGGCCAGCCGGACCGGCGCCCGGGTGGCCTCGACGTGGAACGTCACCGACGAGCAGCCGGCCTCGACGTAGGTCAGTGCCTCACGGTCGGTGTTCTCGATCATCAGGTGGGCGTCCAGGGGTTGGTCGGTGGAGCGCGCGAGCGCCTCGACCATGCTCGGACCGAAGGTGAGGTTGGGGACGAAGTGGTTGTCCATCACGTCCACGTGGATCCAGTCCGCACTGGGAATCCTGGCCACCTCCGCCCCGAGGTTGGCGAAGTCGGCGTTGAGGATGCTGGGGGTGATCTGCATGGCGGCCACGGGCCCGCAGTCTAGTGCGGTGTACTCCCCGCCGACGACAGGTCGATGACAGGTCAGGGACAGGAAGCCGTCCGCCAACACGCCGCGTGAGGGAGAACACGTGCGGAATGTTTCCGTTGCGGCTAACGTTCGTCCAACATCCGGACGGTCGCGACCGCGTGACCGGTCGCCGGATGAGCACAAAGTCCCGGATCAGGGGGATCCGGGGTGAGGAGGAAGACGATGAAGAACACCACCAGCACGGTGCTGCACTGCGCGCACCCGAGCTGCCGCACCACGATCACGCCCGACGAGCGACACGTCGCGAACCTGACGGCGCGTGGTACTTGGACCTGTTCGCTCCACCTGGCTGCCTGATCCGACCCGCGGATCACCCAGGCGCGGACAGCGTCACCACACCTCCCGGCCCCGCCCCCCCCACCCGGCCCGGCCCCGTACCGCTAACC
>JAEWXC010000102.1 GCA_023396115.1 Actinomycetes bacterium | reverse complement strand
AGGTCGCCCGGAAACTCAACACCAGACCCCGCAAGACGCTGGACTGGGACACCCCAGCCCAGCGCCTTGAAGAACTACTCTCAGACCACGCAATCAGTCGTGGTGCAACGACCGGCTGAATCCGCCCCGCACGACGGGAAGCACTGAAGCCCCAGACCCCCTCTCCCTGTTGTCGACATGACAAGAGGAGTGCCGCGCCAGCTGGGCCCGTGCCCAGCCAAGATCCGCCCACACCCGATCGAGACCTCACTCGCGCAACCAGGGCGTTTGCCTCAGCTGGTCGAGTCCGAGAAGGTCATCGCCGTTGGCGGGCATGTCGCAAACCGCCTTCAAGCCCCGCCCTGATCTGCTCCCAGGGGGGGGTATGCCAACCACCTGACGGCCTCCAGGACACCCCCGGGCGCTCCCGCGACGCCCGGACGCTGTGCGTCCCCTCCGAGGCCGGTGGCAAGTCAGATGCGGCTCGACGTCGACCTCCTGTGATCTTTCCGATCAACCGATGGCACGGCGGCTGTTTGGTCGCCGGTATCAGGCCAGGAACTCGCTCGGTTCCCCGTCCCACAGGACCACGAGCTCGTCGCGGGCTCGGGTGGCCGCGACGTAGAACAAGGAGCGTTCGCGCTGCATCAATTCGGCGCGCTCGGTCTCGTCGAGATCTGCCACCAGGTAGGCCGCGGGCAGGTTCTTGCTGGAGGCACCGAAGATGAGCACCCGGGAGAACTCCATGCCCTTGGCCCGGTGCATGGTCATGACCTGGATCTCCGTGGTGACGGCCTTGCCCGTGGTGATCTGACGCGCCTCGACACCGCGGTCGGCCAGCCCACGCACCACCTGCTCGGCGGTCCGGGTGTCGCGTACCAGGACCCCGATGGTGGTCCGCTCGACCCCGGCATCGATCCACTGCGAGAGCAACGCCGCAGCCTCGGCCAGTTGCTCCCCCAGAGTGGAGACACCCTTGCGCACCGGCACCGGTCCGCTCCGTGCCGAGCGGTACTTTCCGCCCTGGCCATCGGTCTGCTCCGGATCGAAGGCCGAGTCCTCGAGCTGGTCGCCGTCCAGCACACCGGAGGCGAAGGCGAGCACCTGGTGGGTGGTGCGGTAGTTCAGGGAGAGGCGGCGGGAGCGGCCCACGACCTTGATCCCGTACTGCCCCAGGGTCACCCGCTGACCGTAGATCCGCTGGGCGGCGTCCTCGGCGATGAAGAGATCGTTCGGAACCTCGTCGACCAACGCCCGCAGGAACTGCCAGCGCACCGGGCTGAGGTCCTGTCCCTCGTCGACCAGGACATGGTCGGCACGCGCCGGGGCAGCACCGTTCGCGGTGAGCAGTGCGGAGGCCAGGGCGAACACTTCGCTGTAGTCGACGACCCCCTGGGCTGCCCCGGCGCTGCGGTAGGCCTCGATGACCGTCCAGACGGCGGCACGCTGGCTGCGGCCGAGCGCGACACCTCGTCCGGGACGCCGCACCTTCAGGTAGTCAGCCTGGGTGGTGACGTGGCGGGGCAACACGACCAGGTCGTACTCGCTGGCCAGGAAGGCGGCCGTGGCTGCCCCCGTCGGGAGCTTGGCCTCCTGGCCCAGGAGCGCGTCCTTCCAGGACTGCTGCGACTGGTTGTTGCGCCCCGTGGCGGGGTTGCCGCCCTGGCCGAACACGGCAGCGACAGCGGCGTCACGATCACCGGGCGTCGCGCCCTTCAGCACCGCCGCGGCGAGCTGGTCAACGCCGGCCACATGAACGCCGGGTTCACCGAGCTTGGCCGCGATCGTGATGCTCGGGTCCAGCAACCGAAGGTCCCGCTTCAACGCGTCGGCCAAGGTGCGGTTGTACGTGGTCAGCACGATGCGTGCCTGTGGGTCGTCCTGGTGCAGTCGGCGGGCCCGGTGTAGCAACACGACAGTCTTGCCGGTGCCGGCGCCCCCGCTGAGCCGGAACGGCCCGTTGAAGTCCTTCTCGACATAGCGACGTTGTTCGGGGTGGAGGAAGACGCGCCACGCGGCGAAGTCCTCGCTCTCGACGACGGCCTTGAGCTCGTCGTCGGTCTCGATCCAGGCGAACTGGCTCTGCCCGACGGGGTGGCGCATGGCCGCCAGCAGCTGGTCGTCCTCGGACGCCTCGGGGTCCACGGAGACGTCGTCCAGGGCCAGCGATTGCTTGACGGACTCGATGCTCCCGCCGGCCGCCAGCTCGACCATTGCCAGGCCCTGCCACTCGGCGGTCGACTGGGCCAGCTCCAGCACGTCGTCCTCGTCGGTAGCTGCCCACAGGGCCGTGGCCACGTCCTCGGGCAGGCCCACCTCGGCGACGAGCCGCTCGACGGTGCTTCCGGGCGAGACCCTCGCCATCAGCGGCTCCTGCGCCGTAGCTGCCTCCACCTTCTCGGTCTGGTCGGGCGGTACAGGCTGATCCCGGGAGGGGGACTGCTCCTCCACGGCCGGTGCCGTGCTGATGATCAGCTCGCTGAGACCGTTGACCGGGTTCACCTTGAGCGTCGCCTTCTTGGCGATCTCGATGGCGTCGTCGTGCGGCCACACGCCGGTGTACACGTAGTGCGGTGCACCGTCGCTGGGGGTGAGCTTGAAGAGCACGGCGCGCCAGAACTGGTCGACCCGTCCGGTCCGTACCCGGGGGTCCTGCGAGTTCTGGATGGGCTCGATGTGCAGCCCCGGGGTGGTGTCGTCCTTGAACAGTTTGGTCATGAAGGTCATGGCCTTCTGGTGGACGCTGCCGTCGGGCGTGCCCTTGGGGTGGGGAGCGTAGATGACGTGGGGCATCAGGAGGTTCCTCCGGGCGTCAGGGCGTGGCGGACGGCGTCGACGTCCATGGTCGCAGGTGTCCAGCCGCGCTCACGCAGCATGGCGATCTCGTCGTCGGTGAAGTCGTCGGGATTCATCACGAAGACGTGGTGTTCGCTCCAGGCCAGTCCCAACGGGAGCCCGTCGATCTCCACGTCAAAGGTGGGAATGGGCATCCCTGACTCAGACAGCCGAGCCAAGAACGTCCGCTCGGCGTCGCTGGTGGTCTCGGCCATCAGCGTCTCCCACTCCGGCGCGAGGTCGACGGTGAGTTCGTCGCTCACCATCACCTCGAGCGGCGGGGGCGGGGTCTCGACACCGTCGATTTCAGATCGGGCGACGACCGAGGTGTGGCTGTACCGCAGACCCGCCAGGTTGCTCAGTCGCAGCCACTCGGCCCAGCCAGGGCGTCCCTGCACCAGGACGTCCTCGGCGTCGTGGCAGAGCAGCACGAGCTCGACCGCGCGTGCGGCGCTACTGGGGACCGCTCGGCAAACGACGTCGAGGGCACTCTGCTTCCACGACCACCACGGAACGTCGCCGGAGCCGGGTTCGTGTCCCTGCGCCACCCCCAGCGCCACGTGGTCGAGCGAGCTGCGCCGACCGGTCTTGCCGGACCGCCCTGCGCCGCTGGTGTCGGCGGCAGCCACGTAGAAGAGCCACGGCAGTGCCTCACCGATGGCACGCAGTCCGTCGACGTCGCGGCGCTGGATCCAGTGCATGAGCAGGCCCATAGGTCCGTTGAGGATCACGTCGCGGTGCTCGGGCCTGAGGCCGGATCCAGGCCGCCTGGTGAGCTGCTGCCATGCCGCGTCGCTGAACCATGCCGGCTCGACGTCGTCCTCGAGGTCCTCCCACGAGAGCGAGACCACCTGGAGGTCAAGGTCGCGCAGCTGCCGCCGCTTCTGGGCGTCGACGGCGATGGAGTTGTGCAGCGGGCTGGCGTGATACTGCCAGCCGTCGCAGAAGATCGCGGTGCGGGGCACGTTGACGTCGGAGCAGGTCAGCACGAAGTCGGGCTTGCTGGTGGCGATGTTGACCTGGGGCTCGAGCCGCCACAGCACCCCGCCGAGGGTGATCTCGATCGAGACTCCCCGGTCGCCCGGGATCTCCTTGAGGGTGGCTCCCAAGGCGGTGACGCGCTGCTTGAACACCTCGCGGAACTTCTGCTCCAGGGTCGACTCCAGGTCAGCCGCCGGGGGCGGCACGTCGGTGACGCTCCAGGGGGTGTCGTCGGGTTCGTGGCTGGTGCCGGTGTCGCCGTTCAGCAGGTCGCGGAGCACGCGCACTGCCTCCACCCGGGAGACCTTGTTCTCCTGGCCAGGGGTGGCGAGCGGAAGCAGGCACCGGTGGCAGGCGAGGCGACCGTCGTCGCAGGCGCAGTCGGCGACGACCCGGTAGGCCTTCATCAGGATGGATCGGAGCGTGAGGTGGTCGGCAAGCTCGGCCAGGTAGCCGGTGCCGCCGGGCACGACGTCGTGCACCAGCAGGGCGTCGGCGTTGAGCCCCTCGCCGGGGGTGGGGTCGACGACGACCTCCAGTGCGAGGTGGTCGGGGTCGCCACCGATGTGCTCACGCAGCCCCAGGCGCAGGGCCGCCGCCAGTGAGGGGATGACGAAGGGGCTGCCGAGGGCGATGAACGCGGGCAGGCGGACGAGCAGTCCTTCGGTCACCAGGGTGCGCGAGAGCGCGACGTTGACGCTCTTCTCCTCCTCAGCCTTGCGCAGGCGGCACCACGGCTGGTGCTCATCACGGGCGTTGCGGCGCATGCCCTTGTCGATGTGTCCGCACTCGGCGCAGAGACGGAAGAGGGGGACGGAGACATCCTGCCCGGCGAGGAAGCGCGGCTTGCCCGACGCGTCCGAGCGCCCCAGGTTGAGCCACCGGATGGTCATGTTGCGCAGGTGGCGGACGCCGAGGCCGAAGTCTTCGACGTACCAGCGGCGGGTCTCTCCTGCGGGGTCGACGTCGGCGGCGACGAGCTGGGTGAACGCGATGCGCTCGCGGTCCTCCTTGACGTCGTCGATCACCGCGTCGTCGCGGCGCATCCGGGAGGACACCTTGGTCAGCTCGGCGACCTGGAGCCGCTGGTCGAGGTCGGCGATGCCGTTGCTGCTGCAGCGCGGGCACGATGTGGGCACGGGGGCACCGGTGAGGTCGACGCCGTAGCCGCAGTCGGGGCAGAAGCACCAGGTGTGCACCTCGCTGCCGGCGGCGCCGAGGTCGACGGTGTCGACGCGCAGCTGGTGGCCGCCTGCGTAGAAGACGGCGCCAGGGGCGAAGTCGCGCAGGGCGAGTGAGGACGCGCGGCCGTAGGAGGCTGTCTCGGTCTGGTACTTGGCCTCGTCCGGGTCGAACCAGGTGAGCCCGACGTCCAGGGTGACGCTGTCGTCGTGCAGCGTGTAGTTGGGGAAGAGTCCGACCCGTTCCAGCACACCGATCCAGTGGTCGGAGTTCATCGCCGCCCGCTGGCCCCGGGCAAGCTTGCGTGCTGCCTCGGCGTCGCGGAGGGCGTCCTCGTCCTCCTGGGTTCTGGTCTCGGCGGCAGCCTTCGCCTTCAGCTCGGGAAGGTCGGCCTCCAGGGCGGTGATCCGGTGGCTGAGCTCCTCCAGGGTCGCCTTCCACTGCTGCGCGGCGCTCAGCGCCCGCGTCCCGAGCCCGGAGGTCAGCGGCACGTCGCCCACGGGCAGCAACCACTGCCGCAGACGCATCCGGGACTCGCCGTCGAGGCTGGGGAAGGCGTCGAGGAACTCGTCGAGGTGGGAGCCGGCACCTTCGGGCAGCGCGGCGTCCTCCTCGGCGAAGGTGACCAGGTCGTGCAGGTAGGTGCCGGGCGTGACCTTGCTCAGCACCGAACCTGCGCCGTGCAGGGACGGTGCGTCGCTGCGACGTGCGAGGCGGTCGCCGACGGAGGCGATGTACTGGCGGCGCAGGATCTCCTCGGCCTTGAGGTAGGTCGCCGGGGGGCGGACCTCGCCGTTGATCATCGACAGCGGGTCGCCCAGACGGGGCAGGTGCTGGCCGCGTCCGGCGACGAAGGCGAGGTCGAGCGCGCTGCCGGTGAGGCGGCCGGCTCGACCGACGCGCTGCAGGTAGGACGCCACGGTGCGCGGCAGGGAAGCGAGCATGACTGTGGAGAGGTCACCGATGTCGATACCCATCTCCAGCGTGGGGGTGGCCACCAGCACGTTGGGGGCGTTGGGGGTGTCGGCGGACCCCTTGAAACCGTCCTCGTGGGCCAGACGCACGTCGTCGGGCAGCAACGAGGTGTGCTCGCGGGCGATGACGCGCTGCACCTGGTGGGCGGCGAAGAAGCGGCGGTAGAAGTTGTCGGGTTCTCCCGCGACCGTCTCGAGGTGCCCGGGGCAGCGGGCGACGGTGCACGGCCCCCCGGCGATCTGCGCGACGGTGGTGAGGCTGCCGGCCACGGTGGAACGGCAGGTGGTGCAGCGCAGGGTGTGGCGGCCGACGGCGAGGTCGGTGTCGTCGACGGGAGCGAGCCGCACCCGGGTCGGCGGGACGGCGTACACCCGCAGCTTGGAGTTGCTGACGCGTTCGACCAGGACGCCGTGCTGGGCCAGGCGGGCGAGCAGCGGGCCGACCAGGTGGCTGCCGGTGGCGTCGGGGATGCCGAGGCAGCGCTTGGTCCAGGTGGCGTACCAGCTCTTGGGCGTGGTGGTGGGGTCGAAGATCGGCTCCCGGCCGCCGGGGTGTTTGCCGACGAAGGGGAACGCGGGCGCGAGGCGGCCGGTGGGGAAGGCCGGCATGCCCTCGTGGCGGGGACGTCCACCCCAGACGAAGTGGCGGTTGCCGTCCTCCTTGATCACCTTTTCCAGCCACGGGTGGTGGATGGCGCCGCGACGTCGCATGTGTTCGAGCATCCCGCGCGCCCAGACGATCATCTGGGCGTCGGTGGGGGTGATCGGGAACAGGTCGAGGCCACCAGCAGACTCGATGGCCTCGCGCGCGGCGGTCACGAGCGTCTCGGGGGCGGCGTCCACCTCGACGGAGACGGTGGAGGTCTGCTCGAGCGTGCGTCCGAACTGGGACTGCAGCCCGAACTCCAGCGCAGCGTCGAAGGCGAGGCGGTTCCGGACCCGCTCGACGGTCGCCTTGGACGGCTTGCGGTTCTCCCAGAAGCTGCGGAACTGCGCGGTCTCGGCGAGGTCGGGCGGGAGCAGCCGGTGCCGGTCGCGGCTCTCGTCGCCTGCCTGTTCGACGGCTCGGGTGGCGACCCGGTCGAGGGTGGTGCCTTCGCCGACGGCACGGTGCAGGACCGAGCGCAGGGTCAGGCTGTGGGAGCGGCTCTGCACGAAGCCGGCGCGGTGGGCGGCATCCTGCACGGAGTCGGTGAAGACGAGGGCCTTCTTCTCGCTGGCGTCGAGGTCGGCGTCGCCGAAGAGGGTCGAGAGAGCCACCGAGAGCTGGGTGGTGAGGGCGGAGCCGAGGAAGCGGACGGAGTCCTTCTGGCCGCAGGAGGGGCAGACGTCCTTGTTGTTGTGCTCGCCGGCGTCGATGCCGGTGTGCATGAGGACGGGCAGCACCGAGCCGTCGTGCTGCTCCTCGCCCTCGGGCGGAGTGGTGAGGAACTGACGGCGTCCGGGGTGGAACCAGCGGAGCACTCCGGTGGTCAGGCCGCTGCCGGACGTGGCGACGAGGAGGTCCGATTCGTCGCTCTCGTCTGCTTCGACGGCCAGGGCGGCGTGCATGAGGGCGCGCACGCGCCCCTCCTTGGCCATGGACGCCTTGCGGATGTCGTCGTCGGTGACGTCGAGCTCGCTGGCATTGGCTGGGGAGACCTTCACGCTCCACCCGGAGTGGCCACACGAACGGCACCAGATGGCGGGGAACCAGGCGTCGGTGTGCTCCTCGTCGGTGACGCGGCGCCCGTCGTCGCTCCAGGAGAACGCTGGACGCGGTGAGGCGGCGCGGTCGATGCGGCTCAGCTCGCGCACCCACAGGTGGATCTCGACCGAGGCCATGGAGCGACCTTCGGTGCTGCGCACGTGGCTGAGGGCGGCCAGCAGCAGGTCGAGGGCAGTGGTGGCGTGGGACGGGTCCTTGGTGCCGGGGAAGAGCTCGTCGGCGACCTCGCGATGCTCGACGGCCTCGGCGCACAGCGAGACGAGGCGGATCACCAGTGGGTGGGCTCGCAGCAGCTCGCCGGGCGTCAGGCCAGCGGTGAGCGCAACGTCGACGCCTTCGGCACCGGTGACGTGCAGGACGTCCAGCACAGCGCGGGTCAGAGCTTCAGCGTCCGCGCTGGCTCCGCGGGTGGGGAACTGCTCGGTGAGAGCAGTCAGTCGGGGCGCGAGGCCACGGCCCTCGGCAGGTTCGGGGGCGCCGGCGGGAGCCTGGCTCCACTCCTCCAGGCTCAGGCGTGACTCGGTCACCACGGCGTCGAGGGTGAAGGGTTCACCGAAGACGGTCTCGGCGAAGGTGAGCATCGTCGTCGGATCGCCTTCGTCACCGAGGGTGGCTGACGTGGCGACGGGCGTGACGTGCCCGAGGGGACGCTGGGCCGTCTCGGGTGCCTCGCCGGGCAGGGGCTGCTGGCCGTTGGCCTTGAGCACCATCCCGAGGCGTCGCAGCAGCATCGCGACGTCGGTGCCCTGGGCGCCGTCGTAGGTGTGGAACTCGTCCAGCACGAGGTACTGCAGCGAGTTGGCGCTCTGGGCCCACAGCGGCTGGTCCTCGGGACGCAGCAGCAGCTGGTCGAGCATCTTGTAGTTGGTGAGCAGGATGTCGGGCGCCTCGCTGCGCATCACGGCGCGAGACGTGATGAGCCCGTCTGCACTGACTGCGGTGCGGCCTTGGTCGCCTTCACCGGTGTAGAGACCTGCGGTGACGCCGGCCAGCGCGGGCGTGGTGGTGATCAGCTCGGCGAGGCGCTGCGACTGGTCGTTGGCCAGCGCATTCATCGGGTAGAGCAGCAGGGCCTTGATGCCGCCGTTGCCTTTCTTCCGCTCCCTCAGCACGTGGTCGAGGATTGGGTGCAGGAATGCCTCGGTCTTTCCGGAACCGGTTCCGGTGGTGACCAGCGTGGGCAGCGGACGGGGCCGCTGCTCATCAAGGGTGGCCGAGGAGAGGCGGGCGTACGCCGCAGCCTGGTGTCCGTACGGGGCGAAGCCGCCGGTGCCCGGAGAGTCAGCGGGGTGCCAGCCGAGGTGGTCGCGCCACCCGTCGGCGGCGGGGCGGAACGGGAGCCGCAGCCGGACGTAGGGGCCCTTGAACATGCCGTCGTGCGGGTCGGCCAGGAACTCTTGGACGGTGCGCCGCGCCCAGGGGTCGGTGAGGTTGAACGTGGTGTCGAGGTAGTCGACGATTCCGCTGGCCACGGAGCGGGCAGCGAGGGACGGGAGAAGTTCGGACACGTGCTCTTCCTCAGGTGGAGTGACGGTGCACCGTGACGGTCAGCGCACCGCTGGGCCTAGGTTCTCAGGATCTTGGCCCGCGTGGGCAGGGTTCCCGGGGCAAGCTCTGGTGAGCCCGCCCCGGTTCCGCCCGCTGGTGGGCCTCAGCCCTGACGCTCAGCGTCGAGCAGCGCCTCGAAGTGAGCGTAAGCAGCGCGCATGTCGGCCTCCCGGTCAAGGGTCACGAACGGCAGCTCGTAGACGTAGGTGTTGCCCGACGCGTTGGTGTGCGTGCGCTCCTCCTCCGTCATTCCTGAAGTGTCGGTCTGGCTCAGGCCCTTCTTCTTGAAGACCTGCAGCACCGGGGTCGGCACCTCACGACCGTTGGCGTCGTAGAAATACTTGTTCCGGTCGTAGCCGGCCAGCACGGGGAACTGCGTGCGGTAGATCGTGCAGAGGTCGTCGGCGCTGACCCCGAGCCCGAGCGCCACCAAGGCGTCGATCTCGACGAGGGCCTGACGCCGGTCGACCCCACGCCGCAGCGGAACGTCTGCGTTCCACGTGGCCGGGACGTCGCCGAGGTCGGAGCGGCCCGGGTAGTCGAGGCCACCGGTCCAGGTGTCACTGCCCACCGCCAGCGGTCCGCCGAGCTCTTCGATGACGGAGTCGTAGAGGTCGCTGTAGGCGTCGGTGAGGCAGTTGAGGCGCAGCACCCTGACGGCACGCTGATGCCGGAGGACGGCAGGAGTCCGCGGCATGCGAGAGAACGTGCTGGAAGCAATGGTGGCCTTGGGGACCGCCCGAACAACGAAGTCCGTCAGGAGCGACATCGCGCTGCTAGCGACGTCCACAAGCAGCGGCGGCTCTACGCCCCCCGCCGAGAAGATCCCGTGAATGTGTGCCGCTCCGGGAGGAAGGATCGCGGGAATTAGGGTGCGTTCTCCCGTGTTCGCCGCCATCATTCGCCACGCAACCCGGTAGTGATCCCGCGCCGCGATCTCCCCGTGCTCACCCCAGTGGGTGTACGACGTGTCGTAGGTGGCCCGACTCCCAGCCGGCTTGTACGACGTCACCGGAACAGCAGACGCCTTCAGCGTCTCCAGGTCGACCGGAGACCAGTCGAGATTGTTCTTCATCGACGCGTTCGGCTGCTTGTAGAACGGCACGCCGACGTGGAAGTGAGGTCCCTGAAGGATGACCTCATCCCACGCCACTGGCTCACCCCAGGCAACCTCGAAGCGTCCCTTCTTGCGGTCAATCGACTCGTCCCACCCTCTCGAGAATTCCAAGGGGAGCGACCCAAGCCGTGGTGCTCCAGACAAGACCCCCAGCACCTGAGCGCTGGCGGAGTTGACCGTGTAGACCATCCGAGAGTATGCAATTGGGGTTTCTTCAGCCTCCAGCAGAGCGTGCCATGTGGCTAGCATGTCCGCATCGACCGTTTGGATGCGGCCTCGGTGCGGCGACGTGTCCCACGAACCCTCCGCATCCTTGATCCCGGGCTCGATACCAGATCCGTCATGACGCAGAGAACGCTCGACGGTCTCAGGGTGGTAAAGCGATGCAGCGTTGAGGAACTCGGGATCCTTCCGGCTGCTGTAAACGTGGACCCCGAAGACCACGAGGTGGTGAATCTCGAAGAGCGTCAATTCGTTGATGAACTGCCAGTGTCGGCGCAAGCGGGCGTAAGTCTGGCCACGGAAAGCAGCTGCCTTCTCATCCGTGAAATGCGACTCAGGGTGGATCAAGCTCACCACACCCGAAGCAGGGGAAGAGAGCCATGTCCTCACCATGAAACAGCGATACAGGTCCGGTTGGAGTCCCGCAAGAACTGGATACTCCGTGACCGCTCCCAGCCATTCAGCGGTCACAATCACATCAGAAGAGGCCCCCACGACGAGCTCGTGGATACCCGGCACCTGCATAGTCAGCGCCCGGCGCGACGCCTTGTCAGCCTGAGTGGCCTTGTTCGCCAACTGCCACCAGGGGTCGCCCTCGGCCAGCAGGGCCTCAACGTCCGTCCGGGGTCGCACCCACGGCGGGTTACCGACCTGCAGGTCGAACCCACCACGATCCGCGAAGACGCTCGCGAACTGCAGCTCCCAGTGGAAGAACCCCTGCTGCTCCGCGATCTTCTGCGTCACCGCCAGCCACGGGTGCTCGGCCAGCACCTTCTCGATCTTCTCCGCACCAGCGAAAGCGCGGTCCAGATCCTCCAACTCGCCGAGGGAGTCCCAGTCCAGCGACAGCGCGAACGAGTCGTCGTCGGAGTTCTTCGCCTTCGTCATCGCCTGGGTGATGCCGAGGACCTGGCGCAGGGCGCCGTTCCACTGCTCCAGGGTCGGCGGGGCCACCTCGGTCTCGGTCAGCGGCCAGAACCAGAGCGCGCACCAGGCGTCCATCACCAGCTTGAGCCGCTGGTAGGCGCCGTCGGGGTCCGCCAACGATGCTTCGATCTCCTGGCGGCTGACCACACGACCGTCCACGTGCCGCAGGGCAGCAACCGTCTCCGGCTCACCCCACAGGTCGAGGTCACGACGCACCTGCGCCTCAGCGATCCGCAGCCGCTGGGTCGCGATCTCCCAGAGCCGCTCCACTCGGCGCCCGAGGTCGACCAGGGCGTCGACCTCCTTCTTGCCGGGCTTGGCGATCATCGACTTGCGCCACTTCTTCAACGCTGCCACCCGGTCGGGCACCAGGTCCTTGATCTCCTTGCCCACCTCGGCGGCAGAGCCCCACCCGGCGGCGGGAAGCAGGAAGTGCGGGATGCGTCCGTCGATCTCCGCGACCGTCTCGTCCGTGTCACCACCAGCGTCCCCGGCCGCGTGCGGCTTCACCGGAGTCGGCACGGTGCTGGCCCACTGCTTCTTCTCCACCACGTAGCGCGGGTAGACCGCGTTGCGGGCACCGATGAGGGAGTTGCCGCGACGCAGGTGCAGTCCGAACCACGGCGCCTGCAGGCCCTCCACCATCGTGTCGAGCCACAGCGAGATCTCCGCCAGCTCCACCGCGGTGGCGTTGAGGTCGACACCGTAGGTCTGGTGCAGCGCCAGGTAGGCCTTCACCTTCTGCAACTCGCGCGCGTACGCGTCCGGGTCGATCTCCTGGCCGAGCTCAGCCTGGCGCCGCTTGAGGTACTCGTCCGCGAGCTGACGCACCGCCTCAATCGCGAACGCACCCGAGCCAAGAGCCGGCTCGCAGACCGTCAGGTTCAGGATCTCCTCGGCCGTGGTGGTGTGGCCGTCCTGGTCGAGCAGCTCCTCCAGCGCCTGGGAGACGGTGAACCGGGTCAGCACCTCGGGCGTGTAGTACGACGCCGACTGCTGGCGTTCGCGTCCTGCCAGGCGGTAGACGAACGACCCCTTCGGGTGGACGACCGGCACCTCTTCGCCGAGGTCGGTCCGGGTCTTCACGAAGTCCTTCGCCGCGATGCCCTCGACCCGGTGCGTGGGCACCACCCACGAACCCTTCTCCGGGTTGCCGTCCTTGGCGACCTCGTAGAGGTCGTCGGTGGCGAAGAAGCCGGTGTAGGACATCAGGCCCTCGTACACCGCACCCAGCTGGTTGATGCCCAACTCGGCGTAGGAGATGAAGCCACGGTCCTTCGAGCCGCTCTTCTTGCTGAGCAGCAGGTGCTGGAGCACCTCCTGCAGAGCCGCGTTGCCCAGCTTCACCGCATTGATGTGGGCGGTGGCCTGCTCGGCGAAGAGGTCTGCCTCCAGCGAACGGAACGGCACGACCTCCGACTCCTCGGCGGGAGCGTCGGGTCGTGTGGGGCGTCCGGAGACCTTGGCGAAGAGCACCTCCAGCGAGTCGTAGAAGTGCGTGCCGTTCTGGGTGCGCGGGGTGAGGAGATCCACCTGCACCAGCTCACGCAGCCGGTCCAGCGAGTAGCCCTGCTCGTACTCCGGCGCGCCCACCGGCAGCACGCCCAGCTCGGGCGATGCCTCGGCGTAGAGCAGGAAGAGGATCCGGTACAGGTAGCGCAACGACTGCTTGGCGAGCTCCTGGGCCTCGGCCGCAGGCAGGGGCTCCAGGCCCTGCGCGACGCGGCGGGAGACCACCTCGTTGGCGATGATCTCGATCGAGAGACGCACGCCCTCGCGCAGGTCCTTCGAGACACCGACGGTGTGCTTGACCGACTCGTCCAGGGTCGCACTCCACCAGATGTCGCCCTGGGCGTCCGGCACCAGCGAGGCCGCCTCGACGCAGGTCAGGGCGCGGTCTGTCTCCCCACCTCGTCCGTCCTCCGCGCGCTCGGCGACCAGCTGCAGGTCCACGAGCAGGTAGCGGCCCTCGGGCCAGCGCTCCCGCTCAGCGACCAGCGCGAACCGACCCGCGAGCACGAGCACGAACGCGGGGCGCTCGTCGCTGGCGACGAACAGGTGCGAGAGGAGGCGCGAGACCGAGGTCAGCGTCTTGGCTGCCGCCGCGGATCCTGCCTCGGCGTCCTCCTCCAGTGGGTAGGGCTCGATGAGGGTGGCGGCGTCCTTGGCGAAGAGCTCCTCCCAGGTCTCCCCCGGGACGGCCTCGACCAAGGCGATGCCCGGGCTGTTCTCCAGCCCCGGTGCGTTCACGAAGGTGACCGGGCCGCGGCGGTGCGAGGCCTGACCTAGGGCGTCGTAGCCGAGGATCCGTCGCAGGTCGCGGTGCAGCTCAGCCAGGTCGGCACGCGGAGTCTCGGCGCCGGCGGCGAGGCGGGCGAACCGCTCCACCAGCGACGAACGCTGACCCGTCCAGCGGGTGCGGACCGTGCCGGACTCCTTCTCGGCGTCCCACTGCTTGCGGCGCTCGAGCACCCGAGCCTTGAACGACTCCTTGGTGGCGTCGGTGGCGAAGTAGTGCTCGGAGATCCACTCCTCGCCCACCACGATCGCGTCGCTGGCCATCAGACGAACTCTCCCGTCAACGTGTTCGGAACGACGACCAGCAGTGGTCGCACGGTGTGCTGGTCAGGGGCCATGGAGCGCACCAGGGCGGCCTCCTCGGCGACCGCGACGCGACGCTGCCTGAGGTCGAGACGCTGCGTCTGCTCGGCAGCCTGGGACTCCCAGTCCTGGGCGCGGCGCGTCCACTGCTCGACCCGCTCGCGGGCACCCGCCTCAGCGACCTTGAGGAAGTCACCGACCGCCGTGCGCGCCGCAGAGACGGCCGGGGCGACGAACGCGTCCAACCCCTGCGCGCCCTCCAGCGCTCCCTGGTTGGCGCTGTTCGGGTCGAAGCCCGCCAGCGCGAGACCGTCGGCCAGCGAAGGCGCCACATGGGTGAGGCAGAGACCGCTGGCGTCGGTGGTGACGAACTCCGCGACCACATAGGTGGAGGCCACCACCTGGCCGCGGTGGTTGGTGAGCATGCCCTGGAGCAGGACGCGCAAGGTCGGGGCCGTGCCCGTGACGGCGAAGACCTCGTTGTTCTGCAGCGTCTCCAGAGCACGGTCGCTGGCCCACTCCAGTGCCGGGTGCAGCGGCGAAAGGTAGTGAGCGTGCGGCCAGAGGGTGTCGGAATCGGCGCCACGGGCGTCGATCAACGCCTGCTTGCCGCGCTGGAGACCGGTCGCCAGCACCATCTGCTCGGTGACGCGACGCTCCTTGAGGTAGCTCTGCGGGAGCACCTTGAGCCGCTGCTGGAGATCTTTGCTCGGAGCCAGCTCGACCACCTGGTGCTGTGGGTGCTCCTTCCACCGCACGCCACCGGTCTCGACGTCAGCGCCGGGGTGCTCGAAGACCAGCTCCAGGGCATCACGCAGGAAGTCGACGTCCTCGTCGTAGACGCCTGCGCCTGCCGACGGGGAACGTTCTGCTTCCTGGCCGGAAGGCTCCGGGGTGATCCCTTCGAGCAGGGAGGCCATGAAGGCGTCCACGTCGTCGCCGGCCTTGACCTGGTCGACCGTGCGGACCACGTCGTCCAGCTTCTTCTCGCCCATCAGGACGTCGCGGATCGCGTCCTCCTCGGCCTTCACGTCGTAGGTGCCCATCAAGGAGGCCGAGTCGCCCAGCGCCTGGTGGGCCTCGTGCTCCTTCAGCACCAGCGACTGCAGGATCTTGAGGTCACCGCCGAAGTCGGCCGTGGCCGGGTCGAGGAGCAGGGTGGTGATGCGCGGGGAGGTGCGCTGGCCGTAACGGTCGATACGGCCGTTGCGCTGCTCGATGCGGATCAGGCTCCACGGAATGTCGTAGTGGACCAGCTCGTGACACTGCAGGTGCAGGTTGACGCCTTCGGAGGCCACGTCGCCGGTGACCAGCACCCGCAGCGGGCTGGCCTCGGACTTGAACGCCTCGACGATCTCCTGCTGCTCGACGTCGCTGACGCCGCCGTGCAGGATCCGGATCTGGTCGTCCTTGAGCTTGAACGCTCGTTGCAGGCCGTCGTGCAGCCAGCCGAGGGTACGTACGCGCTCGGCGAAGATGACGACGCGGGCACTCGACTTCGGCCCGATGCCGATCTCCTTGAGGTGCTGCACGAGACGGTCGAACTTCGCCGAGCCGTCGTCCTGGCATCGCTGGGCCAGCTCCTTGAGGCGCTCGAGCGACTCGATCTCGCGTGCCTCGTCCGGGCGGGTGGCGTCCAGGCGCTTCTGCCGCTCGGTGGCAGTCTCGATGAGTGCGGCCGGGCTGGACAGGAAGGCCTTGGCCAGCGTCCACGGGAAGAGTCGACTGTTCTTGCCCGAGTACGGCGAGCTGCCCGAAACCGGGTGCAGCCACACCTGCTCCAGCTCCTCGGCGACGGCGCGTTCGGCGGGGCTGGCCGGCACGAGGACGTTGTTGGGTTCCTGACGTTCCGCCCAGTCGGCACCCACGACGCTCGCGACGTCCGGGCTGTGACGGTGGCGGCGGATCACCATGCGGCGCACCTCGTCCTCGACCAGGTCGCCCGAGGGGGTGACGGCGCTCGGCTCGAGCATCCGGACGAGGGAGGCGAACGACTCCTTCTTGCCGTTGTGCGGGGTGGCGCTGGCCAGGATCAGGGCCTCGGTGCGCGAGCTCAGCAGGCTGGCCAACCGGTGGTTGAGCGTCGCCTCATTGGTGACGTTGTGCGATTCATCGATGACGACCGCGTCCCACTGCTGCTTCTCCAGGTGAGCGACGTACTTCTCCGACTTGAGCGTGTCGATCGAGATGATGGCGCGCTTGAAGTAGGCGAAGGGGTTGCGATTGGCCGGCAGCTCCTGGCGGATCCGCTGGATGCCGAGGGAGTCGAGGCGGACGAACGGGAGCGCGAAACGCGTCCACAGCTCGAACTGCATCTGCTCCAGGACGTGGCGTGGGGTGACCACCAGGATCCGCTCGCCCCGGCCGCGACGGACCAACTCAGAGAGGATCATGCCGATCTCCAGCGTCTTGCCCAGACCGACTGCGTCGGCGAGCAGGATGCGGGGACGCAGGTTGGCCGGGTCCAGCGCCATCCGCACCGCCGCCTCCTGGTACGGCAGCGGGTCGAGCAGGCCACGGGAGGCGACCGTGAGCGACTCTTGGGCCAGCGGGACGGCCGTCTTGCGGTGCGTGGCCTCCAGCCACAGGCGCGATTGCCGGAACCCGGGGCTCATGTCCACCTGGACGGTCGCCAGCGCCGGGTCGAGCGGCGTGATCTCGTCGATCGCGTTGGTGAACGTGGCCGTGGTGCCACGCACCAGCGGCGAGAGGCCCTGGACCTCGACCACCCATTCCTGGCCCACGCGCTCGGTGCGCAGCACCAACCACGTCTCGTCCCGGATCTGCAGGACAGAGCCGGGGGCCGCGAACTCGTCGGCATGCTGGTGTTCCATGGCACCGGACCCTAACGACGTCACGGACGGCTGCGAGCGATGGCTGGCACCGACGGGGTCCGGCTCGTTCATACACCCACTCGGGCGGCCAGGGCGGGGAGCAACATTGACGGCTCGGCGGGCACAACCTGCCACCCTGCCGTCACGAGAACGTCCACGTCAGCAGGGCTCAATTCGCCATCGCAGGCGACCCGGGCGTCGGGCCAACAGAGTCCCACGGGAATGCCCTCGATCTCCGCCCCGACGACGGGAGCGGCCACCGGTTCGTCCCACAGGGCGCTGAGGACCGTTCTCTCGGACTCATCGGCGTCACCCCATGCAGAGCGCCACTGCTCCGGCACCTCCGACACACCCATGAGATGCACGGCCTCAGGACCCGACTCCAAACCGGTTTCATCCCGATCGCCGAGCTCGGCACCGAGCAGCGCCCCCAGGAGGTCTCGAGCAACCCCCCGAGACAGAACCTCATGGTCGCGCTGGTTGCTGTAGCTGCGCAAACAGCTGTAGCAGGACGTCTCCGGGCCACACTCACACCGACTCACCCGCAGCAGCGCCACACGCAGCACCTTGTTGATCTGCTCGGCAATGGTCAGGACATTTCCGGCGCCGCCCGGGACCGTGTCGAACAGAGCCACCGACCAGGCGCCGACCCCGCTGGGCGACAAGGTGACTCCGATGTCGTCCCGAGCAATCTCCAGCGCCTCACTGGCGGCCTCGACGACCGCATACATGACGGACTTCCAGGCGGCCTGCCCCCACTGACCCGGTACCTCGAAGGTGAGGTCCAGCAAGTCCGTCTCGTACGTATGAGCCAAATCCAAGAGGCGCGTCATCCCGGCACAAGGAGTCCCCTTGATCGGGTTCACGTGTTTTGCGGGCTTCTTCTCAGAGCGCTGGAGTGACCTGGGCTCGCCATAGCCGCACCAATCGCAAATGCGGTATCCCATACGGTTCGGACCGTCCGACAAAGCAATCATGCGCCCTCGCGGGCCCACGCTCAGGTGCACGCGGCCGCCGACGTGATGCGTTGTCGATTCCTGGGCAACGGGAGAAACGTCCATCACATAGGACGCTCCACCGTAGTGCTGCTTGGGCGGCCGCGAACCCGGGGTGGTGGTCTCTTGTGCTGCCACGAATCCGAACTCCGGCACCGTGAAGGTGCGTTCCGCAGCGGGGTGGAGCGATCCGCACTGGGGACACAGCGGATCGACCTCCTCGAGGCCTCGCCAGAAGGCCGAACACTCCGGGCACACCCGATACCGGAATTCCTCCAAGGCACGACCCGGGAGACGGTAGACGCCGCGGGACGTCCAGACCCTGCCACCCGCGACCACCTCGGACCCGGGTGCGTACTCATAGACAGCCCGGCTCAGGTCGCGGGTCAGGTCCACCAGCTTTCCGGTGGAGTGCTTCTCCTGTGAGAACCCCGTGCGCAGCTCGACGGAGTCAACCGGGAACCCGTACTTCGGCAGCACGTTGCGGTTGGCCAAATGTCCCAGGATCTCCCGTGCCATCAGAGTCTGGATGACCATCTTGTACCGGCCCGCCAACGAGTACTTGGTTTCCTTCGCGGCGTGGGCCTCCAGCTCTGTGAGGACCGCGACATCAGAAGTCAACTCCTGGCGAGCGCGCTCCAGCAGGGAGAGGAGTTCCTGCACCCAAGCATCGTCATCAACCCCCAGCTCCGTCGCGACCGAGGCGGGAAGCACCCGCCGCAGACTCTCGCGCAGGTGGTCCGGAACCGGTGTCAGGAAGTTCCGCACCAAGTCAACAGGCGCCAACTCGCCCGATTCCGGAGCGAAGAACTCCCCGGCCTTCCGGAAGATCCTCCCCGTCGTCTCGAAGTGCGCACGGAAGAAGGCCGACATCGCCACCGAGTGGGCGTGGCGTCGATCGATCCGAACATTGGTCAACGGGACGAACGGGGCACGGATGGCGCCCGCCATCATGACCTCCGGGGTGGCGTACCGGGTCAGGTCGTGGGAACGGCGCTGCGCGTAGGTGACCACCAGAGCAGCTGCACCAGTTCGCCGGCCTGCCCGCCCGGCCCGCTGAAGGTAGTTCGCGGTCCCGGGAGGCATGTTGCGCAACAGAACGGCTTGGAGTTCCCCCACGTCGACGCCCAGTTCGAATGTCGTGGAGCAGGAGAGGGCGTTGACCTCGCCCCGCACGAACTGGTCCTGGATGACCCGTGCCTCCTCGGTCGTCCACTGCGCCGTGTGTTCCTTCGCAGTGAGCGGGACCGGTGACATCGTCCGATAGAGCTGCCGGTAGTGGTTGCCGTCCTGGTGTTCACCCGGCGGGACGAACGGTCGCAGTGTCCCAGGGCACCGCAGGCTGGGGCAGACTCCTCGAACCTGACTGCCGGTGGTGGTCCGGCACACGTCGCACTGATACGTCGGCATTGCCTCACTGACCCACGACAAGCGCAACTGCTCGTGGTCGATCTGACGAACCACCCCCAACTGAGGCTCGTTCGTTGTCTTCAGCCAGGAAACTGGGCTCCGCTCGTCTGTCAGGAAGGCCCAGATCTGCTTGAGCAGTTCCGCAGTGCCTTGGTCCTGTCCCAGAGCTGCGAGCACCCGGGTGAGATAGTCCAGTCGCTTGTTGACGCCTCGTGTGGGTGACCAAGCCAGAACCTTCCGTCGAGGTTCGGACTGGTCCCCTCGGACATGGACCGGCCCCAACCGTGGAGAAAAGATCTCGTCGTCGGGCACCACATTGTCCGGCATGGAAACCGCTCCTTGCATCCGCAAGGTTCGTGCGAGTTCCGCCAGCAGGGCGAAGGCTTCGTCCTGGTCCAGTCCCAGCGAGGTCAAGGGTGCCGGGGCTACCCACCGCGGGTCGCGCCACAGGTCCACTCGGACCAGCCCCACCCCCTCCAGACTCTGCCGCACGTCGGTGCTCACCAACTCGGCCATGACCCAGGGCGCCACCTGACGCATCTGCTTCTGCTTCGTGATCCCGGGAGCGAACTCCCCCGCTGCTTTGGCCACCCGGACCAGTTCATAGACCAGGTCCTCGACGTCCACGGGGTCGGTGTCCGCACCAGCTTCGACGAGCGCTTGAACCAGCAACCGACGGCGGCGCAGCCGTGCGTAAGAGGTCTCGATGTAGGGAGCGAAGTAGGCGGCCGATTGCCGGGAGTCGCTGAACATCAACAGTTTGCGCGCAGCGGCACTCGGCGAGCCAGGCTCCCCGCCCAAGTTCTGGTAGAGAGCGGTACCCAAGACGGAACCCGTTGCGTCTCCCCCGGATTCCAGCCCCCGCACGGTGGCCTCTCCTCGCGCTCCACAGACCAGACATCCCGGAACGTCCTCACCGCTCCGTGTCAGGCGTCGTATCCGGCGCAGCGACGACCCCCGACACTCAGGCCGAGGACAGGTGACAGCCCCCTGAGCGCCCAGATAACCGCAATGAGTGCAGAGAGCGGCCGCGTCACTGTTGAGCGAGGCCTCCTCCTGCTCCACGGCGTCCTCGTCCTCATCCACCTGGTCGAGCGCCTCGTCAAGCACCAACCACGTCGGCCGCTGTCCACCTCTGGGAGGCAAGAACTGGTAGCCGTCATCGCTCTGTTCGACGTGTCCCGCCAGGTGAGGAGCTCCGCATTTCACACAGGCGCCCAGCTGGAACATTGCGGCTCGGCAGTCAGGGCAGTGATCATGACGAGCCAGCTGAACGTGGGGGCCCTGTTCGGACAGGCACGTGAAAGCCCCCTCCGTGGCCCGGAGGAAGAGGTGGTAACGCGCCGAGAGCACGGTGCTTCCATCCGGACGACGCAGGGCAGCACCTGCAGCCACGAGGGATGACAATGCCTCGATCCGCTGCGGGTGGTCACCGAAGACGTCCGCGGCGACGGCGTCGATGGGTTGCGGCCCGTTGGCCAGGTGTCGACGTAGTGCCACCATGTTGGCTTCGGTGGCCAGAAGTTGAGGTTCACTCATGTGACCGAGAACGACCGGAGCGATTCGGCTGAGATCACCCGGCGCCAAGCCAGAGTCCCCCACGGACGCCCAGTGCTCCGCCCCCAAGGGGCCCCACGCAGCCTGATTCGTCTCGACGACACGTGTGGCAGTCACCAAGTCTTGACGCCGTGGGTCCCCCTCGACCCACTCAAACGGAGCACCGAAGAGGTTCGAAGCGAAGCTGGTGACCTCGGACCGATCCGCCTCGCCGCCTACCGTCGCCGAGGTCGCGATGCACTGCAAGGAGCGACCCGGGGCCACGCGATCCTTGAGGCGGCGCAGCAACATGGCGATTTCAGCGCCTTGGGTGCCGTCGTAGACGTGCGCCTCATCGACCACAACGAACTGCCAGGTGTCCTCTGTCCCGAAGAGCCGAAAGTCCAGCGGTCGGAGCAGTAGGTACTCCAACATTGCATAGTTGGTCAGGAGCAGGTGTGGCGGCGTCTCCTGCATCTCCTCCCGGCTGAGGAGTTCGTTGGGCAGCCGCGGCTGTCCAGGATTCATCACATCGAACTGCTCGCGAGCGCGACGTGCGTCGCGCGCGGTGTCGCCCGTGTAACGCCCGAAGGTGAGGTCCGGCGAATGAGCGAGCAGCTCGCGCAGGCGCTTCATCTGGTCGTTGGCCAGCGCGTTCATCGGATAGAGCAGCAGCGCCCTGACCCCGGGACCCAGGGTCCCTGCCTCCCGCTCACGGCACAGGCGGTCCACGATGGGTAGCAGGAAGGACTCTGTCTTGCCCGACCCCGTCCCCGTCGCGACGACAACATTGCGACCAGCCGCTGCCTTGCGCAGCGCACTCTCCTGGTGGGCATACAACGGCCGGTCCTTGGGCAGAGCAGGACCGGTCACCGTCAGGAACGACTCACACAGGACTCCCTCCTCTACCAGGTCCTGGACCGTCGCCCTAGGGGCGTAGGGAGGGGTGGCCTCGAGGTAAGGCCCCTTGTCGAGCAAAGGGCTCTCATCGATAGCCTGGGTGAGCGCCGCCGCCACCGCCGGTTCACGCACCTGCATCAGCGACTTGAGGTAGCGCCGGTAGGTTTCCTTGATCCGTCGCGAGGTCTCCACCGCGTCAAGCGAATCAGTCATCAGCTCCCCCATGCTCGTCGTCGTATCGACTCTCGATCAGTACAGACTCCGGGTGTTGCCATCCGCGCAGGAGGCTTTCAGCCAGCACCAAGTCGCTGCGCACGAGATGTGGAACATTGAGCGCGAGCGCCCTGAGCGCCCAGCCATACACCCTCGTCAACTCCACGGCAGCAGGGACCTCCCTTGCCGCCAGTCTGGCTGTCAAAGCGAGTCCCAGCGACGCGGCGGTTCCGGCCCGCCACCCGCGTGGCCGGTCCGGATGAATGCGTTCGACGATCGACGGAACCAGAGAGGAACATCCGACCGTCTCCAGCAGCTCGACAGCCTGCTTGACCATGAACGCGGACTTCTTGAAGAACGGTACGAGGTACTCGTCGGTGGCCAGGTCGACCAACGACATGGCCGCCATGACCCGGGTGTCGGGGTGCAGGAGGCCATGCGGCACCAGCCCCAGAACTGCCGTGAGCTGTTCCCGTTCATCACGTTGCATGCGGGAGTACATGTCCACCTGCGCATCGATCCGACCTGCCCGTACCGCCGGATCCGCACGCCCCTGCAGGATATCCACCGCCACGTCACCGCATACTCCAATCCAGTCCTCCGCCCAGTCCCCCAGCTGCGCAACTGCACTCAGTCTCAGCATGCTCGGGAGGGCAGAGCGTTCATCAAACCGCAGGCCTCGCTCACTCGTCCCCGCCATCGGCACGGACACCATTCCCGAGACAACCAGCGCATCGATCTGCTGAGGAGCATCGAGGGGCGAGGTCGACAGGGCCCTCAAGGCAGCGTCGGGGTCAGAACGGAGACGCTTGCACACCGTGTGCATGACCTCCCCACGTCGCGCTCCCAGGCCCAGCCCGAAACGCCTACCGAGCACCACCCAGAGGTGCTCCAGTCGAACCTCGCGATCAGAGAGAAGCTGAGCTGGCTCCGGCGGTGTGTCGCTCAGGAAACTGGCGAGGGTCTCGCTCCCATGAGCGAGCACGTGGCCTGGGGCGATCACGGTGTAGGAGCGCCCGGGCTCGGGCCAGGCGGGCATCGGCTCCGGGAACCAAGGGTCTTCGATCTTCACAAGCACGAGCAGGGAGCCGGCGCCCCGGAGGTGCTCTGGCAGCGTCGCTTGTCCATGCACCACAGCCACTCCAGTGGGGGGCAGCCAAGGGGCCGTCAGTGAGTACAAGACCGCGGTCAGCCCCGGGTGATCGACGGCGTCGTGGAGGATCAGCTCGTCTCCCTCCATCACCACACCGCTCAACAGCCGGCGCGGTCGCACGGAAGCAACCTCCAGCACACCCTCGGCGTCCAAACACAAGCGCCCCACGGGGTGACGAACCAGCGTGTCACCGAGTGCGCCCAGCGCCACCCGATGGGCGGTACCACCCTCCTGCTGGCGTGGCACCAAGCGCTGCGCGACAGCTCCATCCGCCACGTAGTGCAGTGTCGGTGAGGCCTCCGTGCCGGTGAGCACGACAAGCTCACCGCCCTTCTCTCGGAGGTCTTCGCCGGCCAACACCAGTGGGGACGTGCGAGGCCCGAGTGTCACGTCCTCCGTCTGGAACATCACGGACATGTGAGGAGGCTCGATCACGAGGTTGCGCCCGCGAAGACCGGACGACACACGCACCCGCTTCCGAACATCGCGTGGCCCGTACGTGACCGCCTGTTCAGAGGTTGTCATCGTCGCGACGGCACCGATGTTGGCTGTTGCGGGGACCAGCCCCGCGCCGTCGAAGCGGCGCCATCGCGGGGTGCAGGAGACCTCCAGTCCCTCGATGACCGTGACGTCACGAGTCAGTCCGCGACCCCACGGTCCACGGATCCGCACCGTGTACTTGCCCAACAGGGGCCTCTCGACCTCATCCCAGATGTCAGTGGCCCACCCCCCGCCGACGTAAGTGCACGACGTCAGCGGCGCGCCTGCAGCGTCGAGGACTGCAACCTCCCACTCACCGTCCGAGCCGTCCTCCGGCAGTTCGATCTCCGGCAGCTCTGACCACACGGGATCACCAGCGTCTGTCTCGACGCCGGCCACGGGAGTTGCCAAGTGGAGTTGTGCCGAGATCCGGCGCCGGAGACGCTGCCGCGGGGTATGCCCCACCAGTCCCACGCTGTTCGCACCAGTGAGATCAGCGAGCACGAGGCTCCACCCCGCCCACCCCGGAGGGAGGTGCGACCGATGACGAACGGTCAGCGCACCTTCCACGTCGAGGTCCGTTTCAGGGCCGGGGAAGAGCAACCACGCCAGCGACTCCCGCCACACTCCCCCGAGCGGGAGCCGGTGCCCGGACTCACTGAACCCCAGCAGCGGGAAGGTGTCGTCCAACACTGGAACGGTCGCAACCAAGTGCGCGTGTGACTCCAACGCAGCTGTCACAGCCCTGACTGGCGTCCCCACCGTGACATCGGTACTTGGCGCGACCTCATTGGCTCCGGGCCACGCCGCCCGGGTCGACACCCGCTGGCGGTCCCCGTCGATGCCCACCAGCCAGACAGCACGACCGTCTGGTGCCTCACTGACCGGCGGAAGACGCAAGACCAGACCCTGCCCATACGGTTGAAGCACCAAGGCAGGGCGTCTGCTGCCGCCTCCGTGGCCCGCACCAGAAGGTGACCCCAGGTCTTCCTCGCCGGCGAGCACCTGGGCGGCCTCGGCGAACCGTGCCGGCAACGACGCTCCCGAGGGATCCGCACCCCGGTGCACCAGATCGAGCAGTTCAAATGTGCGCTCCACCAGATCGACCGCAAACTCGCCTCCGTGACGGAGTAGGCGCTTCACCGGCGCCGGAGCTGGAAGCACCCCCTGTTGGGCCCACTCCACAAAATCCTCGGCAGACAACCCTGGTTCGGCCTGTCGTCTGCGGGCAATAAGTCGATAGAAGTCGTGGAGGTCTGACGACGGGATTCCGCCATGGAGCAGGATGCGCCCCACGTATCGCGTTCCAGCGTCCGTGCTCCCCTCGAACGTTGGCATGTTGAGGGTTTCCAAGTTCGCCAGGAACTGCTTTCCCCAGATCCGCTGCTCGTTGGCCGACATCTCGTGGTCGATTAGTTGACCCAACTTGGGCCAGAAGGTGCCATGTTCATAGTGCTCCGCCGCCACCAACGTGGTCGACAGGACATGCACGGCAGGGTGACTCCGCAGGCGACGCGCCTTCTCCTCGTCCGAAGGCGCAGTCCTGAAACGTTGTCCCAGGACGCCGAGTGTCTGCGCCAGATGCTCGGGATCGAGGGACACTTCTGCGCACAAGGAGACCGCGGCCAGTTTCTGGGCCCACGATCGTTCGCGAATGCGTAGCAACTCGGCCGCTGTGACTGTCTGGACGCCTTCTGCCATGACCACCCCGTTCAATGTCGGATCAGGCTACAAAGATCCCCCGACACACGGGCCCGGTCAGGAGAACACAGGGGCGCCGGGCAATTGATGACCTCCACGACGCCTGTCACGCAGAGCACGAGAGGGACAACGGCGGCGGGATCCGAAGGGCTACTGGGTCACGGTGGCGAACCCACCCTGTCGTGTCTGTTGGCTCGTTGCAGGCTGCCCCACTCCTGCGGGCGGCCGCGAACCCGCGGAGGCGCCGCACGCCCCCGGGAAGCACTGAAGCCCCAGACCTGATGGTCTGGGGCTTCGCTGTGCGCGAGGGGGGAGTTGAACCCCCACGTCCTTTCGGACACACGGACCTGAACCGTGCGCGTCTGCCTATTCCGCCACTCGCGCGTGTTGCTGCGGTGGAACGGTATCCCAGCACCTCCCGATCACCCAAACCGGGGGTCCCGCGACCCGCCCCTCAGGCGCGGCAGCGGGCCTCCCGACCGGCTGGCCGATACGATCGCCGCACCCGCCGTGACTGCGTCGGGTCGCTCGCCGTGTCCTGCACGGCGCGTGCCGAGACACCAGAAGGAGGCCTGTCGTGGGCGCACTCCAGCGCTTCGAGCAGCGCCTCGAGCAGCTGATCTCCGGGACGTTCGCGCGTGCCTTCCGCTCCGCGGTGCAGCCCGTCGAGATCTCCGCGGCACTGCAGCGCGAGGTGGACAACAACGCCCAGATCATGAGCCGCAACCGGCGTCTGGTGCCCAACGACTTCCACGTCGAGCTCGCCGAGGCCGACCTGGACCGCCTCGGCGGCTACGACTCGGCCATGTCGGCGGAACTCTCCGACGCGCTGCGTGACCACGCCGACTCCCAGGGCTACGTCTTCCCCGGACCGATCGCGATCGCCTTCGAGGCCGCCGACGACCTCACCACCGGCCGGTTCCGGATCCGCAGCCGCGCCCAGGCCGGGGTCACCGGCCACGCCACGCACACCCAGGCCCGCCGCGCCCGCGCGCTGCTGGAGGTCAACGGCACCCGGCACCCGATCACCCCGCCCGGCGTGGTCGTGGGCCGCGGCTCCGAGGCCGACCTGCGCATCTCCGACCCGGGCGTGAGCCGCCGGCACATCGAGTTCGAGGTCGACCAGCGCGCCGACGGCTCGGTCACCGTCGTGGTCAACGACCTGGGTTCCACCAACGGGATGCTGGTCAACGGCCGCAAGGTCCCCCGCGCCCAGCTCGCCGACGGCGCGGTGGTGCGGATCGGCCGCACCGACCTGACCGTCCGGGTGGTCGAGGAGCGCGATGTCTGAACTGACCCTGTTCCTCATCAAGATCGCCTACCTGGCGGTGCTGTGGATCTTCGTGCTGTCGGCGATCTCGGTGATCCGCTCCGACATGTTCGGCGCCCGGGTGCCCGAGGCCGACCGTCCCACCGCCCCGGCCCGGGGCCGCAAGACCAAGAACCGCCCGAGCCGCCGCCGGGGAGCGCCCACCCACCTGATCGTGGTCTCCGGTGAGAACGAGGGCCAGCGGGCCGAGCTCGCCGACGCGCCGCTGCTGATCGGACGCGGCTCGGACGCCGCGATCAGGCTCGACGACGACTACGTCTCCACCCGTCACGCCCGCGTGGTGGCGGGCGAGGACCAGTGGTTCATCGAGGACCTCGGCTCCACCAACGGCACCTACCTGGGCGCGGTCCGGATCACCCAGCCGACCCCGCTGGCCGCCAACACCGGCGTCCGGATCGGCAAGACCATCCTCGAGCTGCGGAAGTAGGCCCCGTCGATGACGACCGAGCCCGGCACCGAGCCCACGACCGACACCACGACCCGTCCGGTCGGCACCGTCCTGAACCCGCAGGCCGGCACGGCCTCGGTCGAGCCGCTGCACCTGGCGTGGGCGGCGATCAGTGACGTGGGCCGGGTCCGCAAGGACAACCAGGACTCCGGTTACGCCGGCCCGCACCTGCTGGCCGTGGCCGACGGGGTCGGCGGGGCCGCGCGCGGCGACATCGCCTCCGCCACCGCCATCTCGGTGCTCCGCCGCCTCGACGCCCCACCCAGCGACGACATGCTCGGCCAACTGGCCGGCGCGCTGAACCGTGCGCACGTGCGGATCGGGGAGCTCGTCGAGGAGGACCCGGACCTGCACGGGACCTCGACCACCGCCTCGCTGGTGCTCTTCGACGGCCGGCGCATCGGGGTCGCCCACATCGGCGACAGCCGCGCCTACCTGCTGCGCCACGGCCAGCTGGCCCAGCTGACCCACGACCACACGTTCGTGCAGAGCCTCATCGACGAGGGCCGGATCACCGAGGACGAGGCCCGCACCCACCCGCACCGCAACCTGATCCTCAAGGCGCTCGACGCCAACCAGGACCCGGACCCCGACCTGTCCTTCGTCGACCTGCGCGCCGGCGACCGGCTGCTGCTGTGCTCCGACGGTGCCTGCGGGGTGCTCGACGACCCCACCCTGGCCGCGATCCTGGCCGAGGGCACCCCCGAGTACGCCGCCGTCGAGCTGGTCCGCGCCTCCCTGGAGGCCGGCAGCAGCGACAACGTCACCTGTGTGGTCGCCGACGTGGTCACCGACCCCCCGGCCGCACCGGAGCCGCTGCTGGTCGGCGCCGCCGCCGAGCTGCCGCGCCGCGGCAGCACCGGCGGCCTGTCCGGTCGCAGCGCCCGGTTCCGCGCCCGGGGCCGTGACACCGGTGAGCTCGAGGCGATCCCGGACCTGCCCGAGGGCTCGCACCCGATCGCCAACGACCCGATCGACCCCGAGGCCTACCGGTACGCCCCGCGCGCCCCGGAGACCTACGTGTGGATGCGCCGGCTGATGGTCACCGCGATCATCCTGGGCATCGGCTGGCTCGCCCTGGCCGGCGCCTGGTCGTGGTCGCAGCAGCAGTTCTACGTCGGGGTCCACGACGGCAACGTGGCGATCTTCCGCGGCCTCAACGCCGAGATCCCCGGCCTGACCCTGTCGCACGCCTACGAGGTCTCCGACGTCGCGGTGGAGAACCTGTCGACCTACGACGCCGAGCAGGTGACCGACGGCATCGAGAGCGCCGACCTGGACGACGCCCGCGGCACGGTGGACTCGCTGGCCGCGATGCAGGACATCGGCTGAGTGATGGCCCAGACCGGATCGCTCATGGGATTCGTGCACCGGCAGCGCCGGGGCGCGGAGCTCTTCCTGCTCCTGCTCGCCCTGGCCGTCGGCATCGGCGGGTACGCCGCCGTCGGGCTGGGCGTGGAGGGCTCGGTCCCGGCCGACCTGGTCGGCTACGGCGGCTGGCTGACGGTGCTGATCGTCATCGCCCACGTGGTGATCCGGTTCGTCGCGCCCTACGCCGACCCGGTGCTGCTGCCGCTGGTGGCCGCCCTCAACGGGGTCGGCCTGGCCGTGATCCGCCGCCTGGACCTGGCCAGCAAGGACGACAACTTCGCCGCCCAGCAGCTGATCTGGATGACCCTGGGGGTGGCCCTGTTCGTGCTCACCCTGGTGGTGGTGCGCGACCACCGGGTGCTGCAGCGTTTCACCTACACCTTCGGCCTGGCCGCGATCGTGCTGCTGCTGATGCCGTTGATGCCGTTCATCGGCTCGTCCAAGAACGGCGCGAAGATCTGGATCTACCTGTTCGGGTTCAGCTTCCAGCCCGGCGAAGTCGCCAAGGTGCTGCTGGTGATCACCTTCGCCGGCTACCTGGTGCTGCACCGCGACGCGCTGGCCCTGGCCGGGCGCCGGTTCCTCTTCGTGGACCTGCCGCGGGGACGCGACCTGGGCCCGATCCTGCTGATGTGGGCGGTCAGCGTCGGCATCCTGGTCTTCCAGCGCGACCTGGGCTCCTCGCTGCTCTTCTTCGGCCTGTTCCTGGTGATGCTCTACGTGGCCACCGAACGCCCCGGCTGGTTGATGGTCGGCGGCGGGCTGGCCGTCGCGGCCGCGCTGGGCGTGTGGTTGAGCATCCAGTCCGGCAAGACCTGGTTCTCCCACGTGGAGAACCGGATCAACATCTGGCTGCACCCCTTCGACTCCTTCGGCGGACCCGCCGGCGCGAACAGCGACCAGCTGGTCAACGGCATGTTCGGGATGGCCTGGGGCGGGCTGCTGGGGCGCGGCTTCGGCGAGGGCGAGCCGTGGCGGGTCTCGTACGCCAACTCCGACTTCATCATCGCCTCGATCGGCGAGGAGCTCGGCCTGACCGCGGTGATGGCGATGATCCTGATCTACGGCCTGATCACCGAGCGAGCCCTGCGCACCGCGCTGATCTGCCGTGACGGGTTCGGCAAGCTGATCGCGGTCGGTCTGGGCTCCACGATCGCGCTGCAGGTGTTCGTCGTCATCGGCGGCGTCACCAAGCTGATCCCGTTGACCGGTCTGACCACCCCCTTCCTCTCGTACGGAGGCTCCTCCCTCGTGGCCAACTGGGTGATCGTCGCCCTGCTGCTCCGCATCTCCGACCAGGCCCGCCGGCCTGCGCCGAGCCTGGACTCCTCCGACGAGGAGCTCGGGGCTGACGCCACCCAGGTGGTGAAGCTGTGAACAAGCCGATCCGCACGATCGCGGTCTTCTGCCTGGTGCTCTTCGTGGCGCTGCTGGCCAACGCGACCTACCTGCAGTACTTCCGCGCGGGCGAGCTCAACGACGACCCGAACAACCGCCGGGTGATCGCGGCCGCGTTCTCCCGCGAACGCGGCGCGATCCTGGCCGGCCGGGACCCGATCGCCCGCAGCGTCCCCTCCGACGGCCAGTACGCCTACCAGCGCACCTACCCGACGCCGCTGATGTACGCCCCGCTGACCGGCGCGTTCACCTACTACACCCAGACCGGGCTGGAGCGGTCCCAGAACGCGGTGCTGTCGGGTGAGGACTCGCGGCTGTTCGTGACCCGCCTGGTCGACATGCTCTCCAACGCCGAGCCCAAGGGCGGCAACGTCCAGACCACCATCGACCCCCGCGCCCAGAAGGCCGCCTTCGACGGTCTGCGAGCCCTGGGCAAGGACGTGCGCGGCGCCGTGGTCGCCCTCGAGCCCAGCTCGGGCAAGGTGCTGGCGATGGTCTCCAACCCGACCTACGACCCCAACGTGCTGGCCAGCCACGACCCCGGCAAGGTCGCCAGCGCCTACGAGAAGCTGGAGAAGGACCCCGCCTCCCCGCTGATCAACCGCTCGGTCGGCACCACGCTGCCCCCGGGCTCGACGTTCAAGCTGGTCACCGCCGCGGCGGCCATCGAGTCCGGCAAGTACGACGCCGACTCGACCGTGCGCGGCGGCTCCTCCTACAAGCTGCCGCTCTCCTCGACCACCATCGGCAACGACGGCGGCGGCAACTGCGGCGGCGAGAAGATCACCCTGACCCAGGCGATGAAGGTCTCCTGCAACGTCACGTTCCTGGACCTGGCCGACAAGCTCGGAGCCGAGAAGATGCGGGAGATGGCCGAGAAGTTCGGCTTCAACGCCACCCAGCTCGAGGACCTGCCCGGCCAGGCGCGCTCGCTGTACCCCGACGACCTGGACGAGCCGCAGACGGCGATGTCGGGCATCGGCCAGTCCAGCGTCACCGCGACCCCGCTGCAGATGGCGATGGTGGCCTCGACGATCGCCAACGACGGTGTGCTGGTCCGCCCGCACGTGGTGAACCAGATCACCGCCCCCAACCTGGAGGTCCTCGACAAGTCCGCCGAGGACGAGCTGGGCCGGGTCGTGTCCCAGCGCACCGCGGACGAGCTGACCGACATGCTGGTCGCCACCGTCGACTCCGGGACGGCCGTCAACGCCCAGATCCCCGGCGTGAAGGTGGCCGGCAAGACCGGTACCGCGCAGTCCACCCCGGACCGGCCCCCGTACGCCTGGTTCGTCTCCTTCGCCCCCGCCGACAACCCCCGCGTGGCGGTCGCGGTGATGGTGGAGTCCTCCAACACCGATCGGGAGCACATCGCCGGTGGCCGGCTCGGTGCCCCGATCGCCAAGAGCGTGATGGAAGCGGTGTTGCGCCGATGACCGGACAGTTCCTCGACGGCGCCGAGCGCTACCGCCTCGGTGACCGGATCGCCGCCGGCGGCATGGGCGTCGTGTGGCGGGCCACCGACACCCTGCTGGGCCGCGACGTGGCCGCCAAGGTGCTCAAGGCCGAGTACGCCGACGACACCACGTTCCGCACCCGCTTCGCCGACGAGGCCCGGCACGCGGCGGCGCTGCACCACCCCGGCATCTGCGCGGTCTACGACGTCGGGGAGACCCCGGCCACCGACACCTACCCGCCGCGACCGTTCCTGGTGATGGAGCTGGTCGAGGGCCAGCCGTTGAACAACCTGCTGCGGCCCGGTGCCCCGATGGACCCCGACGTGGTCGGCGAACTGATGGCGCAGGCCGCGGACGCGCTCGGTGCGGCCCACGCGGCGGGGATCGTGCACCGCGACGTGAAGCCCGGCAACCTGCTGCTCACCCCGGACCGGCGGATCAAGATCACCGACTTCGGGATCGCCCGGGCCGCCGAGCAGGTCGCGCTGACCCGCACCGGCCAGGTGATGGGCACGCCCCAGTACCTCTCCCCCGAGCAGGCCCAGGGGCTGCCCGCGACGCCGGCCTCCGACGTCTACTCGCTGGCCTGCGTGGCGTTCGAGTGTCTGGCCGGGCGCAAGCCGTACGACGCCGAGACGGCGGTCGCCACGGCCCTGGCCCACGTCCGTGAGCCGGTCCCGGTGCTGCCCGCGGCGGTGCCGGGCGACCTGGCGGCGGTGGTCACCCGGGCCCTGGCGAAGGACCCCGAGGACCGCTACCCCGACGGTGCCGCGTTCGCCGCCGCGCTGCGCGACCCCGCCGGTGCCGGTGCCGCCGCAGCGGCGGTGGCCGGCGCGGCCACCCAGGTGGTGCCCACCGAGCCGTCCCCGGCCACGGCGGTGCTGCCCACGGTGGTGCCCCCGGCGACCACGTCGACCACCCCGACCGACCACCGCGGCGAGCCTGACGAGGAGCGCTCCCAGCGGTGGGTGATGTTCCTGATCGCCGCCCTGGCCGCGGCCCTGGTGGCGCTGGTGATGTGGCTCGCCTTCGGCAACGGCGACGGCGAGGAGGAACCGCCGCCCAGCGACGAGACCAGCCAGACCCCCAGCGACGAGCCGACCGAGGAGGGCATCGAGCTCGACCCCGAGCGCTACGTGGGCCGCCCGGTCGACCAGGTCGTGGCCGAGCTGAGCGACCTGGGCCTGGACGTGCGCCGCAACGAGGTCGCCAACCCCGGTGACAAGACGGCCGGCTCGGTCCAGGGCATCAACCCCTCGGGCAGCCTGGCCGAGGGCGACACGGTCACGGTCTCCTACTACGGCGCGGTCCCGGAGCCGACGCAGGAGCCCACCACGGACCCGCCGACCACCGAGCCCACGACCGAACCGACCACCGAGCCCACGACGGAGCCGACCACGGACCCGCCGACCACCGAGCCCGCCCCCACCACCGAGCCGGGGACCGAGCCGGGCGCCGAGGGCGTCACCGGGGACCAGCGGCCCCCGCAGACCCGCACCGACGAGCAGCACCTGAACCAGGGAGGCACCGCCCGATGAGCCAGTCCGAGCCGACGATCGTCGGGGGCCGCTACGAGCTGGGCGAACTGCTCGGCCGGGGCGGCATGGCCGAGGTGCGCAAGGGCGTGGACACACGCCTGGGGCGCACCGTCGCGGTCAAGCGGCTGCGCACCGACCTGGCCAGCGACGCCACCTTCCAGGCCCGGTTCCGGCGGGAGGCCCAGTCGTCGGCCTCGTTGAACCACCCCTCGATCGTGGCGGTCTACGACACCGGCGAGGAGTTGGCCACCGACGGGACCGACGTCGCCCAGCCCTACATCGTCATGGAGATGGTCGAGGGCCGCACCCTGCGCGACGTGCTGCGCGAGGGCCGCAAGATCCTGCCCGAGCGGGCCCTGGAGATCACCGCGGGCGTGCTGTCCGCGCTGGACTACAGCCACCGCGCCGGGATCATCCACCGCGACATCAAGCCCGGCAACGTGATGCTCACCCCGGCCGGCGACGTGAAGGTGATGGACTTCGGGATCGCGCGCGCGATCTCGGACGCCTCCTCCACGATGACCCAGACCGCTGCGGTGGTCGGCACCGCCCAGTACCTCTCCCCCGAGCAGGCCCGCGGCGAGACCGTCGACTCCCGCTCGGACGTGTACTCGACCGGCTGCCTGCTCTACGAGCTGCTCACCGGACGGCCCCCGTTCGTCGGCGAGAGCCCGGTCGCGGTGGCCTACCAGCACGTCCGGGAGCCCGCGAAGCCCCCGTCGGACCTGGACACCGACATCGACCCCGGGATCGACGCGATCGTGATGAAGGCGCTGGCCAAGCCGCTCGAGGAGCGCTACCAGAGCGCCGCGGCGATGCGCAGCGACATCGAGCGGTACCTGCAGGGCCACCAGGTCGAGGCCCCTGCCCACGTCCCGCCCCCGGCACCGGCCGCCCCGGCGACCGCGGCCACCGCGGTGGTCCCGGCTGCCGCCGCGGCCGGCGTGACCGAGCGGGACCGCGACGAGGAGCCGCAGGGCCGCAACTGGGGTCTGGTGGTCATCGCCGTCCTCACCCTGGCGCTGATCGGGCTCTCGGCCGCCCTGCTGCCGCGACTGTTCGAGTCGGCCCCGGAGAAGGTCCGGGTGCCGGCGCTGATCGGGCTGAGCGAGCAGGACGCGCGGGAGCTGGCCGGCAAGGACGGCTTCCTGGTCGACGTCGAGTACGAGCCCAGCAGCGACGTCGACGCCGACGAGGTGATCCGGCAGACCCCGAACCGCGACACCTCCGCCGACCCGGGCAGCACGATCACCATCACCGTCTCCACCGGCAAGCCGATGAAGGGCGTGCCCTACGTGGTGGGGCGCTCCAAGGAGGACGCCCGGCAGATCCTCAAGGACCAGGGCTTCAAGGTGAAGCTCAAGGAGGTCGAGTCCGACGAGGCCGAGGGCGAGGTCGTCGCCACCGACCCCACCGCCGGCGAGGAGGTCCCGGAGGGCTCTCGGATCGAGGTGCGGTTCTCCGACGGACCCGAGAAGGTGCCGGACGTGATCGGCCGCAACGAGGCGAAGGCCTCCGAGCTGATCACCGAGGCCGGGTTCCAGGTGAAGGTCATCTACTCCTCCGACACGACCGAGAAGAAGGGCAAGGTCATCGACCAGAGCCCCGGCGGTGGGGAGACGCCCCCGGCGAACTCGACGATCACGATCGTGGTCTCCAGCTACGAGGAGCCGACGACCGACCCGCCGACCACCGACCCGCCGACCACCGACCCCACGGTCGACCCGACCACGGGGCTGCCGACCGACCTGCCCACGGACGAGGAGCGCACCCCGGGGGCCACGACGGGTCCGGGCACCCGCCCGTCGGGGCGCTGAGCGGAGGGTCAGTCCTCGATCGGCGTCGCGTAGTTGGTGTCGAGCAGACCTTCGTAGGCGGGCGCGTGCGCCTCGACCTCGCCGCGGATCTCCCAGCCCAGGGCGATGGCGGGGTCGGCGGAGAGTTGGCGGTACCCGGCGACCCACGGGTCGTTCTCCAGGGCCAGCGAGATGGCGGTCGGGTCGCCGATCGCGGTGATCACGTACGGCGGGGAGTAGGGGATGCCGTGCAGGGTGACCGCGTTCCCCTCGCACTTGATGCCGGTGGTGGAGACGATCCGCTGGCCCATCAGGGTCACCGCGGTCGCGCCGCCGCGCCACATCGCGTTGACCACCGCCTGGATGTCCTGCTGGTGCACCACGAACGTGTCGGGCTTCTCGCTGGAGCGCTCGACCAACTCGGCCGGGGAGTCGGTGAGCTCGACGGTGATGCCGGGACCGTGCTGGGCGGTCATCCCGGCCGGGTCGTTGAGCTCGGTGATGCGGTGCCGGACCCGGTTGACCCGGCGGTCGTTCAGGCCCGCCGAGAGCCCTTCGATGTCGCGGTTCAGGTCGGCCACCCGGGCGTTGAGGCGGTCCGCCTCGGCGGCCTCTCCCCGGACCAGGGAGGCGATGCCGGTGTAGCGGGCCGGCCGCAGGTCACTGCCGTCGCTGTTGGCGGCCGAGGTGGCCAGCAGCACCCCGCAGCCGAGCAGCACCGCAGGGGTCGCCCAGCGCCACGAGGGGCGTCCCCGACGACCGTCGCGGGGCGCGCCCGCGGGGTTCGCGTGGGTTCCGTGCCGCATGGCGACTAAGGTAACGCCCTGGTGGCAACTCCGGACCCGCCGGAGGGGTGCGCTGCACCGTCCACCGCCCGACCTGACGCAGCAACCGAGGAGTTCCCGGTGTCGAAAGAGTCCCACCAGCAGCTGGCCGTCTCCGACGGTCCCTCCTTCTCGGTGCGCTTCGGCATCGCGCTGCTCCTGGTCGTCGTCGGCATCGCCTGGATCGCCTACTACTACACCGCGGTCCGCGTGGACCCGATGGTGATCCCCGCCGAGAAGCCGGGCAGCCCGGCGTTCATGGCAGACCTGGGCCGCTGGAACTACCTGATCGGCTTCGGCTCGCTGATGGTCGGTCTGATGGTCGCCGCGCACCCCTCGACCCCCCTGGGCCGCGGCCGCGGCGTCGTGGTCGGGATGCTCGGCTGCTTCCTGGTCGGTCTGGTCTGGATCTGCACCTACTACGTGTTCGCCAACGACCTGAAGCTGTGGGTCTTCGACGACCTGGGCCAGTACAACCTGGCCGTCGGGATCGGGTTCATGGCCGTGGGGTTCGCCTACGCCACGCGCTGGGAGTGAGACCCCACCCCCTGCTCTGACGACGACCGGGACGTCACCCTCGTGGTGGCGTCCCGGTCGTCGTCTGTCCGGGTCTTCCCGGTTTCTCCACACCTCCCCCTCCCCCGAGTTGTCCACAGGTGTGGAGAAGTCGGCTCGCGTCGTCCGGGTCCACGCTCGTTCTCCCCAGCTGTGCACACACCTGTGGATGAATGACACGCGTGTAGTTCTCCACACCTGTGGACGCGGGTGGGGATAACTCGGGGACGGTGGGGACGGGCCGCCGGGGCTGGGCAGGGATGCAGCAGGGCCCCGTCCGGATCGCTCCGCACGGGGCCCTGCCGGGGTCGGGGGTGGCTCAGGCGACCATGACTCCCCGCACCACGAAACCGACCGCGATCGCCAGCACCAGGCCGCTCATCGCCAGCACCTGCCAGCGGGTGCGGTTCTCCCGCGGCACCGCGACCAGCACCGCCGCGGCGGCGGCGCCGCCGACCAGCCCGCCCAGGTGGCCCTGCCAGGAGATGAACGCGGCGCCCACGACGGTGATCACCACGTTGAGCCCGATCATCTGCACCAACCAGGAGGTGTCGGCACCCACCCGGCGGGCCACCACGAACATCGCGCCCATCAGGCCCCAGATCGCGCCGGAGGCGCCGAGGACCGACCCCTGCGGGTCGCTGAGCCAGAACGCGGCCAGGGAGCCGGTGAGCCCGGCGACCAGGTAGACGGCCAGGAACCGGGCCCGCCCGAAGACCCGCTCCACGTGCGGCCCGAGCAGGTAGAGGGCGAACATGTTCATCGCGACGTGCCAGATCGCCTCGTGCGCGAAGACCGAGGTGAGCGGCTGCCACCAGGCGCCGGTGACGATGCCGGGGAACCACTCCACCTCGCCCAGGCAGGCGGACTTCTCCACCCCGGGGAAGTAGCGCTGCGGGTCGCCCTCGGGGGAGCAGATGCCCAGCGGGGACTGGCTCAGCAGGGCACCGAGCCGGCCGTTCGGGCTCAGCGTGATCGCCACCCAGACCAGGGCGTTGATCCCGATCAGCACGATCGAGGTGAGCTGGGGGTTGACCGACCGGGCGCCGCCGTAGGGGCCCTGGGCGCTGCGCACCGACTTCGCGCCGGCGGCGACGCACTCGGGGCACTGGAAGCCGACGGAGGCCTCCTGCATGCAGTCGGGGCAGATCGGCCGGTCGCAGCGCTGGCAGGCGATCCAGGTCTCCCGCTGCGGATGGCGGTAGCAGGTGGGCGTGTGGGCGTCGGTGCCCTCGACGGGGGGCGGGGTGCTGCTCACCGGGGATTCCTCCTGGGGCGTGGACTGGCTGCAGGCACGTCGACCCCCGCCGGAGCGGGAGTCGACGTGGTTCGAGCGGGTCGGATCAGTGGGTGATCTCGACGGACTCGATGACGACGTCCTCGACGGGACGGTCCATCGGGCCGGTGCGGGTGGTGGCGATGGCGTCCACCACGTCACGCGAGGCCTGGTCGGCCACCTCACCGAAGATGGTGTGCTTGCGGTTCAGCCACGGGGTGGCGCCCACGGTGATGAAGAACTGCGAGCCGTTGGTGCCGGGGCCCGCGTTGGCCATCGCCAACAGGTAGGGCTTGTCGAAGACGAGCTCGGGGTGGATCTCGTCCTTGAAGGTGTAGCCCGGACCGCCGGTGCCGCGGCCCAGCGGGCAGCCGCCCTGGATCATGAAGCCGTCGATGACCCGGTGGAAGCCGAGGCCGTCGTAGTACTTGGTCGGGTTCGAGCGACCCGCGTCGTCGGTGTACTCCTTGGTGCCCTCGGCGAGCCCGACGAAGTTGTCGACGGTCTCGGGGGCGTGGTTGCCGAACAGGGTGACGTTGATGTCGCCCTTGTTGGTCTTCAGCGTGGCCTTCAGCTCAGCCATGGGTACCTCTCGATCGTTCGTCGGCGGTGGTTCCGCCCACGGTGAGTCTGTCACGCCCCGGGTACCGGGCCCAGCGCCGGGAGCCGGGACCCCGTCCGAGGACGGTGCACGCGTCGTGGCCGACGGTGGTGGCGCCTTGGGTGGGCATGGTGAGATGGGGCCAGACCCCTTGAGAGGAGAACCATGCGCATGGGCAAGAAGAAGACGCTGTTGGAGCAGGCGAGCGAGGTGGCCGGTCAGGTGAGCGACCAGGTGGTCGAGGCCGCCGGGCACGCAGCCGAGCGCGCCGCCCAGGCCGCGGGTCAGGTGGCCGAGAACGTCGGCCCGCGTCTCGAGGACGCTGCCAGCCGTGCCGGGAACACCTTGGAGGACGTCGCGCACGTGGTGCAGGCCCGTGCCCAGGAGGCGGCCGCCAGCGCTGCCGCCACCGTGGCCGAGCACACCCCGGGTGGGTCGGCCGAGAAGGCCAAGGGCGGCAAGCTGAAGAAGATCCTGATCTTCGGCTCGTTGGCCGCGATCGTGGGTCTGGTGGTCAAGAAGCTGACCTCCAAGCCCGCCGAGAGCGCCAACTGGCAGTCCTCCTACGTGCCGAAGCCCCCGCCGGCCGCACCGGCTGCCCCGGCAGCGGTGGCCGACCCGGAGCCGGAGACCGAGACCCCGGTCGCGGACGCCGCCGAGGCTGCGACCACCGAGGCCGCCGACCAGGCTGCCGGGGACGAGACGGCCGACGAGAAGGCCTGAGCCCCTGATCGGAGCCGGGTCACCCGGCCCTGACACACACGACACCCCCGAGGCGTGGCCTCGGGGGTGTCGTCGTGTGCGGGTGTTCAGGCTCAGGCGGCCGGCTGCGCGGCCAGCTCCTCGCTCCAGTCGGCGCGGACCTTGCGCACCGCCCGGTGCTCGGCCCAGAAGGAGAGGATCGGGATGGTGCCGCAGATCAGCGTCACCACGGTGAACCCGATGGTCCAGTCGGCCCGCCGGGACAGGTGGAAGGCCGCGAACAGGAAGATCATGTAGAGCCAGCCGTGCGCGACGCCCAGGTACTGGGTGATCGCGTGGCCGGCGTCGTTGGCGGTGCTGCCGGTGTCGACCCAGACCGGGGTGGAGTCGAAGAGACCCCACATCGGGCCGCCGTCGAAGTTGGCCAGCGGGACGCCGACCAGGATCAGCACGACCAGGAGCACGCCGACGATGGTGGCCATCACGCGGTAACGCAGCAGTACACCTCTCACGTCGGCGAATCTACCGGGGTGTCGGTGGACTCCTCGTCGCCGAGGTCGTCGAGCCGGCGGGCGGCGAGAGCCCCGTCACGCACCTCGAGCAGGTAGCGCCACCACACGAACGCGGCGAAGGCCCCAAAGACCCACCACTCCACGGCGTAGAGGAGGTTGCGGGCCCCGGTCCAGAAGGAGACGCCGGGCAGCTTCTCGACCAGGTCGAAGTCGGTGACCGCGTAGCCGCCGTAGAGGTCGGTGTCGACGTGCTGGAGCAGGTCGGCGATCCGCAAGCCGGTGACGACGTCGTCGGTCGGGTCCTCGTCGACGACCCCGGAGCTGCCCTCGGCCGGCTGCAGCCAGACGTCGAGTTCGGCCGGTCCGGCCTCGGGGGGCGTGTCGTCGGCGGGGTCGGCGACCCAGCCACGCACCACCAGCAGGGCCGGGGCCTGGTCGACGGCCTGCCCGCTCTGCTGCGGCACCGCGACCGGGGTGAGGGCCCAGTAGCCCTCGACCCCGTCCTGCTCCCGTCCGGAGACGTAGACGGTGCTCTCGGGCAGCCAGGTGCCCTCGACCGTGACCGGGCGGCCCACCGCGTCGGCAGGGAACGGCTCGTCGGGGTCGAACGCCTCGGCCAGCGGCACCGGGTCCAGCTGGGTGTGGTCGGCGGCGGCCTGCTCCCGGTCGGCGGTCCAGGCCTGCAGCTGCCAGAAGCCGAGGAAGACGGCGATCCCGACCAGCAGGGCCGCCAGCAGTGTCGCCCCGATGACGGTGGGGTTCAGCCAGGGGGAGCGGCGGGTGGACACGCCGTGAGCCTACCGACCCCCTGCTCGGGGCCGGCCCCCGGTGAGGAGCCCGGTGGGGACGCTACGACCGGGCAGCGTCACCCGTCCGCCGCGACCCGGAACCCCAGGTGCGTGGTCGCCGAGTCCGGCGACTGCGGGGAACGGGCGGCAGGTCGGTAGCGCAGGCAGTAGGCCGGGTTGCACAGGTGCGACCCGCCCTTCAACACGAAGCCGAGCTGCCCGGGAACCGGCTGGGCCCCGCCGCAGCACGGTGAGGCCGGCGTCTGGCCGGTGCCGGTCCCGGAGTGGTCGGGGGTCCACGGCGTGGAGGTCCACTCCCACACGTTGCCGATCAGGTCGACGAGCCCGTACGGGTTGGCCCCGAACCGGCCGACCGGGGAGGTGCCCTTGAACCCGTTCGCGCCGCGGTTGCGGTACGGGAAGTCGCCCTGGAAGGTGTTGGCCATCAACCGGCCCTCCGGGTGCAGCTCCTCGCCCCACGCGTAGGTGGCGCCGACCAGTCCGCCCCGGGAGGCCCACTCGTGCTCGGCCTCGCTGGGCAGCCGTCCCCCGGCCCAGGCGGCGTAGCTGGCCGCGTCCTCCTGCGCCACGTGCACCACCGGGTGGTCGGCCCGCGGCCGGGTGCGCGAGTCGGGGCCCTGGGGCAGCCGCCACGACGCCCCCGGCAGCCAGCGCCACCACTGCCGGAAGTCGTCGAGCGGCACCGGGCCGGAGGTGGGGGTGAACACCAGCGAGCCGGGGACCCGTTCGTCGGGGTCGAGGTGGTTCCACTCGGGTCCGTCGAGGGGACGTTCGGCGACGGTGACGTAGCCGGTGGCGTCGACGAACGCGCTGAACTCGGCGTTGGTGACCGGGTGGTGGCCGAGCCGGAACGGCGCGATCTCCACCTCGACGACCGGCGCCTCCTCCTGGTAGTGGTCGGTGGACCCCATCCGCAGGGTGCCGCCGGGGAGGTCGACCAGGTCCACGGCGCCGGGCGTCACAGGGAACCCGAGATCTCGATCCAGTTGCCGTCCGGGTCGGCCACGTACATCCAGCCGAACCCGGGCATCTCGGCCAGCTCGGTGACGGGCACGGTGACCTGGTACGGCGAGGCGTCGAACGCCTCCTGCACCGCGCGCAACCCGCTCACCACGACGGTGACGTACCTGATCCCGGTCTGGGCGGGGCCACCGCCGGGCAGCGAGGCCTCGATGGGCGGAGTGTCGTAGGTGACCAGCTTGAGCACGTTCTTGCCCAGCGAGTACCGCTTCTGGGTACCACCGGGGAAGTCCATGTCGCCGGTGTGCGGGAGCTCCAGGAAGCCCGCGTAGAACTCGACCATCGCGTCCAGGTTGGTCGTCGAGATCCCGATCTCCACCGACGGCACCATCAGGTCCAGCTGCATCGCACGCTCCTCGCTCCGCGGGCCGGGCGGCCCGGTGGCGAGAGTACGCCAGGTCTCCGCGTGGCACCGGCGCTCCACCACCGCGAGGGGCGAGACTGGGCGGATGGCTGGCACCTCCGACGACCGGTCCTCCGCCGCCGGGTCCCCCGAGCAGGAGAAGGGCACCGCAGACGACACGCAGATCCCGACCGCCGAGGAGTACCCCGAGGACCTCCCCGAGCAGCCGGTGCTGCAGCCGCGCGAGCAGGTCATCGGCCGCGGCATCGCCTGGACGGCCCGGTGGAGCTGGCGCTGGATCCTCATCGCGGTCGCCTTCGTCATCCTCACCAAGGTGGTGGCGCTGGCTTGGACCATCCTGTTGCCGCTGGTGCTGGCGCTGGTGGTCGCCACCGTGCTGGCCCCGCTCTCGGGGCTGCTGGAGAACCGGCTCAAGCTGCCCGCGGCCGCGGCCGCCGGTCTCACCCTGGTGGGCTCGATCGGGCTGGCGGTCGCCGCCGGGTTCCTGGTCGCACCCCAGGTGGCCCACCAGGGCGGGGACATCGTCGGGGACGCCACCGCCGGCCTGCAGCGGGTCCAGGAGTGGGTGCAGGACTCCAACTTCGTCTCCAAGAACCAGGTCGACTCCGCCCTGGAGACCGTCCAGTCCAAGTTGGGCGAGCAGGCCTCCTCGATCGCCTCGGGCGTGCTGACCGGGGTGGGCGCCGCCACCTCGGCGCTGGTGACGTTCGTGGTCGCCCTGATCCTGACGTTCCTGTTCCTCAAGGACGGCCGCAAGTTCCTGCCCTGGCTGCGCCGGATGAGCGGCCCGAACGTGGGCGGTCACCTCACCGAGGTGCTGACCCGGGCGTGGTCGACGCTGGGCAACTTCATCCGCACCCAGGCGCTGGTGAGCTTCATCGACGCCGTCTTCATCGGCATCGGCCTGCTGATCGTCGGGGTGCCGCTCGCCATACCCTTGGCGGTGCTGACCTTCTTCGGTGGGTTCATCCCGATCGTCGGTGCCTTCGTCGCCGGCATCCTGGCGGTGCTCGTGGCGCTGGTCTCCAACGGTGTCACCGGGGCGTTGTGGGTGGCCGTGATCGTGATCGCGGTGCAGCAGCTGGAGGGCAACGTGCTCTCGCCGATGCTGCAGTCGAAGTCGATGAACCTGCACGCCGCGGTGGTGCTGCTGGCGGTCTCGCTGGGCGGCACCCTGTACGGCATCTCCGGAGCGTTCCTGGCCGTACCGGTGGTCGCCGTGGTCGCGGTCGTGTTCCGCTACCTCGACGAGATGGCCACCGCCGAGAGTCTGCGCCCGGCCTCCACCTCACCGCCGTGGCCGCCGGTGGACCGGGTCCGGGACCGCTGAGCCGGGTCCCGCACCCGGCCCACCCGGTGGGGAGGTGGCGACCCTGGTGAGCGCGTTGTCGTCGGTGTGAGCCGTGACGCTCCGCCTCGGCGTGGCTCGACGGCCGACGCCGCTCGGTGATAGGGGTGGGGCCGTGAACTCACTGCTGATCGACGGAAACTGGCTCGCCGCGAGCGACGGGGGGACCCGCACGATCCACTGCCCCGCGGACGGCCGCGAGGTCGGCACCGTCGCCGAGGCCACCGCTGAGGACGCCCTGGCCGCGGTCCGGGCCGCCCGACGGGCGTTCGACGCCGGCACCTGGCCCAGCACCCCCGCCCCCGAGCGAGCTGCCCTGCTGCGCCGGGTCGCTGACCGGCTCGAGGGGGCCCGGGACGAGGTCGCCCGGCTGGAGTCCCTGGACACCGGCAAGCGGTTCGCCGAGTCCCAGCTCGACGTGGACGACATCGTCGCGGTGTTCCGCCACTTCGCCGACCTGGCCTCCGCGGACGCCGGCCGGGTGGTCGACACCGGGATGCCGGACGTGTCCAGCCGGATCGTGCACGAGCCGGTCGGCGTCTGCTCCCTCATCACGCCGTGGAACTACCCGCTGCTGCAGACCAGCTGGAAGGTCGCACCCGCCCTGGCCGCGGGCAACACGTTCGTGCTCAAGCCCAGCGAGCTGACCCCGCACACCGCCGTGTGGCTGTGCCGGGTGCTGGCCGAGGAGGGCCTGCCCGACGGCGTGGCCAACCTGGTGCTGGGCGCCGGCGCGGTGGTCGGACCGCCGCTGACCGAGCACCCGGCGGTCGACCTGGTCTCCTTCACCGGTGGGGTGGTGACCGGTCGCGCGATCATGGCGGCCGCGGCGCCGACGGTGAAGCGGATCGCGCTGGAGCTGGGCGGCAAGAACCCGAACGTGATCTTCGCCGACGCCGACCTGCCGGCGGCGATCGACAACGCCCTCACCGCGGTCTTCCTGGACTCCGGTCAGGTGTGCTCGGCCGGCGCCCGGCTGGTGGTGGAGGAGTCGGTGCACGACCAGGTGGTCGACGCTCTGGTCGCCCGGGCCCGGCAGATCCGTCTGGGCGGGCCGTTCGACGAGGCCGCCGAGACCGGGCCGCTGATCAGCTCCCAGCACCGCGACAAGGTCGCCGCGTACGTCGCCGACGCCCTCGAGGACGGCGCGGTGCTGCGCTGCGGCGGCGGTGCCCCCGAGGGGGCGGAGTTCGCCGACGGCTGGTTCTTCGAGCCCACCATCCTGGACGGCTGCACCCGCGAGATGCGCTGCGTGCAGGAGGAGTCGTTCGGGCCGGTGCTGACCGTGGAGACGTTCTCCGGGGCCGACACCGACGCGGCCGAGGACGCCGCGGTCGCGATCGCCAACGACACCATCTACGGCCTGGCCGGGGCGGTGTGGAGCGAGAACGCGGGCCGCGCCGAGCGGGTCGCCCAGCGGCTGCGGCACGGCACCGTCTGGATCAACGACTACCACCCCTACGTGCCCGGCGCGGAGTGGGGCGGTTTCAAGCAGTCCGGGATCGGCCGCGAGCTGGGCCGTCTGGGACTGGAGGAGTACCGCGAGACCAAGCACATCTGGCACAACACCCGCCCTGCGCCTGCCGGGTGGTTCGCGGACCACACGACGCACTGAATCCCGGGGGAGAAAAGAGCGGCATGAACCAGCACTACGACTACGTGATCGTCGGAGGCGGCTCGGCCGGCTCCGCACTCGGCAACCGGCTCTCGGCCGACCCCTCGACGCGGGTCCTGGTCCTCGAGGCCGGCCGCAGCGACTTCCGGATGGACCCGTTCATCCACATGCCGGCGGCGCTGCCGTACCCGATCGGCAACCGGCTCTACGACTGGAAGTACGAGTCGGACCCGGAGCCGCACATGGGGGGACGGCGGATCTACCACGCCCGCGGCAAGGTGCTCGGCGGGTCGTCGTCGATCAACGGGATGATCTTCCAGCGCGGCAACCCCATGGACTACCAGCGGTGGGCCGGCGAGCCCGGGATGGCCGAGTGGGACTACGCGCACTGCCTGCCCTACTTCAAGCGGATGGAGACCGTCCTGCTCGAGGACGGCAGCACTGGCGCCGACGCCTGGCGCGGGGGCTCCGGCCCGCTGGTCACCGAGCGCGGCCCGGCCAGCACCCCGCTGTTCGGGGCGTTCTTCGAGGCCGTCCAGCAGGCCGGCTACCCGTTGACCGACGACGTCAACGGGTACCGCCAGGAGGGCTTCGCCAAGTTCGACCGCAACGTGCACCGCGGCCGGCGGCTCTCCGCGGCCCGCGCCTACCTGCACCCGGTGCGGCAGCGCAAGAACCTCACCGTCGAGACCCTGGCGATGGTCACCGGGCTGCGGATGGAGGGCAACCGGTGCACCGGTGTGAACTACGTGCGCGGCGGCAAGCTGCGCCGCGAGGTCACCGCCGGTGAGGTGATCCTGTGCGGCGGGGCGTTCAACTCCCCGCAGCTGCTGCAGCTGGCCGGGATCGGTGACCCCGAGACGCTGGCCGCGGCCGGCGTGCAGACTCGGGTGGACCTGCCCGGGGTCGGCGCGAACCTGCAGGACCACCTCGAGGTGTACGTGCAGCACGCGTCGGTCCAGCCGGTCTCGATCGCGCCGTGGCTGGCGCACCAGCACAAGCCCCGGATCGGGGCCGAGTGGCTGTTCGGGCGGCGCGGGGTGGGGGCCTCCAACCACTTCGAGGCGGGCGGGTTCATCCGGTCCAACGACGACGTGGCGTGGCCCAACCTGATGTTCCACTTCCTGCCGATCGCGATCCGCTACGACGGGTCCAAGCCGGCCGAGAGCCCCTACGGCATCCACGGCTACCAGGTGCACATCGGCCCGATGTACGCCGACACCCGCGGGCACGTGAAGATCCGGTCGACCGACCCGTTCGAGCACCCCTCGATCCAGTTCAACTACCTGTCCACGGAGAACGACCGGCGGGAGTGGATCGAGATGGTGCGGGCCGCCCGCGACATCCTGGAGCAGCCGGCCTTCGCGGCGTTCAGCGGCGGCGAGATCTCCCCGGGACCGCAGGTGAGCACCGACGAGGAGATCCTCGAGTGGGTGCGCCGGGACGCCGAGACCGCGTTGCACCCCTCGTGCACCGCGAAGATGGGCACCGACGACGCCGCGGTCACCGACCCCGCCAGCATGCGGGTGCACGGCACCGAGGGCCTGCGGGTCGTGGACGCCTCGGTCTTCCCGTTCGTCACCAACGGCAACATCTACGCCCCGGTGATGATGGTCGCGGAGAAGGCGGCCGACCTGATCGCGGGCAACACGCCCCTGCCGGCGCTGGAGGTGCCCTGGTACCGGCACGGCAGCGGCGCCCCGCTGTACCCGGTCGGTGACCCCCGCAACGATGCCTGGGACGCCACCACCGACCCGCCCTCGGGCACCACTGCCCTCGCAGCACGTCGCACCACCCCCACCACCGCCACGGCCCCCCAGGAGGACCGATGACCGCGACCGAGAGTGCCCCCCGTCCGACCCGACCCGACGATCCGGCGGCCCGGTTGCCGGCACCGAGCACGAAGTGGCCGGTGTTCATCGCCTCGATGGCCGGGGTGCTGGCCATCGCGGTGTGGGCGATCGTGGCGCCCGACAACGCCAGCAGCGTGATCACCGACGTCACCGGCAAGGTGACCAGCGCGTTCGGCTGGTTCTACATCCTGCTGACCACCGTGGTGCTGGTGTTCGTGGTCTACCTGGGGCTGTCCCGGTTCGGGCACATCCGGTTGGGTCCGGACCACTCGCGCCCGGAGTTCTCCACCTTCGCCTGGGCGGCGATGCTGTTCGCGGCCGGGATCGGCACGGACGTGATGTTCTACTCCGTCGTCGAGCCGGTCAGCCAGTACGTCGCGCCGCCGGTCGGTGAGGGCGAGACGGTCGAGGCGGCCCGGGAGGCGACGGTCTGGACGCTGTTCCACTACGGCATCTCCGGGTGGGGCCTGTACGTGCTGATGGGGTTGGCGCTGGCGTTCTTCGCCTACCGCCGGCACCTGCCGCTGGCGGTGCGCTCGGCGCTGCAGCCGCTGTTCGGCAAGCGGGTGGACGGGGCTCTGGGGCACGCGGTGGACACCGCGACGGTGCTGGGCACGATCTTCGGTGTCGCCACCAGCCTGGGCATCGGCGTGGTCTTCCTCAACGTGGGGCTGAACCTCCTCTTCGACGTCTCCATCGGCACCGGCGCCCAGATCGCACTGGTCGTGCTGGCGGTGGCGATGGCGACCGTCTCGGCCACGACCGGGGTCGACAAGGGCATCCGGTTCCTCTCCCAGCTCAACGTGGTGCTGGCCCTGGGCCTGGCGGCGTGGGTGCTGGTCACCGGCAAGACCCAGTTCCTGTTGGAGTCGGTGGTGATGAACGTGGGCGACTTCGCCCAGACGTTCGCGGCCCGGACCACGGAGACGTTCGCGTTCACCGACGCAGCGGAGTGGGAGTCCTACTGGACCCTGTTCTTCTGGGCCTGGTGGGTGGCGTGGGCCTCGTTCGTGGGCATGTTCCTGGCCCGGATCAGCCGGGGCCGCACGATCCGCCAGTTCGTGCTGGGGGCGCTGACCATCCCGTTCGCCTACATCGTGATGTGGGTCTGCCTGTTCGGCAACGCCGCGCTGGACCGGGTCCGGTCCGGGGACGCCGACTTCGCGGCGGTGGCCCAGGAGTTCGACGGCCGCGGCTTCTTCGAGCTGCTCCAGGACTACCCGGCCGCGCAGGTCACGGTCTTCCTGGCGGTCGTGATCGGGCTGCTGTTCTACGTCACCTCAGCCGACTCCGGCGCGCTGGTGATGGGCAACCTGTGCTCGAACCTGCACGACGTGCAGCAGGACTGCGCGGCCTGGCAGCGGGTCGTGTGGGCCTCGGCCACGGGGCTGCTGACGATCGCGATGCTGGCCGTCGGCGGGATCGGCACGTTGCAGTACGCCACGATCATCATGGGGTTGCCGTTCGCGTTCGTCATCGTGCTGGTGATGTTCGGGCTGGCCAAGGCGCTGCGCTTCGACGACCTGCGGCCCGGGGCGGCCGAGCTGGCCGGGACGCAGCACCCGCCGGCGTGGTCGGTGGTCGACGACTCGAAGGAGGCGTGGCGGGCCCGGATCGCGCGGGCCACCAACTTCGTCGACGTCGACGACGCGACCGCGTACCTGCGCAAGATCGTGGAGCCGGCGCTGAGCGAGGTCGGTGCCGAGCTGACCAAGCGCGGGGTGCCCGCCGAGGTGGTCTCCGGGGTCGGGGTGGAGCCGGACGGGGACCACGAGCAGGCGGCGTTCGTGGAGATCCACACCTCCGGTGAGCACCCGTTCCTGTACCGGGTGCAGGTGCGCCGGGCGCCGGTGCCGACGTACGGCGGTCGGATGATCTCGGTGCGCGACCAGTACGCGCGGCTCGAGGTGCACGGGGCGACCGGTGGCCTGGACTACGACGTGATGGGCTTCCGGGCCAGCCAGATCATCCACGACTGCCTGGACCGCTACGAGCGGCACCTGGAGTTCCTGCGGCAGAGCTGAGCGCCGGGCGTCTGGTCTGCCCGTCTGGTCTGTCCGTCTCGTCGGCCCGGGTGCCGTGCTCCGTGCACGGTGCCCGGGCCGTCGGCGTTCCCGGCTCGTCAGGGCCGGGTCGTGAGGTACCGGGTCGTCAGAAGGTGGCGACGGTCTTGTGCGGCAGCACCGACATGACCAGCGCCGCCAGCCACCCGATCACGGTCCAGCCGAGCAGCAGGTTCACCCAGAACACGCCCCAGTGGTTCGACTTGCCGCGCAGAGCGGCGATCATCCACGGCAGCATGTAGCCGGCGGACAGGATGGCCACGATGATCGCCACGAGGGCGCTGACCGGGCGGTCCTTCTGGTCGGTGACGACGTACGACATGGCTCCAGCCTAGGCAGGTACCGGCTGGTGCAGGGCTGGGCTTGACAGGTTTGGCGTCGTCAGGCTCGGTGGTGTCAGGCCTGGCGGTCGAACTCGGGCAGGTGCCGCTTCATGACCTTGCCGGTGGGGTTGCGGGGCAGCTCGTCGAGGAACATCACGACCCGCGGGACCGCGAACCGGGCCACCCGCTCCTTGGCGTAGGCGACGACCTCGTCCTCGGTGAGCGTCTCCCCGGGGTGGGGGACGACGTAGGCGCCGAGCACCTGGCCCCACTTCGGGTTGTCGACGCCGGTGACCACGACGTCGAGGACCCGGGGGTGGTCGATCAGGGCGTCCTCGAGCTCGCGGGGGAAGACGTTCTCGCCGCCGGAGATGATCATGTCGTCGTCGCGGCCGGCGACGAAGAGT
>JAEWXC010000035.1 GCA_023396115.1 Actinomycetes bacterium | reverse complement strand
CCGGGCGGGGGGCCCCCCCCGGGGCCCGCCCCCCGGCTCCGGGCTTGTCACCCAGCGATCAGGGTGAGGTCTCTCAGATCGCGCGGGCGAGGGCCAGACGCGCGGCCGCTGCGGCCTTCTCGGCCTTCCGGCTCAGCCGGCGCGCCAGGAGGACCTGGTGGCCGAGCCGCATGGACTGCGCCTCTCCCAGGCGCGCGGCCATTTGTGCGCGCGCCAAGTTCTCTTCCATCAAATGCATGGCATGTCCTTCGGTGTGAGTCAACATGTGAGTGAATTCGGTCCTTCGTGCTGGTGCTGGAGTGCCGCTCAGGCGGCGACGGGGTTCTTGCGGGGCCGGCCGCGGGGCCGCTTGCGCGGGATCACCACGCCCTGGAGGAAGAGCTCGCCGCCCCACACCCCCCACGGCTCACGCCGCTCGAGAGCAGCGGCCAGGCACATGGCCTGGAGGGGGCAGGAGCCACACAGGCTCTTGGCCCGCTCGACGTCGGTCGGGGACTCCGCGAACCAGAGTTCTGGGTCGTGCTGCCGGCACGGTTCCGCCGCCTGGGGGCGGTCGAGAACACTGATGGTCATTCGTGTCACCTCCTCTTCTGGACCTGATCGCTGGTGTGTGCGGAAACAGAAAGGCCGCGGATCCCGGTGAGGGGTCCGCGGCCTGGAGGTGCCGATCTCTGCGTCTACAGAGTGGGCGGGCTCCAGGCGTGGTGACCCCAGTGGGCAGCCTTGGCGGCAGTGGCGGCGGCGCGATCACGCACTCCGGCCTCGGCCGCCACGGCACCGCCGATGGCGGTGGCGCAGGTGGACAGGGCAGCGGGCATGACGAAAGCCGGCGTGACTGCCGGGTTCATGAAGATCGTGCTCATCTGGTCCACCTCCTCTGGCGGTTCGGGCGCTGACCGTGCCAAGGTCGTCTGCGCGTGTTCGGTTGGTGAGAGGAAGTTATCCCTCGCCGCATGTCATGGGCAAGTATTTTTCAGCCCCTTACCCGAGTTTTTCTGCCACTCTCCCCCGGGCCTCGGGGTCAGCCGGCCAGTTCCTCCATCAGGGCCAGCAGGTCCTCGCCGTACTTGTCGACCTTGGCCTTGCCGATGCCGTTGATCTTCAGCAACGCCAGCTCGGTCCGCGGCAGAAACTCCGCGACCAGCTCCAGGGTGGCGTCGGTGCACACCACGAACGCCGGCACCGAGTCGGCCTCGGCGCGCTGCTTGCGCCACTCGCGCAGCCGCTCGAAGACGGCTTCGTCGTAGGTGGTGGGGCAGTCGGCGCAGCGGCCCTTCTTCTTCTCCGCCGGGGTCTGCAGCGGTGCCGCACAGCTGCGGCAGTGCAGCGCCTTGCGGTTGCGTCCACTCCCCTGCTTGGCCGCGGCCACGGCCGCCGAACGGGCCGCCACCGGGGACAGCTCGGCCAGGAACCGGGAGACCTTCCGCCGGGCCTGGCCGCCGGGGTTGCGGGCCAGGGACCAGGACAGCGCCAGGTACCGCCGGGCCCGGGTGATGCCGACGTAGAGCAGCCGCCGCTCCTCCTCGACCTCGCGCGGGATCTGGGCGTAGCTGATCGGCAGGGTGCCGTCCTGCAACCCGACCAGGAAGACCGCGTCCCACTCCAGTCCCTTCGCGGTGTGCAGCGAGGCCAGCACGACCCCCTCCGCGACGGGTGCGTGCTGCTCGGCGGCCCGCCGGTCCAGGTCGTCGACGAACCCGGCCAGGTCACCGCCCTCGGCGGCCCAGTCGACCGCCAGGTCGACCAGCGCCTGCCAGGACTCCCAGCGGTCACGCTGCTGGCCACGTTCGGGGGCCTGCTCGCTCCAGCCCTCGCCGCTGACCACGCCGGTGACCACGGCCACGACACCCTCGGCGGTGTCGTCCCCGCCCTGGCCGGCGCGGGCGCCGCCCCGGATCAGGGTCACGGCCTTGCGCACCTCGGGCCGGTCGAAGAAGCGCGCGGCGCCGCGGACCACGTAGGGCACCCCGCGTCGGCTCAGCGCCTCCTCGAACGCCTCGGACTGGGCGTTGATCCGGAACAGCACCGCGATCTCCCCGGCCGGGACCCCGGACTCGATGAGCTCGGCGGCCCGCGCCGCGACGTGCTCGGCCTCGGCGACCTCGTCGGGCTCCTCGCTCCAGCCGACCACCGGGCCGTCGCCGCCCTGGGCCTGGAGCTCCACGCCCCGGCTGGGGGTGCCGGCGAGCAGCTGGTTGGCCAGGGTCACCACCTGCGGGGTGGACCGGTAGTTGCGGACCAGCTCCAACGAGGTGGTGCCGGGGTAGCGCTCGGCGAAGGTGCGCAGGTAGTCGGCGTCCGCGCCGGCGAAGGAGTAGATGGTCTGGCTGGGGTCGCCGACCACGCAGAGCTCGTCGCGGCCGCCGAGCCACAGCTCCAGAAGCGCCCACTGCAGCGGCGAGACGTCCTGGAACTCGTCGACGACGAACCACTTGTACTGGCGCCGGACCTGGGCCGCGACCCGCTCGTCCTCGGCCAGCATCCCGGCGTTCAGCAGGAGCACGTCCTCCATGTCCATGCGGCCCTGGCTGCGCTTGAGCTCCTCGTATCCGGCGAACAGCCGGCCCACCACGTCGGGCTCGAACCCGGTGACCTCACGGCCCCGGCGGCGGGCGATCTCGGCGTAGCCCTCCGGAGAGACGTTGGAGACCTTGGCCCACTCGATCTCGCTGGCCAGGTCGCGCATGGCCGCCTGGTCGGCCCGCAACCGCTGTCGCGAGATCGCGTTGCCCAGGATCGGCAGCTTCGACTCCACCAGCGTGGGCAGTTCGTGCCCGTGCACCCGCGGCCAGAAGTAGCGCAGCTGGCGCAGCGCGGCGGAGTGGAACGTGCGGGCCTGCACCCCCGGGGCACCGAGCCCTCGGAGTCGGGTGCGCATCTCCCCTGCGGCCCGGGTGGTGAAGGTGACGGCGAGCACCTCGGTGGGCGCGTAGACGCCGGTGTGCACGCCGTGGGCGATGCGGTGGGTGATCGCCCGGGTCTTGCCGGTGCCCGCCCCGGCCAGCACCCGTACCGGTCCACGCAGCTGCTCGGCGACCCTGCGCTGCTCGGGGTCGAGCGCGCTCAGCAGCTGGTCGGGGTGCATCAACGGGCTCCGGTCGGTGGGCGGTAGGACGGGACCGACAGTAGACGGCCCCGGCGACACGACCGCGCACCGGTCGGCGGCGGCCTGTGCACACCGGCCGGGCCGAGGGGGCTGGGGATCAGGAGCGGAGAACCTTCTCCATCGCCTTGCCCCGCGCCAGCTCCTCGACGAGCTTGTCCAGGTACCGGATCCGGCGCATCAGCGGGTCGTCGACCTCCTGCACCTTGACGCCGCAGACGCTGCCGGTGATCAGCTCCGCGCCCGGGTTCAGGGTGGCGGCGGCGAAGAACTCCTCGAACGTCGACTCCTGCGCCAGGTGCCGGGTCAGCTCGTCGTCGTCGAACCCGGTCAGCCAGCAGATCACCTGGCGGACCTCGTCCTCGGAGCGTCCCTTGCGCTCGGCCTTGGTGACGTAGTGCGGGTACACGGAGGCGACGGAGGTGGTGAAGATGCGGTGCACCACCCCAGCCTAGGTCGGAACATTCCACTCCGGAGTCGGTGCTGCGCCAGCGTGCACCGTCCCGCACCTCGTGGCTGTGGAGGACGGAGGTGTCGGACGCTCGCTCGGCGTAGGCTCACCACATGACCACGGCCGACGTCTTCGCACAGGCACTGCGACTGCCTGCCGATGATCGGCGTGCACTGGCCGATGCGCTGAGCGCCTCCTTGGAGCCGCAGCCTGATATCAGTCCAGAACTCGCAGCGCTCATCGACGAGCGCTTGGCCGAGATCGAGGCCGATCCCAACGCCGGGCGTCCTGCTGACGAAGTCATCCAAGAGCTTCGTGCACGTTTCCTACCTGCCTGATGGCTTGGACGGTTCTGCCCCTCAGCGCAGGCCGATGTTGCCGCGGCGGTTGCTTGGTACGCCCGGGAAGCCCCACCTCATGTCGCTCCATTCATCGCTGCGTTCGAAATAGCACTGCGTCGGGTTGCAGCCCATCCGACCCTGATGGCACCCATCCGAGGAGACACACGCCGAGAGTCCCTGCAGGTGTACCCGTACCGCGTGCTGCACCGCGCCCGTGACGCTCGCGTGGTGGACGTCATCGCTCTGGTCCATGACCGACATGACCTGGGGCCGTTCCTCGAACGTCGACGACCAATGGAACATCCTCAGGCGCCCAGTGGTTCCATGGAGGTACCGCCCACCCCTGAGGAGACCCGATGAGCGCCACCGTGACCATGTACTCGACCCCGTGGTGCGGGTACTGCCACCGGCTCAAGAGCCAGCTGGACCGGGAGGGCATCGAGATCGACATCGTCGACATCGAGCAGGTCCCCGAGGCAGCCCAGATCGTCGAGCAGGTCAACGGCGGCAACCAGACGGTGCCGACGCTGGTGTACTCCGACGGCACCGCCCAGACCAACCCGTCGGTGGCGCAGGTGAAGGCGAAACTGGCCGAGCTGGGCTGAACCCGGCCCGACCACCGGGGCCGCGATTACGCGTTTTCCCCCGCTTCACCGCCACCCGCCGCGGTACGACACTGGACCCCACCGAACCGAGAGGGGCCACCGTGCGTACCAGACTGACGACCACGCTGACCGTCCTGGGAGCCACGTTGCTCCTGCTGATCGTGGGCAACGCCGCCTCCTTGGCTGCCACCGGGAAGGGCTTCGTGCTCGGCAAGACCAACAAGGCCGACCGGGTGACCACGCTGAAGCGCACCACCGGCGGACCCGCCCTGTCGCTGCGCACCAAGAGTTCCACCGCCCCGCCGCTGAAGGTGAACGGCACCGGCCTGGTGGCCCGGCTGAACGCCGACCGGCTGGACGGCAAGGACGCTTCCGACTTCGCGTCGACCAGTTCCGTGGACGAGGTGCGTGCGCTGGCCGAGGGCACCGCCGCCCAGGTGGACGAGGGCGCCGAGGCGCTCGCCGAACTCGCTGCCATGACGCCGATCGCCAACGGCTACGTGAGCCCCGCCGGCGTCATCGCACCCGACACGTCCACGGGCGTGGACACCTCGTCGTGGAACGCCGGGATCGGGCGGTACGAGATCGAACTGACCTCGACCGACTACTTCTACCAGAACTTCCACACGTCGGTGTCCGTCACCACGTGCGTCCCGGTGAGCACCCGCGTGGGCAGTGTCGGCGGCAAGCTGCTGGTGACCTTCACCAACGCGGCTGGCGGCACGGAGCAGTGCGCGTTCACGTTCTCCACGACTCGGCTCCGCTGACCAGCGGAGGGGTGGGCCCGGCCGGGGGGCGGGCTCACCCGGTCGGGGGCAGCCCCTGGTGCAGCATCCAGCAGCGGGCCAGGTGGAACCGGCTCGGCGCCTCCCAGCGGCGCAACGCGTCCCCGACGTGCTTCTCCACGGCCTTCACACTGATCCCGAGCAGGTGGGCGACCTCGGTGTTGTCGTGACCCCGCGCCACCAGCGCGGTCACCTCCTGCTGCCGCCGGGTCAGCGACACCGGCGGCTCCCAGTCCGCCTCGCCCCGCGGGCCGAGGGCCAGCACGCGTCCCAGGCGGCTGCTCACCCCGAACGCGCACAGCACCCGGGACAGGTGCACCCGGACCGTCGACGGCGAGACCCCCATCCGGCGCGCCACCGCCGTGACGTCGTGGCCCTCCAGGACGTGCTCGGCCACCTGCCGCTCCCGCACCGAGAGCACCTCCCAGCCACCCGCGCTCGGCGGCGGCAACCGCCGTCGGGCGCTGGCCAGCACCTGACCCGCCGAGCGACGAACCGCGTGGTAGCCCCGCGCGTCGGACTCCTGCACGGCCTCCCGCAGCGACCGGGTGGCCTCGGCGACCCGGTCGTCGGCGATCCGGGCCCGGGCGAGCAGGATCGTGCCCTCGGCCGCCTCGATCTCCCGCCCCTCGGCCCGGGCCGCGTCGACGGCCGTCGCGGCGTGCCGCATCGCCCGGACCGGGTCGTCCTCGGCCAGCGCGATCCGGGCCAGCAGTCGTTCACAGGGCGGCCGGGCGATCGGGTGGTGCCGCAGCGGCGCCGAGGCGACCGCCCACGCGTGCGCTGCCTCCAGGTCCCCCACCAGCAGCGCGGCGTGGGTCAGCACCTCCCAGGCCAGCGCCCGGTCGACCAGCGGAAGCCGGTCGAAGCCGCCCTCAGCGGTGGCCAGCAGGACCAGTGAGGCCGCCTGGCCGACGTCGCCCAGCGACAGCGCGCCGTAGGCGGCCAGCAGGTGCACGCCACGCCCCAGGTGGGTCCCGGTGGGGGTGCGTGAGGCCACCACCGCGTCGATCCGGGCCTGGGTCTCCTCGGGATGGTCGGCGTTGCCGTGCACCAGCACCGCCACCGCCTCGGCCAGCGCCACCGTGCCGCTGCGCCCGGCGGCCACCTCCAGGGCCGCCAGACCCTCCGCAGCCAGGTCGATCCGGCCGGTGAACGCACGGATCCGCACCACGGTGGCCAGGACCACCGCCTCGAACCGGTGGCCCGCCCAGGTCTGCACCCAACCGAGGTCGGTGATCAGCGCGCTGGCCACGTCCAGGCGCGCGCACGCCAGGGCGGCCTCGGCCAGCAGGTAGGGCGCCAGAGCCGGGCCGGGTGCGGCCGGAGCCCGGTCCAGCAACGCTGCGGCAGCGGCCCAGTCGACCCTGGTCGCGGGGGTCGCGCCGGAGCTGGCGAGACCGGCCGCGGCCCAGGCCAGTGCCTGGTCGTCCGGAGTGGCGGCGACGGCCCGGGCGGCCCTGGCGTGGCGTCCGCAGGCCTCGTGGTCGCCGGCCCAGAAGGCCGTCAGCGCGTCGACCGCGTGGGCCCGGGTACGCCCCTGGGACGGGTCGGCGCGCAGCGCGGTGGGGTCCGCCGCAGGGTCGACCAGACGCCCCAGCACCGAGTCGACCGGCCCGCAGTCCATGCAGGCAGGCTAGCGGCGCGACTGGCCCCGGACCGGGTGAACCGGGGAACTGCACCACGGCCCGGCCCTCACCGCGCGGGAGCGTCAGCCGGCGGAGGGCAGCTCGGAGCCGTACCAGCCCGCCAGCAGCGAGGACGAGATCGAGACCGCCCGCGGGACGGTGACCGACCCGTCGCGCAGCCCCGCGGCCAGGTCCTCACGGGTGAACCACCGGGCGTCCGCGATCTCGGCACCGTCGACGTGGATCTCGGTGGAGGTGGCCCGTCCGGTGAACCCCACCATCAGGCTCGCCGGCAGCGGCCACGGCTGGGACCCGAAGTACTCCACGTCACCCACCTGCACGCCGGTCTCCTCCAGCACCTCGCGCCGAACGGCGTCCTCGAGCCGCTCCCCGGGTTCGCAGAAACCGGCCAAGGTGGACCACTGGGTGACCGGCCAGCTGGCCTGGCGCCCCAGCAGCAGACGCTCGGTGGGGCTGCCGGGCTCCCCGTGGGCGATGGCCATGATGACCGCCGGGTCGCTGCGCGGGAACTGGGGGCGACCGCACCCGGTGCAGCGCAGCTCGTGGCCGGCCGAGCGGGGCTCCAGGTGGCCGCCGCAGCGGGGACAGAACCGGGTGGCGGCACGCCACTCGGCCAGGCCGATCGCGTGGAACAGCCACGGGGCCTCCTCGGCGGCCCGGTCGTCGGCGGGCGCGAGCACGCTGAACAGGCCGCGCAGGCCGACCCAGTCGTCGGTACCGCCGGGCACGTCGTGCCGGTCCACCAGCACCGCGAACCGGGTGACCCCGTCGCGGTGGCCGAGCAGGATCCGCTCACCGGTCGGGGCCTGCTGCGGGCCGACCCAGCCGATGCCGTCGCCGGGTGCGACCCGATTGCCCGCCACCACCAGCACCCGGGTGGTCGGGTCGGCCCACCGCTCCTCGAGCCAGTCCGGGTCGGTGCGGTGCAGCGCCTCCCGGTTGTGGGCCCGGACCGAGAGGGCCAGGTGCGGCTGGGACTGCAGCTCTTCACGGCTCACCCGGCTGAGGCTACTGCGCGGCGCACCGGCGCAGTACGTTGCCTTTCATGAGCACCCACATCGGCGCCGAGCCCGGTCAGATCGCCCCCGTCGTCCTGATGCCCGGCGACCCGCTGCGGGCCCGCTGGATCGCGGAGACGTTCCTGACCGACGCCACCTGCTACAACGAGGTGCGCGGGATGTACGGCTACACCGGCACCTGGCGCGGCCAGCAGGTCTCGGTGCAGGGCTCGGGCATGGGACAGCCGTCGATCGCGATCTACGCCGAGGAGCTGTTCCGGTTCTACGACGTGGCCACGGTGGTCCGGGTCGGCTCCTGCGGTGGCCTCACCGAGAAGGTCGGCATCCGGGACGTGATCATCGGCTCCGGTGCCTGCACCGACTCCGGCGCCAACGTGCACCGGTTCGGCGGCTACCAGTTCGCCCCGGTGGCCGACTTCGGGCTGCTGCGCGGCGCCGTCGAGGCCGCCGAACGTCGCCCGGAGGTCCGCCACCACGTCGGGTTGTTGTTCTCCAGCGACTCCTTCTACTCCCCGCGCCCCGACCTGACCCGCACGATGACCGAGCACGGGGTGCTCGGCATCGAGATGGAGGCCTCGTCGCTGTACACGATCGCCGCCTCGCACGGGCGCCGGGCGTTGGCGGTGTGCACCGTCTCCGACCACCTGGTCACCGGCGAGGAGACCACCGCCGCCGAGCGGGAGCAGACCTTCGGGGACATGGTCGAGATCGCCCTGGAGGCGGCGCTGGGCTGAGCGACCCGTCCGGTGCTGCTCAGCCCTGCAGCACCGCCAGCAGGTCCTCGCGTCCCGGCAGGTCGTCGTGACGCACCGTCCGGCCGCTGCGCACGTAGTGGAAAGCAGCCCGGACCTGCTCCGGTCCGACGCCCTGCAGCTCGGCCCAGGCCAACCGGTAGAGGGCCAGCTGGAACGGGTCGGCGTCCTCGCGCCGGTTCGTCTTCCAGTCCACCACCAACCAGGACCCGTCGGGCTCGCGGTAGACCGCGTCGATCCGCCCCCGAACGACCTGACCGGCCAGCGCCAGCGCGAACGGCGCCTCCACCGCGTACGGCGCCCGCTCGGCGAACTCCCCGCGCTCGAACGCCTCCTGCAGCGCCGCCAGGTCGGCCGCGTCCTCGATGCCGGCGTCGGCGCGACCGGGCAGGTCGTCGGGGTCGAGCAGTCCCTGCTGGGCGAACCGGGCCTCGACCCAGGCGTGGAAGGCGGTGCCGAACGCCGCGGCCGGAGCGGGCGGACGCGGCATCGGCCGCAACAGGTCCTCGGCGAACCCCTGCGGGTCCTCCCGCAGCCGCATCACCGCACTCGCCGACAGGGTGGTCGGCACCGACACCTCGACGCTGCCCGAGCGTGCCGCGCGCGCCTCGGCGAGCAGGGTCTCCAGCTCGGCGTCCCAGCGCGCCACGTCCGCGGCCTGACCCTCGGTGAGACCGGACAGGTCCTCGGGCGTGGTGGTGTCCACCGCCAGCACCCGGGCCGCGGCGTCCTCGCGCCGGGTGCGTTCGTCGCCGGCCGGGGTGGGGGGCCAGCTCACCCGGGCCGGGTCCAGCGTGCGCGGGTTCTCCTCCTCCGGCTCGGGGGCGTACCAGACCTCCGGCGCCACCCCCTGCGCCCGGCCGGCCTCGACCGCGGCCAGCAGGTAGGGCGAAGGGGCGAGTGGCTTGGTCGGGGTGCCCCACACGTGGCTGGAGAGCACGAACTCGTGCTTGGCGCGGGTGAACGCGACGTACCCCAGCCGCAGCTCCTCCATCGCCTGGTGCGCGCGTGCCCGGGTCTCCAACGACTCGTCGGGGTCGTCCTTGCCCACGGCCTTGGCCGCCAGGTCGGCCGGCTCGTACCCGAGTGCCTGCGGCACCGCCGCCGCGTCCCCACGCAGTGGCGCCGGCAGCACCTGCGCCGAGGTGGTCCACTGCGGGCGCAGCTGCTCGTTCGGGAAACGTTTCTCGGCCATCCCGATCAGGAACACCACGTCGTACTCGAGGCCCTTGGCCCGGTGGATGGTGAGCAGCTTGACCGCGTCGGACTCGGTGGGCGGGGCCAGGTCGAGGCCGCCGCCGTGCTCGTCCTCGGTGAACAGCCAGGCGTTCAGCGCGGCCAGGGTGACGGTCCCGTCGACCGCCTGGAAGTCGGCCACGGCCTTGACGAAGAGGTCGAGGTTCTCCCGCCGGGCACCCGCGGCCGGGGACGCCGAGGAGGCCAGCTCGGTCTCCAGACCGGTGACGTCCATGATCCGGCGCAGCAGGTCCAGCAGCGGCTCACCGACGTGGCTGCGCAGCAGCCGCAGCTCCGCGGCCAACCGGGCGAACCGGTCCAGCGCCTCGGGCGAGTAGGGCAGGTCACCGGGCGACTCCAGCGCCTCGTTCAGGGAGGCCAGCTCGGTGGGGTCGGCACCCGCGACCGAGTCCGACAGCTCCTCACTGACAGTGCGGTCCAGGTCCACGACGCCCTCGGCACGGGCCAGCTCGTCCGAGCGCTGCCCCAGCAGGGCCAGGTCGCGCGGACCGATCTCCCAGCGGGGCCCACTGAGCAGGGTGAGCAGCGAGGCGTTGTCGCTGACGTCCTCCAGCAGCGCCAAGGTGGCCACCACCTGGGCCACCTCCGGCAGCCGGATCAGGCCGTCCAGGCCGACGATCTCGACCGGGACCTCGTTCTCGGAGAGCGCGTCGTAGGCCTCGGCCCCGTGCTTGTTGGTGCGCACCAGGATGCCGATGTCGCTCCACGCCCGCCCCGCGGCGTGCGCCAGCTTCACCTGGGTGACCAGCCAGGCCAGCTCCTCGGTGTCACTGCGGTGCAGGGCGGTGCGCACCGTGCCGGGCTCGGCGTCGGGGGCGGCCTCCAGCGGTTCGACCAGGGTGCCCGGCTCGTCCAGCAGCGGGCGCGCCAGCGTGTTGGCCAGGTCGAGGATCCGGGCGTCGGAGCGGCGGTTCACGGTCAGCGCGAACTGGTCGGCCCGACCCCCCGCAGCGGTGGGGAACTGCTCGCGGAACTGCTGGATGTTGGCCACCGAGGCGCCCCGCCAGCCGTAGATGGCCTGGTTGGGGTCGCCGACCGCGGTCACCGCGTGGCCCCGGCCGAGCTCGGCGCTCGGGCCGCTGAACAGTCCCGCCAGCAGCCGGGCCTGGGCCACCGAGGTGTCCTGGTACTCGTCGAGCAGCACCGCGCGGTACTTGGCCCGCTCGCCGCGTCCGACCTCGTCGAACTCGCAGGCCAGCCGGAACGCGCCGGCGATCTGGTCGGAGAAGTCGATCAACCCGTAGCGCTGCTTGAGCGCCCGGTACCCGACCACCAGGTCGAGCAGCTCCTCGCGCTGCTCCATCTTGACCAGCACGGTGCGCAGCAGGTCCTGCTTCGTCTTGGTCCGGCCACCGGCGGCGACCAGGGCGTCCAGGACACGGCTGAACCCGGGCCGTTCCCGGCCGTGGAAGGCCCGCACCTCCTCGGGGGTGACCAGGTGCTCGCTCAGCGCGCCGTCCAGGGCCAGCAGCCACCCCACCACCGTCGGCGGGTGGTCGGACAGGTGCCGGACCACCCCGGCGTGGGCCGCGATCACCCGCTGGGCCAGCTGGAACCGCGCGGCCTCGCTCATGATCCGCAGGTCCGGCTCGTGACCGATCCGCAGACCGTGCTCGTCGAGCAGGCTGGCGGCGTAGGCGTTGTAGGTGGAGACCACCGGCTCGAGGCGTTCGGCGACACCGGTCTCGGCGAGCTCGCCCAGGTCCAGACCGGCCCTGCTCAGGGCGCCCCGGACCCGGTGCGAGAGCTCGGCGGTGGCCTTGGTGGTGAAGGTCAGGCCGAGCACCTGGTCGGCGCGGACGAACTCGTTGGCGACCAGGTAGACCACCCGGGCGCTCATCAGCTCGGTCTTGCCCGACCCGGCGCCGGCGATCACCACACCCGGGCCGGGGGCGGCGCTGATCGCGGCCCATTGCTGCTCGGAGACGGTGAAGTCGGCGCCGGTGAGGGCTCGCAGGTCGGTCGGCGTGGTCACCCGACCGGCACCGTGCTGGGTCGTGCTCATCGGATCACCCCGGAGGTGGTCTGGGCCGGGCAGAGGCCGGAGAACGGGCAGAAGGTGCAGTGGTTGCCGGGGGTGGCGTCGAACTGTTCCCGACGGACCACGTCGACGGTGGCGGCCAGTTGTCGTTCCGAGAGCAGCCACCCCTCCTCGTCGGGGGCGTGCGGTGCCTGCACCTGGACCTTGGGCCGGTCGTGGGTGGACTTGCGCAGCTGCCACAGCTCGGCACCGCCGGAGCGGGCACCGGGGCCGGCCTGGTCCGCGAACGCCTCCCGCTCCACGGCCAGCTGGTAGATGCCCAGCTGCGGGTGCTCGCTCAACGACTTGTCGGTGGGGGCGTACTTGCCGGTCTTCAGGTCGACGACCACCACCCGCCCCTGGGCGTCCAGCTCCAGCCGGTCGGCGAAGCCGCGCAGCACCACCTCGGTGCCGTCCGGCAGGGTCGCCCCGATCCGGAACGGCGCCTCGGTGGCCAGCACCTGCCGGGCTGCCGGGTCCCGGTGGTGGGCCAGGAACCGTTCGATGGCCCGGCGGGCCTCGACCCGCTCCTTCTCCCGCGACCACGGGGTACGGAACGGCAGCCGGTCCCAGACCGCGTCGACCAGCTCCATCAGCTCATCCGTCCCGGCGTCGGCCAGTTCCCCACCGGCGACGTGCTCGGCGATCTTGTGCACCAGGTTGCCGAACCCGGCGGCCTGGCCCGAGAAGGTCGCGCCACCGGCCTCGTGCTCGAGGAACCAGCGGGCCGGGCACTCGGCGATCGAGGTGACCATCGAGGCCGAGAGCCGCATCGGCTCGTCCGGCGCCCGCACCGGGGTGTCGTTGTCGGTCCGACCCGAGGTCGCCCACCAGCGTCGCGGGTCGGCGGCCGGCACCAGCGCCCGGCCCTCGTGCTCGGCCTCGGCCAGCTGGGCCAGTCGACGTGCGGCAGCGCTCCGCAGCGGCTCGTCCACCTGCGGGTCGGCAACGGTGCGACGCAGTTCCGCGACCACCGCCGAGAGGGTCAGCGCGCGCGGTGGCCGGCCGGTGCGGTGCTCGGGCAGCTCCCCGTCGAGGAGCTCGGCCAGGAACCGGGAGGCCTGCTCCCCGTCCTCGGTGGGCGCCGAGACCGCCGTGACCACCAGGCGTTCGCTGGCCCGGGTGCAGGCGACGTAGAAGAGTCGGCGCTCCTCGGCCAGCAGGCTCGCGGCACCCAGGTCCTGGGTCAGCACCAGGTGCCCATAGGCGTCGGCGGTGATCCTGTCCGCCCCGAGCAGGGTGGCGCGACGGCGCAGGTCGGGCCAGGAGCCCTCCTGGGCGTGTGCGACGACCACCACCGGCCACTCCAGGCCCTTGGCGCGGTGGGCGGTGAGCAGCCGGACCGCGGACCCGCGGACCCCGGTGTCGACGAGGGTGTCGGCGGGGATCTGCTGGGCCCGGACCTCGGTCAGGAAGTTCGCCGCCGAGGTGAACCCGCGCGACGCCTCCGCACGTGAGGCCATGTCGAACAGCGCCACCACGGCGTCGAGGTCGCGGTGCGCGCGCCGGGCGCCGGCACCTCCGGCCAGCACGGTGCGGCGCAACCGGGCGCCCCAGTCGGTGCCGGACCACAGCCGCCACAGCAGGCGCTCGACGCTGGCCCGACCGGCCAGGTCGACCGCGGTCGCGGCGAGCAGCTCGGCCAGCGCCCGGGCCCGGCCGACCACCGCCTCGTCCAGCCCGTCGAAGAGTTCCGGACGCACCAGCGCCTCGGCCACCAACTCCCCCGACCCGCGGGCCGGACGCTGGGCCGCGACGGCGGCGTTGACCTCGCGCTGGCGCAGGGCCCGGCCCAGGGCGCGCAGAGAGATCGCCTGCATGCCGCCGAGCGGGGAGGCCAGCAGCGCCTCGGCGACCTCGGCACTGGGGAGACCCGCACCGGGGAGCCCCGCACCGGGCTGTTCCTCACTGGACTGCTCGGTGCCGGACTGCTCCGCACGCGAGGCGATCCCGACGACGACCCCGAGGGCGTCGATCAGCGGCCCGACACCGGGCTCGTCGGCGAGCGGGATCTCGTCACCGGCCACCTCGACCGGGACCCCGGCCGCGACCAGCAGCCGACGCAGCACCGGCAGCGTCGAGCGGCCCGAGCGGACCAGGACGGCCATGTCGGACCAGTCGACGCCGTCCTCCAGGTGCGCCCGGCGCAGCAGGTCGGCGATCCGTTCGGCCTCGGAGCGTTCGTTGTCGAAGGTCAGCACCTCCACGCTGCCGGCGGGGCTGGCCGCCTCCACATGCGGGTGGGCGAAGACCTGGGCGGTGGCCTCGTCGATCGACCCGACCAGCGGCAGCCGTGCCGAGATCCGGGTTGCGGCCCGGGCGATCTCGGCGCCGAACCGGCGGGTGGTGTCCAGCACCACCACCGGCGCCCGCGAGCCGTCGCGCTGCGGGAAGGTGGTGGGGAAGTCCAGGATCCCGCGGACCTCGGCCCCCCGGAACCCGTAGATCGACTGGTGCGGGTCCCCCACGGCCACCAGGTTGCCGCCGTCGCCGGCCAGGGCCTGCAGCAGCGCCACCTGGCCCGGGTCGGTGTCCTGGTACTCGTCGACGAAGACGTGCGTGAACTCGCGGCGCAGCACCGAGCGGTGCTCGTGGGCCTCGATCACGGCGCGCCGCACCAGGTCGGGGTAGTCGGTGGCACCGTGGTCGTCGAGGTTGTCCAGGTAGTGGCGCAGGAAGATGCCGGCCGCCACCAGCTCGGGGATCTCGTGGCGGGTGCCGAGCGCCAGCAGCTGGTCGTGGTCGGCGCCCTTCTCCCGGGCCCGCGCGATCACGGCCGCCACCTCCGCCGCGAACCCGCGGGTCCGGGCGGCCACGGCGAGCCCCGGGGGCCAGGGCAGGTCACGCCCGTGCAGGTCGAGCAGCTCCCGGATCATCACGTCGGCCTGCGGGGCGGTGAGCAGCTGCAGCGGTGCCACGTACAGCTCGGCCGGGGTGAACCGGCGGACCAGTCCGTAGGCGAACGAGTGGAAGGTGGAGGCCATCGGCGTCGCCACGGTGCGCCCCAGGCGTGCGGTCACCCGGTCCCGCAGCGACTCCGCCGCCCTGCGCGAGAACGTCAGCGCCAGCACGGAGGCGGGGTCGGCACCGCGGTTCTCGATCCGGTCCACGATCGCCTCGACCAGGGTGGTGGTCTTGCCGGTGCCCGGCCCGGCGAGCACCAGCAGCGGCCCGCCCGGGTGGTCCACGACCGAGCGCTGCGCCGCGTCCAGCGTGGGCACCACGACCGGCTGCGCGGGAGGCCGGACGAGGACGACTCCACGGGGCGTGCTGCTCATGGGCACATGCCACCACACGGGTCCGACACCCCGTCGGGCAACCGTCGAACCGGCGGCTCAGTCGGTGGGCGCGCCCACCAGCATGGTGACGCTGATCAGCGAGTCCTCCAGCGCGGTGACCGCGTGCCGCAGCTGCGGGGTCAGGTGCACCACGTCGCCGGGCTCCAGCACCTGCTCGGCGGGTTCGGGGGTGGCGACGGTGAACCGCACCCGCCCCCGCAGGCAGTGCACGACCGCTGCGTGGTGGGTGGCGTGCTCGGCCAGCTCGTGCCCGGCCGCGAAGGAGAAGACCACGACGTGCGCGGTCGGGGTGGCCAGCACCTTGCGGGCGCGTGGCCGGTTCGGGAAGGGGGTCAGGTCGGTGCCGCTGCCCCAGGTCGCCGTGCCGTCCATGCCCCCACCCTAGGCCCCACTCCACCGATCTCACTGCTGCTGCGCGGCACCATACGGGCACATTGGCTGCGTTACCGCAGCTCAACGGGCAACCAGCACGCCCTCGCTCCGGTGCCTTGCCACTGCACCCGCCTGGCGCCGCTCGCGACGCAGCAGATCGATGGTTCCGGGCTAGGCCGCTCAGGTCTCGGCGGGCCGTTCGTTGTACACCCCGGCGACCTCCTGGCCCGAGAGTGCCGCGACGGCCGTCATCACCTCGTCGGTGAGTTCCCGGCGGGCCCGGCCCAGCGGGACCCCGTCGAAGCGGCCGACCGGGTCGATCGGCTGACCGAACGCGACCTGCACCCGGGCCAACCGCGGGAACCGTGCCCCGACCGGCTGCAGGTCCTGGGTGCCGCGCAGACCCACCGGCACCACCGGGCAGCCCGCGGTCAGCGCCAGGTGCGCCGCCCCGGTCCGGCCCCGGTAGAGCCGGCCGTCGCGCGAGCGGGTGCCCTCGGGGTAGATCCCGAACGCCTCACCGCGGCCGAGCACCTCCAGGGCGGTCTCCAGGCTGGCCATCGCCGCCTTGGTGTCGTCCCGGTCGACCGGGAGCATCCCGATCCCGGTGAACCAGGCCCGCGACAACGCGCCCTTGAGCCCCGGGCCGTCGAAGTAGTCGGACTTGGCCAGGAACACGACCTTGCGGGGCACCAGGACCGGGATCACCACGGAGTCGACGAAGCTGAGGTGGTTGCTGGCCAGGATCACCGGCCCGGTGGCGGGCACGTGGTCCAGCCCGGTGACCTCGGGGCGCCACACCGCCCGGGCCACCGGCGGGATGATCCGGTGCAGCACCTCGTAGAGCATGACGTCGAGTCAACCAGCCGGTTCCGGTTACCCGCGAGTCATTCCGGGAGCCGGGCAGCGTGGAAGGCCCGGCGCAGGTCGACCCGCTCCCCCAGGCCCCCGACCAGCGGGGTCCCCTCGGCCAGGTAGGCGGCGCGTGCCTCCTCACCGTGGCTGGCGGGCAGCGACCCGTCGGCACGGACCACCCGCCACCAGGTGCTGCCGGCGCCGTGCCGGGCCATCACCGACCCGACCTGCCGGGGCCCACCCCCGCCCAGCACCGCCCCGACGGCCTCGGCGACCGAGCCGTAGGTGGTGACCCGACCGGGCGGGACGCCGTCGACGCAGCGCAGCACCAGCTCGGCGTACTCCTCGGGATCGATCCGGGCCACGTCAGCACCGCCGGCGGCGCGACTGCGAGCGGGCACGGGTCGTGGTCATGGACCGATTCCAGCACGACCGACCCCGGACGCACCACGAGCCCGCCGGGTGGGCCGGCGGGCTCGTGGCAGCAGCGGGGTGGGTCAGCCCAGACCGGGCAGCCCCGGGAGCCCGGGCAGCCCCGAGCCGGTGGCGCGGAACTTCTCGGTCCCGGGCACCAGCGCGAGCCCGGAGATGCCCGAGTGCGCCTGGGCGTAGGCGAGCTCGTGGGACAGGTCGCCGATGTTGTTCGAGGCCGGCAGCGGCAGCAGGCCGAGGGTCGAGAGCGTGCCGACCGCCTCGCCGCGGGCGTTGAGGAAGCCCGACCCCGAGTCACCGGGGACGCCCGGGGTCACCGAGTACAGCGAGGTGCTCCACCCCTCGCTGCCCTGGCTGGTGCCCAGGCTGACGCCGTACTTGGGGCTGAGCAGCTCCACCCCGGCGCGCAGGCTGGAGTTGCCGTAGGAGTAGAGGTTCGCGCCCGCGCCGGTCCCGGTGGTGCCGACCGCGGTGGGTCCGCCGAAGAACGGCACCGACGGGTTCACCTTGCCGGTGTCGGCGGCGTCGACCTTGACCAGGGCGAAGTCGTTGTAGGCGCAGGTGGCGGCGTCGGTCTCGCCGTTGGCTTCCATGGCCAGCCACGACGAGTAGACCAGCGTGCCGCCGCCGACCCGGGTGCCCTCGGAGACCAGCGACCCGCCCTCGCGGAAGTCGACCTTGGTCCCGAGCGGGCGGGAACCGGCCTTGCAGCCGTCGGTGTCGGTGGCGCCGCCTGTACCGGCGCAGTGGGCGGCCTGGCCGACGTAGGTGTTGCCGGCGCCGTCGGTGAAGACGAAGTTGGCGGTGCACTGACCGCCGGCGGTGTACATCTGCACCCCGGGGTGGATCGCGGCCGACGCGGCCGGCGCCCAGTCGGTGCGCGGGGCGGCCTGGGCCGTGGTGGTGAGTCCGGTGGTGGCGCCGGCGACCAGCCCGACCGCGGCCAGGGCGGTGAGGCTGCGGGCGAACCGGACGGTGCTGGAGCGGGTCATGGTGGGCCTTCCCGAGGTGGTGGGTTCTGCTCGGACCAACGACGCGCGGCGGGCATGGTTACCCGGCCCGGGCCAGCAGGCACCCCGGAACGCACCGCGCCCCCGGTGACCTGGCAGGTCACCGGGGGCGGCGGGACGGATACCCGGAGGGGCTCAGTAGGAGGGCTGGCTCGGGTCGATCTGGTTGACCCAGGCCACCACGCCGCCGCCGACGTGCACGGCGTCGTCGTAGCCGGCGCCCTGGACGATCGCCAGGCACTCGGCGGAGCGGACGCCCGACTTGCACTGCAGCACCACCTGGGTGCCGGAGTCGACGGCCGGCAGCTGCTCCAGCGCGGTCCCGTTGAGGAAGTCGCCCTTGGGGATCAGCACCGAGCCGGGGATCTTGTTGATCTCGTACTCGTTGGGCTCGCGGACGTCGACCAGCACGAAGTCGCGCTCGCCGGCCTCACGCTCGCCGAGCATCTGCTCGAGCTGCTTGACCGAGATGGTCGAACCGGCGGCGGCGTCGGCGGCCTCGTCGGAGACCGCACCGCAGAAGGTGTCGTAGTCGATGAGCTCGGTCACCGTGGCGTGCTCACCGCACAGGGCGCAGTTGGGGTCCTTGCGGACCTTCAGCTTGCGGTACTCCATCTCCAGGGCGTCGTAGATCATCAGCTTGCCGACCAGCGGCTCGCCGATGCCGGTGAGCATCTTGATGGCCTCGTTGACCTGGATGGAGCCGATCGAGGCGCACAGCACGCCCAGCACGCCACCCTCGGCGCAGGAGGGGACCATGCCCGGCGGCGGCGGCTCGGGGTACAGGCAGCGGTAGCAGGGCGCGTCGGCGTCCAGCTTCGGCGCGAACACCGAGGCCTGGCCGTCGAAGCGGTAGATCGAGCCCCACACGTAGGGGATGCCGAGGAAGTAGGCGGCGTCGTTGACCATGTAGCGGGTCGCGAAGTTGTCGGTGCCGTCGACGATCAGGTCGTAGCCGCCGAAGACCTCCAGGACGTTGTCGTTGTCCAGGCGTCCCTCGTGCAGCACCACGTTGACCAGCGGGTTGACCTCGAGCACCGACTCCTTGGCCGAGACGGCCTTGGAGCGGCCGACGTCGGACTGGCCGTGGATGACCTGGCGCTGCAGGTTGGACTCGTCCACTTCGTCGAACTCGGCGATGCCCAGGGTGCCGACCCCGGCCGCGGCCAGGTAGAGCAGCGCCGGGGAGCCCAGGCCGCCGGCACCGATGACCAGCACACGGGCGTTCTTCAGGCGCTTCTGCCCGGTCATGCCCACGTCCGGGATGATCAGGTGGCGGCTGTAGCGGCGGACCTCGTCGACGGTCAGCTCGGCGGCCGGCTCGACGAGCGCGGGATAGGACACGGCGATCTCCTGTGGGTGGGGCGGGCGGTCACCGGCACCAACACCGGCGACCTCGTTCATGTTCCCTCCCGGACACCGGCCACCCTGACCGGTCCCGGCATCCGGACGCGGTAGGTTTCTACCCGTGAGTACGCCCCAGGACGACCTGAACGGCCTGCCGCCGCGCGGCACCCGGATGCCCCGCCGACAGCGCCGGGTCCAGCTGATGGCTGCGGCCCTGGAGGTCTTCGTGGCCCAGGGCTACCACGCCGCAGCCATGGACGACATCGCTGACCGCGCGGGGGTCTCCAAGCCCGTGCTCTACCAGCACTTCCCCGGCAAGCTGGACCTGTACCTGGCGCTGCTGGAGACCTCCTGCGACCAGATCATCGACAACTGCCGCGCCGCCCTGGACTCCACCAGCGACAACAAGCTCCGGGTCGCCGGGACCGTGCAGGCGTTCTACGACTACGTCGCGGCCGACACCCAGGCGTTCCGGCTGGTCTTCGAGTCCGACCTGACCAGCGAGCCGGCCGTGCGCGAGCAGGTCGACCGGGTCACCGAGGTCTGCGCCGAGCTGGTCGCCGAGGTGATCGCCGAGGACACCAAGCTGCCCGGGGAGGCCTCGAAGCTGCTGGCCGTCTCGCTGGTGGGAATGGCGCAGGTGAGCGCGCGGTTCTGGTTGAGTGACGAGCAGATCAACGCCGGGATCACCCTGAACCAGGCGGTCGCGCTCGTGGCCGGACTGGCCTGGCGCGGCATCGGCGGGTACCCCATGGGGTCCGGCGACCAGGCGGACGACTGAGCGGTCCGCGCCACGGCTCACCAGCCGCAGGCAAGGATGGCCCTCGTCGGCCCCCGAGCACGCGCAGCACCACCCACCTGGCCCACCCGGCCCCGGAACAGAGGACATCGCATGGAGATCAAGATCGGCATCCAGTTCGCCCCCCGCGAGCTGGTCGTGGAGACCAACGAGACGCCGGAGGCGGTGCAGGAGCGGGTCGCGGCCGCGCTGACCGACGGTGGCCTGCTCAGCCTGGTCGACAGCAAGGGCCGCACGGTGCTGGTCCCGGGCGAGAAGATCGCCTACCTGGAGCTCGGCTCGCCGCACACCGGCACCGTCGGCTTCCGCTGAGCCGCACGACAGAGCTGCACGACACAGGGGCGCCACCTCGTGCGAGGTGGCGCCCCTGTCGTGTTCCCGGGTGCCGGTCAGCTGGACCCGACGTCGACGGTGATCGCGCGGAGGGCGGCGACGTGGGCCCGGAAGGCGGCCCGGCCCGCCGGGGTGAACCGGGCCCAGGTGCGGACCCGACCGTCGCGGGCGCCCTTGCTGACCGTGACGTAGCCGGCCTCCTCCAGCACCCGCACCTGCTTGCTCAGCACCGACTCGCTGACCCCGGTGGCCTCGCGCAGCACGGCGAACTCGGCCTGCTCGACGGTGTCCAGCACCGCGCAGATCCGCAGCCGGTGCGGGGCGTGCACGACCGGGTCGAACCCGTCGCCCGCGTCCGCGGCGCTCACGCGTCCTGCTCCAGCGAGCGCACCATGTCGGCGTCCCAGGCCGGGCCGAGCCACGCACAGACGCCCCAGACCACCAGTGCGGCAGGGATCGAGACCAGGTACGAGCCGGTCAGGGCGGCGGCGGCTCCGCCGACCAGCAGCACCCCGATCAGGGCCCAGACCCGCCACACCCCACGCTCGCGGAACGTCGCGTAGGCGGCGACGCCGGTGTGGCGCCGGTACCAGCTGATCGCGCCGACGGCCAGGGCGAGCGCGGCGGCGACGAAGGCCCAGCGCAGCGAGTTCTGGACGGGCAGCGAACCGACCAGCAGGGCCAGGGCGGCGCCGACCAGGACGTAGTAGCCACGCGGGCTCGCGGCGCGGGCGGCCACCGTGCGGTGGGCCTCGTGGACCATGTCGAGGGCGGCAGCCGCCTCGGCGGCGGTGGGGCGGGGGGCCTCCGAGTGACTTTCCATGCCGGAAAGCCTAGATGTGACTTTCCATCATGGCAAGCCGCTGTGGAAAGTCAGGCGTCCAGACCCAGCCGGGTCATCCGCTCGGTGTGCCGCTCGGTGAGCCGGGCGAACATCCGGCCGATCGCGGCCAGGTCCAGACCGGGACGGTCCACCCCGCCGGCCAGCAGCGCACTGAGCGCGTCCCGCTCGGCGGCGACCCGCTGCCCCTGGGTGAGCGCCTCCCCCATCAGCCGGCGCCCCCACAGCGCCAGTCGCCCCCCGAGGCGGTGGTCGGCCTCGATGGCCGCGCGGACCCGGTCGACCACGAACTCGGAGTGGCCGGCGTCGGCGAGCGACTCCACGATCACGTCGCGGGTGTCGGCGTCGAGGTAGGCGGCGATCTCGGTGTAGAAGTCGGCAGCCAGGCCGTCGCCGACGTAGGCCTTGACCAGCCCCTCCCACCAGTCCGCGGGCGAGGTGTTGGCGTGGAAGTCGTCCAGGGCCCGGCGGAACGGCGCCATCGCCGCGTACGGGTCGACGCCCAGCTCGCTGAGCCGCCCCTGCAGGGTGCGCAGGTGACCGAACTCGATCGCGGCCATCGCGACCACCTCGACCTTGTCCTCCAGCGAGGGGGCCAGGCGGGCGTCCTCGGCGAGGCGCTCGAAGGCCGACAACTCCCCGTAGGCGATCGCCCCGAGCAGGTCGACCACGGCCTCGCGGTACTCCGGGTCGTCGAAGACCGAGGTGCTGGACCCGAGTCCCGCCGCGGGGGTCTCTCCAGCCTCCTGTGCAGTGGTCTCGGCAACGATCCCGGTGCTCTCCGGCGCGGATTCAGGCATGCGCGCAGCCTACCGATACTCTGGGCGTGATCGAGTGCCGAGCCGAGCACCCTGCGGGAGTGCCGGACCGGCCCGCGACCGGCGAGACGGTCTCGCCGAGCATGTGCGCGGCGCACCATCGACGCGAAGTTCGTCGGGTCGCCGCAAACGCTGAGCGACTGACGACGAAAGTTGAACAACGTGACCACCTTCCGTGAGCTCGGGGTGCACCCCGAGATCTGCACCGCGCTGGAGCGCGACGGCATCACCACCCCCTTCGCGATCCAGGAGATGACCCTCTCGGTCGCCCTGGGCGGCACCGACCTGATCGGTCAGGCCCGCACGGGTACCGGCAAGACGCTGGCCTTCGGCATCCCGGTCCTGCAGCGCTCCATCTCCCCCAAGGACCCCGAGTACTCGACGCTGCCCGAGGGCAAGCCGCAGGCGCTCGTCGTGGCCCCGACCCGGGAGCTGGCCCTGCAGGTCTCCTCGGACCTGGAGCTGGCCGGCAAGGACCGGGGGCTGCGGGTGCTGACCGTCTACGGCGGTGTCGGCTACGAGCCGCAGCTCGACGCCCTCGACGCCGGTGTCGACATCGTGGTGGGTACCCCGGGCCGTCTGCTCGACCTGGCCAACAAGCGGGCGCTGGACCTGGGCCACGTGCACGCCCTGGTCCTCGACGAGGCCGACGAGATGCTCGACCTGGGCTTCCTGCCCGACGTGGAGCGCCTGCTGCGCCTGACCCCGCAGACCCGCCAGACGATGCTGTTCTCGGCCACCATGCCCTCGGCGATCGTCTCGCTGGCCCGCATGCACATGCGCAACCCGATGAACATCCGCGCCGAGTCCAGCTACGAGAACCAGACGGTCCCGGCCACCACGCAGTTCGTCTACCTGGCCCACGACCTGGACAAGCCCGAGATCATCGGCCGCGTGCTGCAGGCCGAGGGTGCGGAGAAGATCGTGGTCTTCACCCGCACCAAGCGCCAGGCCCAGCGCGTGGCCGACGACCTGGCCGAGCGCGGCTTCAGCGCCGCGCCGCTGCACGGCGACATGGCCCAGGTGGCCCGCGAGAAGGCCCTGAACAAGTTCCGTGAGGACAAGGTCCGGGTCCTGGTCGCCACCGACGTCGCCGCCCGCGGCATCGACGTCACCGGCGTCAGCCACGTCATCAACTACACCTGTCCCGAGGACGAGAAGGTCTACGTCCACCGGATCGGGCGGACCGGCCGCGCCGGCGCCTCGGGCACCGCGATCACGTTCGTCGACTGGGCCGACGTGACCCGCTGGAAGGTCATCAACAAGGCCCTCGAGCTCGACTTCGACGAGCCCGTCGAGACCTACTCGACCTCCGAGCACCTCTTCACCGACCAGGGCATCCCGGCCGGCACCAAGGGCCGGATCAAGGACCCCGAGCCGGTGGCCCGCGCCCCGCGCGCCGACCGCGAGCGGGAGCGGGCGCCCCGCAACCGCAACCGGACCCGTACCCGCACCCGCGGCGGTGCGACCGTCTCCGACGCCAAGGAGTCCACCGGCGCCTCGACCGCCGCCTCCACCGGTCCCGAGGGCTCGGGCGACGCGCCCAAGCGCCGTCGTCGCCGCCGTCGTGGTGGCTCCGGCGGTCAGGGCGGTGCGGGCCAGTCCGCCACCGCCGCCCCCGCGGAGTGAACCTCCGCCGCTGATCCGCAGCACGAAGCAGAGCCCCCGCGACACCCGTCGCGGGGGCTCTCGCGTTCCCGGGTGGGCGGGCCGGTGGGCCGCCGGGTGCGGACGGGTCCGCAACGAAGTGCCGCGGTGCAGTCCGCTGCTGGGCGGTGGCCGGTCAGGGAGTGACGACGACAGCGGTGCCCAGCGGAGCGAACTCCCACAGGGCGATCGCGTCGGACTCCTTCTGCCGGATGCAGCCGTGCGAGGTGGCGGTCCCGAGCTCGTCGAGCCCCTGCAGCGCCACCCCGTCCTTGACCGGGATGTCGTGAAAGCCGATCGCGGCGTTGGGGCCGCGGGTGAACCGGACGAAGTGCTTCATCGTGCCGGAGTCGTCGATCCCCCACGCCTGCTCCGAGCGCGAGTAGACGCTGTAGGTGCCCGGGTCGAGGTTGTCGTAGATGCTGCCCGAGACCAGGTAGGTGCGTTCCACGTCCCCGTCCTCGGCGACCAGCCAGACGCGCTGGCGGCCCTCGGAGTAGACCACCCGGCGTCCGGTGCCGCTCCCGGCAGGGAGCGCCCGTTCGCGGCGCTCCTGACGGGCCCTGGTGGCCTTGGCCTCGGCCCGGGCGGTGGCCTTCGCTGCGACCTGGTCGGCGGCGCGCTCCTCGGTGGGCTTCCCGGACGCCTGCAGGTCCGGGGCGTCACCGGAGCGTCGCAAGCCCGAGGAACGGCTGGTCTCGGCCGATCGGGCCTGCCCGGCCCGCGCCCCGGTGTCCCCGGCGCCGGGGTCGGCGGCGCGCGCCACCGACGCCTCGGGCACCCGCGAGCCGGACAGCTGGTGCTGGGCCAGCGTCGCGGTGCCGGCCACCGCCCCGGCCGCGGTCAGGGCACCGAGCACGACACCCCACCGGCGGCTGCGGAGGGGTGGGCGTACGGCGCGGTGACGGCTCACCGGGCCCCGGACCTGCCCCGGCCCTTGCGGCGCGGGCGACGGGACCGGGTGAGCAGGTTCGCCGCGACCTCGCGGTAGGCCACGGCGCCCTTGCTGGAGCGGCTCGTGGACAGGATGGAGCGGCCGGCAGCCGGCGCCTCGGCGAACTTGATGGTCTTGGGGATCGGGGGCTCCACGACCTCCAGGTCGTAGGTGTCCGAGATCGTCTCGAGCACGGTGCGGGCGTGCGTGGTGCGACCGTCGTACAGGGTCGGCAGCACGCCCCACACCTCCAGGTCGCGGTTGGTGAACCGGCGCACGTCGTGGACCGTGTCGAGCAGCTGCCCGACGCCACGGTGCGACAGCGTCTCGCACTGCAACGGCACCAGCACCCCGTCGGCGGCGGTCAGCGCGGCGACGGTGAGCACCCCCAGCGAGGGCGGGCAGTCGAGCAGCACCCAGTCGTAGGAGCCCTCCTCGGCCAGGTCCTCCAGCATCGTGCGGATGACGTACTCACGTCCGGTGCGGGTCAGCAGGTCGGCCTCGGCCCGGGCCAGCTCGATGGTGGCCGGCATCAGGTCGACCCCGTCCTCGGTGCTCAGCACCACCGCCGGCGCGTCGGCGGCACCGGTCAGCACCTGGTGCACCGACACCTCGAGGTCCTCGGGGTCGATGCCCAGCGAGAACGTCAGGCAGGCCTGGGGATCCAGGTCGACCAGCAGCACGGACTGTCCGGCCTCGGCCAGGGCAGCGCCGATCGACGCGACGGAGGTCGTCTTGGCGACCCCGCCCTTCTGGTTGGCGACGGCGAGCGTGGTGGTCATCGCGAGACATTGTGCCCCACCGGCTTGAACCCGCGACCCCACACCTGAATGCTGTCCGCATGGTCGACAGCTCCCAGCCCCCTGCTCCTGCCCGTCCTCGTGCCCTGGTGACCGGTGCGACCGCCGGGATCGGCCACGAGTTCGCCGTCCAGCTCGCCGCCGCCGGGCACGACCTGGTCCTGGTCGCCCGCGACACCGCCCGGCTGGAGCGGGTCGCCGACGAGCTGCGCCGCACCCACGCGGTGGACGTGGAGGTGCTCACCGCGGACCTGACCGTGCGCGAGGACGTCACCCGCGTCGAGGACCGGCTCAAGGCCGACGCGGCACCGGTCACGCTGCTGGTCAACAACGCCGGGTTCGGGCTGAAGAACCGGTTCGGCGACAACCCGCTGGCCGACGAGCAGGCGATGCTGGACGTGCTCGTGGTGGCGGTGCTGCGGCTGAGCCACGCCGCCCTCGAGGCGATGTCGGCCCGCGGGCGCGGCGGCATCATCAACGTCTCCAGCGTGGCCGCGTTCCTGCCGCGGGGCACCTACTCGGCGGCCAAGGCGTACGTGAACTCGTTCGGCCGGTGGGCGCACGAGGAGTACCGCTCCCGGGGCGTGGTCGTGACCACCCTCTGCCCGGGGTTCACCAAGACCGAGTTCCACCAGCGGATGGCGGTCAAGCGCGGGTCCGGGCTGATGTGGCTGGACGTGGAGTTCCTGGTCCGCGAGGCCCTGGCCGACCACGCCAAGCAGAAGACGATGTCGATCCCCGGGGCCCAGTACAAGGTGATCATCGCCGTCACCCGGGTGGTGCCGACCTCGCTGCTGCAGAAGCTGCAGTCGATCGGTCGACGCTGACACCCGGCCCCTTGCGGCGCCGGCGGCCGGAGCCCGTGGGCTGGTCAGAGCCCGGCGAGCTCGTCGATCCGGGCCAGCTCCTCGGGCGCGGTGGTGTGCACGCCCAGGTCGTGGTCGGTCTTGCCGGTGCCGTGGTAGTCGCTGGAGCCGGTGACCACCAGGCCCAGGTTCTCCGCGATCGCCCGCAGCCGCTGCCGCTGGTCCGGGGTGTGGTCCTGGTGGTCGGCCTCGAGTCCGGCGAGCCCGAGCGCGGCCAGTTCGGCGAACCCGGCCTCGTCGACCACCTCGCCGTGACGGCCCCAGGCGTGGGCCAGCACCGGGACGCCACCGGCCGCGACCACCAGCGGCACCATCTCGCGCAGGTCGGCGGCGCCGCGCCGCACGTGGCCCGGTCGCCCGGGGCTCAGGTACTGCGCGAACGCGTCGTTGCGGTGCGGCACCACGCCGAGCGCGACCAGGGCGTCGGCCACGTGCGGGCGGCCCGCGGCCGAACTGGCTCCGGCCACCCGTTCCACGTCGGCGACCTCGATCCCGATGCCCAGGGCCTGCAACTTCTCCACCATCGCCGGCACCCGCCGGGTGCGGCCCTCGAGCACCCGGGTCAGGGCGGCCACCAGTCCCGGGTGGGTCGGGTCGAGGTGGTAGGCGAGCAGGTGGGCGCCGCGGCCGTCCAGGACCGTGGAGATCTCCATGCCCCGCACCAGCCGGATCGGGTGCTGCCCGGCCTCCGCCTCGGCCTCGGCCCAGCCGGCGGCCGTGTCGTGGTCGGTCAGGGCGACGACGTCCAGACCCGCGGCCACCGCGGCCCGCACCAGGCCGGCCGGGGTGTCGGTCCCGTCGCTGGCCAGGGAGTGGGTGTGGAGGTCGATGCGCACGCCTCCAGCGTAGTGAGCAGGCCCGACACGTGCCGACTGAGCCGGGCACGGGGACTCACCAGGCCGGTGCCGGTCCCCCGAACTCCAGGTCCACCAGGGCCGGACCCACCTCGGCGGCGGGCACCAGGACCAGCCCGGCCAGTCCCAGGACCGCCGCAGCGGGGCTGACCACGAGCCACAACCGTCGCCCCAGCACCGACCCGATCAGCACCGACCGGTCCCGCCCGTGGGCGGGACGCGCCCCGGCGGTGGGCACCAGCCACATCGGGACGGAGCGCTGACCGACCCCGACCCGCAGCGCGACCGGTCCACCCGAGGGGTCCTGGTCGAGCCGGGCGCCGGTGACCCGGTGACCCAGCGGGCTGCCGTGCTCCTCGCACAGCACGATCAGTTCGACCGGGCCGTCGGGGCCCCGGGCGGTGGCCGAGTCCAGGGCGAGCAGGGTCGCGCTGCCGCCCTCCCCCAGCACCGCGAAGTCGCTGACCCGCCAGGTCGCCGCCCAGGGCAGCGGGAGCCAGGTGGGGCTCTCCCCCGCGCGACGCAGGTGCTCGGCGAAGTCGTCGTAGCCACCCCTGGTGGTGCGCCACAGCGGCGCGGCCGCCCCGTGCTCGGGACAGGACCACCCCTCCGGTCCGGCCAGGACCGGCGCAGCACACTGCGGGCACTCCGCCTCGAGGGGCACTCCCCCACGATCCTCCGGGCCGCCCACCGGGTCAACCGCGCCCCACCGCACCCGGGTGACCGGTCCGGGAGCCGGGGTCTCGACCTGCAGGAAAATGGGAAGAACACCCCACGCCGCCCGCCCGGCGTGGGCACGATGAGCGTCGTGCCCACGACCCCGTCCCCCGCGACGCTCCCGCCCCTGACCGCCGACCTCCTGGGCCGTTCCCGGCTCGCCGTGGCGCTGGCCTTCGCCACCCAGGCGTTCGTCTTCATCACCCTGACCACCCGGCTGCCGACGCTGCAGGAGACGTGGCGGGTGGGCACCGACGCCCTCTCCGGCCTGCTGCTGATGATGGTGCTGCTGGCCGGGGCCGGTTCGGTGCTGGCGGAACGGTGGGCGGCCCGGGCCGACAGCGCGATGACGCTGCGGGCCGGCCTGGTGATGATCACCGCCGCGGTCCCGGTGGTGGTGCTGTCGGGGACGCTGACCCTGGGGATCGTGGGAATGGCGCTGTACGGCATCGGGCTGGGCCTGGTCGACGCCAGCACCAACATGCAGGCCGTCGCGCTGGAGCACCGCTACGGGCGCCCGATCCTGCCCAGCTTCCACGGGGCGTGGACGACCGGCGGGATCCTGGGGGCGCTGCTGGCCCTGGTGACCGGCGACCTGGCGGGCTGGGCACCGGCCCTGGTGGCCGTCCTGCCGCTGGTGGTGGCGGTGCTGCCGTTCCTGCCCGGCACCGGCCTGAGCCAGGCCCCCGAGGGCGCGGTCCCGTGGCGCCCGATCCTGCTGGTCGGGCTGGCGATGGCGCTGTTCTACATGGTCGACGTGGCCACCCAGACGTGGGGCGCCACCTACGCCCACGAGGTCTTCGACACCTCCAAGGCGGTCGCCCCGCTGGGCGTCTTCGTCTACCTGCTCTTCTCCGGGGCGGTGCGTCTGGCCGGCGACCGGCTGGTGGGGACCCTGGGGGCGGTGCCGGTGCTGCGGGTCGGGGCCCTGGTGGGGGCCGCGGGTCTGGCGCTGCTGGTGACGTCCCCGTCCTGGGCCGGCGCGTTGGTCGGCTTCGCCCTGGCCGGTGCGGGTCTGGCCGTCGTGGCGCCGCTGAGCTTCTCGGCCGCGGCCCGGCTGGCCGGCGGGGACGACCCGTTCGAGGCGCGGGCCCGGATCGACACCGTGATCGCCCGGTTCAACCTGTTCAACTACGTCGGCGCCCTGCTCGGCTCGGTGATGACCGGGTTGGTCGGCGGCGAGAACCTGCGCTGGGGCTTCGTGCTGCCGGCCGTCCTGGTGCTGGCGCTGGTGCCGCTGGCGACACAGTTCGCGGGCGGCCGCACCGGTGGTGCGACCGCCCGCTGAACCCGGTGCGTGTCGGTGGATTGGGCTGGCTCAGGCGCCCCCGCCTCCGGCCTTGCGGCGGTGCATCTTGGGCGCCGCGCCGCCGGTGACCTCGGGTCCGTGCGCCTTCTCCGGGACCGGCCCGTCGCTGTGCACCCCCTTCTCGGAGGTGTTCTTGCGGTCCAGGGCCTCACGCATCTTGGCCTTGAGATCCTCGTTGCTCATGCTTCCTCCAGCGCTCACTCGGGGTCACGACCACCTCCACCCTGTCAGGTGCCGGGTCACAGGTCGAGGAGTTTTCGCCCCGGGCCCCCGCGCGAGCGACCGTTCCCGGGGCGGGACGCACGACGACCGGGCCCCGGTGGCAGTGCCACCCGGGACCCGGTCGTCGTCGCACCGGGGTCGGAGCCGGTCAGCCCTTGAGGGCGTAGTCCTTGAGCAGCGCCTTGCCGATGATCATCTTCTGGATGTCGGAGGTGCCCTCGCCGATCAGCATGAACTTGACCTCGCGCATCAGGCGCTCGATCTCGTACTCCTTGGAGTAGCCGTAGCCGCCGTGGATCCGGAAGGAGTCCTCCACGACCTCGTTGGCGTACTCCGAGGCGATCATCTTGGCCATGCCGGCCTCGACGTCCATCCGCTGGCCGGTGTCCTTGAGCCGGGCCGCGCGGACCATCATCTGGTGCGCCGTCTCGGTCTTGGTGGCCATCTCGGCCAGCCGGAACAGCACCGCCTGGTGCTGGGCGATCGGCTTGCCGAAGGTCTCGCGCTGCTGGGCGTAGGCCACCCCGAGCTCGAAGCCCCGGATGGCCAGGCCGCAGGCGCGGGCGGCGACGTTGACCCGCCCGACCTCGACACCGTCCATCATCTGGAAGAAGCCCTTGCCCGGCTCGCCGCCGAGGATCTGGTCGGCACCGATGACGTGGTTGTCGAACACCATCTCGGTGGTGTCGATGCCCTTGTAGCCCATCTTGTCGATCTTGCCCGGGACGCTGATCGAGCCCGGGTTGTCGCCGATCGCGACGTCACCGAAGCCGGGGGTCTTCTCCACCAGGAAGGTGGTCATGTTCTTGTAGACCGAGTCCGAACCCTCGTCGGTCTTGGTCAGCACCGCCACCAGGGTCGAGGACCCGCCGTTGGTCAGCCACATCTTGGAGCCGGTGATCGAGTACGAGCCGTCGGCCTGCAGCGTCGCCTTGGTGGAGACCGCCGAGACGTCGGAGCCCAGCCCGGGCTCGGACATCGAGAACGCGCCGCGCACCTCACCGGTGGCCATCCGCGGCAGGTAGTGGCGCTTCTGCTCCTCGGTGCCGTGCTTCATCAGCATGTAGGCGACGATGAAGTGGGTGTTGATGACACCCGAGACGCTCATCCAGCCGCGGGCGATCTCCTCCACGCACAGCGCGTAGGTCAGCAGCGACTCGCCGAGGCCGTCGTACTCCTCGGGGATCATCAGGCCGAAGATGCCGAGCTCCTTGAGGCCCTCGACGATCTCGGTGGGGTACTCGTCGGCGTGCTCCAGCTCCTGGGCGACGGGGATGATCCGCTCGTCGACGAACTGCTTGACGGCCTTCAGAATCTCCTGCTGGTCCTCGGTGAGACCGTCGGTCTGGGCAAGACGACCCATGGGAACTCCTGACGTGGTGGATGGGGGCGAGGTTCGCCCGCGTGCTCGTGGCGATGTTAATGGTAGTTAACCAAGCCTGGCCCCGGTCTCAGGAGTGGGATGTCCCACACGCACACCACCCCCGGCCGGCTGGCCGGGGGTGGTGCGGGAGGTGCGGGTCAGATCTTCTTGCCGACCGCGCGGAAGTACTCCACGAACATCCGGTCGTAGCTGAACTTGTCGGAGCGGACCTGGGCGAAGGCGCGGGCGCTCTTCTGCTTGGCCGGGATCCAGGCACGGTTGAAGTCGATCCGCAGCGCCCGGGTGCCGCCGGTCTCGCTGGCCAGCACCAGGCCCCGCGGCAGCGCGTAGCTGTTCCAGTTCGGCTGGCGCCGGGCCCAGGACTTCTTCTTCTTCTTGGTGCCCAGGATCTTGGCCAGGCGCCGGTCGGTGCGGGTCTCGCTGCGGTGACCGGTGATCACCTGGACGTGCACGCCCCGTGCCCGGGCCTTCTTGACCAGCTTGACGATGTTGCCGCCCTCGAGCTTCTTGGCGGCCAGGTGCAGCACCGCACCGGCGGGTGTCTTCTTGATCGAGCGGCGCAGCAGCCGGGTGGTGGCCGGGTCGGTGCCGGCGGAGTTGACCCGACCGGGCGAGAAGATGCCCGAGCGTTGCCCCACCGGGCCGAGGTCGGCGACCACCAGGTGGTGGTCGGAGTTCCCCGGGACGGTGGTCAGGTTGGTCAGCGGCAGCAGCGAGTCGGCGGCGTAGGTGTAGACGTGGTCGATCACGGCGCCGCTGCGGTGCGTGCCCAGCGAGTAGCCGGCCAGGTCGAAGGCGTTGGACAGGCCCAGCTCGGCGACCTGGGTGCGCGGGTAGGCCCCGGTCCGGAAGTTCACGTTCACGTCGCCGGCCATGAGCACCGGGCCGCTGGCCGAGAGCCGCTTGGCGAGCTTGCCCAGCCGGTCGTAGGAGGGGCCGGTGAGGCCCATCGTGTACTTGGAGGCCGGCGCGAAGTGCACCGAGACGACTGAGACGGTCCGGCCCTTGGCGTCGCGCACGGTGACCCAGTTGGCGTAGCGGACGCCCCAGTGCACCTTCTGCTTGGCCGTCTTCCCCCAGGTCTCGGTGATCATGTAGGTGCCCGAGTCGAGCCGGGTCCACTTGGTGGAGTCCCAGGCGACCGGGGTGGCGCCCTTGTAGGTGCCCGGGGTCCGCTGCAGCGCGTAGCCGCTGGGCAACAGCACCGAGTCGGGGCGCCCGGAGACCTCGTTGAAGGTGATGAAGTCGGGCGACTGGGCGTAGACCCGGCCGATGTCCTGGGCGGTGGCGGTGGGGCTCATGCCGGACTTGATGTTGGCCTGGACCAGGCGGATGCCGTCGTCCTCGCTGGCGTCCTGGCGCGGGGTCACCGGGGGAACCACCTGGCCCGAGGAGAAGACCGCGCCGGGGCGGGACGCGTCGTCGGACAACCGGACGACGACCAGGGCAGCCAGCACGGCCGCCACGGCCATGACGACCAGCGCGTCCACCCAGCGGGAGCGGGTCGAGCTCAGCATGGAACCTCCAGGATCACGGTGTTCGGGGCACCGGACGAAACGTTTGCCTCAGGAATCACACCAGTAACACCAGCACCGCGCAACCCAGTCCCGATAACTACAACGGTGTTGTTTTCGCAGGTCAGAGGCATGACGTGGGGTCAGGTCCCGACCCCGGAGCGCTCCGGCGGCGCCGGCCGGAGCCGGTTCAGCGCCCGCCGCCACAGCGGGGGTGGCGGGGGCGGGGCGACCGGGCGGGGTCGCGCCCTCAGTTCCCGCACGTCCTCCAGCAGGGTCGCGACCAGGTCCGCGGCCAGCTCGGCCACCTCGGCGTCGCTGACCTCGCCCGCGGTACGACGCTGCGGCAGCGGGTCGGGGAATTCCAGGGCCTCGATCCGGCCGACCACGTCGTAGGGGTGGGCGCGCAGGTGGGCCAGGGCCGCCTCGTTGCGGGTGCGGCACTCCTCCACCCGGTCCGCGGGCGGCCAGAACCGCTCACCGGCCGTCGGCACCAGCCGCTCGTCGGCCAGGAAGGTGCGCAGGATCCGGCCCCGGTCCCGGGCACCGACCAGGAGCCCCCGGTCGGCCAGGCGCCGGTTGACGCGCAGCAGGAGCTCGGCCTGCACCACCCCCATCGACTCGTTGGGGAACGACTGGTCCAGGTCCACGGCGTCAGGGTCCACCCCCAGCACCCCGGCGAAGCGCCGCCAGATGTCGTCGCGGGGAGCGGTGGTGTCGACGGGCAGCACGTGGATCCGCTCGGGGGCCACCGCACCGGACCAGCGCTCGAGCACCAGCCGGTGGTCCAGGGTGCGCCAGTTCCAGATCACCCGGGGGCTCTTCGCCTCGGTGGTCGAGTACTCCCCCACTGGGGTGGTGCCGCGGTTCTTCAGGCTCTCCTGCCAGCTCGCGGTGAACACGCCGAGCAGCTCGCGCACCGTGACCACGACGTGCACCTCGGCGGGCGCCAGGTCCTCGACCATCCGCTGCACCTGCTCGGTGCTGGCGCTGGCGAAGAACTCGTGGGTGACCAGGGCGTCGCCCTCGTGCTCGGCGATCTGGGTGCGCAGCCGCTCCCAGGCGGTGCGGTGCTCCTCGATCGCGGTCTCCAGCCGCGGGTCGTCGCGCACCGCGCTGCTGCTCCACAGGTGGTCGGAACGGCGGCGCCCGGGGATCAGCAGCCCCTGGGCCAGCAGCTCCTCGCGGGAGCCCCACACGATCGTCTGCAGGTAGGTGGTGGCCGTCTTCGGCAGGCCGATGTGGACGTAGACGCGCTCAGCCACGGCGGCCTCTACAGGCTGCGCTCGAACGAGGCGATCGCCTCGGCGATCCGCTCCTCGTCGCGCTGCGCCACCGGCAGCAGCAGCTCGGTGACCACGTCGACCAGCTCGGCCATCCGGGCGTAGTGCCGCTGCAGCTCGGCCACGTCGGCCTCCAGCTCGGCGATCCGCCGGCGCTGGGCGGCGATCGCGGTGAAGGGGTTCAGCAGGCTCATCGGTCTCTCCTCACCAGTGCGCCACCACGGTCGTGTCGCTCGCGCCGGTCTGCGGGTCGGTCTCGGTCCGGCACTCGGTGACGGTTCCGCCGAGCCGCTCGACCTGGGCGGTCACGGCGTCGGCGCCCACAACATACATGCCCTCGCCGAGGGGTTCGCCGCCCGAGCGGAACTGCAGGTACGCCCGGCCGCCGCCGCGCAGCGCCATCGAGGCCAGGCGGAGCACGCCGTCGCGTCCCCGCGCGGTGGTGGCGTCCAGCACGTGCCGGGCCAGCACGGCCCGCGGCCCGTCGGTGCGGGCCACCCGGGCCCCCTCGTGCAGCACCGCACGCAGCTGGGTGAGGTTGAGGGTGCGCACCTGCAGCGGGAGGCCGCGGCGCTCGGCGCGGCGCTGGGCCCCACCCAGGGTGCGGGTCGCGTAGTCGTAGGCGGTGGTCGGGAACCCCGACCGGGCCAGCCGCAGGGCGTCGGTACCGCGGCCGGCACCCAGGTCCAGCACGTGGGTGCCGGGCTGCTCGTCCCGCTTGAGCCGTCGGGCCAGGTCCGAGAGCGGCGCGTTCAGCGGGGACCCGGTGTGCTCGGTGTTGCGCAGCCACTCGTTGCGGTGCGGCGAGAAGCCGCGGAACCAGTTGTCGAGCCGGTCCACGGTGTGCTGGGGGGTCTCGAACTTGTAGGCCGGGTCCGGCACCATCCACCCGGGGCCGTACATCGCCTCGAGCAGCTTCTCGGGGCGGGCCGGTGCCGGGAACGTGTCGCCGGCCAGGGTGACGGTGCCGAACGGACGCAGCCAGCTCTCCTCGAAGTCGACCCCGACCTCGCCCATCAGGTACAGCCGCTGCTGTCCGGGCGGGCCGGTGAGGTACCCGCCGAACAGGTCCAGGCCGCGGACCGAGCCGTCGCTCTCGGTCACGTCGACCCGGAACGCCCCGCCGGAGTAGCGGAAGGTGTGCATGCCCCGGGCGGCGACCGCGCGCTGCAGCCGGAACGACTCCAGCACCACGTCGACCGGGGAGGTGTGCGCCGAGACGTAGCCGAGGTCGGCGTCGGAGTCGTGTCCCAGGAAGTTCTGCTCCCGGACCGCGCCGAGCAGGGTGCCGTAGGCCGGGAACGCCTCGATGCCCTGCTCGCCGACGACCTCGATCACCTGGTGCATCGCGGCCAGCAGCGGGGCGAGCTGCTCGGCGCTGCGGACGCTGAACTCCGGGTGGAACCGACCGGACTTGTCCAGCGAGATCGCCAGGCCCTGCTTGTTGACGAAGGCGACCCGGGCGGCCGGCTCGGTGCTGGTGCCTTGCTCGGTACCGAAGTGCAGTTCGGCGCGGTGCAGCTCGTGGCCCGACACGTGGTCGCGGACCACCACCTCGGAGTCACCGTGCAGGAACCGCAGCATCCGGGTCGGCCAGGCCACCCGACGCCCGTCCCGGGCCTCGTCGGTGTCGCGCAGGGACCAGAAGGACCAGATCCGTCGGTCGTCGAAGAGCACGTCCAGGGCGCGGTCGTCGGCGACCCCGCGCAGGCTGATGCCGCTCTGGTCGACCTGTGCCGTGGGTTCCACGTGACCTCGTCTCAGAACGTCGCGCGCAGCGCGTCGGGGATGCGGACGTAGGGGCCCTTCACCAGGGCGTGGTGCTGCCCGGCGCCGCGGGCACGCCACACGTCCCCGTCGGCCTGCACGATCTCGGCGAGCTTGCGGCGCCCGGGGCGGAACGCGGCGAGGGAGTCGCTGGCCAGGGCGGCGTCCAGGTTCGCCGAGGCGGTCTCCAGGGCGGTGACCATCTCGTCGGCGGGTCGGCTCCACCCCGACTTCACCGCCCGGCCCTCCTGCACGGCCGCGCGGTTGCGCTCGGCCGCCAGGGTGCGCAGCTGGTCCACGTCGGCGAACTTGAAGTGGAACATGAACAGCTCGGGGTCGGGCGCGAACTCGTGCCGGATGCCGTGCGAGGCGTGCGCCCACGGGGCGTCGACGAACTTGAGCGCCGGCTTGCACATCAGCGGCGTGAACCGGGCGTGGGCACGCTGGGCGAGCAGCGGCGCGGAGAAGTCCAGCGCCGGCTCGTGACCCAGGTGGTGCAGCACGTTGTAGCCCTGGACCCCCACCACCGGGGTGCCGCGGCGGGCGGCGGCGAAGTGGCGCAGGCTGGCGTGCTTCTTCGGGTCGGCGACGACGAACTCGTCGGCGTCGGCCAGCAGCACCGCGTCGTAGGCGAAGAGCAGCGAGGTGGCCAGGCCGCTGAGCAGCCCCATCCGGGCCGGCTCGAAGGGGTACTTGTCCAGGTAGGGCAGCCGCAGCACGGTGCAGGGCAGGTCGTCGGTGGAGGAGTCGCTGGAGTGGTCGTCGACCACGTACACGTCGCCGTCGCCGAGCTGGCGGCGGTAGTGCTCCACCCAGTGCCGCAGCACCGGTCCGCTGTCGCGGGACATGGTGACCACCGCGACCCGGGGCAGCCCGTCACCGGAGGGGCGGTCCACGAGGCCCGGTCCGAGTCCCCCGGTTCCGGCGGACTTCTCCGGGCTGCGGCGCGTGGGCCACCTCACGACAGGGTCTCCGGGCGCCGACCCTTCGCCTTGCCGCCGTGCCAGCGCGAGAGCACCAGCTCCAACGCCTCGACGGCCGTGTCGAGCACCTGCTCGGCACTGACGTCGCCCGGCTGGTCACCCCGCACCGGGACCGGCAGCAGGTCGTCGAGGTCTCCGACCACCCGGTACCCGGCCCCGCGGAGGGCCCGGACCTGCTCGGCCCCGGCCCGGCGGGCCCACTCGGCGTCGAAGCCGAGCTTGCCGCGCGAAGGGGTCAGGGAGAGGCCACGCTTGGAGAGCTGGTGCTTGACGAGCTTGTCGTAGTACGGCGGAAGCGCGCCAGTGCCGTCGGGACGGAACCGGCGGTTCAGGTGCAGCAGCACCAGGGCGCTGGGCAGGTCCACGCCGGGGTTGCTGCGCACGTCCAGCTCCACCGCGGTGGGGACCAGCCCGAGCACCTCGGTGAACCGGCGCCACAGCTCGTCGGCGGGGGCTCCGGGGGCCGGCACGGTCACCAGCGTCAGGGCGTCACTGCCCAGCCCCTTGGCCCACCGGGCGGCGATGGCCGGCACGTCCTGGTGGCGCCAGAACGCCTTGGCGGCAGGGGCGGACCGCTCGGGGGCGGCCAGGGCCGCCAGGTAGTCCTCCCAGCCGGTGGTGCCACCGTTCTGCACCGACTCCAGCCACATCGCCGGCACGTTGCGGCCCAGGTCGCGGCAGGTCATCACGGCCTCGACCCGGGCGGGCTCGAACGCGGAGCGGATGCGGCGGATCTGCTCGGCGGTGCGCGGCCCGAGGAACTCCATCGAGACCACCGCGGTGCCGGGCCAGGCCCGCACCTCGTCCACCAGCTGCTGCCAAGGACCGTCGGTGGGCATCGCCGGCTGCCCGGGCCCACCGTGACCGATGAGTTCGCGGACCGCCCGCACCTGCTGGCGCCAGCGCTCCCCGGGGAACAGCACGTCCTGGGCCGCCAGCCGCTCCTTGTTCTCGCCCAGCACGTTCTGGACGAAGCTGGTCCCCGACTTCATGGTGCCGAGGTGGAGCAGCACTCGCTGAGCCATGGGCGGCCCTCTCAGGTCATGGTGCCGGGTCCGACCCCCGAGGGGGCCGGACCCGGTACCAGGTCGGTCAGTGGAGCTCGGCCTCGAGCTCGTGGAAGTCGTAGTCCTCCGGGCTGAGGAATCCGAGGTCTCCGGTGCCACGACCGTTGGGGTCCGCAGCTCCGGTGTAGTCGGCCAGCGTACGCGGGGCCTCCCGGAAGATCTGGTCGATCCACTTGATGTAGTTGCCGGTGCGCCCGGCGCGGTTGCGGTACATGACGTTCTGCTCGTCGGAGATCCAGCCCAGCTGGGTCCAGTTCTCGCTGCTGCTGAGCACGAGGTTGCCGTCGTTGCGCCCCAGCACGTTGCCGCGCACGGCCAGCGCCTTGAGGTGGACGTACTTGTCCTTGAACTTGTTGGCGGTCTCGCCAGTCACGTAGACCATCTGCTTGGCCGGCACGCCGGCCAGGATGTCGCGGATCTTCTTGGGCAGCATCATCACCACGACCCGGACGTCGCAGCCCTGGTTGTGCAGCTGCTTGACCCGTCGGGCGATCCGGACGCCACGGGCGTCACCCCACACCGCGTTGGCCACGCGCACCTTGGTGCGGCCACGGGTGTTGGTGTTGTTCGCGCCGCGGCAGCGCACCGTGCTGAGCGCCTTGAGCGCCGGGTCTTTCTTGGACCGGTGCGGGGCGAACATCGAGACCACGTCGCCGTTCTTGAACCGCAGCGGCGAGTAGTCCCGGTCCTTCTTGGCCTGGCGGAACATCGCCATCCAGCCCTTGTACTGGCTCTTGCGGCCCACGTCGGTGGTCCAGTCGTTGAACTGGTTGAACGCGGCGGCACCGGTGAAGTTGGCCGATCCCTGCATCACGATGTGCTTGGACTTGCCGGCCTTGCTGACCAGCATCAGCTTGGAGTGCATCGCGCCACCACGGCCCCGGCAGGTGGAGCTGCAGGTGCGGATCCAGCTGCGGCGCTTCTTCTTGCGCTGCTTGTTCTTGACCGCCAGCTCACGCTTCAGCGTGGGGTAGGAACGCCCCGGCCCCTGGGTCTTGGACAGGCCCCGCGACATGAGGATCTGCACCGTGGCGCCGCGGCGGTGGGCGTTGATCATCGCCCAGTGCAGCGCCGGGGAGTCGAAGTTCCACGTCATCACGCGAATCTTCTCGCCCTTCTTGACGTGCTTGACGGTGCTGATGATCTTGCGGTGGATCGCGGCCTCGCGCCCCTTGACGAAGGGGTGGTTGAAGACCACTTCCTGCTTGACCTTGAACTTCTTCTTCTTCTTGGGCTTGGCGTCCCGGCTCGTCTCCTGGCCGGACTTCTCGCCGCTCTGCTCGCCGGACTTCTGGCCCTGCTGTGCACCGTCGAGTTCGCTCCACTCGGGCTTGTCACCCTCGTCGGCCGCGCCTGCGGGCGTCGAAGCGAACGTGAGCGAGGCCGCCACCAGCGTCACCGCCAGCGCCCCGCACACTCCCTTCGCACGTCCCTGCAACGTCCCCCGTCTCGTCGCCACGTCCACAAGCTCCTCACATCATTGGTTCCCCGTTGAAGAGTTCGCACCCCAGGGCCACCCACCCCGCATCCCGCGGGGGCAGCCCGAACTCGCTGACGCCCCGCACTATACCCACGGCCCCCTGCCCTCCCCGGACACGTCCCGGGGGCCCGCGCGGCGCCGCACGTGGCCGCACCCGGGGGCCGGCTTCAGCGGCCCGCGGACTCCTTGACCGGCTTCTTCTTCGGGCGCACGCAGGTGCGGGTGGAGATACCGGCCAGTTCGTAGTTGGCCCGGACCGCCCGGTGGTCGGAGGTGACGTCGGGCATCACGTCGGAGCTCTGCGCGGTGAACTTCGGTCCCCCGTGCATCAGGTAGTCGATCCGACCGCGGGGCCGGTTGGCCGGGTGGGTGGCGCCGCCACCGCTGCCGACCGCCGCCCAGGTGTCGGTCAGGGCGGAGGTGAGGATCTGCGCCGGGCGCGCCCCCGGCCAGGCGTTCATGTCGCCGCCGAGGATCTTGGGGCGCGGGTCGGCCCGGACGATCGAGGCGATGCTGCTGGCCTGCATGGTCCGGATCCGCTCGGAGGTGTTGTCCAGGTGCGTGGAGTAGACGCTCACCTCGACGCCGTCGACGTCGATCACGACGTGCAGCAGTCCCCGCGGCTGGGCCCGGCCGATGTTGGGCAGCCGGTGGTTGGTCGAGGAGACGATCGGGTACTTCGAGACCACCGCCGTGCCGTACAGCCCGTCGCCGAAGGCCACGTTCTGACCGAACGCGTGGTGCCACCCGCCGAGGGCGTCGGCGAAGTAGCCGGCCTGGTCGACGCTGCCGGTGCTGCGTCGCCGGTTGTCGACCTCCTGGAGCAGGATCACGCTCGCCCCGGACCGCTGCAGCGTGCCCAGCGGACGACCCAGCCCGCCCATCCGACCGGACTTGATGTTGAACGAGACGGCGGTGAACTGCTCGTCGTGGACCTTGGTGGTGCACCGCTTGCGACGCGACTCGCGCTCGGCGGCCCGCACCAGCTGTGGGAACAGCTCCGGGTCCCGCCCGCGGGCGGTGGACTCGTCCTGCGGTTCCGCGCTCGTCGGGGGCACCGTGGTGTCCGGGGTGCGCAGCGCGCTGCTGGCCTCACCCCGGGCGTCCTCCTCGCCCCCGGTGAGGAACACGAAGGGAAGGGTGAGACCCGCGACGACGAGCACCATGGCCACCGCTGCGACCAGCAGGTCCCGGTCCATCCCCGCGAACTGGCGTCGGGGCGCCGCACGCCGGCCCCGTGTCCCCCTGCCACTCACGCGCCTCATGGTAGTCCACGGGTGGTCGCGACGACCGGGTCGCGAGACGCCTCCGCGGGGGTCGGCGGCGGCGTCCGGGACCCACCCACCGCGCTGTTAGCCTCACCGGCATGACTGGCCCCGGACAGCCCGGACACCTGCTCCGTGTCGCCACCGCAGCGGTCCTGGGGGTCACCCTCCTGGCCGGGTGCACCGACGACGCCACCGAACTCGCACCGCCCGGTGAGTACAAGGCCCCGGGCAAGCAGTCGGCGGTGGCCGACCCGACCGCCCGGGACGCCGTCCTCGGCCCGGCCGCCACCCCGGCCCCGGTCGACTCCCCCGAGCAGCCCAACCTGCTGATGATCACGATGGACGACGCGTCCCTCAAGGACATGCAGTTCATGCCGCACCTGCAGGAGCTGGTCGCCGACACCGGCGTCACCCTGGAGCGCGGGCTCGCCCCGACCCCGATCTGCGTGCCGGCCCGCGCCTCGCTGCTCACCGGCCAGTACTCCAGCAACCACGGTGCGGTCACCGTCGGCGGTGAGGGCGGCGGCTACGCGGCCTTCCGCGACGCCGACACGCTGCCGGTGGCCCTGCAGGAGGCCGGCTACGACACGATGCTGGTCGGCAAGTACCTCAACGGCTACACCGCCCAGGAGGTGCACCGGCAGCCGCCTGGCTGGTCGGTGTGGCGCCCCACGGTGGACTTCTCCACCTACAACTTCGCTCACCCCGAGATCCTGGTCGACGGCAAGATCGTGAAGACCGATACGTACTCCACGACGCTGCTCTCCGACCACTCCAACGAGCTGATCCGCTCCCACGCCGACACCGACAAGCCGTGGTACCAGTGGGTCAACTACGTCGCCCCGCACCACGGCGGGCCGAAGGAGGACGACGACCCCGAGGGGCTCTCCACCACCGTCCCCGAGGACCGCGACCGGGACACCTTCTCCGACCTCGACCTGGACGAGACCCCCGAGATGTTCGAGAAGGACCCCAGCGACAAGGGTCTGGTCAGCGCGACCCGTCGTCCCGCCTCCGCCGACCGGCGTGCGGGCCTGCGTGAGGTGCGCCAGCAGCGGGTGGAGTCCCTGCAGGCCGTCGACCGCGCGATCGAGCGGACCATCGAGACGCTGCGCTCCACCGACCAGCTCGACAACACCTACGTGGTGGTGACCTCCGACAACGGCTTCTTCGTGGGCGAGCACAACCTCTACGGCAAGCTCTGGTACTTCCGCGACGGGCTCACCATCCCGATGTTCATCTCCGGACCCGGGCTGCCGCGCGGCACCACCAGCGCGGCACCGGTGACCAACGCCGACTGGGCGCCCACGTTCGCCCGGCTGGCCGGGGCGGAACTGGGCCGCGAGGTCGACGGGGTCGACGTGATGCCGTGGATCGACAGCAACGCCACCCGTCGGGTCGTGCCGCTGTCGGGCTACCCGGTCAAGGGCGGTCTGGAGCCGCTGTACACCGGTGTCTCGGTCGGCGAGTGGACCTACGTCCGCGGCCGGCGCGGCCGCGGGGAGATGTACAACTCCCGGACCGACCCGCACCAGCTCTCCAACCTGTACCGCGACCCCCGGTTCACCGAGCAGCGCAAGCAGCTGCGCAAGCTGTGGAAGGAGTCGCGCGAGTGCGTCGGCGCGGCCTGCCCGAAGGAGTTCATGGAGTGAGCCCGACCCGGCCCCCGACAGCCACCCGGGGCCGGTAGCGTGGCCCGCGTGAGCAGCACCCCGTCGCGCGTCTTCGCAGCCCAGCTCGTGGGGCTGCCGATCTTCGACCCCCAGGGCGACCAGGTGGGCAAGGTGCGCGACCTGGTCGCGGCGGTGCGGTCGGAGTCCAGCCAGCCCCGCGTGCTCGGTCTGGTCGCCGAGGTCTTCGGCCAGCGCCGGATCTTCGTGCCGATGACCCGGGTCACCAACATCGACCACGGGCACGTCTACACCACCGGCCTGCTCAACATGCGCAAGTTCTCCCTGCGCTCCACCGAGACCCTGGTCATCGGCGAGCTGCTCGACCGGCACGTCACGCTGCGCGAGAACGGCGTCGGCGGCACCGTCTACGACATCGGCATGGAGCAGGCCCGCAACCGCGACTGGGTGGTCAGCCGGGTCGCGGTCCAGGAGCCCGGCAAGGGGTTCCGCCGCCGCGGCCAGACGCACGTCGTGGAGTGGCGCGACGTCGCCGGACTGGTCCGGGCCACCGAGACCCAGGGCGCCACCCAGCTGGTCGCCACCCTCAGCGACATGCGTCCCGCCGACGCCGCGCACGTGCTGCACGACCTGCCGGCGGCACGTCGGACCGCGGTCGTGGCGGCCCTGGACGACGAGCGGCTGGCCGACGTGCTGGAGGAGATGCCTGAGGAGGACCAGGTCGAGATCCTGTCCCACCTGGACTCCGAGCGGGCCGCGGACGTGCTCGAGGAGATGTCGCCCGACGACGCCGCCGACCTGATCGCCGAACTGGCCCCGGAGGCTGCCGAGGCGCTGCTGGAGCTGATGGAGCCCGACGAGGCCGAGGACGTGCGGCGCCTGATGTCGTACTCCGACGACACCGCCGGCGCGATGATGACGCCCGAGCCGGTGATACTCGGTCCGGACGCCACCATCGCCGACGCCCTGGCCCACGTGCGCAACCCCGCGCTCACCCCGGCGCTGGCCGCGCTGGTCTACATCTGCCGGCCCCCGCTGGAGACCCCCACCGGGCGGCTGCTGGGCGCCGCACACATCCAGCGGCTGCTGCGCGAACCCCCCTCGACCCTGGTCGCGGCCGCCCTGGACGAGTCGATGGACCCGCTGCGTCCCGAGGCCGACATGCACGAGGTCGCGGTGCACCTGGCCACCTACAACCTGGTCGCCGCACCCGTGGTCGACGAGGAGGGTCGCCTGCTCGGCGCGGTCAGCGTCGACGACCTGCTCGACCACCTGCTGCCCGACAACTGGCGGGACCGGGCCACCCGCCCGACCCCGCGTCCCGGCCTGCCCGGAGGTGGCCTGTGAGCAGCCGCGACCGCTCCCGGCTCGACACCCCCCGGGAGCGAAGCCGCCGGATCTCGCTGCGACCCAGCTACGACAGCGACACCTTCGGCGTCTTCGCCGAGCAGTTCGCCCGGTTCATGGGCACCGCGCGGTTCCTCATCTACATGACCGCCTTCGTGGTGATCTGGATCGTCTGGAACACCCTGGCGCCCGAGGACCTGCGCTTCGACAAGTACGCCTTCATCTTCCTGACCCTGATGCTGAGCCTGCAGGCCTCCTACGCCGCGCCGCTGATCCTGCTCGCCCAGAACCGGCAGGAGCAGCGCGACAAGGTGGTCGCCGAGCAGGACCGCCAGGCCAACGCCCGGGCGCACGCCGACATGGAGTTCCTGGCCCGCGAGGTCGCCTCGCTGCGGATGGCCCTGGGCGAGGTCGCCACCCGCGACTACCTGCGCTCGGAGCTGCGTTCGCTGCTCGCCGACCTCGAGGACCTGGCCGAGCAGCACCAGCCGGCACCGGCCCCCGTGCCCGAGGCCGACGACGCCACGACCGCGTTGGACCGACCCGTCGAACCGAATCGGGAGACTCCCCGGAACGGGTGAGGGAGGACCTCGTAGGCTGGGGTCCATGAGCACCCCCACTCTCGAGCAGGTCAACGCTGCCCTGGCGACGGTCAACGACCCCGAGATCAAGCGACCGATCACCGACCTGGGCATGGTCGACTCCGTGGACGTCCGCGAGGACGGCACGGTGGACGTGACGGTGCTGCTGACCGTGGCCGGCTGTCCGCTCAAGGACACCATCAACCGGGACGTGACCGCTGCCGTCTCCGCCGTTGCCGGGGTGACCGCGGTCAACCTGGAGCTCGGCGTGATGACCCCCGAGCAGCGCGGCAAGCTCGGTGAGACGCTGCGCGACGGCCAGGCGCAGCGGGAGATCCCCTTCGGCAAGCCCGGCTCGCTGACCAAGGTCTTCGCGATCGCCTCCGGCAAGGGCGGGGTCGGCAAGTCCTCGGTGACGGTGAACCTGGCCGTGGCGATGGCCCAGGAGGGGCTCAAGGTCGGCATCGTCGACGCCGACATCTACGGCCACTCCACCCCGGCGATGCTGGGCGTGGCCGACGCGCGCCCGACCCAGGTCGACGACCTGATCATGCCCGTGCCCACCCCCTCGGGCGTCTCGCTGATCTCGATCGGGATGCTCAAGCCGCGCCGCGACCAGGTGGTCGCCTGGCGCGGACCGATGCTCGACCGGGCCCTGGTCCAGATGCTCGCCGACGTCTACTGGGGCGACCTGGACGTGCTGCTGCTCGACCTGCCCCCGGGCACCGGCGACGTGGCGATCTCGCTGGGCCAGCACCTGCCCAGCGCCGAGGTGGTCGTGGTGACCACGCCGCAGGAGGCGGCCGCCGAGGTCGCCGAGCGCGCCGGCACGATGGCCTCGATGATGCACCAGCGCGTCGTCGGCGTCGTGGAGAACATGTCCTTCCTGCCCTGCCCGCACTGTGCGGCCGAGGGCAAGGAGCACCGGCTGGAGGTCTTCGGCTCCGGTGGTGGCCAGCGGGTCGCCGAGACCCTGTCGCAGCGGTTCGAGTACAGCGTCGACGTGCTCGGCGAGATCCCGCTGGAGGTCTCCCTGCGTGAGGGCGGGGACTCCGGTGCCCCGATCGTGCTGGCCGACCCCACCGCCGCGTCGGCCCAGGTCCTCACCGGTGTGGCCAAGAAGCTGCTCGGCCGGGGCCGTGGTCTGGCCGGCATGCAGCTGGGTCTGACTCCCACCAGTAAGTTCTGACCCGTGTTCGGGGTCGGGCTGGGCGAGATCGCGGTCATCCTCGTGGTGGCCCTGGTCGTCGTGGGCCCGGACAAGCTCCCCGACCTGGCCAAGCAGGCCGGCCGGATCCTGCGGCAGGTCCGCAACCTGGCCAACAACGCCCGCGACGACCTGCGCACCGAACTCGGCCCGGAGTACGCCGACCTGGAGCTGCGCGACCTGGACCCCCGGGCGATGGTGCGCAAGCACATCTTGGAGGCGATGGAGGATGAGGACGAGGCTCCGGCGGTCTCCTCGGCCGACCGGCTGCCCACCGGTGAGCGTCCTCCCTACGACCCCGAGGCAACCTGAGCCGGACCGGCGCCGCAGTTCACCCTGCGGCCGGGTCGGCCCGGACCGCTGCGACCGCGGACCACGCGAGCAGCAGGTCCTGACCGGTCTCGTCGCGCGCCTCGACGAAGTCGGCACCGACCCGCAGCAGGCGCAGCCGCAGCGACGCGCCGTCACGCAGGTGCACCAGCAGGTCGGCGTCGGCGTCGGCCAGCCGGCGCAACCGTGACCCGACCCCCAGGCGGTCGGTGACGCGGAGCGCCTCCTCGGGCACCGAGCGGCTCGACGCCCCGCGCAGCACGCTCAGCGCCGCGGTGGATACCAGCCAGGTGCGGGCCTCCGCGTCGACCTCGAACCAACCGGGCCCGACGCCGTTCACCCGGCCGGCGAGGGTGCCGACACCGGTGACCTGGCAGCTCACCTCGCGTCCCACGCAGGCGCGCAACCGGGAGAGCAGGGACACGTCGCGGTACTCGGCGCGCACCCGGTCGGCCAGGTCGGCCTCCCGTTCGGCGGCGAACTCGGCCCCGGCCCGCGACTCGAGGTCCTCGAGCAGGCGGAAGAGCTCCTCCTCACGACCTGCGTCGGACCCCGGCTGCATGGTGCACCTCTCCCCCGGCGTGGACGCCGACAAACCCCGGCGCCCCGAGGTCGGCACGGGTCCTTCGACAGCGCCGAGACTGCCCCACGCATGAACAGCACCTGGGGATGAACCGTTGACAGGGCAGTCAAAACGAGGTTGAACTAGGCAAACAGAAGCAAACGAAAGGATCGCCATGACTCGGGCGCGACAGATCCCTCCACCGCTCCACCCCGCTCTCCCGGCTCCCCCGCGGACGGCCGCCCGGCTGGTGCGGACCCGGGCGCTGCTGCTGTGGGTGCTGCTGACCGGGGTGCTCACGGCCACCGGTGCACTGCTGCTGCCCGCGGCCCGGACCCTGCCCGCCGTGCTCCGTGCCGCGCTGCACACCGACCCGAGCGGTCCGGCGCCGACGGCGCCGACGGCTCCGGCCGAGGTGGTCGTGGCCGTGTGCGCGACGATCGCCCTACCGGTCCTGGCCCGCCTGGGGGTGGCCGTCTCACTCGGGGCGCTCGACGCGTTGGCGATGGCCGGCGGTCGCCCGGTCCCGGGACGCCGCGGGGTCCGCGGGTGGACCCTGGCTGCCTGTGGCGCGCTGGCCGTGGGCACCCTCTCCCCCGCCGTCGCTGCGCCGGGGGTGCAGCAGTCCACCGTCACCACCGAGACCGCGGGCGTGGACCTGGACGGGCTGCCGCTGCCGGTGGCGCCGGTCGTCGACCGGCGCGAGGTGCGGACGCGACCGAGCACCGCTGGGCCGACCCCGGGGAGCCGGCCCCGGGCACTCACGACGCTGCGCCGGGTGGCTCCCGGTCGGACGGTGACCCTGCGTCCCGGGGACTCGGTGTGGCGCGTGGCCCGGGCGGACCTGGGTCCGGGGGCCTCCCGCGCCGAGGTGGCCCGGCACTGGCGCCGGGTGCTGCGCCTGAACGCCGAGACCCTGGCCCCGGACCCGGACCTGGTCCATGCCGGGGACCTACTCCGCCTGCCCCGGAGCCCGCGATGAGCAGCCGGAACGCCGGCGCCCAGGTGCGCACGCTGCCCGCCCGCGGTCACGCCGACCGGCTGCGCCGGGTGCCCAGCGTCCCGCAGGTGCTGGTCCAGGGCAGCCTGGCCCTGGACCACCAGCCACTGCTCGACCCGCCCACCCCCGAGGTGGCCCCCGGTCGTCCGGGCAGCGACCTGGTCAGCGTGCCGGAGGCGATGCGGCAGCACCTGCACGGGTGGGCCGCCCGACACCTGCAGGCCGTCGTCGAGATCGTCCAGGGTGACCGGCCGGTCGCGCAGCTGCAACGGTGGTGCCTGCCCACCGTCCACCAGGACCTGGCCCGGCGCGCACTGCTGGTCGCCCGTGCCGGCGCGCACCGCCCCGGGGAGGGTCGCGGCCCCGGCGCCGTCCGGCCGCACCTGCTGGGGGTGCGGATCAGCGTGGTCCGCCCCGACGCGTTCGAGGCCAGTGCCCACGTCCGCTACGGCGAACGTTCGCGTGCCCTCGCCGCCCGCTACGAGTGCCGGGGCGGGCGTTGGCTGTGCGTGGCGCTGCAGTTCGCCTGAGCGACGCTCCGATCAGTTCGGGCCGGCCTCCCCGGAACGCCGACGGGCCCGGCCTCCGTGCGGAGGCCGGGCCCGTCGTGCGGGTGCCCGGGTGGGCGGAGCGTCAGCCGTTGACGCGGGTGGTCAGACCGGTGGGTCCACCCGGCTGGCCGTGGCACTTCTTGAACTTCTTGCCCGAACCGCAGGGGCAGTCGGCGTTGCGACCGACACCGGCGTACGGGTCATCGGCGTTCGAGACCGTGCCCGAGGCGACCACCTGCTCCTCGCCGTCCTCGTCGGGCGCCGAGTAGGACAGGTTCTGCGGCTTCTTCGACTTCTCCAGGCCCTTGGCCTTGAAGTGCGGGGCGTGGGCCTCAGCCTGGGCCATGTCGATCAGCGGCTCGCCGCCGTCGGCGCCCACCGGGGCCGGGGCCTCGTCCGCCTCGACCTCGACCTGCAGGTTGAACAGGAACCCGACGGACTCCTCCTTGATGGCGTCCATCATCGCCTGGAACATGTCGTAGCCCTCGCGCTGGTACTCCACGAGCGGGTCACGCTGGCTGTAGGCGCGCAGGTAGATGCCCTCGCGCAGGTAGTCCATCTCGTAGAGGTGCTCGCGCCACTTGCGGTCGATCACGCTGAGCACGACCCGGCGCTCCAGCTCACGCATGACCTCCTCGCCGACCTCCGCCTCGCGGGCGTCGTAGGCGGCGGTCGCGTCGGCGACGAGGTCGCTGATGATGACCTCGCGGGAGAGCATGTGCAGCCCCCCAGCCTTCTCGGCCATCTCCGCGACGGTGGTGGTCACCGGGTAGAGCTGCTTGAGCGCGGTGTCGAGCGCCTCGACGTCCCACTCGTCGGGCAGGCCGGCGGTGGCGCTGGTGACGTAGTCGGAGATGACCTCGCCGATGAAGTTGCGGATCTGCTCCTCGAGGTCCGCCCCCTCCAGCACCCGGCGGCGCTGGCCGTAGATGACCTCACGCTGGGCGCTCATCACGTCGTCGTACTTGAGCACGTTCTTGCGCGACTCGAAGTTCTGCGACTCCAGGTTGCCCTGGGCGCCGGCGATCGAGTTCGAGACCATCTTGGAGTCGATCGGCACGTCGTCGGGGACCTTGAGGCGCAGCAGGATCCGCTCCACCATGTCGGACTTGAACAGGCGCATCATCTCGTCCTGCAGCGACAGGTAGAACCGGGACTCCCCCGGGTCGCCCTGACGGCCGGACCGACCGCGCAGCTGGTTGTCGATGCGGCGCGACTCGTGGCGCTCGGTGCCGATCACGTAGAGGCCGCCGGCCTCCTTGACCTCGTCGTGCTCGGCCTTCACCTGCGCCTTGATCTCGTCCAGGGTGCCGTCCCAGGCCGCCTCGTACGCCTCGGCGGTGTCGCCGGCCGGCTCCAGACCCTGCTCGCGGAGCTTGGCGTCGGCCAGGAACTCCACGGAGCCGCCGAGCATGATGTCGGTGCCTCGACCGGCCATGTTGGTGGCCACGGTGACCGCGCCCTTGTGGCCGGCCATGGCCACGATCTTGGCCTCGTCGCCGTGGTGCTTGGCGTTGAGCACCGAGTGCGGGATGCCGCGGCGCTTGAGCAGGTTGCCCAGGTACTCCGACTTCTCCACCGACACGGTCCCGACCAGCACCGGCTGGCCCTTGGCGTGCCGCTCGGCGATGTCGTCGGCGACGGCCTCGTACTTGGCCTCCTCGGTGCGGTAGACGAGGTCGGCCTGGTCGATGCGCTGCATCGGCTTGTTGGTGGGGATGGGCACCACGCCGAGCTTGTAGATCTTGTCGAACTCGCTGGCCTCGGTCATGGCCGTACCGGTCATGCCCGACAGCTTGGAGTAGAGGCGGAAGTAGTTCTGCAGGGTGACCGTGGCCAGGGTCTGGTACTCCTCGCGGACGGTCACGCCCTCCTTGGCCTCGATCGCCTGGTGCAGGCCGTCGTTGTAGCGGCGACCGGCCAGGATGCGGCCGGTGTGCTCGTCGACGATCAGCACCTCGCCGTCCATGACGACGTACTCCTTGTCGCGGCGGAACAGCTCCTTGGCCTTGATGGAGTTGTTCAGGAACGAGATCAGGGAGGTGTTGACCGAGTCGTAGAGGTTGTCGATGCCCAGGTGGTCCTCGACCTTGGTGATGCCGGGCTCGAGCACGCTGATGGTGCGCTTCTTCTCGTCGACCTCGTAGTCGGTGTCGCGCTCCAGCTTGCGCGCGACCTTGGCGAACTCGGCGTACCAGGCGACCTCGTCCTCGGTCGGGCCGGAGATGATCAGCGGGGTCCGGGCCTCGTCGATGAGGATCGAGTCGACCTCGTCGACGATCGCGAAGTTGTGGCCGCGCTGGACCAGGTCGGCCAGCGAGTCGGCCATGTTGTCGCGCAGGTAGTCGAACCCGAGCTCGTTGTTGGTCGCGTAGGTGATGTCGCAGGCGTAGGCCTCGCGGCGCTGAGCGGGGTTCATCGACGGCAGGATCACGCCGACCTTCAGCCCCAGGAAGCTGTGGATGCGGCCCATCATCTCGGACTGGAACTTGGCCAGGTAGTCGTTGACGGTGACCACGTGCACGCCCTTGCCGGACAGTGCGTTGAGGTACGACGGGGCGACCGCGACGAGGGTCTTGCCCTCACCGGTCTTCATCTCCGCGATGTTGCCCAGGTGCAGCGCGGCGCCACCCATGATCTGGACGTCGAACGGGCGCATGCCGGTGACCCGCTTGGCCGCCTCGCGCACCGTGGCGAAGGCCTCCGGCATGATGTCGTCGAGGGACTCGCCGGCCTCCAGGCGCTCCTGGAACTCCGTGGTCATCGCGCGCAGCTCGTCGTCACTCATCGCGACGAAGTCGTCCTCGATGGCGTTGACGGCCTTCACGATGGCCTCGAGCTGGCGGAGGATCTTGCCCTCGCCGATCCGGAGAAGCTTGTCGATGATGGCAGGCACGTGCCGCACTCCTTGATGTGGTCGGTCCGGCCCCCTCGCACGGCAGCGGCAGGGCCGTGGGCCATGGTAACCGCCGCCACACAACGCGCCCCATCGACGCCGGGAACCGGGGCGGGCGGGCGTGGGTGGCGCCGGTCCCCCGACCCCGGCCGGTCCGGCCGGCGCGTGGTCGAGGGACGGTCAGCGCTGGTAGCGGCGCAGCACCGCGTCGCGGCGCACGCGCAGCGCCTCGGCCCGGGCGGCCGGGGTGGTCCGCGGGGTGGAGGGGTGCAGCTCGGCGTCCAGGTCGGCGAGCTTGACGATCCGCACCGTGGGCTGGACGTCCTGGTCGTGCGGCATCAGCCACCAGCGGTAGGTGACGTGCACCCGGGTGTTGCCGGCGGTGTCGAACCAGTTGGCGACGCCGGGGTCGACGTGGCTGACCACGCCCCGGAAGACACCCTCGTCGTCGAGCGTGGCCTGGTGGCCGTTGAGGTGGGTCTGGCGCCAGGTGTAGTCCAGCGACTGCGACCAGAGGTCGCCGAGGTGGAAGTTCCAGAAGTGGCACTCCGGCGGGGTGAACTCGACGATCGCGGCCTCGTCCTGCTGGATCTCCAGGAAGCCGCCGCCGTAGGCGATCAGGCCGCCGCTGCCACCGGCGTAGTTCTCGGCCAGGGCGGGCTCGGTGACCAGCACGTTGTACTTGGCCTTGGCCTTGATGTTGTAGAGCAGCCGCCAGAAAAGGGCCATCCCCTCGACCTGCTCGCCGGCGCCGACCAGCCGCTCGGTGACGTGGTCGGGGGTGTCGACCGGGCCGCCGGCCGGGCCGTCGAGCCGTTCGATGCTGACGTGGTGGGCCTGCTCGCGCTCCCAGTCGTAGAAGTACTGCCGGGTGATGACGTGGTTGACGTCGGCCGACAGGGGAAGGAAGTCGCCGTCCCAGTCCTCGGGCCGGGTCGCGGCCACGAGCACCTCCCAGCCACCGTCGGCGTCGATCGTCAGACCGCCGGGGTGGGCCAGGGCACCGAGAGTGGACCCGGTGGCGGCCGCGAAGATCTGCCGGTAGTTCTCCGGCGGGGCGCCCTGGACGGCGCCGTACATGTCCATGTCGCGGTACAGGGTCAGGCCGGTGTAGTGCGGATTGCCGCCGGTGGCCCGGATGACGTAGGTGCCCTGCGGGTCCACCGAGGAGACCCCGAAGAGGCAGTCGGGCGACTCGGTGGCGTACCGCTTCGTGGAGTCCTGCAGGTGCCCGTGCTCGGGGAACCGGGTGTCGGCGGAGAAGACCTGCTGCTCCAGGGCCGCGTTGGTGAGGTTGACCAGGTACTTGTAGCCCTGCGCCCGGATCTGCGGGTCCTCGGCGCGGGGGTCCTCCCGGATCACGTTCGCGGAGTCGGCGACATGGGCCACGAAGCGGTCCCAGGCCGCGTCGAGGGCCGCGTTGGCCTCACCGGGGGCGGCGTTGGCCTCACCGGGGGCGGTGGTCACGTCGTCGGTCGCGTCAGGGGTGTCGGGCTGCTGGTCCACGGGTGGTCCTCAGGTCTGGGGGTCTGCGCTGGGGACTGCGCTGGGGTCTGCGCTGGAGGTAGGTCTGCTCTGGAGGTCTGGCGGGGCGGCTGGGGTTCGGCTTGCTCGCCGACCGGGCACTTTCACGCGACCTCCCCCCTTGCGTGAGCCCGGATCCGCACAACTGCTCGGTCGGCGTCGCGGATGTGCCCGGTCGGCGTCGCACAAGGGGGGAGGTCGGCGTTGCGCCGGGGTGGGCGGTCAGCCGAAGTGGGCCTGGCCGCCGTCCAGCGGGATGGTGGCGCCGGTCAGGTAGCGCATGTCCTTGCCGACCAGAGCGACCACGGCCCGGCCGATGTCGTCCTCGCACTCGCCGATCCGCTTCATCGGGATCGCGGCGATGAACTCCTCGGCCTCCTCGGGGTTGTTCTCCGTCCACCACTTCAGACCGGGCGAGAGGGCGTGCGGGGCGATGGCGTTGGCCCGGATGCCGTCGGTCGCCCACTCCACGGCCGCGGCCCGGGTCAGCGACCGCAGCGCCGCCTTGGCCGAGGCGTAGGCGCCGTAGTTGGTCAGGTCCCAGCGCACCATCGCCGAGGTGACGAGGTTGATGATCGAGCCACCACCGGCGGCCTTGAGGTGCGGGTGGGCGGCGGTCATGAACGCGAACGCCGCGAACGGGCCCGAGACGAAGCCCTTGGTGTAGTTCTTCACGCTCATCGACAGCAGCGGGCCCAGGTTCCCCGAGTAGGCGTTGTTCACCAGGATGTCGAGCCGTCCGAAGTCGGCGGCGATCCGGTCCACCAGCGCCGGGATCGACTCGGTGTCGAGCACGTCGGCCTCGTAGGCCTCGGCCCGCACCCCGCGCGCCCGCAGCTGCTCGCAGGTGTCGGTGAGCTTGGCCAGGGTCCGCCCGACCACCGCGACCTGGACGCCCTCGGAGGCCAGGGCCAGCGCGATGCCCTGACCCACCCCCTGACCGGCACCGGTGACGATGGCCACCTGGCCACACAGGTCGTCGTTCACGTCAGCCATCTGGCGCTCCTCCTGAGGGGGGTCGTCGGGCATGCGCTGCGGCGGGTCGTCCACCGTGCTCCCGGTCACACATCCTTGCCCCGGCCGACGCCGGTCCCCCGTTCCCTCTCAGTCACCGGGAGCAGAACCGACGACGCCTCAGGTCTGCCTAGCCTTGGACCCATGCTGCGTTTCGAGAACACCTCGGTCCTGCTCACCGGTGCCGGCTCCGGCATCGGCCGCGCCACCGCCCTGCGTCTGGTCTCCGAGGGCGCCCGCGTGCTCGGTGTGGACCGGGACGCCGAGGGCCTGGCCGGCACCGCCGACCTGGTGCCCGCGGACTCCCCCGGCGCCTTCACGCACCGCACCGTCGACGTCACCGACGAGACCCAGGTGGTCGACGCCGTGGCCGCCGCGGTCGAGGAGCTCGGCGGGCTCCAGGTGCTGGTGAACGTGGCCGGCATGCACCGCACCACCCCGATCGACACCCTCACCGTGGCCGACCTGCAGCAGCTGTTCGCCGTCAACCTGGTCGGCACCGCCCTGTTCTGCCGCGAGGCGCTGCGGCACCTGCCCGACCGGGTCGGCGTGATCGTCAACGTCGCCTCCAGCTCGGCCGGTCAGGGCACCCCGTACATGACCGCCTACTCGGCCTCGAAGGGCGCCGTGGTCGGGTTCTCCCGCAGCCTGGCCGCCGAGGTCGTGGGCCGCGGGATCCGGGTGGTCCCACTCTCCCCCGGCACCGTCGACACCCCGCTGACCCAGAACGTGGACCTCTCGGGCGACCTGGACCTGAGCTACCTGGGCCGGGTCTTCCCGGCACTGTCGCTGGGCAAGCCCGAGCAGATGGCCGCCGCGATCGCGTTCGCCGCCTCCCCGGACGCCGCGCTGCTCACCGGCGCCGAGTTCGTCATCGACGGCGGCGCCCGGATCTGATCCGGCGCCGTCCGGCTCAGCCTGGATCCACCGGTCAGCCGCGCTGCGACGGCGTGCTGGTTGCCCGTTGAGCTGGGCCAACGCAGCCAATGTGCTCAGCTGGTGTCGCGCAGCAGCGGGGGATCGGTGGATGCGGGCTCAGCCGCGGGCGACCTCGACCGAGAGCGCCGGGGCCAGGTCGCCGTGCGGTTGCACCACGACGTCGGGCACGTCGAGCCAGCCGGCGAGACGGCGCAGTTCGGCGGCCAGCTCGGCGCCGGTCCCGCTCGGCGCCCCCGGCTCGGCGAACGCTCCCTGCACCAGCAGGCGCCCGGTCCTGCGGTCGGCCTTGAGGTCGACGCGGGCGACCAGCTCCTCGCCGAGCAGGAACGGCAGCACGTAGTACCCGAAGCGCCGTTGGGCGGCGGGGGTGTAGATCTCGATCCGGTAGTGGAAGTCGAAGAGGGCCTCGGTCCGGTCCCGTTCCCACACCACCGGGTCGAACGGGCTGAGCAGGGTGCGGCCGGGGATCCGGCGCGGCAGCCGGGCCTCGTGGTGGCGGTAGGCGGGCTTGTCCCAGCCCTGGACGCGCACCGGCTCCAGCTCACCGGCCTCGACCAGCTCGGCCACCGCGGTCCGGGCGTCGGGCACCTCCGCGCCGGGGCTACGACGGATCCGGTAGTAGTCGGCCAGGCAGGCCTCGGTGGCGATCCCGTGGCTGCGGGCGGCCCGGCGCACCAGCTCCCGGCCGGCCTCGGCGGTGTCGAGGGCCGGCCGTGCCAGCACCTCGGCGGGCAGGACCCGTTCGGTGACGTCGTAGAGCACCTCGAAGGCACCGTTGCGCCCGGCCACGGCGACCTGCCCGGTGCGGTAGAGCCAGTCGAGGGCGCGGCGGGCCAGCGACCAGTTCCAGCCCCAGTGCTCCTTGGTCCGCGGCCCGGTGGCGAACTCCTCCTCCAGCGCACGCGCGGTGACCGGCCCCCGCTCGGCTACCGCGGCCAGCACCCGGGCGTCCAGGTCCGAGCCCGGCTCGATCCCCCAGTCCGCACCGGAGTGGGCGTACTGGGCGCGGCGGAACGCCATCGCGGGCCACAGGTCCACCGGCATTAACGCCTGGACGTGCGCCCAGTACTCCACCGCACGCCGCGGCCCCTGCTCGGAGGCACGGCGCAGCAGGTCGGTGTCGTAGGGACCCATCCGGGAGTACAGCGGCATCAGGTGGGCCCGGGCGAGCACGTTGACCGAGTCGACCTGCAGCACGCCGGTCCGCCGCAGCGTCCGGTCGAAGGTCCGCATCGTGGGGGTGCTGTGCGGGGTGTCGGCGAACCCCTGCGCGGCCAGGGCGATGCGCCTGGCCTGGGACCGGGTCAGGTCGTGTGCGCGAGCCATGGCCGACAACCTAGCCACCCGCGCCGACAGCGGCGCGGCGGTCGGGAGCCGGTCAGGGCATCTCGAGCAGGTTCTCGCGCACGGCGTACATGACCGCCTCCATGCGCGAGTGCAGCTGCAGCTTCTCCAGGATGTTGCGGACGTGGTTCTTCACCGTGTTCTCGGAGATGAACAGCTCCTTGGCGATCTCGCGGTTGTTCATGCTGCGCGAGACCAGCCGGAGCACCTCCAGCTCGCGGGCGGTCAGGCGCAGCGCATTGGGCTGCTCCCGCTCGGGCCGCGACATCTGCTTGAACTCGTCGATCAGCTTGACCGCCATCGACGGGCTGATCAGCGACTGCCCGTCGGCCACCACCCGGACGGCCTGGGCGACCTCCTCGATCGAGGAGTCCTTGAGCAGGTACCCCGAGGCGCCGTTCTTCACGGCCTCGTAGAGGTCACCCTCCTCGTCGGAGACGGTGAGCATGATGATCTTGGCGCTGGGCACGGCCTCCTTGATCGCCCGGCACGCCTCGATCCCGGACCGCTTGGGCATCCGGACGTCGAGCAGCACCACGTCGGGTGCCGCCTCCGCGGCCATCTCGGTCCCGTGCACACCGTCACTGGCCTCACCGACGACCTCGATCTCGGGTTCCAGCGCCAGCAGCATGGTCAATCCCCGCCGGAACAGCTCCTGGTCGTCGACCACGAGCACCCGGACCGGTTCCCTGCCTTCTGAGCTCACCGGGGCATCATCGCAGAAAAGCACCGACCCGGGGTCCGACCCGGCACCACCGGTGCGGTGGCAGCGGGTCGACCCCCGGGTCGGTGGGTCTCATCCGGCGGTCCCGCCGGGGGTCACTCCTGCTCGAGGTCGAGCGAGATCACGCCGTAGTCGTAGCCCCGGCGTCGGTAGACGACCGAGGGTCGCTCGGACTCCTTGTCCATGAAGAGGTAGAAGTCGTGCCCGACCAGTTCCATCTCGTAGAGGGCCTGGTCCAGCGCCATGGGTGAGGCGGCGTGGGTCTTCTCCCGCACCACCAGCGGGCCGTCGCCGGTGACGGTGATCGGACCGACCTGACGCTCCATGACCTCGGGCTCGTCGGTCTCCGGGGCCGGGGCGTCGGTGCCCGCCATGGCGGCACCCACCGAGACGGGGGTGCGGCGGCCGCGGTGCACCCGGCGCCGGTCGGCGGCGCGGCGGGTCTGGGTGGTGATCTTGTCCAGGGCGAGGTCCAGGGCGCCCATCTTGTCGTCGGCCGCGGCCTCGGCACGCACGACCGGTCCCTTGGAGAACATGGTCAGCTGCACCTTCACGGCACGCTCCACCTGGCGCGGGTTCTTCTCCTTGGAGACCTCGACGTTCACCCGGATGATCCGGTGGTCGTGCTTCTCCAGCCGGGCCAGCTTCTCGCTGACGTGAGCCTTGAACCTGTCGGACACCTCGATGTTCCGACCAGTGACCACAACGTCCATGTGAACCTCCGTTTCAGGTGCGCCGCACCGCGGCCGCACCGGGTAGGGACACCACGCTCCCGACGTCCTCGGGAGGGGATGGAACCGGCCTGGTCGTCCCGGCGCGGCCGGCCGGACGGACCGGCCGGACGTGACCCGGGGCGCAGCGCCTCGGGTGGGGGCGACCTGGGCTCGTCGAGGCGGTGCGACGGGGCACGCGCGGTGCCCTGTCGACGTCTCCACGGACCCGGACGGACTCCATGACCAGACGCTAGCCAATCCCCGGTGACGGCGCCATGAGCTGTCCGGAACTGGCAACGATTCTTCGTCCCTCTCCCGGCTCAGTCACCCGCCGAGGCCAGGGTCACCGGGTGCCCCGGCACCACCCCGACAGCGCCCAGCGCCCGGTGCGCCTCGACCAGGGTCGCCCCGGTGGTGACCACGTCGTCGACGACCAGCACCCGGGCCCGGGGCGCCACCGCCGCCAGGCGTCGCAGCAGCCGGTGGTCGACGGCCATCGACCCGGCCACGTTCCGGTGCCGGGCGACCAGCCCCAGCCCCACCTGGTCGGCCACCCCGCCGCGGCTGTGCAGCAGCGGGACCACCCGGCCGCCGCTGCGCCGCGCGGCGCGTCGGGCGAGCCGGAGCACCGGGTCGTACCCGCGGGCCCGGGCCGCGCCGGGGCGGGAGGGCACCGGGACCAGTACCGGTGGGTCGCGGCCGACCGCGCCCGGCGCGGAGGACACGAGGCGCCCCAGCTGCTCGCCGAGCAGCGGTTCCAGGGCGGTGGCGCCGTGCTCCTTGAACGCCAGCACGGCGGCGCGCAGCGGACCGGCCCAGGCACCGCCGGTCCACACCGTCAGCCACGCCCCCGACCCGTCGTACCCGGGTCGCTGCACCGCGCGGCCCGCCCCGGCGACCGCGGAGCGGCAGCCGGGGCAGCACAGCACCCCCGGTTCGGCGCAGCCGACGCACACCAGGCCCAGGACCAGGTCCCGGCCGGCCCGGACCAGGGTCCGCGGCCGCCGACCGGGCACGGCCGGACGGCTCGGGGGTCGCGGGTCTCCAGGGTGCGCAGCGGTCACGGGGTCGAGCCGACCACGCACCGGAGTCGCCCGGCGGGCACAGCGCAGAGCGGTGGACACCGGCGCCACCGCACCGGGGTGGGGAGAGCCCGCGGTCAGCCGACGAAGGTGATCGAGCGCAGTCCCCGCACGTCCCACGGCGCGGTGGAGGCGTCGTTGACGTCGACGAGCTCCTGGCCCACGGTCACCAGCAACCGGGAGGACTCGCGCGGCGAACTGATCAGGGTGCCGGCCTGTCCCCGGAACCGGGAGGTGTCGGGCAGCCCGGTCGTCGGGGTGGACCCGTCGACCGCCAGGGTCTGGACCTGGGAGAGCTCGCCCCCGATCCGGCTGAGCACGGCCACCTGGACCGGTGTGCGCCACCCGATCGCCCGCAACCGCTTCGGCTGCGACTCCGCGACCCCCAGGGTGCGGGTGGCGGTCCCGCCGAGCACCTCACCGGAGGGACGCTGCCGGACCCGGGTCGCGACGACCCGGTCCCGCTCGCCTCCGCGGACCAGCGCCACCACCCGGGTGCCGTCGCGGGAGACCAGCACCTGCCGGACCCGCTTCCCGGTGATCCCGGGCAGCTCGATCTCGCGCAACCGGCCCTCGTGCCAGACCCGGACCCGGGCCTGACCGTCGGGGCCGTCGATGATCCACAACCGGCCCTGCAGGTCCCACGACGGCGTCAGCATCCCGGTCCCCGACGCCACCTGGGTGACCTCCTCGTCGGCGGCGGAGGTGCCGGCGACGAGCACGTCGCTGCGATCCTCCCGCACCCCGGCCACCCGGTCCCCCAGCGGCGCGACGGCGACCTCGACCAGGTCGGAGGAGTCCGCGCCGAAGGGACCCTCTGCGGCCTCCATCGTGCCCGGGCTGCCGCGCAGCAGCTGGCCATCGCGCAGCGCGAACAGGTCGTCGTCGCTGCGGGCGCCGACCGGGTCGAACCGCTCCCCCCGGCCCAGGCTGAGGTCCGCGCCCGCCTCGCCGGGTGGGTAGTGGCTGCCGTCGACGCTGAGCGAGACCGCACGCAGCCGCGGCTCCTGCCGCAGGGTCCACACGAACTGGGCGACCAGCCCCTCTGCGCGGGCGTCGGGCGGCATCGCGGAGCTGCCGTGCAGCGACACCTCCGCCACCCCGGCCCCGTTGACCGGCACCGACAGCCCCGGGGACAGGCCCGGCGGGATCTCGGTCCGCACCACCTGCTCCAGGGATTCCGGCGGGCCGGCCAGCAGCCCCCGGACCAGCTGGGTGGTGAACTGCTCGCCCCGGGGCACGAAGACGGGCTCGGGCACCAGCACCTGGCCGGTCGGCTCGAAGAAGTACCGGTTGGCCCGCTGGTAGCGCTCGGTGAACCAGGACTCCGGGACCACCAGCGCGTCGGGCACCTCGTCGATGCGCCACTCCTCGGACTCCTGCACCAACCGCAGGTGCAGCACCGCGTCGTCGCCGGCGAGCTTGCCCTGCCAGGCCCCGGCGGCGTCGTAGGAGGCGGCCTCGACCAGCGGCAGCGACACGTCGGTCCCGCCGCTGGGTTCGCCCAGGTCGGCGTAGGTGATGATGCCCTGCTCGGGGCGCCACGTCTTCTGCGCTTCCGCGGACAGGTACTGCCGGGCGACGCTGGTGCGCACCGGCGTGGCCTTGAGGGCCTCGAGGAAGTCGGCGACCACCTGTTCGGGGGTGGCGCCGCGTGCCGGCGGCGGCGGGTCGAAGTAGATCCCCGGCGGCACGGTCTCGGCCGCACGTTCGGGCACCTGACGCACCGGGCCGGAGACCGGCATCGACACGCAGCCGGCGAGCAGGGTGCTGGTGGCCACGACGACCGCGGCCCGCAGCCGGGTCAGGACGGGACTGTTCACGGCGTCTCCTCCCCCGCGTCGCGCGGCACCAGCGGCAGCGGCGAGTGGCGCAGCGGCTGCCCCAGCTTCCGGGGCAGGGTGAGCCGGAACTGGGCGCCGCCGCCGGGTCGGCCCCAGGCCTGCAGCCAGCCTCCGTGCAGGTGGGCGTCCTCCAGCGAGATCGACAGCCCCAGCCCGGTGCCGCCCGAGGTCCGGGCCCGGGCAGGGTCGGCCCGCCAGAACCGGTTGAACACCATCGCGGTCTCGGTCGGGTCCATGCCGACCCCGTGGTCACGCACCGTGATCGCCGAGGCGTGCGCGTCGGAACCGACCTCGATCTCGATGTCGCTGGCCTCGGCGTGGTCGACGGCGTTCGCGACCAGGTTGCGCAGGATCCGCTCCACCCGGCGCACGTCGGCCTCGGCCAGGCAGGGGCGTCCGGGGTCACGGACGATGAGCCGGTGGCCGCGCTGCTCGGCGAGCTGGCGGTTGGCGTCGGCGACCCGGTGCGCGACGTCGACCAGGTTCAGCTGGTCGGCGTCCAGCGCCGCCGCACCGGCGTCGAACCGACTGACCTCGAGCAGGTCGCCCAGCAGCCGCTCGAACCGGTCCAGCTCGGTCTGCAGCAGCTCGGCGGCGCGGGCGTTCGCGGGACCGAACTCGTCGCGGGCGTCGTGCAGCACGTCGCCGGCCATCCGGACCGTGGTCAGCGGGGTGCGCAGCTCGTGGGAGACGTCGGAGACGAAGCGCTGCTGCAACCGGCTCAGCTCCTCCAGCTGGCGGATCTGGCGCTGCAGGTTGGTGGCCATCTGGTTGAACGACGTCGCCAACCGGGCCAGGTCGTCCTCACCGCTGACCACGAGCCGTTCCTCCAGCTCCCCGGCGGCCAGCCGCTCGGCGACCTGCCGGGCCAGCCGGATCGGGGTGACCACCTGCCGGGTCACCAACCAGGTCAGCCCCGCGACCAGGAGCAGCAGCAGCGCCCCGGCGGTGAGCATCGCCCGGGTCACCAGGGCCAGGGTGGCCTCCTGGTCCTCGAGCGGGAACAGGTAGTAGAGCGTGTAGGTCTCGCCGTCGGCCGGCAGCGTGACCTGGGAGGCCACCACGATGCCCGGTCCCGGTTCCAGCGGCGCCGCGGACGAGGCGCGGATGTCGGTGTAGGTCCACGAGGTCGCCGACGGTTCGGCGAACTGGCGCTGCAGATCCTCCGGGACGCTCTCCAGGTCCAGTCCGGGGGTGAACTTCGCACCGCCGCCGGACAGGCCGCGCCCGCGGCCCAGCGGCGGGGACAGCACCACCGCGAACCCGCGGGCCACGCCGCGCTGGATGATCGGGGTGACCAGGTCCGACTGCTGGCCGGAGGTGTCCAGGTCGGTGCCGGGGGCGAAGATCAGGCGTTGGCGGGCCTCGTCGGTCTCGGTCTGGGCCTCCGCCACGACGTTGGCCAGACGGGCCTCGAGCAGACCGTCACGGGTCTGTTGCAGCAGGAACCAGCCGACCACGGAGACCACCAGCGCGGAGAGCACCACGGTGGAGGCCACGACGCGCGCCTGGATGGACCGGCGCCAGAACGTCAGCCCGTACCCCACCGCTCCGGCGACCCGACCACGCACCATCGGTCAGGACTTGCCGGCCTTGTACCCCACCCCGCGCACGGTCAGCACGACCTGCGGGTGCTCCGGGTCGTGCTCGACCTTGGAGCGCAGCCGCTGCACGTGCACGTTGACCAGCCGGGTGTCGGCGGCGTGCCGGTAACCCCACACCTGCTCGAGCAGGACCTCGCGGCTGAACACCTGCCAGGGGCGTCGGGCCAGGCAGACCAGCAGGTCGAACTCCAGAGGGGTGAGGTTGATCTGCTCCTCACCGCGGGTGACCTGGTGGCCGGCGACGTCGATGGAGACGTCCCCGATGGTGAGGTTCTCGGCGGCGGGCTGCTCGAAGCGGCGCACCCGGGCCCGGATCCGGGCGACGAGCTCCTTGGGCTTGAAGGGCTTCACCACGTAGTCGTCGGCGCCCGACTCCAGGCCGAGCACCACGTCGATGGTGTCGGACTTGGCGGTGAGCATGACCACCGGGACACCGGACTCGGCGCGGATCTCCTTGCAGACGTCGATCCCGTCCTTGCCGGGCAGCATCAGGTCGAGCAGCACCAGGTCGGGCCGGTAGTCGCGGAAGACGTCCATCGCCTGGTCGCCCCGGCCACACAGGGCGGAGTCGAAACCCTCCTGGCGCAGCACGATGGAGAGCATCTCGGCCAGGGAGGCGTCGTCGTCGACGACGAGCACCCGTCCCCTGGTCGGCTGGTCGGAAGTCATGGTGTCAGTATCCACGCCCGCCCCCGGCGGGGCCGGAGGCGGGCGTGGTCACGTGTCGGTGGAGCGGATCCGGAGCCGGATCAGTACCGGTACGTGTCGGGCTTGTAGGGGCCCTCGACCGGGACGCCGATGTAGTCGGCCTGCTCCTGGCTCAGCTCGGTCAGGTTCACGCCGAGGCTGGCCAGGTGGAGCCGGGCGACCTCCTCGTCGAGGTGCTTGGGCAGCACGTAGACGTCGGTGGGGTACTCGGCGGTCTTGGTGAAGAGCTCGATCTGGGCCAGCGTCTGGTTGGTGAACGAGTTCGACATGACGAAGCTGGGGTGGCCGGTGGCGTTGCCCAGGTTCAGCAGGCGGCCCTCGGACAGGATGATCACCGCGTGGCCCGACTCGGGGAACGTGAAGGTGTCGACCTGCGGCTTGACCGTGTGGCGCACGATCCCGGGCCACGACTCGAGGCCGGCCATGTCGATCTCGTTGTCGAAGTGACCGATGTTGCCGACGATGGCCTGGTGCTTCATCCGGCTCATCTGCTCGGCCGAGATGACGTCCTTGTTGCCGGTGGTGGTGATGAAGATGTCACCGACCGCCAGAGCGTTCTCGAGGGTGTCGACCTGGTAGCCGTCCATCGCCGCCTGCAGCGCGCAGATCGGGTCGATCTCGGTGACGATGACCCGGGCGCCCTGGCCCCGCAGCGACTCCGCGGAGCCCTTGCCCACGTCGCCGTAGCCGCACACGACCGCGACCTTGCCGCCGATCAGCACGTCGGTGGCGCGGTTGATGCCGTCGACCAGCGAGTGGCGGCAGCCGTACTTGTTGTCGAACTTGGACTTGGTGACCGAGTCGTTGACGTTGATCGCCGGGAAGAGCAGCTTGCCCTCGCGCTGCATCTCGACCAGGCGGTGCACGCCGGTGGTGGTCTCCTCGGTGACGCCCTTGATGGAGTTGGCCATCTGGGTGAACCGGTCGGAGGAGTTCTTGAGCGACTCGACCAGGACCTCGAAGATGATCCGCTGCTCGGTGCTGGTGGCGGTGGCCGGGTCGGGGGCGACTCCGGTCTTCTCCATCTCCACACCCAGGTGGACCAGCAGGGTGGCGTCGCCACCGTCGTCGAGGATCATGTTCGGCTGCTCGCCGCCGGGCCAGTCGAGGATCTGCTGGGTGCACTCCCAGTACTCCTCGAGTGTCTCGCCCTTCCAGGCGAAGACCGGGACGCCCTGCGGGTCCTCGGGGGTGCCGTTCGGGCCGACCACGATCGCGGCGGCGGCGTGGTCCTGGGTGGAGAAGATGTTGCAGGAGGCCCAGCGGACCTCGGCACCCAGCGCGACCAGGGTCTCGATCAGCACACCGGTCTGGATCGTCATGTGCAGCGAGCCGGCGATCTTGGCGCCGGCCAGCGGCTTGGAGTCGCCGAAGCGCTCACGCATCGCCATCAGGCCGGGCATCTCGTGCTCGGCGAGGGTCAGCTCCGTCCGGCCGAACTCGGCCAGGGAGAGGTCTGCCACCTTGAAGTCCATCGAAATCCACCTCTGGGAAGAACTGAAGTCCTGCGGTGCATCTGCACGTCGTCGGGGTCTCCCGCGCATGACCCCAGCAGGCTACTCGCGGGAGACCCCGGTCACGGAATCGTCACGGACCCTCCCGGGTGACCCCGGCGGTGCCGGCGGTGCTGGCAGTGCTGGCAGCGCTGGCAGTGCCGGCGGCTCAGTGGGCGGCGGACTTCCGCGGCACCAGGTGCAGCACCGCCACGATCACGGCACCCACCACGACGCCGACCACGGCGGAGAGCACGGTGTTGGTGATCCAGCCGGCCACGCCACCCACGGCGCCCAGCGCGTCGGCCACGGCCACCTCGGCGTGGTGCACCACGCTGTACGGGCTGTGCAGACCGAGCTCGTCGAGGCTGACCAGCAGGATGTGGCCACCGACCCAGAGCATCGCGGCGGTGCCGACGGCACCGATCACGGTGAGCACCTTCGGCATCCCCGCGACCAGCCCGCGGCCGACCTTCTGGGAGAACTCCGAGGAGCGGGCGGCCAGGGCGACACCGATGTCGTCCATCTTCACGATCAGCGCGACGACGCCGTAGACGAGGGCGGTGATGAAGAGCGCCACCGCGACCAGCACGGCCGCGCGCATCGCGAACCCGGGTGCCGGGTCGGACTCCATGACCGCGTTCAGGGAGATGACCATGATCTCGGCGGAGAGGATGAAGTCGGTGCGCACCGCGCCGGAGACGGTGCGGGCCTCGTGCTCGGGGGTGAACTCGGCCTGGTCGGTGAGCTCCTCGGCCGGGTCGGGTTCGTGGCCGGGCCCGAACTTCTCCCACAGCTTCTCCGCGCCCTCGAAGGCCAGGAAGCTGCCGCCGAGGATGAGCAGCACCGGCAGGGCCTGCGGCAGGAACTCGCTGAGCAGCAGCGCCGCGGGGAGGATGAACAGCAGCTTGTTGCGGATCGAGCCGATGGCGATCTTCTTGATCACCGGCAGCTCGCGCTCCGCCGCGGTCCCGGCCAGGTACTGCGGGGTGACGGCGGTGTCGTCGACGACCACACCGGCCGCCTTGGCGCTGGCCTTGGCGGTCGCGGCACCGATGTCGTCGATCGAGGCCGCGGCCATCCGGGCGAAGACCGCCACGTCGTCGAGCAGGGCGAAGAGTCCGCCGGCCATCAGGTTCCTCCCGTGGGCTGCGCAGCGCCGTGGGAGTGGCGTGCGAGGTGTGCGGGGAACTGTACCGGCGGGCACGGCACCGGACCGCGCCCGGACCACGGCCCGTCGTCGCGTGTCCCGTTCCCGGCGCCTCCGGTCCACCGGCGGCGGTCCGGCCACGTCCGCACGGCGCGGGGGCTCAGTCCTCGACCTGCCCCAACCCCAGGTAGGCGGCGCTGTAGCGGCCGAGCAGCACCAGGGCCGCGTACCGGGCCACCTCGGTGCTGGTGGTGCCGGTGAGCTCGGGCACCAGGTCGGTGCTGAGCAGGTCGACCCGGACGCCGCGGCTGGTGGCGAGCTGCTCGAGCTCGCGACGCCGGGCGGTGGCGAGCTCGTCGCTGCCGCCGTCGTCGAGCACCACCAGCACCGGGCGGGCGGGTGCGCCGTCCTCGACGGGGTCGTCGAAGACGCTGCGCGGGCTGGCTGCCTCCAGGATCGGCATCAGGTGTTCGGCGTCGGCCGCCAGGGCCGAGGACCGCGAGGTGCGGCGCACCGCCTCCGCGATCCGGCGGGCGGCGCGGGCGGCGAGCACCGAGCCGCCCCACAGCAGCACCTGGGCGTCGGCGACGGCGATCGCGCCGGCCTTGGCGGGGTTGACGGCGATGTCGCGGTGCGGTGAGCAGCTGATCGCGACCAGGTCCAGGGAGGCGGCGACCGCCTCCGGGTCGGCGCTGGGCCCCAGCCCGGCGTCGTGCAGGTGCTCCAGGACGACCACCGCGGTGGCGAGCTGGTCGCCGGGACGCGCCGGCAGCACCGTCACCCAGCGCCCGGCGGCGTGCTCGGCCACCAGCGAGCCGGGCGGGCAGGCCACCACCACCTGGCAGCCGCGGCGCACCGCCTCGGCGACGGTGGAGGCGGCCTGGTGGTCGTTGCCGTCGGGGGCCAGCACGACGACCAGGTCCAGGCTGCCGGCCCAGCCGGGCAGCGAGGGCGCCGGCCACGCCACGAACGGAACCGGGCACCAGGGTTCGAGCACCGCCCGGAGCAGCCGCGCGTCGGGCCCGGCGGCGACCACGGCACGGGGTTGGCCGTGCCCGCCCTGGTCGCCGGACCGCTCACTGCTGGGGTCGCCAGCCTGTTCGGCGGCGGTCAGCCGGACCCGGGCCCCGGACTCGGCCAGGTGGCGCAGGGGTGCGTCGTGGGCGGCCAGCACCCGCTCGTCGTCCAGTCGTGACTCGTCGAACCAGGTGCTCATGGCCGGGTCAGCCTGCCGTCCGGGCCTCGTCGACCAGCAGCACCGGGATGCCGTCGGTGATCGGGTAGATGTTCGGGCAGCCGGTGCACGCCAGTTCCTCGCCAGTCTGGGTGAGCCGGGCGTGGCAGGCGGGGCAGACCACGAGCGCCATGAGGGCGGGGTCCAGCGCGGGTCCAGTGGCCGGATCCGCCGGGGTCGCGGCCTCGGGCTCCGGGGTCGCTGCCTCGGGCTCCGGCGCGGCCTCCTGCGGGGTGCTGCCGGCCGCGATCAGCTCCAGCGCCTCGTCGCGGACCCGTTCCATCGTGGCGGTGTCGCGGCCCTCGGCGTTGAGCCGCAGCAGCGGCTCGGTGTTGGAGGCCCGCACGTTGAACCACCAGTCAGCGTGGCTGACGGTGAGCCCGTCCAGCTCGTCGAGCTCGACGCCCTCGGCACCGGTGTAGCGGTCCCGGATCGCGGCCAGGATGCGCGGCGTGGCGCCGTCGGGCACGCGGGAGTTGATCTCGCCGCTGAGCGGGTAGCGCTGGTAGGCGCCGAACAGTTCCGAGGCCGGGGCCTCGGAGCCGGCCAGCGCGGCCAGGGCGTGCAGCGCGGCCAGCATCCCGGAGTCGGCGCGCCAGAAGTCGCGGAAGTAGAAGTGGCCCGAGTGCTCACCGCCGAAGATGGCGTCGGTCTCGGCCATCGTGGCCTTGATGTAGGAGTGGCCGACCCGGGTACGGACCGGGGTGCCGCCCTTCTCGGTGACCAGTTCGGGCACCGCGCGAGAGGTGATCAGGCTGTGGATCACGGTGGCGCCGGGCTCCGTGGCGAGTGCCCGGTCGGCGATCAGGGCGGTCAGGGCCGACGGGCTGATCGCGGTGCCGTGCTGGTCGACCAGGAAGCAGCGGTCGGCGTCGCCGTCGAAGGCCAGACCCAGGTCGGCACCCTCGGCGCGCACCCGCTCGCTGAGGTCGACCAGGTTCTCCGGCTCGATCGGGTTGGCCTCGTGGTTCGGGAAGGTCCCGTCCAGCTCGTAGTACATCGGGACGGTGCGCAGCCCGGGGACGCGGTCGAGGACGGCGGGGGCAGTGAGGCCGGCCATCCCGTTGCCGGCGTCGACCACGACGGTGAGTTCGCGACCGGTGACCGGGGCCAGGCCGAGCAGGTGCGCGGCGTAGGCCTCCAGCACGTCGGTGCGGCTCTCGGTTCCGCGTCGCTCGGCGGGGGTGAACTGGCCGGCCTCGACCCGGTCGCGGATCTCCCGCAGACCGGTCTCGGCCCCCACCGGCTGGGCGCCGGTGCGGCACAGCTTCATCCCGTTGTACTGGGCCGGGTTGTGGCTGGCGGTGAACATGACGCCGGCGTGACCCAGGTGGCCGGAGGCGAAGTAGAGCTGGTCGGTGGAGGCCAGGCCGATGTGCACCACGTCCGCCCCGGCGGCGGTGGCGCCCTCGGCGAACGCCTCGGCCAGCTCCGGGGAGCTGGGGCGCATGTCGTGGCCGATCACGACCGTGTCGGCGCCGATCACCTCGACGAACGCGGCACCGGTGGCGCGGGCCAGGGTGGTGTCGAGCTGGTCGGGGTAGGTCCCCCGCACGTCGTAGGCCTTGAACGTGGCGTCGAGGTTGGCCGCCGAGGTCGTCGACGAGGTCACGGGAGAGCTCATGGGCGTGAGGTTACGGCAGGCACGCAGCCGCGCGGTCAGGGAGCCGGTCGGCGCCCGGCCTCAGTCGCTGGACAGGACCCGCAGGTGGCCGCGGCGCACGCCCCGGGACGGGTCGTCGCCCGGCTGGACGACCGGCGCCGGTGCGACCGGGCGGGCTGCCTCGCGCACCGCGTCGGCCAGGGCCAGCAGGTCGTCGGTGCTGGGGCCGGTGGTGGGCAGGTCCGAGGCGAGCCGCAGCACCTCCCAGCCACGCGGGGCGGAGAGGCGTTCGGCGTGGGCCTCGCACAGATCGTAGGCGTGCGGCTCGGCGTAGGTGGCCAGCGGCCCGAGGACCGCGGTCTGGTCGGCGTACACGTAGGTCAACGTGTGGACCGCAGGGCGACCACACGCGGTACGCGAACAACGACGGGCAGGACTCACGTCCGAACCGTACCGCCCACCCGGGCAGCGCCGGACTAGGCTCGCGGCGTGGAGCTCGAGATGGGGGTGCAGACCGGTGCCGAGGGTGTCCGGGGCCGCGCCGGAACGGACGGTCTGGACGCCCGGTTCGACCTGACCGGGGCAGGGCCGCTGGACCTCGGCAGTGACCGGCCGGTACGTCGCCGCTCCCGGGACCGGCGCGGCCACGGGTCCCGCGGCCCGGCGGTGCTGCCGCAGGTGGCCGGTGAGCCGATGACCCCGACCCGCCGCGAGCACTTCGACGAGCTGGTGCTGGGCATCGTCGCGGAGGTCGACGACCGCTGGCAGTCACGGTTGGGGCTGGTGGAGTACGCCGTCGAGGACACCCCGGTCCTGCCGGCGACCTGGCACGACGAGCAGGTGCCGCTGGCCACCGTCGTGCACGGCCGCAGCGACGACCCGGTCCGGCTGGTGCTGTTCCGGCGTCCGATCGAGCACCGGGCCGAGACCCGCGCCGACCTCGAGGCCCTGGTGCTCACCGTCGTCGTCGAGCAGGTGGCCGACCTGCTCGGTATGGACCCCGAGGACGTCGACCCCCGCTACGGCCCCGCCTGAGCGACGCGCAACGCCCCGGTCGGCGCGTTCCGGTCGGCATCGCGCATGCGCCCGGTCGGCGTCGCGGAAGGGGGGATGTCGGCGCGTTCAGGTCGCACATGTGCCCGGTCGGCGTCATTCCGCGCGCACAACTGCCCGGTCAGCGCCACGCAAGTGCCCGGTCGGCGTCGTGCCCGCTCGCACCAGCCCGGTCAGCGCAGGGCGGGGCGCACCTGGGGGACGAGGTCGTCGAAGAGGAGCGGGGCGAGCGGGAGGATCCGGGCGTCGTTGCCGGTGCCCCGCAGGGCACCGGCCAGGACCCCGGGGGTCCCCGTGGTCCACGGCTCCTCCGCTGCGCCGGATTCCGCCCCGGGCTCCGCACCCGGGGTGGCCTGCTCCGGTCCGGCCGGGTCGCCAGTGCCGGCGCTCGCCGAGACCACCTCGATCCAGGCCGCGTTGCGGGCGAGCTCCACCCGGGTGTCGTGTCCGCCCTGCAGCGTCACGCTCTGCTCGGGGAGGTCACGGCCCGTGCTGGTCCGGCTGCGCACCGTCACCTCCCCCTCGCCCAGCAGCACCAGCTGGCGCATCCCGGTCGGCACCACGCCGCCGAGACGCTCACCGGCCACCGGCGCGACCGAGCGGGTCCAGGTCCGGGCGGTCCGCGACCCGAGTCCGGCCAGCACCGGACGGGTGGCGACCACCACGACCCCGCTGGCACCGTTCACGGTGCGGGCCCCGAGGACCCGGCTGACGTCGATCGACTCGACGGTGCCGGGCGGGACCGCGACCTCGGTGAAGTCCTTGGGCTCGAAGGTGCTCTCGGCGGTGACGACCTCGAGCCGCACCCGTGCCTCGTCCTGGCCGGGGTTCGCCACGGTCAGGGTGCGGGCGTCGGCCCCGGGGAGCCCGAGCAGGGTGCTGGTGCTGGCGGGCCCGGACTGGGGCGCCAGCCAGGTCGACAGGGTCCGGTTGTCCTCGACATCGGCGTAGCGGTCCAGCACCGAGGCGCCCACCCGGCCGCGGGAGACCAGCACGCCGAGCGTGAGCTCGTCCCGGTTCGGCGCCACCTCGGCCAGGTCGAAGGAGAGCGTGTCGTGGGCGGCGACGCTGACCCCGCGCAGGGCCGGCACGTCCACCGGGCCGGTGGGACCGAGCACGGTCACGTCGACCACCGCCGTCCCGGAGTCGGGGTTGACCAGGTGCAGCACCGAGCGGTGCTCGGCACCGGCCCCGACGCCGGTGAACCAGCGTTCGGCGGCCGGCTCGGTGCAGGGGGCGGCGCTGGTGCCGTTCCACCGCGTCGCAGCGGCGCCGACGGCCGCGTCCCCGCGGCTCACCAGCACGTCGCCGCTGACCTCACCGACGCGGCCGGGGGCCACCTGCTGCGGGCTCTCCCCGCCCGGGGTGGTGACCTCGGCCGGCTCACCGGCCGCGTCCGAGGCCGCACGACCCCACCGGGTCTCGGCGTCCTTCACCCCCGGCGGGCAGACCAGCGTCGAGGCGTGGCGTTGCACCCGGTCCGGGGCGGCAGCACCGGGCACCGGCGTCGAGTCGTCGACCAGGGCCACGACGCCGACCACGGCCAGCACCAGCAGGGCACCGACCCAGGCCACCGGGTCGCGCATCCGCCCGAGCAGGGCAGCAGCGCCCGCACGCTGCTCGGGGACCGCGGCCCGACGCCGGCCGGGGGCGGCCGGACGGGGCGTCTCGGAGGGGATCTGGTTCTCAGGCATCGCGGTCCTTCCGCCACTCGGGTCCGGCCAGCACGAGCACGGCCACCACGGCCACGCCCTGGAGCAGGAGCAGCAGCACCCGCCAGGCCGACGGCCCCTGGTGCAGCCCCTCGGCGGCGAGCGGCTGCTCGACGTGCCAGGCCCGGTCCCGGCCGTCGGCCGAGGCGGGCACCAGTCCGTCGGTCGCGTCGAGGACGGCGGCCACGGACCCGTCGACCGGCTCCGGCAGCAGCACGTACTCGATGCCGTGCCCGGCCAGTGACTCCACCCGGGCCGGGTCCGGCCGCGATGTCAGGTCGCGCACCAGGCGGGTGAAGTCGCGGTCCTGACCGGCCAGCGCGAGCACCTCGTCCTCGCCCAGGGTGATCCCGTCGTCGCGCCGCACCCGGTAGTCCAACCCGCTGCCCACGTCACCGCGGACGATCAGCACCCCGTGCTCGGGCCCGGTCAACGAGCTCTGCGCCATGTAGGCCGGGACGACGGTGCCGCTGGTGGCGGCCAGGTCGTCGTCGGCGTCCACCAGCCACCAGCCCAGACCGGCCAGCGGCACCACCAGGGCCACGAGCAGCGGGACCGCGACCAGACCGCGGCGCCAGCCGGTCGAGTGCCGCAGCCGCGCCACCAGGGTCGCGGAGGCCAGGGCGACCGCGACCACGAGCACCGCCTGACCCAGCACCACGAAGAAGCCCAGTCCGGGCGCGGAGACCGCGGCCCCCAGGTCCAGGTCCACCCGGCTGAGCCCGGCCACCACCACGGCCGCGGCAAGGGCGACCGCCCAGCAGGCGGCGACCAGCACCCGGGTCGCGCGCGGCACCAGGGCGGCCACCGCGAGCAGCCCGAGCAGCGCGCCGACCCACCACGGGGCTCCGGCGTCGGCGAGCCGACCGGTCAGCACGCCGGTGACCGACAGGTCCGAGACGGGCAGTCGCCCGGCCTCGAGCAGCAGCCCGCGGGCCCGGCCACCGGCCACGAGCGAGATCAGCCAGGGCGCCAGCAGCACCGGCACCGAGACCAGCGCCACCACCGGCGGCAACCAGCTGTCCCGGTCACGCAGCAGTCCCCGGCTGACCAGGGCAGCGCCACCGAGCAGCACCACCGACACCACGACGGCCACCACCCAGGCGACCGGGACGAACGCGGTCACCAGCGCCAGCAGCAGACCCGTGCGCCACGCGGCCCGCCAGCGGCGGCCCGGGCTGGGGTCGGCGAAGCCGAAGGCGGCGTGCGCCAACCACGGCAGCAGCGCCGCGGCCGCGACCACACCGAACCGTCCCTGACCCCAGGCACCCGACGTGGCCGGGACCAGGGCGTAGGCACCGGCACCCCACAGCAGCACCGCGCGGGGCAGCCCCTCGGCGGCCGCGACGTGCCCGACCAGCCGCAGCAATCGCCAGGCACCCCAGAACGCCAGCGGCACCGAGCCGACCATCAGCAGCGTGACGACGGTGCCCGGCCCGCCCAGCAGGGACCCGGCCAGCGCGAACGGCAGCACGTAGCCCGGGGCGGGGGCATCGGTCCCGGTGCCCAGCGCGTGGTGCCCGGTGGTGTGCAGCGACCACCAGTCCGCGACGCCGGCCGGGACCGGCGAGAGAGCGCCGCCGGAGACGGCACCGAAGCCCTCGCGGGCGGCGACCACGACCAGCAGCAGTCCCAGCGCGGTGAGCACCGCGACCGGGCTGGTGAGGAACCGGACCACCCAGCCGGTGTCCTCGTAGAGCTCGTCCTCGTCCGCCTCGACCCGTCGGGCCGGGCGGGGGCGGACCGGGGTGGGGGCCGCGGCCAGCCGGGCTGCCCGGCGCCGTTCGGCCACGTCCTGGGCGCCACGGGTGGCGGCCCCGGCCAGGTCGGAGAGGAAGTCGAGTCCGTGCCGGTACGGCACCCACCAACCGGCCAGCAGCTGCTCGCCGTCGCCGGCCGGGTGCGGGCCACGACCGCGCTCGGAGCCGTGCAACCGGGCGGCGCGCGCCCTCCGGACCACGCCGGGGCGGCCGTAGACCGAGGCCAGGGCGGCCAGCTCGTCCAGTGCCTCCCCCGGTGCCCGGACCAGGGTGAGCCCGACCATCCGCAGCAACGTGCCGAAGAAGAGCCGCACCACCTGCCACGGCAGCCGCCGCTTGGGCACGTTGACCAGCAGCGTGAGCAGGGCGGCCCGCCGCTCGGCGTAGTGGGTGTGCTTGCCCGTCAGCGGGGTGCGGCGGGCGCCGGTGTGCGCCGCGGCGGCGTGGAACACCACGGCGTCGGGCACCACCAGGGTGCTGTGCCCGGCCCGGGCCGCACGCCACCCGAAGTCGATGTCGTTGCCGAAGACCGGCAGCAGGTCGTCGAAGCCGCCCAGGTCCTCCAGCACCCGGCGGCGCACCAGCATCCCGGCCGTGTTGACCGCCAGCACCCGGCGCACCTCGTCGTGCTGGCCCTGGTCGTACTCCCCCGGCTCGAGGTCGGTCTCGCGGCGGCCGGTCGGGGAGATGGTGACGCCGACCTCCAGCAGCCGGCGCAGCGAGGGCCACTCCCGCAGCTTGGGTCCCAGCACGTCCACGTCGGGGTGGGTACGGGCGGCGTCGACGAGTGTGGCCAGCGCGGCCGGGTCGGGATTGGCGTCGTCGTGCAGGATCCAGATCCACTCGTCCCCGGCCGGGTCGTCCCCACCGGGGAGCCGGTCCAGACCGGTCCGCACCGCGGCGGGGAAGGAGGTGCCGGAGCCGACCACGTGGAGGTTCTCGGCGCCGAAGGCGGCGGAGACGAGGTCCGCGCTGCCGTCCCGGCTGCCGGTGTCGACACCGACCAGGTGGTCGGGGCGCCGGGTCTGGGCCGCGATGCCGTCGAGGACCGCCGGGAGCCAGCGGGCCCCGTCGTGGCTGACGAGGAGGGCGGTGACGATCACCGGAAGAGACTAACGACCGGACGGGGACCGGCCGAACCGTGCCGGTTCGGTCGACCTCCGCCCGGTCGTGGTGAGGCTCTCGCAGTTGCCCTGGTGCCGGGTCAGACCGCGCGCTTCTTCAGCTTGCGCCGCTCGCGCTCGGACAGACCACCCCAGATGCCGAAGCGCTCGTCGTTCATGAGCGCGTACTCCAGGCAGTCGTCACGCACCTCGCACGTGAGACAGACCTTCTTCGCCTCCCGGGTGGACCCACCCTTTTCCGGAAAGAACGCCTCGGGGTCGGTCTGTGCGCACAGCGCACGGTCCTGCCACCCCATCTCCTCGGCGTCGGAGTCCAGGAGAAACAGTTCTCGCATGACCTTCGCCCTTTCGACCCTTGTGGTGCTTCCCCGCCCTCCGCCCCTTCACCTGACGGTGCCGGAGCAGAAGAACACTGTGGGAATTACATGCCTGTCGTACCGCGGAAGTCAAGTGCCGATCTGCTATGGAACCGATCGGTTGCACCCGCTGGCCCGTCCGGGCCATGCCCTGCGGCAAGGTATCCCCATGCAGAACATCACGGTCCTGTCCGGCGGCCACGGCGGCGCCCGCTTCCTGCGCGGACTCCTGCACGGGATCACGCACCGTACCCTCCCCGGCGTCGCGGCGGACGCCCGGGTCACCGTCGTCGCGAACACCGCCGACGACCTGTGGTGGCACGGCCTCAAGGTCTGCCCGGACCTCGACACCGTCATGTACACCCTCGGCGACGGCCTGGACACCGAGCGGGGCTGGGGGCGCCGCGAGGAGTCCTGGCAGGTCCTCGACGAGCTGAAGGCCTACGGCGTGGAGCCGACCTGGTTCGGCCTGGGCGACCGGGACCTGGCCACCCACCTGGTCCGCACCGAGATGCTCGAGGCCGGCTACCCGCTCTCGGCAGTCACCGCGGCGCTGTGCCGACGCTGGAACCCGGGCGTGGACCTGCTGCCGATGACCGACGACCGGGTCGAGACCCACGTGGTCGTCGCCGACCCCGACGAGCCGTCCGGGCGCCGCGCGGTGCACTTCCAGGAGTACTGGGTCCGGATGGGCGCCCGGGTCCCCGCCGAGCAGCTGGTCTACGTCGGGCTCGACTCCGCCACACCGGCCCCCGGCGTGCTCGACGCCCTCACCGGCGCCGACCTGGTGCTGCTGCCGCCGTCGAACCCGGTGGTCTCGATCGGCACGATCCTGGGCGTGCCCGGCGTCTCCGAGGCGCTGCGCGCCACCCCCGCCCCGGTGGTCGGCCTCTCCCCGATCATCGCCGGGGCGCACGTGCGCGGCATGGCCGAGCAGGTGCTCGCCGCGGAGGGCATCGAGGTCTCCGCCGCGGCCGTCGGTCTGCACCTGGGTGCGCGCAGCACCGGCGGGGTGCTCGACGGCTGGCTGGTCGACACCGCGGACGCCGCCGCCCTGGAGCGGCTCACCACCGGCGGCCTGCGGGCCTCCGCGGTGCCGCTGTGGATGCACGACGACGCGGCGACCGCGGCGATGGCGGCCGCCGCGATCGAGCTCGTGACGGGTGCCTGAGGTGCGCCGCTACGAGGTGCTCTCCCCCGACGGGATCGGGGAGGTGCGCCCCGGCGACGACCTGGCCGCCCTGGTCACCGCCGCGGTGGACCTGCGCGAGGGCGACGTACTGGTGGTGACCAGCAAGATCGTCTCCAAGGCCGAGGGCCGGGTCCGTGCGGGCGACCGCGACTCCGCCCTGGCCGAGGAGACCGTGCGGGTGGTGGCGCGCCGCGGCCCCACCACGATCGTGCGGAACCGGCTCGGGCTGACCATGGCCGCCGCCGGGATCGACGCCTCCAACGTGGAGGCGGGGCGGATCGTGCTGCTGCCATTGGACCCGGACGCCTCCGCCCGCGCCCTGCGCGAGGCACTCGCCGACCGGACCGGCTGCAACGTGGGCGTGGTCATCACCGACACCGCCGGGCGGGCCTGGCGTGACGGGCAGACCGACATCGCCGTCGGTGCCGCCGGCGTGCTGGTCGCGGAGTCGTTCGCCGGTGCCGTCGACGAGCACGGCAACGAGCTGGCGGTGACCCTGCCGGCCGTCGCCGACGAGATCGCCTCGGCGGCCGAACTGGCCCAGGGCAAGCTCGGCGGGCGACCGGTGGCGGTGCTGCGCGGGCGTGCCGACCTGGTGCTGCCAGCCGGCGAGCACGGCGCGGGCGCGGTCAGCCTGGTCCGGCCCGAGGGCGCCGACCTGTTCGGTCTCGGCGCCCGGGAGGCGGTGCTGCGGGCGCTGCTCGGCCACCCCGACGACGCCGTCGTGTTCGGGGCACCGGTCCCGGCCGAGGAGCTGGCGAGCGTGCTGGGCAGCCTGCTGGGCACCGGGGAGGGCACCGGGGTGGCGCTGGTCGGCCCCGGACCCGAGCACCGGGCGGACCTGCCGGCCGGCACCGACCGGACCGCCGTCACGGCGGTGCTGTTCGCCCACGGCTGGCAGGTGACCTCGTGGACACCGAGCCCCGGCGGGGGCGGGACCACCGACGCCGAAAGTGCGATCCGGCTCACGCTCTCACCGCGGCTTCCGTAGACTCACCGCGCACCGACCACCCTGTTGCACCCCCGGAAAGAGCGAGGACATCGTGGCCAGTCAGGACAAGCAGGACCGACGCGCACGCGCGGCGCAGATCCGCGACGCGCAGCAGAGCTCCGAGAAGCGGCGCAACCGCGCCATCATCGGCGTCTGCGTCCTCGTCGGTGTGCTGATCATCGGCGCCGCGGCCTACAAGCCGGTCAAGGACGCGCTGGACCTGCGCAAGTTCAACGACGTCGACCTCGCCAAGATCGGCGCGGCCGCCACCGTCTGCCAGGAGCCCACCACCAAGGAGGCGACCGGCAACCAGGACCACGTCGACGTGGGCACCCCGATGACCTACCCCGACGCCCCGCCGGCCTTCGGCCAGCACTGGAGCACCTGGGACGGGATGGAGAAGAAGTTCTACTCCTCCGCGGACCGCCCCGAGCTGGGTCTGCTGGTGCACAACCTGGAGCACGGCTACACGATCATGTGGTACGACGAGTCCATCGCCGACGACTCCGCCGCCATGGACGAGGTCAAGGCGATCGCCAAGAAGTTCACCGGCACCGACAACTTCCGGATGAAGTTCAAGGCCGTGCCGTGGACCTCCGAGGACGGCAAGGCCTTCCCCGACGGCCAGCACGTCGCGTTCACGCACTGGTCGATCGGCGGCGCGGGCGAGGACCTGGACAACCAGGTCGGCGTCACCCAGTACTGCTCCGAGGTGAGCGGTGCCGCCCTGAAGACCTTCATGTCCGACTACCCGTACATGGACTCGCCGGAGCCGCTGGGCGGCTGAGCCCCGCGACGCCCCGCGTCAGCGCAACCGGCCGTGGCCGTCCTCGTCGAGGGCGGCCACGGCCGCTTTCACGTCCTGGGCACGGTCCAGGGTGGTGACCAGCAGCGCGTCGCCGGTGTCGACCACGACCACGTCGCGCAGTCCCACCACCGAGACCACCCGGCCACCGGCGGGGACCACGATCCCCGTGCTGTCGACAGCCACGACCTGCGACCGGTCCCCCAGCACCGCCGGGCCGGACTGACCGGTGCCCTCGGGGTCGTCCCGGGTGAGCAGCTCGTGCAGCGAGGCGAAGTCGCCCACGTCGTCCCAACCGAACCCGACCGGCACCACCGCGACCCGGCCCGCGTCGGCGGCCGGCTCGGCCACCGCGTGGTCCAGGGCGATCTTGGGCAGCGTCGGCCACAACTCCTCCAGCAGCGCCGGGTCGGCGGCGATGCGGCGCAGCGTTGTTGCGAACTCGGCATCCCCCTGCGCCAGCAGGTCCAGCAGGACGCCGGGACGGACCACGAACATGCCGGCGTTCCACCGGAACCGCCCGGTGGCCAGGTACTCCGCGGCCCGCTCCGCGTCCGGCTTCTCCACGAACCGCTGCACCTGCTGCACGCCGGCCAGCCCGGCGATCTCCGCGCCACCCTCGATGTAGCCGAACCCGGTCGCCGGGTGGGTGGGGGTGATCCCGAGGGTGACCAGCCACCCCTCCCGGGCGGCCTCGACGGCCGTGTACACCGCGGCGCTGAACGCGTCGGTGTCACCGATGACGTGGTCGGCCGCGAAGGAGCCCATCACCGCCTCGGGGTCGCGACGCTCCAGGAGCGCGGCGGCCAGCCCGATCGCGGCCATCGAGTCGCGGGCCGAGGGCTCGGCGAGGACCTGGTCGGCGGGCAGGTCGAGCTGGTCCAGCACCGCGTCGCGGTGCGCGGCACCGGTGACCACCAGCACCCGGCCGCCCGCGGTCGGGGCCAGCCGGTCGACGGTGGCCTGCAGCAGGGTGCGTCCGGACCCGGTCAGGTCGTGCAGGAACTTGGGGTGACCGGCGCGCGAGAGCGGCCAGAGCCGGGTCCCGGCACCCCCGGCGGGCACGACCGCCCAGAAGCGGTCGGTCAGGTCGGGCCGGGCACCGTGCTGGTCACTCATGGCCTGAGGCTAGAGGACCTTCCAGCCCGCGACCCAACCCCCTGGCTGATCCGCCTCCCGCCACCTGCCGCATCAGGGCCCCGGCCGACCCGACGCCTAGGCTGTCGGGGTGCCCGCCACCACCTTCGCCGACGTGCTCGCCACCCAGTTGCGCCACGAACCCGGCCGCCCGCTGATCACCTTCTACGACCACGACAGCGGCGAACGCGTCGAGCTCTCGGTGACCACCTACGCCAACTGGGTGGCCAAGGCCGCCGGTCTGCTCGCCGAGGAGTGCGACCTGGAGCGCGGGGACACCCTCCACCTGGACCTGCCGACGCACTGGCTCGGCCCGGTCTTCCTCGGCGCCGCCTGGACCCTCGGCCTGGTCGTCACCGACGACACCGACACCCCCGACGCGGTGGTCACCGGCCCGGACGGGCTGGACCGCTGGGCGGCACGCACCGACGACCTGGTGGTGCTGGCCTGCAGCCTGCTGCCGATGGGGGTCCGGTTCGCCGAACCGGTGCCGGAGGGCGTGCTCGACGTCGGGGTGGAGATCTGGGCCCAGCCCGACGGCTTCACCGCGTGGGACCCGCCGACCGGCGACGACCCGGCCCTCGAGGCCGCGGGGGCCACGATCCGCCAGGCGGAGATGATCGAGGCGGCCACCGCCGGGAGTCTCCTCACCAGCGGTGGCCGCCTGCTCTCGGTGCAGAACCCGGCTTCCCCTCCGGAGATCCACACCTTCACCGAACCGCTCGTGCTGGGCGGTTCGCTGGTCCTGGTCGCCCATCCGGCTCCGGGTCGTCTCGACGCGACGTACACAGCGGAGCGGGCGACCAGCCGGGGCTGAGCTTCCCTCTCAGCCCACCAGGTCGTAGCTGTCCATGCCGCTGCCCAGGAAGCGGCGCACCTTGTACCCGGCGCTGCCGTCGAGCACGTAGAGCAGGCCGGTACCGCGCTCGCGGACCACCACGTCGGCGTTGGTGGCGCCGCTCATCGACTTGATGCCCACCCGCCAGTCGTAGCCGGAGGTGGAGACCGGGAGACGCATGATCGCCTTGCTCGGCGCCTTCATGCGGGGCTTGAAGCCGCCCTTGCCGTCGGAGGGGTACAGCCAGGTGCCGCCCCACGGGTCCGAGGCCACCATGTCGGGGAGCCGGTCCCCGGTGACGTCGCCGACCGCGGCGAAGGAGTGGTAGCCCTTCCAGTTGCTGCCGATCTTCACGCGGGCACCCAGCTTGCCGCCGCCCTTGCCGGGGTAGAGCACCAGGTTCTGGTTCTCGCGGACCCGTCCGATGACGTCGCCGACGCCGTCGCCGTTCCAGTCACCGACGTTGACCAGCACGTCGGCCGGGGCCAGGTTGCGGCCGGTGTCGATGACGGAGCCGAGCTCGTAGGTACCGGCGTGGCTGTACAGGCTCACCCCCGAGCCGTTGCGGGCCACGACGTCGGCTCCCGCGCCGCCGACCACGTTGCCGGCCGAGCTCAGCGCGCCGGCCCAGGCCAGGGAGGTGCGGGTCGGTCCGTAGGGACGCCCGAAGCTGGTGCCGCCCACCGACGGGTACACCCAGGTGCTGCCGTCGCTGCGGCGCACGAGCAGGTCCGGGCGCCCGTCGAGGGTGAAGTCGCCCCCGCCCACGACCGTGGTGGCGGCGGAGAAGTCCCCGCTGACCGCCCGCGGCGTGGTGAACTTGCCGGCGCCACGGCCGTAGCGGACACCGAGGCGACCGGCCGCGTCGCGCACCAGCACGTCGTCACGGCCGTCGAGGTTGAGGTCGCCGGCGGCGGTGACCATCCGGTAACCCGTCCAGGCCTTCGGCAGGCGACGGTCCTTGAGCTTGCCCTTCTTGTTCACCCACAGCAGGTGCCGGCGACCGGTGCTGCGCTTCTTCGCGACGAAGTCACCGCGACCGTCGCCGACCACGTGCCCGACCGCGACCGGCGCGATGAACGAGCGCATCGGCTTGTGCACCTTCTTGCCGGCGTTGAACCCACCGGAGCCGTTGCCGCCGCGGACCACCAGGGCGCCGTCGCGGCGCACGAAGACCAGGTCGGCGCGGCGGTCACCGGTGACGTCCTTGACCACCTGGACGTGGCTGCGGCTGGACCAGTCGCCACCCAGCCGGCGCGGGGCGCTGAAGTCGGTCAGGCCGCCGGTGGGCAGCACCAGGCCGCGGCCGTCGGACTTGCGGCGCACCAGCAGGTCGGCGTACGGGCGGGCGGTGAGGCTGGTGTTGATCCCGCTGCCGGTCCACGGCTCGCTCGGCTCGGTGGGCGTGGTGGGCCCGGTCGGCGGCGTGACCTGGCCGGTCTGGATCTTCGCCGCACGCTTGCGGATCTCGCCGAGCTTGGCGTACAGGTACCGGCCCGGGCAGGCGGTGCTGCCGGCGTCCCGGTGGCCGTTGATGGCCTGGAACGTGCCGCGTCCGACCTTCTGCCGGGTCGAGTCGGCCTTCACGCCGGCCTTGGCCAGCTTCCAGGCGAACAGCGAACCGTAGGCGTCGACCATGGCCTGGCTGGGCTGGGCGATGTCGAAGTTGCCGATCGCCGACATGGCGAAGGCGTAGTCGTTGTAGCCCAGGGTGTGGGCGCCGACGACGGCCTTGCCGACACCGCCGTAGCGGCCCTCCCAGATCCGGCCGAACTTGTCGACCAGGAAGTTGTAGCCCACGTCCGACCAGCCGCGGGACTTCACGTGGTAGCTGTAGATGCTGCGCAGGATGCCCGGCACGTCGTCGCGGTCGTAGTCGTTGCCGTTGACCGTGTGGTGCACGAACCCGGCCGAGATCGAGCCGTAGCGCAGCGAGGACTTGTCGCGGATCTTCTCGTTGGCGCCCCACTGGGCGCGGGAGTAGATGACCGGCTTGGGCGCCGACAGGGACGAGGCCTGCAGTTCCAGACCCGGCTCCTGGCTGGACTCCGAGCCGGTGTCCGTGCCCGGGTCGGTGCCCGGGTCACTGCTGGTGCCGGCGTCGGCAGCGGGCAGGTCGGCGGTGTCGATGGCCGGGGACTGGACCGCGGTCTCGCCCTCGGTCGGCTCCACGACGGCCAACTGCAGGTCGGCCGGCGGAGCGCCGTCGGTCAGGGTGCGGGCCTGGACCCGGTCGACCTCGCCGACCACGAGCGGCTCGGTGCCGGGGCGGAGCGCACCCTCGGCCTCGGCGCTGTCCGGGTCGGGGCCGTGCTCGTCGTGGTACTCCAGGGCCTGCCAGTCGCCCCAGACGCCGTCCTTCTCGGTGCGGACCTGGACCTCGATGGCCTGCTCGTCGAGCTCGGCGGCGGGGTCCCAGGTGACGCCGACGGTGCCGAAGCCGTTCACCTCGGCGGGCTGGGCGGTGACCTCGGTGCGACCGTCCCCGGTGGCCTTCTTCTCCGCGGGGGTCTCGACCACGCGGTCGCCCTCGGCGGTGCCGGCGCCCTCCTCGGCATTCTTCCGCGGCGCGTCCGTCCCGTCCGGGACGTCGGCTGCGGAGGCGTCGAAGGCGTACTCGGTGACCGCGGCGTCGGTCGGCGCGCTGGCCACCCGCGAGCGCTGCTGCGGGTCGGTGGCCGGGCTGTCGGCCTCCTGACTGTCGGCCTCGGGCCTGTCGGCGGCCGTACCGGTCGAGCCCGAGGAGGCTCCCGGGACGGGCGTCTGCGACACCACGTCGAGGCTCAGCACGTTGGCCGCCGGGGCGAGCACGGCAAGGACGACACCGAGCACCAGGAAGGTCTGGCACGCGGTGATGAATCGGGCCTGTCGGGAAGTCATACGAGTTGCTCCAGTGCGTGGGGGAAGGTCACACAGGAAGCAACTTTCACATCAGTCACACGAGGCAACAAGAGTTTCTGAGTAACTACAACGCTGTAATTTCCAGTCGACACGCCGACGAAAATCAGAAAGTCAAGTCAGGCTACCGCGCTCGACCCGCCCGTAGACGGCGAACGACCCGGTCCCCCAGGGGAACCGGGTCGTGGCACACGGGCTGCCGGGAAGGGCCCGGAGGTCAGATGTCGTTGCCCATCTCGTCCTCCAGCAACTCCTCCTCGCTGGCACTGCCCGACTTGTCGTCGTACTTGAGGTAGCGAATGCCCTCGCCCACCGGACCGTCGAAGCCCACGCGGCCCTTCTCCAGCACCACGACGCGGTCGCACATCTTGCGCACCGAGCCCGGCGAGTGGCTGACGTAGAACAGCGTGCGACCGGACTCGCGGACCTGCTGCATCCGCTCCAGGCACTTGCGCTTGAAGGGCTTGTCCCCCACCGCGAGCACCTCGTCGGCCAGGAAGATGTCGGAGTCGACGTGGATCGCGATCGCGAACCCGAGCCGTGCGCTCATCCCCGAGGAGTAGTGCCCCACCGGCACGTCGAGGAACTTGCCGAGCTCGGCGAACTCGACGATGTCGTCGAACTTGCGGGCGGTCTCGGCCTCGGTCATGCCCAGGATCGCGGCGTTGAGGTAGAGGTTCTCCCGGCCCGAGAGCTGGTTGTGGAACCCGGCCCCGGTGGCGATCAGGCCGGCGATGCGTCCGCGGGCCAGCACCGAGCCGCCGTCGGGCTTCATCGTGCCGTTGATCAGCTTGAGCAGGGTCGACTTGCCCGAGCCGTTGAGGCCCATCAGGCCGATCGACTCGCCCTGCTCGACGGTGAAGGAGACCCCGTCGACGGCCTGGAAGGTCTCGTGCGTGGGCTGGCCGCGGAGCTTGGCCATCGCCACCCGCTTGATCGAGCGGTGGTAGCGCATCGTGAACGTCTTGGTGACGTCGTTGAGGACGATCGACTCGGTCATCAGATGCGCTCCGGGATCTTGGCCTCGAGCCGGCTGAACGCCCACTGCGCGACGCCCAGGAAGACCAGGGCAGCCAGCAGCATCAGCCCGCCGCGCAGGAACAGGTCACCGGGCAGGTGCTCGGCGATGGTGGCGTCGGGGTCCGAGGTGGTGCCCACCCAGAACCCGCGCTGCATCAGCAGCACCGCCTCGGCGAGCGGGTTGAGCAGGTACAGGGTGTGCCCGATGCCCTCACCGAAGCGCTCCTTGACCAGCGTGTACGGGTACATCATCGGCACCATGAAGTTGGTGAACATGGTGAGCACCTGCACCAGCTTGCCGAAGTCGCGGAAGTAGACGTTCAGCGCGCTGAAGAGCAGGCCCAGACCGGTGCCCAGGACCGCCACCAGGCTGAAACCGAGGGCCACCGCGAGCATCCCGACCGGGTCCGGGGTCCAGCCCTGCAGCAGCCCGACCACGATGAGCAGGCCCAACTGCGGGAGCGTGTGGTACAGCGAGACCAGCATCGCCGCCACCGGGAACATCTCCCGGGGCAGGGACATCTTCCGCACCAGCGCCTTGTTGCCCATGATCGAGCGGGTGCCGGAGTTGAAGGTCTCGGTGAAGTAGTTGACGATCACCATCCCCGCGAACAGGTGGACCGCGAAGTTCTCCATCGAACCGCCGCGGCCGATCATCACCTGGAACAGGAAGTAGTACATGCAGAACCGCGTCAGCGGCATCAGGTACGACCAGGCCAGGCCCAGGACCGAGTTGTCGTAGCGGGCCGAGATCTCCCGGCGCACCAGCAGCTTGAGCAGGTACCGGCGGCGGAACACCTCCAGCAGTCCCGAGGTGGCCGCCGGCGGCGTCAGCGGCACGCCGCTCAGGTCCCGCTGAGCCGTGGGCTGGGCTCCCTCCGGCGCGACCCCGGCGCTGCTCACTGCCCGTCCGCCTCGCCGGTCCACGGGGCGAAGGTCTTCTCCCACGCCTCGGGCGAGGTGATCTCCGGCAGCGCGGCACGGTACTGCTCGGCCAGCCGGGGCCACTCGGCACGGAACCGCTTGTGCAGCTCCACGGTGCGCCGGGTCAGGTCCTTGAAGACCTCCGGGTCACGCTGGTAGAGCGCGGCGGAGGTGCCGTCCTGCATCGAGACGATCGCCGAGTCCAGGCTGGCCAGCCGGTACCACTTGGCGTCCATGCCGGCCAGCGCCGCCTCGGGGTGCTGACGGCTCAGCGGACGAGGCTTCTTCAGCTGGCGCAGCGGGGCCAGGCCCGCACCGACCATCCGGGACAGCCGCCCGGGGATGTCGAACTCGTCGCGTCCCCCGCGCTTGACCTTGGAGCGGCGCACCGGCGGGAACGCGTCCACGTCGGCCTCGAGCACCGCGTCGGAGAACTGCTTGCGGAAGGCATTGATCTCGGGGAGCTTCGTGGCCAGGTCCTCGTGCAGCTGCTGCGGACCGGCCAGCACGTCCTCCATCGCCATCAGCCGCAACTCGGCGGTGGAGTACTGCATCGAGGCGATGTGCTTGATCTGGTGGGTGAAGGAGTCCACCAGCAGCCGGCCGCCGCGCTCGTAGGGCGAGTGGATCAGCGCGGCCACCAGCCGGTTGCGCTGGTGGAAGTAGGACTGCCAGTCCACGCCGTCGTTCTTGTCGGTCCACGGGATGTGCCACACCGCCGCGCCGGGGAAGGAGACCGTCGGGTAGCCGGCCTGCTTGGCCCGGAGCCCGAACTCGGAGTCGTCCCACTTGATGAACAACGGCAGCGACAGGCCCACCTCACGCAGCGTCTCGGTGGGGATCAGGCACATGAACCAGCCGTTGAAGTCCACGTCGACGCGGCGGTGCAGCCAGCGGGCCGAGCGCAGGTTGCGCGCGGAGAAGTCCCAGTCGTTGTAGACCGTCGAGGGCGACTGCCACCAGAAGTTCCACGGGCTGACGACCTCACCCAGCGAGTACAGCCGCGAGCGGTCGTAGAGGCTGAACATGTGGCCACCGACGATGGTGGGCCGCTTGGCCAGGTCGGCGAAGGTGACCGCACGGATGATGCCCTCGGGCTCGCAGACGACGTCATCGTCCATCATCATCGCGTAGGTGGCGGTGCCGGCCTTGAGGATCTCCAGCTGTCCACGGGCGTAGCCGCCCGACCCACCCAGGTTGCCCTGCTCCACGACCTCGAGCAGCTCGCCCAGCGCCTGGCTGGCCGCCGGGAACGCCACGGCGTCGCGCACCTTCTGGGTGCCCTGCTCCATCACGTAGACCCGGTCCAGGACGGCCTTGACGCCCTCGTCGCCGGCCAGCTGGCTGAGCAGCTCGGAGCAGAACTCGGGCCGGTTCATGGTGGTGATCGCGATCGCCAGCGAGCCGGGCTCGACCCGGTCCGCGGGCACCTCGGCGTCCCAGGTGGCGCCCACCTCGACGTCGGTGTCGGCGGCGGTCACGTCGTACCAGTACCAACCACCGTCCACGAACGGCTTGAGCGACAGGTCGAAGGTGAACTCGCCGGAGTCCTCGTCCAGGGTGGCGGAGTCGACGCGCTGGCTGCGCCCGTTGGCCATCGACCGGTAGACGGTGACCGCCGCGCCCGCACCGGACAGGCTCACGGTGAGGCGGACGTCGTCGACCACGGTCCAGCGACGCCAGTAGCCGGCCGGGAAACCGTTGAAGTAGGTGCCGAACGAGAGTCGTGAGCCGGCCAGGATCCGGACCGTGTGCCGGCCGGTGATCTGCTCGGGACGGATCGTCTCCCCCGAGGCGACCGACTGGCGGATCGTGGCGTTGTTGACCGCCTTGGCGCCCGCGTTGCCGCCGATGTCGTAGCGGTCGGCGTCCAGGGTGATCGTGTCGGGGTCGACGTAGAGCGGCAGCACGTCGACGTCGCGGTCGGCGGGCAGGATCTGCCGCTGCAGCACCCGACGGGCGGTGCCGGTCACGGTGTCGGTCGGGGTTTCAGTGGTCTGGGTGTTCACGCGTCCACGCCTCCGGACTTGAACTCCGCTCCCTCGGCGAAGTGCGGCTTCAGCTTGTTCTCGTACATCGACAGCGCCGAGCCGATGGCCATGTGCATGTCCAGGTACTTGTAGGTGCCCAGACGGCCACCGAAGAGCACCATCGGCTCCTTGGCGGCCAGGTCGCGGTACTTGAGCAGCTTCTCGCGGTCCTCGGCGGTGTTGATCGGGTAGTACGGCTCGTCGCCCTCCTCGGCGAAGCGGCTGTACTCGTGCACCACGATGGTCTTGCCGGCCAGGTGCTGGCGCTCGGGGTGCAGGTGCTTGAACTCCAGCACCCGGGTGTAGGGCAGCTCGGGGTCGTTGGCGTTGACCACGCCGGTGCCCTGGAAGTCGTCGACGTCGAGGGTCTCGGCCTCCAGGTCGATGGTGCGCCAGGACAGGCGGCCCTCGGAGTTGTCGAAGTACTCGTCGACCGGACCGGTGTAGACGATCGGGACGACGCCCTTGTACTCGTCGATCACGTCGAAGAAGTCGGTCTCGAGGCGGACCTCGATGTTCTCGTGCTCGGCCATCCGCTCCAGCCAGGCGGTGTACCCGTCGACGGGCAGACCCTCCCAGGTGTCGTTGAAGTAGCGGTTGTCGAAGGTGTAGCGCACCGGGAGCCGCGTGATGATGTCCGGGCTCAGCTCGGTGGGGTCGGTCTGCCACTGCTTGGAGGTGTAGCCCTTGACGAACGCCTCGTACAGCGGACGACCGATCAGGCTGATCGCCTTCTCCTCGAGGTTCTTGGCCTCGGAGGTCTCGAACTCGCCAGCCTGCTCGGCGATCAGCGCACGGGCCTCGTCGGGGGTGTGGGACTTGCCGAAGAACTGGTTGATCAGGCCCAGGTTCATCGGGAAGGAGTAGACCTGCCCCTGGTACTTCGCGAACACCCGGTGGGAGTAGTTGGTGAAGTCGGTGAACCGGTTGACGTACTCCCAGACCTTCTTGTTGGAGGTGTGGAAGAGGTGCGTGCCGTACTGGTGCACCTCGATCCCGGTCTCCGGGTCGAACTCGGAGTAGGCGTTGCCGCCGATGTGGTGGCGGCGCTCCAGGACGAGGACCTTCAGCCCCAGCTCGCTGGCGCAGCGCTCGGCGACCGTGAGGCCGAAGAAACCGCTGCCGACGACCACCAGGTCGGGTCGGGCAGCGGTGGGCGCAGCGTTCGAAGCAGTGTCGGACAAGGGGTTTCTCCTCAGGGAAGGCACGGGAACCGCCGTGGAAGTCTACCGAGGCAGCTCACGGCGACCGAGTCGGCGCACCGGGGGTGCGTCGCATGCGGCGGGCGTCACGCAGGGCGCGCAGCACGTTGCGCGACTCCCCCACGGTCCCGCGCAGCCCCGAGCGCAGCGGGCTGAGCAGCACCACCGCCAGGGCCAGCCACCACGGCTTGGCGCGGACCAGGGCGTTCTCCCCGTGCCGGAAGTGCACGGCGAAGAGGTTGCGGTACATGTAGTACCCCTTCCACCCGGCCAGGTCGTGCTGCTGGTTGAAGTCGAGCTGGCGGACCAGGACGGCGTCGCGCAGGGCCCAGATGGTGTGACCGGCCTTCCGCGCCCGGATGGCGTAGTCGACGTCGTCGTAGAAGATGAAGAAGGAGTCGTCGGGCAGCCCGATCTGCTCCACCACCGAGCGTCGCAGCATGAACCCCTCGAAGGCGACGTTCTCCACCGGCACCCGTGCGGGCATGTTCTCCCGGGTGCCGTAGCGGGTCTCGACCATCGCGGTCTTGGGCTTGGCGATCCACCAGCGACGCAGGTCGAAGGTGAGCGCGGCCTTCTCCACCAGGGCTCCGGAGAGGTCCTCGCGGACCACCATCAGGCAGTCCTCGTCGGCGGCCATCAGCACCGCCAGGCAGTCGGGTGCCGGGACGACGTCGTCGTCGATCAGCCAGATCCGGTCGAGCCCGGCGGCGGTGGCGGCCTCGACACCGGTCCGGAAGCCGCCCGCCCCGCCGGTGTTCTCGCTCAGGCGGATCACCTCCAGGCCGGGCAGCCGGCTCTCGGCCAGCACCTGGGCGGTGTGGTCGGTGGAGGCGTTGTCGACGACGTAGACCTTCTCGGCCGCCCGGGTGCTCGCGGCGAGCGCGGTCAGGGTGCGGCGCAGCAGGTCGGCGCGGTTGTAGGTGACCACGACGACGCCGACGGTCTCGTGCCCGGTGCTGGTGGGGCCGGGATCGGTCATCGCAGGAACTCCCGGTGTCCGGTGAAGTCGCCGCGCAGCCCCGCGAGCATCGCGCGGGCGCTGAGCCGGAGCCGTCCGGCGTCGCGGCGGGTGAACGAGTAGAACCACACGGTCTTGGCGACGAACGCCAGGGCGTGCGGCCAGCCCTTGTAGGTGCGCAGGTTGACCAGGTTGTTGCGGGCCATGCAGTAGTGCTTGAGGTCGCTGGGGCTGTGGTTGTAGGTGGTGCGCCCGAACGCCATCCGGGTGCCCAGCTCGCCCACTGCGGGGTGCCGGAACCGGGCGTCGACCACGGTGGCGATCCGGGCCCCGGCCGCCTCGGCACGCAGCCGGTACTCGTGGTCGTCGCCCCAGATGAACAGCTCGGCCCGCACGGTGCCGATCCGGTCCACCAGCTCGGAGGTGACCAGCACCCCGTTGAACGGGATGACGACGCCGCGGACCAGTCCGTCGACGCCGGCGGCCCGCACCGAGGCGGTGTCGTGCACGACCCGGGTGCCGCCGGGCAGCCGGATCGGGAAGACCAGGCGGTCCGGGTCGGTCTCGTCGACCACGACCGGACCCCAGAAGTCGAGCGCACCGTGGTGCTCGAGCAGCGTGCCCAGGCAGTCGGGGTCGGGGGTGCCGTCGTCGTCCATCAGCCAGACCAGGTCGGCACCGGCGGCCACCGCGGCGTCGAGCCCGGCAGCGAAACCGCCGGCACCCCCGGTGTTGGACTCCAGCAGCAACGGGTGCACCAGGTCGTCGGCCTGGCCGCGCAGCCAGTCACCGGTGCCGTCGGTGGAGGCGTTGTCGACCACCACGACCCGGGCCAGCCGGGACTCCGCGCGCAGCCGCTCGAGGAGGCGCTGGACGAGTCCGAGGCGGTTGAAGGTGACGACGACCGCGACGATGCGGGGCTCGGGAGCGGGCCGGGCGTCGGGTGGGCTGGAGGTCACGGCCCCGAGGATAGGCGCATGCCGGCCCGGCTCCCCCGTCGCCGGGCCGGGGACGTGGGACACCTCACGCCGGCGCCGGGCCGCTGTGCGACCGTGGCCGTATGAGCCTGACCCACCGTGTGCCCCTGACCCACGACCACGTGCTCGGTGCTGCGGCACTGCTGCGCGACGAGCGGGGGCTGGTGGTGAGCCGGCTCCCCGAGCACGCCGAGGCCCGGGGAGCCGACGCGATGCTGCTGATGGCCGGGCAGCAGCCCTCGGGTGTGCGGGTCGCGTTCACCTCGACCGCCTCGGTGGTGGAGGTCCACGCGATCGCGATCCGGCGCTCCCACGGCGGCACGCCCCGACCCCCGGGCGTCCACGAACTGGTCGTGGACGGGGTGGTCGTGGCCTCGGGCTCCCTCGACGGCGGGGACCTGATGGACGTGGACCCGATGACCGGGGCCCCGACCGGGCTGGTCACCGGGTCGGCGGGGACGCTGCGGTTCGAGGTGCCGGGCCCGGTGGGCGTGACCCGTCGGGTCGAGGTGTGGCTGCCGCACGACGAGGCGACCCGGCTGGTGGAGGTGCGCACCGACGCCCCGGTCACGCCGGTCCCGGCGGGGCGCCGCTGGCTGCACCACGGCAGTTCGATCAGCCAGGGTTCCAACGCCACCCACCCGACCGGGACCTGGCCGGCGGTGGCGGCGCGCCGGGCCGGTTGGGAGCTGGTGAACCGCTCCTACGGCGGCAGCGCCCTGCTGGACCCGTTCACCGCCGACCACCTGGCCCGCACCCCCGCGGACCTGGTGTCGCTGAAGATCGGGATCAACGTCGTCAACCTCGACCTGATGCGCCGCCGGGCGTTCGTCCCGGCCCTGCACGGCTTCCTGGACCGGGTCCGCGCCGGGCACCCCGACGTGCCGTTGTGGCTCGTCACCCCGGTGCTGTGCCCGATCCACGAACGGACCCCGGGGCCGGCGCTGCCCGACCCCGAGGCGCTGGCCGAGGGGCGGCTGGCCTTCCGTGCCACCGGGTCTCCCGAGCAGGTGGCGTTCGGGGCGCTCACCCTGGAGGGGGTGCGGGAGGCGGTGGCGCAGGTGCACGCGGCCCGGCGCACCGAGGACCCGCAGCTGCACCTGCTCAGCGGGTTGGAGCTGTACGGCGAGGCCGACCACGACCGGCACCCGCTGCCCGACGCGCTGCACCCCGCACCGCAGACCCACGTCGAGATGGGCGAACGGTTCGCGGACCTGGTGCTGTCCCGGGCCTGAGCCCGGCTGGTTCTGCGGGGGCGGCTCAGCAGGCGGCGCCGAGGTCCTCGGACTGGTTGGCGGCGTACCCCTCGTTGCGGGTCCCGAGCGAGCCACCGGTGCTGGTGGACTCCCCCGACTGGTCAGCCTGGCCGGCCTGGTCGGTCTGGCCGGGGGTGGACTTCGGCTTGGCCGGCTTGCGGGCCGGGGTCCTGCCCTCGGACCGGTCGATCGCCTCGGCGACCTTGCGGTGCACCAGGTCGATGTCGGGGTCGGCGGTGTTGATCATCGGCGGCACCAGGGAGACGGTGCCGATCTTCTGGCTCTTGGCCTTGAGCGCCAGCTGCAGGAAGGTGTCCACCTCGCCGCTGGGCACGCTGGTGGAGATCATCGCGCTGCTGGCCTTGGCGATCTTCTCGAAGTTGGTCAGCGCCTTCTGCGGGCTGATCTGGGAGAGCATCGCGCTCATCACGCACTTCTGCCGCGCCATCCGCGAGTAGTCGTCGGAGCCTTCGCGGGCCCGGGCGAACCAGAGCGTGTCGTGCCCGTCGAGGGTCCGCACCCCCGGCTCGATGTAGCCGGTGACGTCGCTGCCCAGGCCGCCGACCGGGATCCGGTCGCGCACGTTGAGCTCGACCCCGCCGACGGCGTCGACGAGCCGGGAGAAGCCGGCCATGTTGACCATCGCCCAGTAGTTGATCCTCAGCCCGGTGATGCCCTCGATGGCCTGCACGGTGGCCTTGACGCCGGGGTTGTCGGCCTTCTTGAACAGGTCGGTGTGGTCCTGGGCCCAGGTGCTGACGCCGTTGAGGTAGCAGCCGTCGCAGTCGAACCCGTCGGGGAACTGCTTGTCCATGGTGCTGCCCGGGCGGAACGGGAAGTTCTGCATGTTCCGCGGCAGGGAGATCAGGACGGTCTTGCCGGTCCGGGCGTCGATGCTCGCCACGTTCATCGAGTCCGGGCGCAGGCCCCACCGGTCGGCGCCGGAGTCGCCGCCGAGCAGCAGGATGTTGAAGCGCCCGTCGTGGGCGCCGACGACCTCACCGCCACCGAACATCGCGTCCATGAAGTTCTTCTGCACGTTGACCAGGTGCGCGCCGAAGAGCAGCGCCCCGGCCACGGCCACGCTGAGGAACCCGTTGACCCCGGCGGCCGCGACCCGGTGCTGGCGCAACAGGCCGAGCGGCTGCCCGAGCCGCCAGGCGTCGACGAAGAGCGCGGCCCAGCCGATGCCGAGCACGATCAGCAGCAGCCGGAGCAGACCCAGCACCCAGCCGGTGGTGGCGACCCAGAACGCGAAGCCGTGCCACACGGCGGCAGCGCCCAGGCCGAGCAGCAGCAGCGCCACCAGGCCCGCCCAGACGGTCATCACCGCGGCACCGAGGGCGCGGCGACCGGCCACGAACTGGGCCGAGCCGGGGATCAGCAGGGTCATCCCGACCAGGGACATGGCCCGGCGGAACCGGATCCGTTGGGCTCGTTCGGTCACCGACATCCGCGAGGGCGTGGCGCCGTCGGGACGGGGCTCTGCATCGACGCGCGACATCGGGACGGCCTCTCTGGGAAGGGGAAGACGAGGTGCTGTCCAGTATCACCAGTCACACCCGCCCCACCGGGGCACGACGCGCCGAATCCCGGCGTCGCGCACCTCACCCGCGCCGGGGTGCGTCCCGGGTCCGTGCAGGGGTCGTGCCGGGGTCTGCGCCGGGCCCGTGCCCGGTCACACCCGGGGCGCTCGGCGGCCGCGACTCAGCCCGGATCCACCGACCACCCGCGTCGCGAGCGACATCAGATGAGTGGCTCGGCACGGGGCACCGGTGAGGGCGTGCGGGTTGCCCGGTGAACTGGTGCCACGCAGCCGAGGTGCCCAGACGGTGATGCGCAGCAGAGGGTGGAGGGGCGGATCAGGGCAGGGGCTTGCGCCCCTCCTCGATCGCCGCCTTGGTCGCCAGCCGCAGCTCGCGGCGCAGCTCGGCCTCGCGGTAGCGGCGGGCCGCCTCGGGGTCGGTGACCTCCAGTCCGGGCACCGGACGGGGCCTGCCACTCTCGTCGACGGCGACGAAGACGAAGAAGGCGCTGGCCACGTGCACCGGCTCGTCGGAGGCGTTGCCCCACGGCTGGGCCTCGACCCGGACCCCGATCTCCATCGAGCTGCGACCGGCCCAGTTGACTTGGGCCAGGGTGCGGACGATGTCGCCCACGTGCACCGGGCTGCGGAAGACCATCTGGTCCATCGACGCGGTCACCGCCGGCCCCCCGGAGTGGCGGAATGCCACGGCGCCGGCCGTGGAGTCGGCCAGCTTCATGATCTCGCCGCCGTGCACGTTGCCGAGCAGGTTCGCGGCCGGCGAGTGCATCATCTCGGCCAGGGAGACCCGCGAGAAACTGGGCGGGCGGGTCTGCGCGTGCTGCTCGGCGGTCATGGGGCTGACGGTAGCCTCCGGGTCATGTCTCCTTCCGGCAAGGGTGGCCCCGAGGAGGGCACCCCCGAGTACGACTGGCTCTACGGGAAGTCGCGCCCCGCCGACGACGCCACCCGCGCCGTGCCCCGCTCGGGTTCCCGGGGCCAGGGCCGACCCGCCGGGTCGGGCAGCGACGAGGCGACCCGGATGATGCCGGTCCAGCCGCGGCCCGGACAGGAGCCGACCTCCGCTCCCCCGCGGCAGCGTTCCACCCCACCCCCGACGACGCCGACGACCCACCCGGGGACCGGCGGCCGGGGTGGTCGGGGTGGCCGGCGGGGTCCACGCGTGCGCCGCGTGGTCGGCCTGGTGCTGCTGCTGTGGATCGTCTACCTGGTGGTCGTGCCGTTCCTGGCCTGGAACAACGTCAGCCAGGTCAAGGCCTTCGGGCAGGGCGACCGGCCCGACGAGCAGCCGGGCACCACCTACCTGCTGGTCGGGTCGGACTCCCGTGACGACCTCACCGAGGCCGAGCGCAAGGAGCTCGGCACCGGCGGGCCGGTCGGGCGCCGCACCGACACGATCATGCTGCTGCACACCGGCAGCGGGCCGAACGTGCTGACCTCCATCCCCCGCGACTCGCTGGTCGACATCCCCGGCCACGGCCGCACCAAGGTCAACGCCGCGTTCGCCTTCGGTGGCCCCAAGCTGCTGGTGCAGACCCTGGAGCAGAACACCGGGGTCCGGATCGACCACTACGTCGAGATCGGGTTCGGCGGGTTCGTCGACGTGGTCGACGCGGTCGGTGGCATCGAGATCTGCCCGAAGAAGGCGATGAAGGACCCCCAGGCCAACCTCGACATCAAGAAGGGCTGCCAGGAGGCCGACGGCAAGACGGCGCTCGGGTACGCCCGCTCGCGCAAGACCTACACCGCGCTGGGCGACGTCGACCGGGCCCGGGCCCAGCGCGAGGTCGTCTCCGCGGTCGGCGCCAAGGCCGTCTCCCCGTGGAGCGTGCTGAACCCGGTCCGCTACTGGAAGCTCTCGCACGCCGCCGCCGGTTCGCTGATCACCAGCAAGGGCACCGGGGTGATGGACGCCGGCAAGTTCGCCCTGGCGATGACCCGGGTGGACGGGGAGAACGGCCGGACCTGCGGCGTCCCCATCGCCAACCTGGCCGTGACCTGGGACGAGGAGCGCTCGCAGAAGTTCTTCGGATACCTGATCCGCGACGAGACCGACCAGATGCCGAAGTCGCTGTGCACCCCCTCGGGGTTGCCGAAGTCCGTCACCGGCTGACGTCGGCGCCGAGCGGCACCGTCGGGGCGTACTGGCTGCGTCCCGTCCGGTGCCGCTCGCGTGATCTGCCGACCTCGGCCGGACCGGCCTCGGCCGGTCCGGCCCTGGAGGGGGTCCGGCCTCAGCTGAAGATCTGGTGACCCAGCCAGGTCCCCTGCGTGAACCCCGGCAGCAGCGCGAACTCCGCCGAGCCGATCGCGGTGGTCCACTCGTTGAGTGCGTCGGAGTCGTCGAGGGTCTGCTGGATCGGGGTGAACTGCCCGGCCAGGTCGCGCTGGTGGCTGAGGAAGACCAGCCCCGAGGTGACCTCGGTGCCGTCCACGTGCACGTAGTTCAGTCCGCGGCGGTGGATCCGGGCGCCGGCGTTCACCGACGGGTGTGACCGGCGCACGTGTGCGTCCAGCGCGATCCGGCGCTGACCGGTCTCGTCGGTGGCCAGCAGGTCGACGTCGTCGAGCTCGGCCCCTCCGGTCAGCGGGGTCCCGTCGGCGAGTCGTCGGCCGGTGGAGGCCTCCTGCTCGTCGCCGGTCAGCTCGTCCCAGGTGGTGAGGTCCATCTCGATCCGCCGGACCACCAGGGTGGTGCCGCCGGCCCAGGGGCCCTCGGTGATCCAGACGGTCCGGTCGAACAGTTCGCTGCCGGCCGGCGGGTTGGCGGACCCGTCGACCTGGCCGAAGTGGTTGCGGCCGGTGACCGGCCGCCCGTCCGGCCCGGTCCCGTTCCACGACCCCGACTGACGCCAGGCCAGCGTGGCCCACGGTCCGGCGTCGGCGACCATCCGGCGCACGGCGTGCGCCACGGTGGTGCCCTCGCGACCCATCACCTGCACCAGCAGGTCTCCCCCGCACCAGGCGGGCAGCAGCCGGTCGTGCCGCATCGCCGGCACCGGCTCGAAGCCGGCGGGCCGGGCCCGGCCGCGCAGGGCCCGGCGGCCCAGTCCGACGGTGATGGTGAGGTCGCTGTGCGCGCTGGCCAGCCACGGGGTGGTGTCGCCCGGCGCACCGCGACCCGCGGTCAGGGCCTCGACGTCGGTGGTCCACACCCGCAGCAACCGGCCCAGGGCGTCGGGGTCGCGCAGCGCCTCGGGGCGCAGGGTGAGCGCGACCAGCTCGGCCACCGGGGGCGTGGGTTGGGTGATGCCGGGCTGGTGCCTGCCCCACGGGCTGATCGTGCGACCCGGGGGTGTGGGGCCGGTGGCCGCGTCGGAGGCGGGTGCGAGCGCCACCCCCGCCCCGGCACCGGCGGCCGCGCCCGCGACCGCCGTGCCGAGGTGGGTGAGCAGGCTGCGACGCCCGATGCTCGGGGACATCAGTGACCGTGCTCGGCGGTGCCGGGCTCGTGGTAGTGGCCCTCCTCCTCGGTGAACTCCTTCACCGGGGCGGTCACCTCGAGCTGCTGGCCGGCGGAGGTGGTGAGCGTGAAGGTCACCTCGTCGCCCGGCGCCAGCTCACGGTCCAGGCCCATCAGCATGATGTGCCGACCGCCGGGCTGGAGCAGGGCGCCGCGGTGCGGGGCCAGCACCAGGCCGTCCTTCAGCTCCTGCATCACCATCTTCCCGTCGACGGTGACCATGTCGTGGATCTGGGTCATCGAGGCGACGTCGCTCTCCGCGCCGGTGACGGTCACCTCGGCGTCGGATCCGTTGTCGAGCACCATGAACGCTGCGGTCATGGACGGGTCCTTCGAGCCGGTGGTGGCACGGACCCACGCCTCCTCGGCAACGACGGCACGGTCGGCGGCAACGGCCGAGGACTCGGCCTTGGGCTCGTCGGTGCCGCAACCGGCGAGCAGGCCGCCGGTCAGGACGAGGGCGCCGGCCACGGCGAGCAGGCGGGTACGGGTGGTCTTCATCTGTCTTCTCCTGGGCAGTGTGTGAGGCACCGCGCCGACGCCCGGACGGGCGGGGCGGTACGGGACCTCCGGGTGCGGGTGCACCACGGAGCCGGCGGCACGCGGATTCGTGGGCCGGACGCGCCGGGACGGCCCGCCCCGGGTGGGGTCGGGTCAGCCGGCCAGGAGAGCGGGTGGGCCGCGGTGGCCCAGTTGCGGGCGGGCCCGGGTCGGGGTGGGTCGGAGCAGGTCGGCGAGGCTGGCCTGCTGGCGCCCCCGGGCCAGGTCGAGCACCCGGTGGGTGGCCGCAGCGGCGCTGGCCCGGGCGCGGCCCCGGACGGCGCCGAGCAGCCGGGCGTGGGCCACCGCGGTGAGCAGGCCGCGCCACAGGGTCTGCTCGCCGTGGGCCAGGAACAAGCCCAGCAGCGCGGCGCCGACCGTGTGCGCGAGGACCATGCCGCCGCCCTGGGCGGTGAGGTGGTCGACCTGGTGGGCCCACCAGCCGCCGGTGTCAGCGACCCCGGGGACCGCGCGGTGACCGGCCAGGCTGGACAGCAGCAGGTGGAGCACCGCCTGCCCGCCGACCAGGGCCAGCACGACCCGGGTCCGGGTGGCACGGGTCAGCACCAGCACGCTGGCCACACCGACCGCAGAGGCGGCCAGGACGAACAGGGCCGGCAGCGACGGCAGCAGTCCGTCTCCGGCGAGGTGGGAGACGAGGCCGGCCAGGAAGGTGGCGCCGCCGAGCACGAACGCGCGGCTCCAGACCAGCGCGGCGGTGGGTTCGAGGTCGCCGAGGGCGCGTGCATCGCCTGCACGCAGCCAGCGCCCGGTCCTCATGGCACGCATCCTACCTACGACGTCACGTCGTAGCCGCCTCGACGCCGAAACCCACGGGACAGCCCCGTCCGGGGTGGGACAGGATGGGTCCGTGATCGGTCCCGCCCAGGTGCGCTCGCTCGTCCAGCAGCACTGGGGCCTCCCGGTGGAGGCCGTCGAGCCGCTCGAGGGCGGCATGAACTCGAGCACCTGGCTGGTCACGGCTGCCGGCACGCGCCACGTCGGGAAGGCCGTCTCCCCCGCCGGCCGCGACGACCTGGCCGACGGGTGCGCCGTGGCGCTCCGGCTCGCCGGGCACGGGCTGGTCACCGGGGCACCGGTCCCCACCCGCGCTGGTGAGCCGATGCTGCACACGCCCCCGTTCGCGCTGGTGAGCCACGTCCGGGGCCGCGAGCTCGACCCCGCCGACGCGCGCGACCAGGCCCGTCTGGCCGGCGTCCTGGCGCAGGTGCACCGCGCCGAGCCGGTGCCGTCCGGCTCCGCGGTGGGCTTCCTGGAGGGCCTGCTGCCCGAGCCCCGGCACGCCCCCGGCTGGTTGGTCCCGGCGGGCGCGACGGTGCTGGCCGAGGTCGGGACCCCGCTGACCTGGGGCACGCTGCACACCGACCCCGCACCCGAGGCGTTCCTGCACGAGGAGGCCTCCGGGACCACGGCGCTGATCGACTGGGCCGGCGCCCGGCCCGGACCGCTGCTCTACGACGTCGCCTCCGCGGTGATGTACCTGGGGGGCGAGGAACCGGCCGCGGCGTTCCTGGACGCCTACCGCGGCCTGGGCGTGCTCGGCGAGGCCGAGCTGGCGATGCTGCCGGTGTGGCGTCGGGCCCGGTGGCTCATCCAGGCGCGCTACTTCAGCGACCGCGCGGCCCGTGGGGACCGGACCGGGCTGGAGGAGGAGGCCGGGAACCAGCAGGGGCTCGACCGGGCCCGGCGGGGTCTGGCCGCGCTCGGCGTCGACGTGGCCTGACCCCCGAGCGACACCGACGGCCCGGCCCCCGCGCGGGGGCCGGGCCGTCGGTGTCGCTCGGGGGTCAGGCCACGTC
>JAEWXC010000066.1 GCA_023396115.1 Actinomycetes bacterium | reverse complement strand
TTTCGCACGCCGTTCTCCGTTCCGTGGTTCCTGACTCTCGACAAGCCAGAAACCTAGAGCGGGAACGGCGTGCGGCCATTCAGACGCGATCAACCACCCACGGAAGCATCAGATGAGCCAGAAAAGTTTCCCCGCCCCATCCCGGTCACCGGGAAGCCAGCCCAGTGAAGGGCCGGCCGGTCCATAGCGTGACCCACAACACGTCCGCTGCGACGCACGTCACGTCGCGCTACCCGAGGAGAACCCCGTGTCCCGTCGCACCCTGCGCACCCGGCTGGCGGTGGGGCTGGTGGCCAGCACCCTGCTGCTCACCGGCTGCGCCAGCTCCGACGACTCACCGGAGTCGAACAAGACGCCCACCGAGAAGACCGTCGAGGAGATGACCTCCGGCCTGGTCAACGTCGACGACTCCGGCAGCCCCGTGAAGGGTGGGGTGCTCCGGATCGGCGAGTACTCCGAGGCCCGCTCGCTCGACCCCACCAAGACCTACTCCAACGGTGCCGCCGGTGGCTCGGCCCTGCTGGCCATCTACGACAGCCTGATGGCCTACAACTGGGAGGACGGCACCTACGAGCCCCGCCTGGCCGAGTCGCTGTCCACCGACGACAACACCACGTGGACCCTGAAGCTGCGCGAGGGCGTGAAGTTCACCGACGGGACCGACCTGGACGCCGCCGCCGTGGCCGGCTCGATCGGGTACTACCTGAAGTCCTACGGCTACAACTTCATGACGTGGGCCAGCAACGTCGCGGACATGAAGGTCGTCGACAAGACCACCATCGAGTTCACCACCCGCTTCCCGTGGGCCACGTTCCCCAACATGCTCGCCCACGGCCCCGGCCTGGTGATGGCCCCGGCCGCGTACAAGAACCCCGAGAAGTTCCAGCCGATCGGCGCCGGCCCGTTCGTCCTCGACGACTACAAGCCCACCGAGAAGCTGGTCCTGAAGGCCAACGAGGACTACTTCGGCGGCCGCCCGAACTTGGACGCGCTGGAGTTCAGCTGGCCCGGCGGTGACACCGCCAAGGTCGAGTCGCTGGCTGCCGGCGACCTGGACACCGCCTACCTGCGCGACACCAAGTCGGTGACCGAGGCGATGGACGAGGGCAAGGCGACCGGCATGCGCTTCGTCGTGGGCGGTGGCTCGAACCTGTGGATCAACCAGCGTGAGGGTCGCCCCGGCGCGATGCCGGAGGTCCGCCAGGCGCTGAACCTTGCCTGGGACCCGAAGCGGTACATGGACCGCGTCGGTGAGGACTCCTCGCTGGCCACCAAGAGCCTGCTCCCCAAGACCTCCCCGTGGTACACCGGCGTCGAGCCGCAGGCGGCCGACCTGGACAAGGCCAAGGAGCTCGTCGACGCGGCCAAGAAGAAGGGCTTCGACGGCAAGATCCAGCTGCTGCACTTCGCCGACGCCTCGGCCACGCAGTCCGCGACCGCCCTAAAGGGCATGCTCGACCAGGCCGGCTTCGAGGTGCAGCTGAAGGCCCTGAAGTCCGTGGCCGACCAGATCCAGGCCATGTACGTCACCCACGACTTCGACCTGGCCTTCTCGGCCCTGTCGATCGGTGACGAGGACCCGTACCTGCGTCTGCACGGTGTGACCACGCCGAACTCGCCCACCAACACCTCGGGCATGGACAACAAGGAGATCGCTGCGGCCCTGACCGAGCTCGCCGCCGCCAGCGGCCCCGAGGACGGCGTCGCTGCGCTGACCAAGGTCGAGGAGCTGTGGCAGGCCGACGTGCCCGCGCTGAACGAGTCGAGCGGCATCGTGTTCCTGCCGTTCGCTGACAACGTGCACGGCATCGTGCCGACCAGCGAGACGATGATGTTCTACGACAAGGCCTGGGTCACCCAGTGATCTGAGCCGGGCCGACGCACCGGCCCCCACCACGAGGCCCCCGGGTTCGCCCGGGGGCCTCGTGCCGTTCCCCGGGGGCGCCACGTAGGTGCCCAGGTCGGCGTCGCGGAAGTGCCCGGTCGGCGTCGCGGAAGGGGGGAGGTCGGCGTCAGTCGGGGCCGCACAAGTGCCCGGTCGGCGTCGCGTTTGTGCCCGGTCGGCGTGCGGACGGGCGGCCCGGGGTGGGTCAGAGGAGGGCGGAGGCGAGCAGGGTCAGGGCGGAGGCCGAGAGGCCGGCCAGGAGGACCCGGCGGAACAGCTCCAGGGAGAGCCGGTGGAAGAGGCGGTCGCCCAGGGCCCAGCCGGCGGTGCTGCCGACCACTCCCCCGACGGTGAGCCAGAACGCGGCCGGCGAGAACTGGCCCACCACCAGGAAGCCGGCGACGGCCAGCAGGTCGTGGCCGGCGAAGACCACCTGCACGGTGGCCCGGAACTTCCGCGGTGGCAGACCCAGGTTGTGCAGCGCCAGCACCAGCGGCGGACCGTTCATCGCGGTCGAGGTGAGCAGCGTGCCGCTCAGCGCCCCGCAGAACCAGGTGGTGACGGCACCGCCACCGACCCGGACCCGACCGCCCACCAGCACCAGCGCCACCGCGACGGTGACGGCCATCAGGACCGTCAGCGCGGTCTCGGGCAGGGCGACCAGCAGCCACAGACCCACGGGCATGCCCAGGGTGCCGGCCAGCAGCAGCCGGCCGGCGGCGGGTCGGTCCACGTGGTCACGTTCGCGCACCGAGGCCTGACCGGCCATGAACAACGAGACCGCGGTGGCCGCGACGACCCCGGAGACGGGGTCGACGACCAGGGTCACCAGGGGCACCGACACCAGGGCGGCACCGATCCCGGAGACCGACTGGGCGATGCCGGCCAGGACGAAGACCGCCAGGCCGACACCGATCAGGACGAGCGGGTCGCTCACACGTCGTAGCCGGGGGCGTACTGGCGCCAGCCGACCTCGCGCTCGAGCTGCGCGGAGAGGCTGATCAGCTTCTCCTCGTCACCCAGGTCGCCCACCAGCTGGATGCCCATCGGGAGCCCGGAGGAGAACGCACCCAGCGGGAGGCTGGCGGCCGGCATGCCGGTGACGTTGAAGACGCTGGTCCACGCCGAGTAGGTGGCGCCGTGCTCGAACATCGTCTCCCAGCTGTTGGTGTCCAAGAAGCCGTGCTGGGGAGCCGGCTGGGCCATCGTCGGGGTGAGCAGCACGTCGAACTCCTCGAACGCGGTGCCGACCTCGAAGCCGATCCCCACGGCCCGGCGCAGCGCGCTCTCCAGCTCGGAGGCCTTCATCTCGCGGTAGTGGTCGAGCATCATCCGGGTGAACGGCTCGAGGTCGTCGTCAGCCAGCGGCCGGTCCAGCTCGGCCAGCCGCTTGTCGACCGCGCCGACCAGGTTGGCGCCCATCAGCTTGGCGGAGTTGACGGCCACGTCGGTGGTGTCCCAGGTGGCGGCGGTGTCGGAGACCTGGTGCCCCAGGGAGGCGAGCAGGTCGGCGACGCGGCGCACCCCGGCGACGGCCTCCGGGTCGGTCCCGATCCCGCCGGGCGCGTCGGTGACCACGCCGATGCGCAGGCTGCCGGGCTCGCGGCTCGCGGCGTCGAGGAAGCTGGTGGCCGGCTGGCGGACCCCGAACGGCTCGCCCTTGACGCCACCGGAGATGACGTCGAGCAGCAGCGCCGAGTCGCGCACGGTGGTGGTCAGCGCATGCGCCACCGAGGTGGGGTTGGACAGCGCGTGGTGGTCGGGGGCCAGCGAGTGTCGTCCCCGGCTGGGCTTGAGGCCGTACAGGCCGGTGCAGGCCGCCGGGATCCGGACCGAGCCGCCCCCGTCGTTGCCGTGCGCGATCCGCACCATGCCGGCGGCGACCGCGGTCGACGACCCGCCCGAGGAGCCACCGGAGGACCAGCCCAACTTGTACGGGTTGTGGGTGGGGCCGAACAGCGCCGGCTCGGTGGAGGCGTTCTTGCCGAGCTCGGGGGTGTTGGTCAGCCCCAGCAGCACCAGACCGGCGGCCTTGTAGCGCCGGATGATCTCGGAGTCGACCGTGCCGATCTTCTCGGCCCACAGCCGCGAGCCGCGGGTGTTGCGGACCCCGGCGACGCTGACACCCAGGTCCTTGACCAGGAACGGCACCCCGGTCAGCGGGCCCTCGGGGAGACCGGCCTCGACCTCGGCGCGGGCCTCGTCGTAGCGGGTCGTGACGACCGCGTTCAGCTCGGGGTTGCGCTTCTCGATGCGCTCGATCGCGGACTCGAGCTCGGCGGCGGCAGTGGTCTCGCCGGAGCGGACCTGCTCGGCCAGGCTGATCGCGTCGGCGTGGGGGGTGTGCTGGCTCATCGGGTGCCTTTCGCAGCAGGGGTGGTGGTCAGGAGTAGGCGGGGGCGTGGTGCTGCCAGGGGGCTGCCTGCTCCAGCTGGGCGGCGAGCGAGAGCAGCAGCTCCTCGCGGCCCAGGTCGGCGGCGATCTGCACGCCCAGCGGCATCCCCCGCTCGTCGTGCCCGAAGGGGATCGAGGCGGCCGGCATCCCGGTGACGTTGAACGGTCCGGTCCAGCCCGAGACCAGCAGGCCCTTGGTGTACAGCGCCTCGACGCTGTTGGTGTCCAGGACGCCCAGCTCGAGCGTGGGCACGCACATGGTCGGCGAGAGCAGCACGTCGACCTCGGTGAACGCCTGCCCGACCTGCCAGCCCAGGGCCTGCATCTGGCGCAGCCCGGAGGTGACCTGGGCACCGGTCAGCTGTCGATACTGGGCGAGCAGGAACTCGGTGAACGGCTCCAGCTCGCCCGGCTGCAGCTCCTGACCGCGGGCGGCGGTCCACTCGTCGACGGCCACGACCAGCTCCGGGCCCATGCCCAGCGACTGGGCGACCGCGATCTCGCCGCTGTCCCACGGGGTGGCGACCTCGACGACGTCGTGACCCAGACGGGTCAGCAGCTCGGCCGCGGCGCGGGCGGCGGCCAGCACCTGCGGGTCGTTCTCGGGGCCGTTGACCAGCTCGGTCATCAGGCCGATCCGCAGCGACCCGGGCTCGCGCAGGGTGGCGTCGAGGAAGGTGCCGGTCGGGGTCGGGGCGGCGTAGGACTCCCCCGGCATGACGCCGTGGCTGACGTCGAGCAGCAGCGCGCTCTCCCGGACCGTGGTGGACAGCACGTGGTTGATCGAGACCGGGCCCGACAGGGTCGAGGGGTCCGGGTGCGAGGTGACCCGGCCGCGGCTGGGCTTGAGCCCGAACAGGCCGTTGGCGGCGGCCGGGATGCGGATCGACCCGCCGCCGTCGTTGCCATGCGCCACGGTGACCATGCCGGCCGCCACCGCCGCACCGGAGCCGCCCGAGGAGCCGCCGGTGGACAGATCGGTGTTCCACGGGTTGCGGGCCGGACCGAACAGCGCCGGCTCGGTGGAGCCGTTGAACCCGAGCTCGGGGGTGTTGGTCACGCCCAGCACCACCAGCCCGGCGGCCTTGTAGCGGCGCACCAGCTCGGAGTCGGTCTCGGGCACCACGTCGGCGAAGAGCCGGCTGCCGCCGGTGCTGGGGATCCCGGCCACGTCGGCGCCCAGGTTCTTGACCAGGAACGGCACCCCGGTCAGCGGGCCCTCGGGCAGCCCGGCCTCGACCTCGGCCCGGGCCTCGTCGTACCGGGTCGCCACGACGGCGTTGAGCGCGGGGTTGCGCTGCTCGATCCGCTCGATGGCGGCCTCGACCTGCTCGGCGGCGCTGGTCTCGCCGGTGCGGATGGCCTCGGCCAGGTCGAGTGCGTCACGGTGGGTCACGGGGTGCTCCTCAGGAAGCTGACCGTTCGCGGGCGTGATCTGGTGGCCCGACCGCTCCGGTCGGGCGGGTCAGGCGGACGGGGTCGCGGAACTGTCGGTGGCGTGCTCCGGCGGCTCCACGTGGTGGCAGGCGATGAACTGGCCCGGGCGGACCTGGCGCATCTCCGGCTCCTCGGCGGCACACTTCTCGGTGGCCAGCGGGCAGCGGGTGCGGAACCGGCAGCCCGAGGGCGGTGCGAGCGGCGAGGGCAGCTCGGCGATCCCCTTCTCGGCGTGCACGGCCTCGTCCTCGGAGTCCAGGACCGGGGTGGCCTCGGGGATCGAGGAGAGCAGCAGCTGCGTGTAGGGGTGCAGGGCCGCGGTGTCCAGGTCGGCGGAGTCGATGACCTCGCACGGCTTCCCCAGGTACAGCACCATCACGCGGTCGGAGATCGATTTGACCACGCTGACGTCGTGGGCGATGAAGATCATCGACAGGCCGTACTTGGCCTTGGCGTCCTCGAGCACGTTGAGGATCTGCGCCTGGACCGAGACGTCGAGCGCCGAGACCGGCTCGTCGCAGACCAGCACCTCGGGGTTCATCAGCAGCGCCCGGGCGATCGAGATCCGCTGGCACTGACCACCCGACAGCTCGTAGGAGCGGCGGTCCCAGACCACGTCCGGGTCCAGCCCCACGGCCGAGATGGTGTCCCGGACCAGCTGGTCCTTGTTCTTGCCGTCGTAGCCCCAGATGCTCAGGCCCTCGGCGACCAGGTCCCGGACCCGGCGGCGCGGGTTCAGCGACGAGATCGGGTCCTGGAAGATCATCTGGATCCGGGCCCGCGCACGGCGCAGCTCGGACTCGCGCAGCTCGACCAGCTCACGGTTGCGGAAGACCACCGAGCCCGAGGTGGGCCGCGGCAGCTGCATGATCGCCTTCGCCGCGCTGGACTTGCCGCAGCCGGACTCGCCCAGGATGCCCAGGGTCTCGCCGGGCAGCAGGTCGAAGTCCAGGCCGGAGACGGCGTGCACCTTCTGCTTGCGCCCGGCCGGGAACTCCACGACCAGGTCGCGGACGGTCAGCACGCGCTCGGCGTCGGTGCGCAGGTGCGCGGTTCCACTACCGGCCATCAGGCTTCTCCTCGTGCGGTGTCGCCGTCGGGCGTGTCGGTGGGGGTGCCCGCGGGGTCCCCGGTGAGCGGGCGGTAGCAGGCCACGCGGTGCGGCAGCTCCACGTCGGGCGAGCCGATCGTCAGCAGCGGCGGGAACTCGACCGAGCACTGCTCGACCGCGCGGCCGCAGCGCGGCGCGAACCGGCAGCCGGGCAGCGCCAGCGCCATGTCCGGCGGGTGACCCTCGATGGTGCGCAGCCGCGTGTGCGGGGCCGCGTCCAGCGCTGGGGTGGAGCCGATCAGGCCCTCGGTGTAGGGGTGGCTCGGTGCCGCGAACAGCTCCGAGGTGGTGCCGCTCTCGACGACCCGGCCGCCGTACATGACCGCGACCCGGTCGGTACGACCGCGGACCACGCCCAGGTCGTGGCTGACCAGGATGGTGGCCATCTGCAGCTCGGTGGCCAACCGGGCCAGCAGGTCCAGGATCTGCTTCTGCACGGTGACGTCGAGGGCGGTGGTCGGCTCGTCGGCGATCAGCAGCCGCGGGTTGCACGACAGCGCCAGCGCGATCATCACCCGCTGCCGCATGCCACCGGACAGCTCGTGCGGGAACTGCCGGATCCGTCGGGCCGGCTCGGGGATGCCGACCAGGGTGAGCAGCTCGATGCTGCGCTCCTTGGCCTCGGCCCGGTTCATGCCCAGGTGCATCCGCAGCGGCTCGGCGAGCATCGCCCCGATCCGCCGGGTCGGGTTCAGCGAGGTCATCGGGTCCTGGAAGACCATCGCGACCTGCGGTCCCCACAGCTCCCGCCGCTGGGCGGCGGTCAGCTCGTGCACGTCCTGGCCGTTGACCCGGACGGTGCCGGCGACCTCGGTGGTCGGACCGTTGGAGACCAGGCCCATCAGGGTCCGGCCCAGCACGGACTTGCCGGAGCCGGACTCCCCGACCAGACCCAGGGTCTGGCCGGCGTGCAGCTCCAGGGAGACCCCGTCCACGGCCCGGACCGGGCCCCGTGGGGTGTGGAAGGTGGTGCGCAGGTCGGAGATCTGCAGGACCGGGGTGCCCGGTGCCGCAGCCTCGCCCACGGGCGCGTTCAGGGTGGTGGTCACAGCTTGGCACTCCTCGTGTCCCAGCGCTTCTGCGCGCGCTCACCGAGCAGGTTGAGGGAGAAGACGGTCAGGAACAGGAAGGCTCCGGGCACCAGCACCAGGTACGGGTGCTGGACCAACGTGTCGTTGTCGGGCTCGGCGATCATGTTGCCCCAGGTGGCGGTGGGCTGCTCCAGCCCGAGACCCAGGAACGACAGGCTCGCCTCGGCGACGATCAGGCCGGAGGCCAGGACCACGGCCATCGACATCAGCGGCAGCAGCACGTTGGGCACCAGCTCGCGCCACATGACGCGCAGCCGGGTCGCGCCCAGGGCCCGGGCCGCGGTGACGAACTCCCGCTGGCTGTAGGCGATCGTGTTGGCGCGGGCCATCCGGACCATCGTGGGGATGGTCAGCAGCGACAGCGACAGCGCGATGTTGCGGACGCTGGGGTCCAGGACCGCGGCCAGGGCGATCAGCAGGATCAGCGGCGGGGTGGCCAGCAGGGTGTTGGTCCCGATGCCGACGACCCGGTCCACGCCCTTGCGGTAGTAGCCGGCGAAGACACCGATCGCGCCACCGACCAGAGTGCCGACGGTGACCGCGACGAACGCGATGACCAGCGAGACCCGGGCGCCGTAGATCGCCCGTGCCAGCAGGTCCAGGCCGTTGGAGTTGGTGCCCAGGTAGTGGTCGATGAAGGTGAACGGCGGGATGAAGGTGTCCACGTCGTAGGCCTTCACCAGGTCCTCGTGCTCGCCCAGCGGCAGCAGCGGCGCGAACAGGGCGGCCAGTACCAGCACGGTCAGCCAGGTGGCGGCCAGGACCACCATCAGGTCGACCTTGCGGCGGCGCCAGGCCCACAGGCAGCGGTGCAGGGCGATGTAGAGCAGGACCAGACCGGCCACACCCAGGACCAGGTTGACCAGGGTGACCAGCACCCCGGCGAACGCCAGGCCCAGGCAGACCACACCGGCCAGCGCCAGCAGACCGGCGCGCAGGAACATCGAGCGGCGCGGGACCTTGGTCCCGGCGAGCGTCTGGGAGTCAGGAAGTCGCACGGCGGGTCCTCGGGTCGAGCAGCTCGTAGACGACGTCGATCAGCGCGTTCGCGACGACGTAGATGACGGCGATCATCAGCACCGCGCCCTGGACGATCGGGAAGTCGCCCTGGCTCACCGCCTCGACCAGCATCCGGCCCATCCCGGGCAGGTTGAAGATCGACTCGACGATGACGGTGCTGCCGATCAGGGTGCCCAGGCTCAGCCCGAGCAGGGTGACCAGCGAGAACGACGAGGGCCGCAAGGCGTCGACGAACAGGATCCGCCAGTTCTTCATGCCGCGGGCACGAGCCGCCAGCACGTAGTCCTCCTGCAGCGTGATCACCATGTCGTTGCGCAGCACCCGGGTGAAGTAGGCGATCTCGACCAGGGAGATCGCGACCACCGGCAGCAGCATCGAGTGCAGGTTGCCGGTCACCGACTCACTGAGCCGGGTGAACCCGGTCCGCGGGAACCAGCCCAGCTTGTTGACGAACACGATGACCAGCAGCAGCGCGGAGAGGAACGACGGGACCGACAGCATCCCGAAGTTCAGGGCGCTGACGCCGCGGTCCACCACGCCACCGGCGCGCGAGGCGGCCCACATGGCCAGCGGCACCGAGACCAGCAGGGCCAGGAGCAGGGCCATCGCGGCCAGCTGCAGGCTGACCGGCAGGGCTGCGGAGATGCGGTCCCACACCGGGGTGTGCGGCGGCATCAGCGAGTCGCCGAAGTCACCGCGGACGACCCCTCCCAGCCAGTCGAAGTACCGGGTCAGGAGGGGGTCGTTCAACCCCATCTCCTCCCGCAGCTCCGCGTACGCCTCGGGCGGCTGTCCGGGGCCCAGGGCCGCGGTCGCCGGGTCCCCCGGGGCGAACGAGAGCAGCGTGAACACGCCGAAGCTGACCAGCAGCAGCACTGCCAGCAGCTCGCTGAGGCGCACGATCACCTTGCGCAACGCTCGTCTCCATCCATGTGAACTGACCCGGTGCTCCCGGGACCCGATGAGGCTAGGTCGGCGCCGACGCCCCGACCCCGGCCCGATCCCAGTGAGCGGGATCACAGGCAGGCCGGGTCGAGACCGGTCCTGAACCGGATGCCTCCCGGGTTCCGGTGACCGGTCCACCGACCCCACGGGGCACCGGTCGCGGGCACGATGGACGCCTCGCCGACAGGTCCACCCGAGGAGATCCGCGATGTCCCAGCCCAGCCCCGACGTCCAGGCCGTGATCGGCTCGCTGGTCGGCCCCGGCGGGCCGTTCGAGATGGTCCCGGCCGAGGTCCTCGGCGCGACCGTGCCGGTGTTCGCCCACGCCGGCGGCGCGCTGCACGAGCTGCTCGCCGAGTCCCTGCAGTGGGCCGACCGTGACTACCTGGTCACCATCGACTCCCGGCTCACCTTCGGCGAGCACGCGGTCCGGGTCTCCTCACTCGCGCACGCCCTGCGCACCGAGCACGGTGTGCAGCCCGGCGACCGGGTCGGCATCACCGGCGCCAACTCCCCGGAGTGGATCACCGCGTTCTGGGCGGCGGTCTCGATCGGCGCGGTGGCGGTGGCCTACAACTCGTGGTGGACCACCAACGAGCTGGACCACGGTCTGGGCCACACCCGCCCGAAGGTCGTCTTCGCCGACGCCCGCCGCTCCGCGCAGGTGCACGACCTGGCTACCGTCCACCCCGACGTGGTGCTGCTCGGCCTGGACACCGACCTGCCGGAGATGGCCACCGCCTACCCCCAGGCTCCGCTGCCCAGCGCCGACGTCGCCCCCGACGACCCGGCGGTGATCCTGTACACCTCCGGCACCTCGGGCAAGCCGAAGGGCGCGGTGCACAGCCACCGCAACGTGATGAGCGTGGTCGAGTACCACCGCTACAACGACGCCCTGATGGCCGCGTTCGGTGACCCGACCCCGGCCAGCGACCGGGTCTACCTGCTGGCCCTGCCGCTGTTCCACATCGCCAGCCTGCACAACCTGGTGGTGCCCCGCCTGGCGTCCGGCTCGACCGCGGTGATGACCACCGGCGCCTTCGACGTCGACCAGGTGCTGACCCTGGTCGAGCGGGAGCGGGTTTCCAACTGGGGCGCGGTGCCCACCCAGGCCCACCGCCTGCTCGAGCACGGCGACCTGGACCGCTACGACACCAGCTCGCTGCGGGCCTTCGCCCTGGCCTCGGCACCGAGCTCGACGGCGTTCAAGCAGCGGCTGCGCGACGGGCTGCCGTTCGCCTCCTCCCTGGTCGACTCCTACGGGCTCACCGAGTCCTGCACCGCACTCGCGGTGGCCACCCCGATGGACCTGGCCGAGTCGCCGGGCACCCTGGGCCGCCCGATCATCGGCGTCGAGCTCCAGGTCCGCGACGCCGCCGGGAACCCGGTCGGGCCCGGCGTGGAGGGCGAGATCTGTGCCCGGTCGCCGTACGTGATGACCGGCTACTTCGAGGACGCCGCCGCCACCGCCCGCGCGATCGACGGCGACCGGTGGCTGCGCACCGGCGACCTGGGCGAGCTCGACGAGCAGGGACGGGTCCGGTTGAGCAGCCGCCGCTCGGACCTGATCATCCGTGGCGGTGAGAACGTCTACCCCGCCGAGGTCGAGGACGCCCTGAGCACCCACCCCGACGTGGCCGAGGTGATCGTGCTCGGGGTGCCGCACGAGTCGTGGGGCCAGGAGGTCGGCGCCGTGGTCGTCACCCGTCCCGGGAGCACCCCGACCGCCGAGGAGCTGCAGACCTTCGTCGCCCAGAAGGTGGCCCCGTTCAAGGTGCCCACGCACTGGCGCGTCACCGCCGAGGCGCTGCCGCGCAACGCCACCGGCAAGGTGAACCGCGCCCAGGTGCCGCTGCCGGCCTGAGGAGAGGGGACCCGATGAGCACCAGTGACGAGCAGGCGATCGCGAACCTGCTGTTCGCCTACGCCAACTACTTCGACGCCGGACGGTGGGAGGAGGCCGCGGGCCTGCTCCAGCACGCCACCATCCCGATGCGGGGCGGCACCATCGGCTCCGCCGAGCTGCTGGAGCAGTGGCGGGCGACGGTGATCCTGCACGACGGGTCGCCGCGCACCAGCCACGTCACCACGAACCTCGAGATCGTCGTCGACGGCGACACCGCCACCTGCCGGTCCCGGTTCACGGTGCTGCAGTCGGTGGTGGCCGGGGAGCTGCGCACCGTGTGCAACGGTCGCTACCTGGACACGTTCGAGCGCCACGACGGCGCGTGGCGCTTCACCTCGCGGGCCTACCGGATGGACCTGGTCGGGGACCTGTCGCAGCACCTGCGGACCCCGGTCGGCTGACCGGAGTCCGCAGGGGCTCCCCCCGGTTCAGCAGGTGCCGTCCCCGTCGGCCTCGGTGCCGTCGGCGCAGATCCGGGCGCCGCTGCCGTGCTCGGCCAGGTCCCGGGTGATCCGGGCCGGCACCTCGCCGACGACCTCGATCAGGGTCGCCGTCTCCTCGTACGTGCCGCCGGGGTCCGAGCTGCGGGCCGCCAGCACCTGGGCGGTGGCCCGGTCCACGATGACCGACTCCGTGCCGAACACGTCGAGCACGAAACGGGTGTAGCTGATCTCCACCGCGTCGCGCCCGTCGACGGTGACGTCCCGGGTCTCCACCCCGTCCACCCCGACCAGGGACCGGATCGCGACGGCCGCCTTCGCCGGCGGCAGCAGGTGGCTGCGGAGCAGGTCGGTGACCGCGACGAAGAGGGCCTCCTCGTGGGAGTTGGACCCCTGCACGTGCTCGTCCAGGTGGGCCCGCAGCTCGTCGGGGTCGGCAGGCAGCGAGGCGACGAACTGCGGGGTCGGCGCGTTGACCCCGACGTCGGTGCTGCGGCTGGGGAAGTGGTGGGCCTCGGTCCACCCGGCGCTGGGCCGGCGGTCGTAGCGCCACTGTTCGCCGTCCCAGGCCACCCAGGTCTCGTGGTCGGTGTCGTACCGGGCGCCGTCGCCGAACAGCTGGCTGTTGCGCTGCCGCTCGGTGGACCGGACGTGCAGGAACGTGCCCGGCTCGATCAGCGGGGTGTCGGCGGCGGCGGCGACCGCGGACAGCTCCAGCAGCCGCTCCCGGGCCTGGGCGGACTGGCCGCCGACCACCTGCGGGACGACCACGACGGCGGCGACCGCGGCGGCGACGCCGAGCGCGAGGGCGCGGCGCACCCGGCGGGCCCGGCCGTGCTGGCTGTGCGCGGGGCCGTCGGTGAAGACGCGACCGGCCAACCGCTGCCGGTCGGCTGCGGACCACTCGCGGGTCAGGTCGGCCTCGGTGGGCCGGGCGGTGCTGAGTCGGTCGATGAGGTCACTCATGCCTCGGTCCTCCGGGGACGGACCGCCACCGGGGCGGTCGGGTGGGTGAGGTCGGAGAGACGCCGGCGGGCCCGGGAGATCCGGGCGGCGGCGGTGTTGGGGCGCACCCCGAGCACCTCGGCGGCCTGGGTGGGGGTGAGCCCCTCCCAGGCCACCAGCAGGAGCAGCTCGCGGTCCCGTTCCCCCAGCTCTGCCAGGGCACCCAGGGCCACGTCACGCTCGGCGACCTGCTCGTCGGCGGGGCGGTCGGCGTCGGTGTGCCAGTAGCGGCGCACCGTCTCGGCCCAGTGCTCCTCCCGGGTGTGCCGACGCCGCCGGGAGTTGGCGGCGAGCCGGCGGACCGTGGCCACCAGCCACACCCAGGCGTCCTGGTCGTCGGCAGGCAGGACGGCCTCCCGGCGCAGGGCCGTGCAGAACGCCTCCGCGACCAGGTCGTCGGCCTCGGCCGCGTCGCCGTGACGACGGGCGTAGGCCAGCAACCGGGGCGCGAAGGCCTCGAAGAGGTGCCCGGTCCGACCGGGCTCGCTGGTGTCTCTCACACCTGGTGCATGTCGCTCGCGGCCCGGGGATGACACGCTCAGGCGGTCCGGATCCGGCGCGAGATCGCCAGCAGCTCCGCCACGTCGGGGTCGTGCTCGGCGCCGGGCTGCCAGATCGCGGTGAACGGCCGGTCCAGGTCCAGGTCGTGGCGCACCTCGACCAGCTGGCCCCGGTCGAGCAGTCCCCGCACAGCGTGCGGCGAGACCACGGCGGGGCCCAGCCCGGCCAGTACCGCCCCCACCATCGCGGTGGTCGAGGCGGCCTCCATCGCCACCTGCGGTACTCGGCCCAGAGCCCGCTCGAAGGTGTCGCGGGTGCCGCTGCCCTGCTCGCGCACCACGAAACGTTCCTCGGCCACCTGCTCGGTGGTGAGCGGCACGCTGCGCCGTGCCCACGGGTGCTGCGGGGTCACCACCAGCACCAGCCGGTCGTGTCCGACGACGGCGCGGGAGAGGTCGGTGGGCACCCGGTGGGTCTCGACGAAGCCGAGCCGGCTGCGTCCCGAGCGGACCAGTTCGTCGACCTGGTGGCTGTTGACCACCTCGAGCCGGACCCGGACCTGCGGCATCGAGGTGCGCAGCTCCCCGATCCACCGGGGCAGCACGAACTCGGCGATGGTCAGCGACGCCGCCACCCCCAGCTCGGCGGCGGTCGCGGCCCGGTCCCGGCCCAGGGCCTCCAAGCCGTCGCGAACCACGTCGACGCGGTGCAGCAGGTCGCGTCCCCAGGCCGCGACGGTCATCCCCTGCTCGGTGAGCACGGTGCCGCGGGGGGACCGTTCGGCGACCCGCAACCGCCAGCGGGCCTCGAACTGTCGGAGCGTGGCCGAGGCCGCGGGCTGGGAGACGCCCAGGTGCCGGGCGGCGGCGCCGAGGCTGCCCTCGGTCTCCAGCAGCACGACCAGGCGCAGCGCGGCCAGGTCCAGGTCTCGACTCATCAGCACAGGTTATGACCCACCCGTTCCCGGGGTCTACCGCGGGCCGGGCGGTGCCCGCAGGCTGGAACCGTGACCACCCCGACCGAGTCCCGCACCGAGCCCCGCACCGACGCCCGCACCGACCTCCCGACCGGCGGGCCGTCGGGTGCGGCACCGGGCGGTCGGTCCGGGGTCACCGCCCGGGCCGTGGTCGTGCTGGCGCTCGCCACCGGCGCTGCCTGGCTGCTGGGGCGGCAGCTGCCGTTGCTCGGCCCGATGCTCAGCGCCCTGGCCCTCGGGGCGCTGCTGACCAACGGCGCGCCGTTGCGCCGGCTGGTCGGGGAGCCCGCCGCCGGTCTGGACCGGAACCTGCTGCGGACCGGTGTCGCCCTGCTCGGTCTGCGGGTGGCGCTGGGTGAGGTGCTCGACCTGGGCGTCGGGGCCCTGGTGGTCGCGGCCGGCACGGTCGCGGTCACGTTCTCGACCACCCGGTGGCTGGGCCGCCGGCTCGGCGTCGGGGAGGAGCAGACCACCCTGGTCGCCGCCGGGTTCTCGATCTGTGGTGCGGCCGCGGTCGCCGGGGTCCAGGGCACCGTGCGGGCCAAGCCCCGGGAGGTGGGGCTGGCGGTCAGCCTGGTCACCCTGTTCGGCAGCGCGATGATCGTGCTGCTGCCCGCGCTGGCCGGGCTGCTCGGGCTCAGCGACCTGCACGCCGGGGTCTGGGCCGGTGCCGCGATCCACGAGGTCGCCCAAGTGGTGGCGGCCGGTGCGCTGCTCGGCGGCGGCACCGCGCTGGCAGTGGCCACCACGGTGAAGCTGTGCCGGGTGGCGCTGCTCGCCCCGGTCCAGCTGGTCCTGGCCCACCAGTCGCGCCGCAGCGCCCCCGAGGGCGCCCGTCCCCCGCTGGTGCCGTGGTTCGTGCTGGCGTTCCTGGCCGCGGTCGCGCTGCGCTCCACCGGCTGGCTGCCGGCAGCCGCCGTCGAGGCCGGGAGCACCCTGGCCCGGGTGCTGCTGGTGGCCGCGATGGTCGGCCTGGGGCGCGGCATCGACGCCCGCGACCTGTGGCCGCTGCCCGGTCGGCTGCTGGCCCTGGCCACGGCTGCGACCGTGGTGGTGACGTCGACCGCTCTGGGACTGACCCTGCTGCTGGTCTGAGGAGCCGCACCTGAGGGCACACGGGGTTCGAGGCTCGCTCCGCTCACACCTCACCGAACGAACCATCCCGCGGGCAGACGGGGTTCGAGGCTCGCTGCGCTCGCACCTCACCGAACGAGGCCGCCCACCGCTCGGTGAGGCGCCCGACGAAGGAGGGCCACGAACCACACCACCCAGGCACACCGGGGTTCGTGGCTCGCTGCGCTCGCACCTCACCGGACGGACGACCCGGGGGCAGACGGGGTTCGAGGCGCGCTGCGCGCGCACCTCACCGAACGGACGGACAGCCGCTCTCACCTCACCGGACGAGCGGGAGAGGAGGGGGTCAGTCGCGGCCGAGGAACTTGTTGATGAAGATCCCCTCGGCGCTGACGCAGACCGTGCCACCGTCGGCGGGGTCACCGATGCTGATCGTGCCGGTGGTGCGGGTCTTGCGGTCGGTGAACTCCTCCTGCTGGGCGCGGAAGGTGAGCTCGGCGAACAGCGGCGTCGGGGCGTGGTAGCGCAGCGTGAGCGTGCCGGTCATCCCCGACGGCCCGGCGCCCCAGTGGTTGGCCATGCCGAGCACGTGGTCCAGCAGCAGCGCGGAGACGCCGCCGTGCACGTGCCCGGGCGGGCCCTGGTAGGCGATGCCGAGGGTCGCGCGCGCCACCACCGACCCGTCCTCCTGACCGACCGCCAGGACCGGCACGGCCAGCGGGTTCTCGCTGCCCGAGATGGGGTCGAAGCGCCCCACGTCGGCGAACTTCCACATCACCGAGGCCCGCTCGGGGCCGGGCAGCGTGGCGGCCTCGGCCTCCTCGACCAGCGCCCGCAGCCGGGCGTTGTAGTCGTCCAGGTCGAGGCTGGTGCCGCTGGAGCCGGGCAGCGTGGCGGCGAGCCGGCGGACCAGTCGTGCGGTCTCGTCGACCCCGTCCGGGCGCGGGTCGAGGTAGAGCACCGGGCGGTCCGGGCTGACCCGGTCCACCTGCTCGGTCATCCTCAGGCCTCCGGGCCGCGGTAGAGCGCGACGACGCAGGCGCCGCCCAGGCCCAGGTTGTGCTGCAGCGCCACCTTGGCGCCCTCGACCTGGCGTCCCTCGGCCATCCCGCGCAGCTGCCAGGTGAGCTCGGCGCACTGCGCCACCCCGGTCGCGCCCAGCGGGTGCCCCTTGGAGATCAGGCCGCCCGAGGGGTTGACCACCCACTGGCCGCCGTAGGTGGTCTGGCCGGACTCGACGAGCTTGCCGCCCTCGCCGGGCGCGCACAGGCCCAGGCCCTCGTAGGTGATGATCTCGTTGATGCTGAAGCAGTCGTGCAGCTCGATGACGTCGACGTCGTCGACACCCAGGCCAGTCTCGGCGAAGACCTGCTCGGCGGCGGCCCGGGTCATCGGGGCACCGACGGCGTCGATCATCGACTGCGTGCCGAACGACTCGGTGGTGTCGGTGGTCAGCGCCTGGGCCAGGATCTCGACCGCCTGCCCCATCAGCCCGTGCTCCCGGGCGAACTTCTCGCTCACCACGACCGCGGCGGCGGCCCCGTCGGAGGTCGGCGAGCACTGCGAACGGGTCAGCGGCTCGTGGATCGGCTTGTCGGCCAGGACCTGCTCGAGGGTGTAGGCGTCACGGAACTGGGCCAGCGGGTTGTTCACCGAGTGCGCGTGGTTCTTCACCGCGACCGCGGCGATCTGCTCGGGCGTGGTGCCGTACAACTCCTGGTGCTCGCGCGCGGCGTTGCCGAAGAACTGCGCGGTCATCGGCGCCTGGGCCCAGCCGTGGGTCTCCTTCATCACGCCGATCACGCCGTCGACGGTGGTGACCTTCGGCATGGTGCCGTTGCCGGCCATGGCCTCCTTGGTCATCTGCTCGAACCCGACGGCCAGGGCGACGTCGACGATCCCGGCCTGGACCCACTCGCGCGCCATCATCAGGGCCGAGGACCCGGTGGCGCAGTTGTTGTTGACGTTGACCACGGGGATGCCGGTCAGGCCGGTGTCGTAGAGGGCCCGCTGGCCGGCGGTGGAGGGCTGGAAGACGTAGCCGACCGCGGCACGCTGCACGTCGGCGTAGTCGATGCCGGCGTCACCGAGGGCACCCTCGACGGCCTCAGCGACCATCTCCGGGTAGGTCCAGTCGCGGGACTGGATCTTCACGAACGGGGTCATCCCCACGCCGACGACGAAGGTGCGGTTCCGGTCCATCACATGCCTGCTTCCGTCCGGGGGCGGCCCGGGTGGGGGCCGAGGGTGGGGCCAGTGTGCCGCCTGCGCCCGCACGGCGCAGCCAGCGTCCCAAGGGGTAGAACATGTTCCAGTTCTGCGGCGGTCAGGGCCGGATCCGCACCGTCACCCGACCCCTGGCCCCGAGCACCCGGGAGTCGCCGGGGTAGCGGATCCGCAGCACCAGCCGGCCGCTGCGGGGCAGCCGACCCAATCGGGCCAGCCGGAACCGGGCCTGGCCCTGCACCAGTGACACCTGCACGGTGCGTCGCACGCCGGGTCCCCTGACCCGGATCCGGAGCGTGCCGGTGGGCACCACGCCGGGGGCTCGGGCCCGCACCCGCAGCGCACCCCTGGCCCGAGGGGCGCGCACCGTCGTCGGGGCCTTGACCCGCAGGGTGGAGCGCACCTTCACCACCGGTGCCGCGGCGACCCGCAGGGTGTGCGCCGGGGACCGGCTGCGTCGGGTGTGCGGGTCCCCCAGGTACCGGGCGGTGAGGGTGTGCGTGCCGCGCGCGCTGCGCAGGCGGGTGAGCACTGCTGCCCCGGAGGCGTCGAGCAGGGCGCTGCCGACCTCCTCGGACCCGCGCATCAGCAGCACCCGCCCGGTCGGCGGCTCGGTGCCGGTCGAGGTGACCTGCACCCGCCAGTCGGTGGTGCGGTCCGCCCGACTCTCCCCCGGGCCGCTCAGCACGGTGGTGGAGGCGGCCCGGTCGTCGGCGACCTGCAGTTCCCGGACCTCGGTGACCGGTTGGGCGGCCGGGTCTGAGGTGGTGTGGGTCGTGGTGGTGCCGAGCACCGAGCCGAGCGGGGTCTCCTCGTCGACCACGGTGCGGTAGCTGAAGCTGGCCCCGGTACCCGAACCGGCCGGCAGGGTGGCCTGCCAGGTGAGCGTGTTCCCCTGCACCGTGGCGCCGCCGGTGGCCGACCCGGGCACGTAGCTGGCTCCCGGGCCGATCACCTCGGTCACCGTCCAGGTGAGGTCCTCGACGGCCACGTTGGGGGCCACCTCGACGGTGTGCAGCACCTCCTCCCCCGGTGCGGCCTGCGGCACGCTGCTGGTGGCGGTGACGTCCGTGGTGGCCCCGACCAGGTCGAAGACGCTGGTGCCGACGGCTGTGCCGGCCCGGACCAACTGGAGGGTGCCGTACCGGGTCCGGCCCGCGGCGGGCACCTCGTCCCACCCGACCCGGGCCGTGAAGTCGACACCCGGCGTCGGGGTCCCGCCCAGGGTGGCGGTGGTCGCCCCGGCGCCAACGACGGTGGTGCTCAGGTCGGCGACGTCACTGCCCTGCGGGCCCGACTGGTAGCCGTGGGCCAGGACCCACCAGGTGCCCGGGGTGGGGTCGAGGACGTCGCACACCTCGGTGGAGCTCCCTCCGCCGCTGCTGCACCGCAGTCCGCCGGCCGCGAACGCCCCGGTCCCCAGGTAGAGGTCGAGGTCGGGCGCTGTCGGGGAGCTGAGCGCGACCCGCAGCCGGGTGCTGCCGGGAGGAACGGTCACGTACTCGGTGACCGGCGCGTCGAAGAAGGTCGTCGGGGTGGGGTCCTGGCCGACGGTGTGCTGGCTGGGCACCGCCGGGGCCGACGCGTGGCGCACCTCGAGGCCCTGGGTGTCGTCGACCCCGAACCCGGCGACGGGCGTCGAGCCGGGGGCGCGTCGGGTGGTGACGGTCGTCGCGGCGGGCATCCTGGCCGCCGCGGCGCGCACCTGGACCGGCAGGTGCTGGATGGGGGCCGAAGAGCCCGCAGGCGGGGTGAGGGTGACGCTGCCGGAGTACCAGGTCCCGGGGGTCGCGCCGGCCCCCAGTCCGGCCCGGACCTGCAGCGGCACCGGGTCCCCGGGGACGGCGTCGAGGGTGGCGGGGACGTCCAGGGTGAGCGGGCCGGTGCCGGTGGCGGTGATGCTCCACCGGCCGGCGCCGGTCGGGGTGGCGGTCAGGGTCCGGCTCCACTCGCAGGTCGCGACGCAGTGGGAGTCGAGCAGGCTGGCGTGGTTGAGTTCCCGCACCTGCCCGCCCGTGGCCGGGTCCGCGGCCAGGTACTGCGCCGGGGTGACGTCGAGGAGCAGCCCGGTACGGGCAGCGGCGGCGACGTCGATGCGCCCGGCGCCCATCTCCGTCCAGGTGGCGGGGGTCCCGTCGTGGTCACGCACCGAGGTGACCGCGGTGCTCATCAGCGCCGACTGTGCCTGGGCCGGGGTCCAGTCGCGGCCGCTCCCGACCAGCAGCGCCAGCGCGCCGGCCACGTGCGGGGTGGCCATCGAGGTGCCGGACATCTCCTCCCAGGTGACCGCGTTGCCGGTCCCCGAGGCGGCCAGGATGTCGGTGCCCGGGGCCGTCACCGCGGGCGAGAGCACCTCCGGGGTGGAACGGTTCGGCCCCCGACTGGAGGTGGCGGCCAGGATGTCGGCCCGGGTCGGGTCGACGGCCCGGCCCGAGGCGGTGATCGCGGCCCGCGGGGCCGGTGCGGAGTCGATCCAGGAGAGCAGGTCGACCCCGTCGGCCTGGCTGACGTGCAGGGTCGGCAGCACGTGCGGGTCGGCGACCGGTCCCGAGCCGTTGTCGACCAGCACCATGCCGACCGCCCCGCGGGCCTGCACGACCTGGCCCTTCTGCACCCGGTCGTTGATGCCGCGCCGGCACACGACGATCGCGCCGGCGAGGTCCTGGCCACCCCAGTCGCTCTCGGCACGGCACAGGCCGGTGCTGCCCTGGTAGGAGTCGCCGGCCACGACCAGCGGGGCGGTGCCGTTCGTGCCGCCGGCGCGGCTCAGCCCGCTCAGGCCAGGCCGGGTCCCTCCCGAGCCGGAGGAGAACTGGGTGAGCGTGGAGCGCCAAGTGCGGCCGTGACTGGCACCGGCCACGCCCAGCACCCAGGGCAGGTCGGCCGGGCTGCCGGTGGTCGCCGCATTCGGGCCGGCGTTCCCGGCGGAGTTGGCGGTGTGGATCCCGGCAGCGCGGAGGTTGAGAAACGCCGTGGCCTGCAGGCCCTGCCAGGCAGCGCTGGTGGGGGTGAGGGAGCCCAGCGAGTAGTTGAGCACGTCGACACCGTCGAGGACGGCCTGGTCGAGGGCGGCCAGGGTGGCGCCGGTGGGGCAGGTCCCGTTGGGGTACGCGGCGGTGACCTGGCAGGCCCGGTAGGAGATGAGGTTGGCGTGCGGGGCGACGCCACTGATCGTGGTGGGGGTGCCGCTGTGCGGCACGGCCACCTGGTTCCCGACCGCGGTGGAGGCGGTGTGCGACCCGTGCCCGCTGTCGGCGTACCGGACCCCGTCGCCGACGAAGTCCCAGGCCCCGATCAGCTTGTCGTTGCAGCCCCACCCGGGCAGGTACTGGGGGCTGCCGGGGTCGCAGCGACCGACGAAGGTGCCCGCGCCCCGGGGGTTCTGCACCACGTGGCCGTCGCCTCCCTGGCCGACCGGGACGCTGACGGCGAAGGACGGGTTGGCGGGGTTGACGCCGGAGTCGACGACGCCGACCACGACACCCTCACCGCGGGTGCCGGGGACGCCCGGGGCGGCCTGCCACAGGGCCGGTGCCCCGATGTGACCCGGTCCGGTGTCGCTGCTGGGCTGCTCGCGCCCCTCGACCACGACCGAGCGGACCCCGTCGAGACGAGCCACCGCGCGCGCCTCCCGGCGGGTCAGCTCCAGGGCGAGTCCGTTGAGCACCTCGGTGTAGCGGTGCCGGACCAGCGGCGCGCGACCGATCTCGGCACGGGCGGCCAGGGTCAGGTCGAGCTGGTCGCGGCGCAGCTGGAGACGGTGGACGCCGGCCGCGGTGGCCCCGGCACGCGCCGACCCGTCCCGGGAGATCCGGCGGGTCGGGACAGCGGGTCGGGTCAGCTCGACCAGGTAGGTGTCGCGGCCCGTCCCCGTCCCCAGGTCCAGGAGGACGTCGCTCCCGCCCCCGGGCCGGAGTCCTGTCGCGACGGCCGTGGCGTCGGCGTCAGCGGGGCCCCCGGTGCCGGTCTCGACGGCGGTAGCGGCGTCGTCGACGACCGCTGACCCGGTGGTGACGGCGGTGGGGACGATGGATGCGGCGGAGTCATCGACGACCGGTATCCCGCCGGCGGCACTGGTGGCGCTGGCGGTGCTGGTGACGCCGGCGGCCGGGCCGGCGGACCACACGACCAGGACCAGCGCCAGGCCGGTCAGTCCGGCGGTGGCGCTCCGTCGACGCACCCCGGAGGGCCCAGCCGGCGGTCGCCCGTCCGAGCGCCGGCGGTCAGCCCGGGTCGCACGGGCACGGAGTTCGTCAGCGCGGGGCTCGTCAGCGCGGGGCTCGTCAGCGCGGGGCGCACCGGAACGGCGCGCGGCGAAGCGGAACAGGCGGACGGGCAACGGTCGCTCCCGGAGCAGCAGGGACGTGGCACGGGGCCCGAGACGTCACCCGCCAACACCCAAGCGTCCGCGCACGGCGACGTCAAGCAACTCGGCACTTCCACGCCGCCGACCGGGCGTTTGCGTGGCGCCGACCGGGCACATACGTGGCGCCCACCGGGCGCTTGTGCGACCCTGACCGGGCACTTGTGCGGCACCGACCGGGCGTTTGTGCGCCGACCGGGCACTTCCGCGGCGCCGACCGGGCACTTGTGCGCCCACCGGGCACTTGCGTGACGCTGCTACCGGCCGTGCCCCCTCACGCGTCGCGCGGCAGGCCCAGCAACCGTTCGCCGATGATGTTGCGCTGCACGTCCAGCGTTCCCCCGGCGATCGACTGGTTGCGGGCGTTGAGGAACCACCAGGTGGGGTCACCGCCGACGCCGTCACCGGCACCACTGCCGGTCAGTCCGGCCACGCCGCCCCACTCGACCGCGACCTCCCAGGCCTCCTGGGTGTGGGTCACGCCCAGGTACTTGGCGATGCTCGACTCCGCGCCCGGCTGGGCGCCGGCCACCGACCGCAACGCGCTGCGCAACCCGAACAGACTCACCGACTGGGCGTCGGCCAGCAGCCGACCCAACGTGGTCAACCGCTGGGCGTCCGGTGGGGCGCTGTCCCCGGTGACCCGACGCAGCAACTCCTCGCCGGCCGACCCGAGCAGTGACCCGGTGCCCAGTGCGACCCGTTCGTTGGCCAGCGTGGTGCGGGCCAGCCGCCACCCCTGGCCGGGCTCGCCGACCAGGTTCTCGTCGGGCACGAAGACGTCGTCGAGGAAGACCTGGTTGAAGTGGGTCTCCCCGGTGAGGTCCCGGATCGGCGCGATCGTGATGCCCGGGGTCGTCATGTCGAGCACGAAGTAGGAGATCCCGGCGTGCTTGGCGGCAGCGGGGTCGGTCCGCGCGAGCAGAATGCCGTGACTGGCGAACTGGGCCGCGGAGGTCCAGATCTTGGTGCCCTTGACCCGCCAGCCGCCCTCCACCTTCTCGGCCCGGGTGGTCAGTGCCGCCAGGTCGGAGCCGGCGCCGGGTTCGCTGAACAGCTGGCACCAGAAGATCTGCCCGGTCAGGCTGTCGGGGATCAGCCGCTGCTGCTGTTCGGCGGTGCCGTGCTCGACCAGCGTGGGCACCACCCAGCTGCCGATGATCATCCGCGGGGCGCTCAGCCCGGACGCGGCCAGCTCCTCGGCGACCACCAGCTGCTCGACCGCCCCCGCTCCCCGGCCCCACGGCCGGGGCAGGTGCGGTGCGGTGTAGCCGTGACCGGCCAGGTACCGCTGACGTGCCTCGCCCTCCAGGGCCGCGGCCTCGGTCAGCTCGGCGCGGACCTCGGCCCGGACCTGTTCGGCCTCGGGTGGGAGCTCGACCCCCACCTCCCGGCGGGTTCCGGCCAGGGACAGTTCACCGACCCGGTGCTGCCAGCGGGCCGTGCCGCCGACGAGGATGCTGGTGGTGCGCGCCCGACGCAGGTGGAACGAGGCCTCGTGCTCCCACGTGTAACCCACCGCACCCAGGGTGTCGATGCAGGCCTTGGCGTTGGCCAGCGCCGCCCCGGGCGCCAGGCTGGCGGCCACGGCGACCGCCAGGTCCGCCACCGGGGCCGGGGTGCGTCCGGTCCACAACTCCTCCAGCGCCCGCGCCGCGTCCCAGGTCACCACCCGGGCCTGCTCGGTGCGGGCCAGCATGTCGGCACAGCGGTGCTTGACCCCCTGGAACGCGCCGATCGGGCGGCCGAACTGCTCCCGGACCAGTGCGTACTCCGCGGCGGTCCGGGTCGACCAGGCCGCCGACCCGCAGGCCTCGGCCGAGACCAGCAGCGCCCACAGCACCTCGGGTGCCTCCGGGTGCAGCCCCGAGAGCACCCGACCGGCGGGGACCAGCACGTCCACGGCGGCGGTACCGGCGCGACGCGACGGGTCGAGGCCGGTGTGGTCGACGACGTCGGTGAGCTCGTCGCGGTGCAGCACCACCCACGTCTCCCCGGCCAGGACCGCGACCCGGTCGGCGAGCACCAGGCCGGGCGTGGGCGGCAGGGCGCCGGTCACCCGGAGCCCGCTGTCCTGCTCGGTCGCCTCCAGCGTGCCCCCAACTGCGACTGCACCGGTCAGGCGTCCGTCGCAGAGACTGGCCAGGTCCGCGACCAGGGCCTCGTCGAGCTCCCGGTCAGGTCGGGCGCTGCCGGCACGGCGCAAGATCGCGCTGAGGGCGACGGTGCCCAGGAACGGTCCCGGCACCAGGTGGGAGCCCAGTTCCTCGACCACCACGCACAGCTCGACCAGCCCGTAGCCGGACCCGCCGTTCTCCTCGGCGACGTGCAGCCCCAGGAAACCCGAGTCGCCCAGGGCCGGCCAGAAGCTGGGTGCCGTGGAGGTCTCGGCGTCAAGGCTGACCCGCACCACCTCCGACGTCAGGTGCCGGTCGGCGAAGGACCGCACGGCGTCGCGCAGGCCGTGGTGCTCCTCGGTGATGCCGAGCAGACCGTCGACGAGTCGGGCCACCTCAGAGCCGCTCGAGCACGGTCGCGGTGGCGTGGCCCCCGCCGGCGCACATGGTGACCAGGGCGGTGGAGGTGTCGGTGCGCTCCATCTCGGCGACGGCCTGGGTGATCAGCCGCGAACCGGTCGAGCCGACCGCGTGGCCCAGCGCGATCGCCCCGCCGTTGACGTTCACCTTCGCCAGGTCGGCACCGTTGGCCTCGTGGGCGCGCAGCCAGCTGAGCACGACCGAGGCGAACGCCTCGTTGATCTCGACCAGGTCGATGTCGCGCAGGCTCATCCCGGCCCGCTCCAGCACGTGGCTGGTGGCGCGGATCGGTCCGTCGAGGTGGAAGTGCGGGTCGGAGCCGACCAGCGCGGAGCGCACGATCCGGGCCCGCGGACGCAGCCCCTCGGCGGCGGCCCGCTCGGCGCTCATCAGCAGCACCCCGGCGGCTCCGTCGGAGATCTGCGAGGAGTTCCCGGCGGTGTGGATGCCCTCGGGCAGGACCGGTCGCAGCCCGCCCAGCCCCTCGGCGGTGGTCTCGCGCAGCCCCTCGTCGCGGGTCACCACGTGGGTCTCGCCGGTCGGTCCGCCGCCGTCGCGGGGGTGGCGCACCACGGGCGCGGTGACCTCGAGGACCTGACCGGCGAACCGGTCCTCGGCCCAGGCGGTGGCGGCCCGCTGCTGGGACAGCAGCCCCAGGGCGTCGGCGTCGGCGCGGGTGATCCCCCAGTGGGCGGCGATCCGCTCGGCGGCGGTGAACTGGTCGGGCATGTCGAACTCGGGGCCGGGCATCGGGTAGCCGTTCTCGCCCTGGCCCATCGCGGCGCCGAGGAAGACCCGGCTCATCGCCTCGACACCGCAGCCGATGCCGGCGTCGATGGTGCCGTTGGCGACCAGCCCCGCGACCAGGTGCACGGCCTGCTGGCCGGACCCGCAGGCGCAGTCGATGCTGGTGCAGGCGGTGGTCCAGGGCAGCCCGGCGGTGAGCCAGGCGCCGCGGGTGACGTTGTTGCCCTGCTCCCCGGCCTGGGTGACGCAGCCGCCGATCACCTCACCCACCAGCGCCGGGTCGATGCCGGAGCGTTCGACCAGGGCACGGTGCACGGAGCCGAGCAGCTCGGCGGGGTGCAGCCCGGCCAGACCGCCGTGGCGGCGACCGACGGGAGTGCGGACAGCGTCAACGATGACGACCTCGTTCATGGGGGCACCCTGACCGAACTGGACACCTGTCCACAACCACCCTCCCGGTGAGTGGCCCCGGTCACAGTCGTGCCGCGTGGCGGGACACTCTCGTGCAGCAGAACAAGAACGTGTTCTTATTCAACGTGGGGACGGCTGCCGTCCCCGCCCCACGACCGCTACGCAGGAGGCACCACCATGAGCACCACCTCGCTGGCCGGCAAGGCCGCCATCGTCACCGGCGCCGGCGCCGGGCTGGGTCGCGCCGAGGCGCTGGCCCTGGCCGCCCAGGGTGCGGCCGTCGTCGTCAACGACTTCACCGACGCCGCGGACGCCGTGGTCGCCGAGATCACCGCGGCCGGTGGCCGCGCGGTCGCCGCCAAGGGCGACGTCTCGGACTGGAACTTCGGCGAGGAGATGGTCGCCGCGGCCGTCGACTCGTTCGGCAGCCTGGACATCGTCGTCAACAACGCCGGCGTGCTGCGCGACGCGATGCTGTTCAACCTCACCGAGTCCGACTGGGACGACGTGATCCGCGTGCACCTCAAGGGCCACGCCGCCCTCTCCCGCGCCGCCGCCGTGCACTGGCGCGCCGCGGGCAAGGCCAGCGAGGACGGCCGGGTCTACGGCCGGGTCATCAACACCTCCTCCGAGGCGTTCCTGTTCGGCGCCGCCGGCCAGCCCAACTACTCCGCGGCCAAGGCCGGCATCGTCGCGCTGACCCTCTCGACCCACCAGGGTCTGGGCCGCTACGGCGTCACCGCGAACGCGATCTGCCCGCGCGGTCGCACCGCGATGACCGAGCACGTCTTCGCCGAGGACGCCGACAGCTCGCGCCTGGACATGCTGGCACCCGAGCGGGTCGCCACGTTCGTCGCCTACCTGGCCTCCCCGGCCGCGCAGAAGATCTCCGGCCAGGTGTTCGTCACCTACGGCGACTTCGTCGCGCTGATGGCCGCGCCGGTCGTGGAGAACAAGTTCACCGCCGCCGACGGCGAGTTCTCGGTCGAGGAGCTGGACGCCCAGCTGACCGGCTACTTCGCCGACCGCAGCCCGCACCAGACCTACTCGGCCTACTCGGTGGCCCAGCTCGACACCACCGGCATCGAGAACCTGGCCCTGGCCAAGAAGTCGAAGCGCTGAGCCTGAGCCTGCGAAGGCTCACAGGGCGCTGAGAGGTTGAGGCGCCCGCCCGGTTGCTGAGCGCAGCGAAGCACCCGGCCGGGCTCTCGAAGCCCAGAAGCGCTGAGCCTGACCCTGCGAGGGCTCAGAGGACGCTGAGAGGTTGAGACACCCCGCCCGGTTGCTGAGCGCAGCGTCCGGCCGGGCCTCGACACCCAGCATCGCTGAGCCTGCGAAGGCTCGGGCCACGCACGAGGGGCCCCACCGATCCGGTGGGGCCCCTCGTCGTGTCTGGGTCAGAAGTGGTCGGCCGGGCGCAGGCTCGCCTCGGCGCCGCCGTCGACGTAGACGACCTGGCCGGTCACGTGGGTGTTCTCCTTCGAGGCCAGGAACGCGATCACCTCGGCCAGCGCCTCGGGCGGGGCGTAGGAGTTCAGCGGCATCGGCACGGCCTCGTCCATCACGGCCTTCATGGCCGGGTCGTCGAAGAGGCCGTCGGTCATCGGGGTGAGCACCACGCCCGGGGCCACCACGTTGAGCGCGATGCCGGCCTCGGCCCAGCCGGGCGCGACGCAGGTCTTCCGCGCCCACTGCGCCACCGACGACTTCGACGAGGGGTAGAGCGAGTAGCCGGCGCCGCGCTCGACCAGGACGTCGGCCCGGGCCAGGGCGGCCTCCTCGTCCTCGGCCAGGCAGGCCGCGACGCTCTTCGGGTCGACCGGCTGGGTGCCGGCGATCGAGCCGATCATCACCACGCGCGGGTTGTCGGTGGCGGCCAACGCGTCGCGCAGGCCCTGGATCAGGCGCACCGAGCCGAAGAAGTTGAGGGTGATCATCAGCTGGCTGGGCACCGAGGTGCCGGCGCAGGTGACCAGGGCGTCGATCCGGCCGCCGGTGGCCTCCTTGATCGCGGCGATCGCGGCGTCGCGCCCGGCCGGGTTGGACAGGTCGGCGGTGATGTCGCCGCCCTTGATGTCGACCCCGACGACGGTGTCGCCGCGACCACGCAGCAGGGCGGTGAGGGCGGCTCCGATGCCGGAGCCGGATCCGGTGACGACGACGGTGCGGGACATGGGGCCTCCAGGGTCAGGTGTGGCGGGTCGGGTGTGGCGGTGTGCCGCGGTCGGCACGCCGGAGTTCAGTGGGGGCGGGGTTCGCCGAGGTCGATCAGGAGCCGGGCGCACGCCATCCGGGTGTCGACCTCGGCTTCCTCGGCGCTGATGAAGCCGTTGAGGACCGAGATGATGATGCCGTACCAGGTCTGCTCGACGACCCGGATCAGGCGCTCGTCGAGATCGTCGGGAGCCTCGATGTCGGCGGCCAGGAGCAGTGCGCGGCGGAACGCCCTGGTGACGCCGGTCCCGCCCTGCTCGACGGCCCCGACCGAGGCGTTGTTCGACTGCAGCATCGTCTGCGCGAGCAGCGGACGTGCCAGCAGTTGCTCCCCGGCGCGGACCAGGACGTCGGCGACCGCCTCCGCGGCGCTCACCGACTCGTCGCGCGGAACCAGGGTCGTGGTCAGCCGGGAGACCTGGGCGTGCAGCGCGGCGGTGAACAGTGCCCGCTTGGACGGGAAGTACCGGTACAGGGTGGCGATGGCGACGCCGGCGTCGCGGGCCACCTCGGTCATCTGGACCCGCTCCATCGGCTGACGCATGCCGTGCTCGGTGGCCACCCGCAGGATCCGGGCGTAGCGGTGCTTCTGCTCCAGCGAGGTCGGCTCGGCTGGCGAGCGCCCCTCAGCAATCCGCGGCACCGTGCACGTCCTTCCCCCTGGGCTGGTCGCGTCCCGGAGGATTCCGGGTCGCTCGGTGACCATGTTTCCCCCCGAGCGCCCGGTCAGACGCCGGGGAACCGCTGAGTGGGACAGGTCACACCGGAGGGTCACCCTGTCACGTGGTGACCGGAGGGTTCGGCACCGGGTGCCGACTGGCTTCTCGGCTGGGCTGCCGCTCCCCGCTGGGTTGTCGCCGTGCACCGACCCGGTCGGTGTCGCACAAGTGCCCGGTCAGGGCCTCTTAAGTGCCCGGTCGGCGCACAAACGCCCGGTCAGGGCCGCACAACTGCCCGGTCGGCGCACAAACGCCCGGTCAGCGCCACGCAAGTGCCCGGTCGACGCCGCGCAACTGCCCGGTCGGCGTCAGAGGGCGGCGGCGGCCCGTCCGGCGCGGCGGCCGAAGAAGGTGCCGTCCCCCAGGGAGGTGCCGGAGATGTAGCCGTGACCGTGCATCCCGGCCGAGGCGCGCCCCACCGCGAACAGTCCGGGCACCAGGCCACCGGCGACCCGCTTGACCTCACCGTCGACGGTGGTGGCCAGGCCGCCCAGGGTGAACCCGGAGAACCCGGTCGGCGAGACCTCGACACCGGAGCCCTCGAAGAAGCCCTTGCGCGGGTCGATCGCGATGAACGGGCCCTCCAACTCGCGCACCCACTTGGGGTCCTTGTGGAAGACCGGGTCGGTGCCGTCGGCGGCGGCCGCGGCGTTGTAGCTGGCCACGGTGTGCGCCAGGGTCCCGGCCGGCATCCCGATCTCCTCCTCGAGCTCCTCGATGGTCTCGGCGGCGAAGTGCGGACGCACGCCCATCATGTCGGCGTCGGAGACCTCGGTGAAGCCCTGCTCGTCGACGATCACCCAGCACGGGCCGGGCTGGTGCAGCGCGGCGTGGCTCCACAGGCCCGGGTAGACGTCCTCGTTGAGGAACCGCTCGCCGCGCCCGTTGACCAGCATGCCGCGCACGATGAGAGCCGGGGTGGCGGTGTAGGCCGCCTCGACCACCGACATCCGTCGGGTGGCCGCCCCGATGGCCTCGGCCATCTGGATGCCGGAGCCGTCGTCGCCGCCGTCGGAGACCTTGCCGTGCCCGATCAGCTCGGGGGCGTGGTCGGCGAGCATCTCCTCGTTGTCCACGAAGCCGCCGGTGGCCAGCACCACGGCCTTGGTGGCGCCGTAGGCGACGTCCTCGCCGAAGCGTCGCGCCACGACACCGACGACCCTCTCGCCGTCCAGGACCAGGGCGGTGGCGCGGGTGTCCTCGACCCGTCGCACGCCCAGCTCGTCGGCGGTGGCGACCAGGGCCTTCATGATGGTGCGTCCACCGAAGCCGGGGGTGGTGGTGCGGTGGCCGCGGGGCACGGCGCGGGCCAGCTCGTTGTAGGGCCACGCGTTCTCGCCGAGCCACATCAGCCCGTCGTCGGAGAACGGCATCCAGGTGGGCGAGTCGTAGTGGCTGGGCTTGAACTCCAGGCCCTGGGAGACGAACCAGTCGTAGTGCTCGGGCGAGCCGTCGCAGTAGACCCGGATCTTCTCGGTGTCGGCGTAGGGACCCAGCGCGGCCGAGAGGTAGTTGTACATGTTGTCGGGGTCGTCGCTGAACCCGCAGGCGGTCTGTAGCGCGGTGCCGCCACCCAGGTACAGCTCGCCGCCGGACTGGCCCGAGGAGCCGCCCGGGCCGCTGGCCCGCTCCAGCACCAGCACCGAGGCCCCCGCCTTCACGGCCTCCTGCGCGGCGGCGGCGCCGGCGCAGCCGTAACCGACGACCAGCACGTCGACGGTCTCGGCGAACCCACCGAAGCGCTCGGTGACGTCCTGCACGGAGAGGGGGGTGCTCATGAGTGCTTCTTCTTTCCGGGGAACTGGGCGATCTGGGCGACGGGCTCCTCCGAGCGCCAGTCGTGACCCCAGCGGGAGCCGCGGGTGAACTCTTCAGCGGTGTAGGAGGTCTCGTCGACGGGCAGCGCGGCGGTGCCGTACTCGAGCATCCAGCCGCCGGGCATGCGCACGTAGAAGGAGAGCATCCGGTCGTTGGTGTGCCGGCCGAGGGTGGTCACGTCGGCCCAGCCGCGGCGCACCATCTCGTCCTGAGCGGCCCCGACGGCGTCCAGGTTGTCGACCTCGACGCGGACCTTCTGCAGCCCACCCCAGCGGCGTCCGCCGGGCGCGAGCACGAGGACGTGGTGGCGCCGGTTGACGCCCAGCAGCCGGGCGCGCAGCGGGCGCGATCCGGCGGCCCCGCCCTCCACCTGCACCGCACCGCGGGGCAGGAACCCGAGCACCTCGGTGTAGAAGGTGTCGACACGATCCACGTCCGGGGCGGCGACGGCGACCGCGCCCATGCCCTGGTCGCCGGTGACGAAGCGCTGCATCCACCGGGTGCGGACCGGGTGGTCGTCCAGGACCGGGCCGTGGAAGACCTCGATGGTCAGACCCGAGGGGTCGGTGAAACGGATCGCCCCGTCGACGCGGCGGTGGTGGCACTCCTCCTCGCCGAGCAGCTCCACGTCCACCGCGGAGGCCTCCAGCGCCCGGCCCACGGCCGAGAGCGCGAACTGGTCGCGCACCTCCCAGCCGACGGCCAGCACCTTCTCCTCCGGCCCGGGCTCGATGACCAGGCGCTCCTCGCGCTCGTCCATGCGCAGGTGCAGCGCCGAGGATCCTTCACGCGGCGACTCGGCGAACCCGAGGCCCTCGACGGTGATCGAGCGCCAACGGTCGAGCTCGCGGGTCTGGACCCGGACGTATCCGAGCCCGCGCACCAGCGGGGTCATGGGTCTCTCCTCGTCAGCTCTGGGTGGTGGAGCGGGTGGTGGAACCGGAACGCCCCGGCGGATCCCGTGGGACCGCCGGGGCGGCGTGGGCTCCGGGTCAGATCATCGCCATCATGGGGCCGGCCGGGGGCATGACCTCCATGTCGAGCAGCGTCGAGGCGTGGAAGACCGAGCCGGGCACGTGGATCGCGTGCACCATGCCCATGTGGCCGTCGCGCCAGAAGCGCTGGATCGGGTTGTCCATGCGCAGGCCGTTGCCGCCGGAGCGGGCCACGATCTGGTCCATCGCGTTGACCGCGCGCCAGGCCGCGGCGACCTGGGTGCGGCGCGACTCGGCACGCTCGGCCAGGGTGACCTTCTCGCCGTTGGCGGCCTTGTCGTGGAAGCGGGTGATGTTCTCCAGCATCGAGACCCGGGCGGCCTTGATCTCGGCGGCGGCGGCACCGATCGCGAACATCACGTACGGGTCGTCCTTGGCCTTGGTGCCGGTGATCTGGACGCGCGAGCGCTGGTAGGCCATGTGGCTGGCCAGGGCGCCCTCGCAGATGCCGATCACGGCGGAGGTGATGCCGAGCGGGAAGATGGTGGTGAACGGCACGCCGTAGGTGGGGCTGGTCAGGCCGGACTCGCGCAGCGCGGTGCCGTCCATCTGGTGCCCGAAGTCCATCACCCGGTAGTCGGGGACGAAGGCGTCCTTGACGATGATGTCCTTGGAGCCGGTGCCCCGCAGGCCCACGACGTCCCAGGAGTCCTCAACGATCTCGTAGTCGCTGCGCGGCAGGATCACATGGAAGCTGCGCGGCGGCATGACCATGTTGCCGTCCTCGTCGCCGAGCATGGCGCCCAGGAAGATCCAGTCGCAGTGGTCGGTGCCCGAGCTGAACTGCCAGCGGCCGTTGAAGATGTAGCCACCCTCGACCGGCTTGATGATGCCCATCGGGGCGTACGGCGAGGCGATCCAGGTGTCCTGGTCCTCGCCCCAGATCTCCTCCTGCACCTTGGGGTCGGCCATCGCCATCTCCCAGGGGTGCACGCCGACGATGCCGGCGACCCAACCGGTGGAACCGTCGAGCGAGGCCAGGCGCATCACGGCCTCGGCGAACTCGGCGGGGTGCGACTCGTAGCCCCCGTGCGCGGCGGGCGCCAGCATCTTCATGACGCCGACCTCCCGCAGGATCTCGGCCGAGCGGTCGGTCAGCTTGCCCAGCTTCTCGTTCTCCGGCCCGAGGGCGGCGATCTCCTCGGCGTGTTCCTCGATGGCACTCAGCACAGGGTTGGTCATGAGAACACGTTCTCACTGCCCCCCGGGGGTCGCGAAGCACCTCCCAATCAACGGGACACCATGTCGCGCTCGGGGGCCCGGGTGGGGGCACGGCCCCGCCACCGGACGCCCCCGGGAACGACCGCACCCGCCCGGACGGCGGACCGGCGGGCGGGTGTCGGAAGGGTGTGACTCAGTAGCCGGAGACCCGCTCGGGCCGCTGCAGGAAGGCGAGCACGGCGGCCTCCCAGGCGTCCTTGGCCTCGATCATCGTCCAGTGCCCGCAGTTGGGGAACATGTGCAGCTCGGCCTTGGGGATGGTGCGCATCGGCAGCAGCGCCATGTCCGGCGGGCTGACCCGGTCGTCGCGACCCCAGGTGATCAGGGTTTCGCACTTCACGGTGTGCAGCATGGCCCAGTAGGGGGCCTCCTTGGACTGTGCCTCGATCGAGGCCATGAACTCCAGGGCAGCGCTGGAGTACATCTTGCGCGAGGACTTCAGCGTCTCCGGCTCGGTGGCGTGGTCCCAGCGGGCCTGGACGAGCTCCTCGGTGATCAGCGACTTGTCGAAGACCATCGACTCCAGCCACTGCACGAGGCGCTCGCGGGTCGGGTCGTCGTTGAACGCACCGAGCAGGCGCAGGCCCTCGCCCGGGGTGGAGGAGAAGAGGTTCTTGCCCATGCCGCCGACGGTGACCAGGCGCTCGACCCGGTCGGGGTGCGCCATCGCGAAGCGGGTGCCGACCACGCCGCCCATCGAGTTGCCGATGATCGAGGCCTTCTCGATGCCCAGGGCGTCCATGAACTGCCCGACGGCCGGCATCGCGGCCATCATCGGGTGCAGGTCGGAGGGCGCGGAGACGCCGAACCCGGGGAACTCCAGGATCAGGCAGCGGAAGTGCGGCGCGAACGTGGCCAGGTTCTCGCCGAAGTTGCGCCAGCCGGTGACACCGGGGCCCGAGCCGTGCAGCAGCAGCAGCGGGGGGCCGTCTCCGGCCTCGTGGTACTTCAGCACGCCCTGCGGGGTCTCGACCTCGCGCAGCGTGCCCTCGTAGCTCAGGTCCAGTTCGCTCATGGGCTGAACTTACCTAGCAAGTGCTTGGTCAGTGAAGGGGGTCCCACTGCCGGCCCCCTCGCCATGTAACGCGCAGTTTGTTGATCCAACCGTCTGGCATGCCGGCGCGGTGGAACCGGTGGTGGCGCGTTCGAGCCGTGGCGGCGCGTTGGAACCGTGGCGGCGCGTCAGTTCACCGGACAGTGGCGAGGTCGACCCTGCGGACGGCGACCGAGCAGGCGCCAGAGCGACCGACGGGGCTGCCGGCAGAGCGACGGGCGAACCCGCCGAGCGACTCAGAGCGCCAGGTCGGCCGAGACCCTCCGGGCGGCGTCGACCACCAGCGGCGCGACCTTCTCCAGCGGCACGTTGATGCCACCGACGAGCGAGATGGCGGCGGGCACGACCGAGCCGCGCACCGCCGAGGCCACGCAGGAGAGCTGGGAGAAGCACTCGCCGCGCTCCATCGCCAGACCGTGCCGCGCGCGGGTGCGGGCCAGGTCGGCGTGCAGCAGTTGCAGGCTCTCCATCGGGTGGGCGGGCATGGCCTGGATGACAGGCCCGATCCGCACGTCGACCTCCTCGGCGGGCAGCCACGCGAGCATCGCCTTGCCGAGTGCGGTGCGGTGCGCCGGGGCGCGGCCGCCGACGCGGGAGGGCACCTCGGCGGCGAACCGACCACCCACCTTGTCCAGGTAGGAGATCTTGGCGCCGTCCAGGACCGCCAGGTGCACCACGAGTCCGGTCCGGACCTGGAGCTCGTGCAGGACGCCACCGGCGGCGGCCCGCAGGTCTCCGTGGCCGGCGCCCGAGGAGCCACCGAGCCCCAGCGCGCGGCTGCCCAGGGCGTAGCCGCCGGGTGCGTGCTCGAGCCAGTCCAGGCGGACCAGCTGGTCCAGGATCCGGTGGGCGGTGGAGCGGGGCAGCGTGGTGCGCTGGCTGACCTGCTCGAGGGTGAGTCGCCGGGTCGGGGAGTCGAACGCCTCGAGGATCAGCGTCATCCGCTCCACCATCGACGGCGGCAGCGTGCGCGGCTGCTCGTCAGCGGCCTGTGCGAGGTTCCGTGCGCCCATCACAACTCCAGGTGTCCGAGGACCGAGGTCCGGAAACTGAAATGATTTTCAGCAGCGTACCGCCCACCGGCGCCCACCGGAAGCCCTGACCGGCGTGGCGCGGTTCAGGGGAGGCCGGGCAACTCCGGCAGAGGCCGCGCACAGATCTCGGCCGCCCGCTCCGGCGGCATCCCCAGGGCGCGCAGCACCCGCTGGGTGAACCGGTCCGCGACGTCGGCGTCGTCGACCTCGGGACGCGAGTCGAGCATCTGCAGCAGCCCGAGCAGCGCGCCACCGACAGCCATGAGACCGAGCTCAACGTCCTCGAGGTCGAACTCGCCGGCCTCGACACCGCGACGCAGGTCGCGCCGCGCCCACGGCGCCAGACCCTGGTCGCGCTCCAGGATCGAGACGCCACTGTGCAGCAGGACCCGCACCTGCTCGGGCATCCGACGTTGCAGCCGTCCGGTCAGGCGGAAACTCGCCGCGAAGACCTCGGCCGGGCCGTCCAGGTCGGCGACGAGCTCCTGCAGCAGCGCACCGTAGGCCTCGATGGTGTCGGCCAGAGCCGACTCGAACAGCTCGTCCTTGCTGGTGAAGAAGTTGTAGAAGGAGCCGAATCCGACCCCTGCCCGGTCGGCGATCTCCTGGATGCTCACCGCCGTCCGCCCCTCGGCCAGCAGGGCCTGGGCCGCGTCGAGCAGCGCCCGGCGCGTGCGTGCCCTCCGGGCACTGAGCGGGGCCTGGGATGTCTCGCCGTTCACAACTCTCCTCCTGGTCGACGCGGCCCCACTTTACGGAACTACTTGACGAAACCGTCACATGGATTTGATGATTTCATCAGAAATCCGATTGGAGACCCCATGACCACCCAGCACCCGCAGATCGTCGTCGCCGGCGCCGGCCCGGTGGGCACCTGCCTGGCCATCGACGCGGCACGACGCGGCATCGACGTCGTCGTCGTGGAACCACGTGCGAGCGACGACCCGCCGGACGCGAAGTGCAACACCATCGCGGCCCGGACCATGGAGACCTTCCGTCGCTTCGGCATCGCCGACCAGGTGCGCGCCGCCGGCCTGCCCGACGACTACCCCACCGACACGATCTATACGACGAGCCTGGCCGGGCCCGAACTCACCCGGATCACCATGCCCTCGCGGGCCGAGCGCGACCTGCCCGGCCTCGACGGCACCCCGTGGCACGACGCGGTCTGGCCGACGCCCGAGCCGATGGTCCGGCAGAGCCAGCTCTGGCTCGAGCCGATCCTGCGCGCCCAGCTGCTCGCCCTGCCGAACGTGCGGTTCCTGCCCCGCACCGAGGTCGTGGGCCTGACCCAGGACGACGACGGGGTGAACGTGCACTGCCGCGGGCTGGACGACGGCCAGGACCTCGACCTGCGGACGGACTACCTGGTCGGGTGCGACGGCGGGTCCAGCCGGGTCCGCCGGGCGATGGGCGTGCGGCTGGCGGGAGACGCCGAGATCGGCCGGACGCGGACCACGCTGGTGCGCTCCGCGGGGATCGGCGCCCTGTTCGGCGACCGTCGCCCCGCCTGGATGAGCTGGGTGGTCAACCACCGGGCCCGCGGCAACGTGGTCGCGATCGACGGCGAGGAACTGTGGCTGGTGCACCGTGCCCTGCCCGCCGGCGAGACCGACTTCGAGGCACTCGACCCCGACCACTCCATCCGCGACGTCCTGGGGGTGGACGCCAACTTCGAGTTCGAGGTGCTCAAGCACGAGGACTGGGTCGGACGCCGCCTCGTGGCCGAGCGGATCCGGGACCGCCGGGTCTTCCTCGCCGGCGACGCCGCCCACCTGTGGGTGCCGTTCGCCGGCTACGGCATGAACGCCGGCATCGCGGACGCGGTCAACCTCTCCTGGCTGCTCAGCGGGGTGCTGCACGGCTGGGCCGACCCCGGCATCCTCGACGCCTACGAGGCCGAGCGACTGCCGATCACCGACCAGGTCTCCCGGTTCGCGATGGCCAAGCTCCAGGAGAACGCGGCCGCGATGTCCACCCGCTCGGCACCACGGCGACTCTCCTCGCCGGGCCTGGTCGGCCGGGCCCTGCGCCGACGGCTCGGCCGTCGCCTCCTGGACATCAACCTGGCGCAGATGTCACCCGAGGGGTTGAACTTCGGCTACTACTACGACGACTCCCCGATCATCGTCGGCGACGGCGAGGAGCCGCCCGGCTACGACATGGGCTCGTTCATCCCGTCCACCGTGCCGGGCTGCCGGCTGCCGCACTTCCGGGTCGACGGCGTCAGTGTCCTCGACCTGCTCGGTCCCGACTACACGCTGCTGCGGCTGGATCCCTCGGTCGAGGTCACCGCCCTCAGCGAGACCGGCCTGCCCGTCGTCGTCGTCGACGTCCCCGGCCCACCCGACCCCACCTTCCGGCACCGGCTGCTGATCGTGCGCGTCGACAGCCACGTCGTGTGGCGCGGCGACGCGCTCCCCGACGACACCACCGCCCTCGCCGACCAGCTGCGCGGGCGCCGTCCGCAGGAGGCCCGATGAGCACCCACCCCACCACCGAGTCGCTGGTCCCGGTCGGCGGCCGGGAGCTGTTCGTCACCGAAGTCGGCACCGGCACACCGGTCGTGCTGCTGCACGGCGGCGGGCCCGGCGCGACCGGCATGTCGAACTTCGCCCGCAACCTCGACGACCTGGTGACCGCGGGTCACCGGGTCATCGTCCCGGACCTGCCCGGCTACGGGCGCTCGACAAAGGGGGTCGACCGCACCGACCCGTTCGGCGACCTGGCCCTGGCAGTCCGGGGTCTGCTCGACGCCCTCGACCTGGACCGGGCGCACCTGGTCGGCAACTCCTACGGCGGTGCGGCAGCGCTGCGTCTCGCCCTGGACCGGCCCGACCGGGTGGACCGGTTGGTGCTGATGGGCCCCGGCGGCGTCGGCACCACCCGAGCCCTGCCCACCGCCGGCCTGTCCAGGCTGCTGGGCTACTACGGCAGCGAGGGACCCAGCCGGCAGAAGCTCGCCGACTTCATCCGCCACGACCTGGTCGCCGAGGGCGTGGAGGTGCCTGAGGAGCTGATCGACCTGCGCTACCGCTCGAGCATCGACCCCGAGGTCGTCGCCGACCCGCCCCTGCAGCGACCGTCCGGTCGCGGCGCCCTGCGCACCCTGGTGCGGATGGACTTCACCCGGGACCCGCGGCTGGCGCGCTGCGAGGTGCCGACCCTGGTGCTGTGGGGTCTGGCCGACCGGGTCAACCGGCCCTCGGGGGCGGCGACGCTGGCACGCACCATGCGCCACTGCGACGTCTACCTGGCGGCCGGGACGGGGCACTGGTTCCAGTTCGAGAAGCCGGACCTCTTCGCGTCCCTGGTCACCGGCTTCCTGGCGGGCGGCGGGGCATCGTGAGGACCGACGTCTTCGGCGCGGTGCACCTGGGCTACGTCGTCGTGGAGTCGCAACGTTTCGTGGACTGGCACCGCTTCGGCGCCGACGCCGTCGGACTCCACGTGGACCGGCTCTCCCGCGACCGGATGCGCTTCCGGCTCGACGACCACGCGTGCCGGTTCCTGGTCCAACGGGGTCCGGCTGAGGACCTGGTGGCCGCCGGCTGGCAGGTCGACGACCACGCCACCTTCGAGCAGATCCTGGCTCGGGTGGCCGACCACGGGGTGCCGGTCACCGAGGGCACCGAGGAGGAGTGCGCGCTGCGCGGGGTGGAGCGACTCTGGCGGTTCCCGGGCCCCAAGGGCATCGCCACCGAGATCTTCACCCGACCGGTCCTCGTCGCCGAGCCGTTGCGCATGCTCAACCGGGCCTGGGTCACCAGCGGCCGCGACCAGGGGGGCCACGCCTGCGGGATGGGGCACCTGGCGATCACCACGAAGGACCCTCAGGGCCTGCAGCGCTACTACGACCGGGTCTTCGACGCCCGGATCAGCGACTTCATCGACGAGAACGTCGCCGGCGCGAGACTGAAGATCCGTTTCCTGCGCACCGACACCCGGCACCACAGCATCGCGGTGGCCAACGTCCGCGGCGTCCGCATCGACCCGATCCGCACGTCGATCCAGCACATGAACATCCAGGTCGGCAGCCTCGACGACCTGCTGGCGAGCTTCGAGCGGGTCACCCAGCAGGGCTTCGCGATGGCGTGGAGCGTGGGACAGCACACCAACGACCGCGAACTGTCCTACTACTGCGTGACCCCGTCGGGCTTCGAGCTCGAGGTCGGGTGGAACCCGGTGGTCGTCACCGAGGAACTCGAGTCCACGTGGGAGCCGACGACCTACCAGGGCATCTCGATCTGGGGGCACACGCCCGTGGGCGAGTCGGTGATCTCGCGGATGCGGAAGTTCCGCGCGGCCGTGGCGTCCCTGCGCGAGGAGGAGGTCCGGGTTCCCGCGATCAGCGGGGAGCTCTGAGCCGGACCGGGCAGCCGCCCACCCCGGAATGCACGAAACCCCCACCGGTCGGGTGGGGGTTTCGCTGCCAGAACACCTGGTGTCCTGTGGCAGGTGAAGGATTCGAACCTTCGAAGGCGTAAGCCGACGGATTTACAGTCCGCTCCCATTGGCCGCTCGGGCAACCTGCCAGTGCCGGATCGGGGCCGGTTGGCCCTTCGCTCGACAAGACGGGAGAATAGCGCAGGCAGCACACGCGGAGAAAATCAGGAGCAGACATGGCCGACTCGTCGTTCGACATCGTGAGCAAGCTGGACAAGCAGGAGGTCGACAACGCGCTCAGCCAGGCCGCGCGCGAGGTCGCCACCCGGTTCGACTTCAAGGGCACCGGCGCCTCGATCGAGTGGTCCGGCGACGCCATCGAGATCGAGGCGTCCGCCGACGACCGTGCCAGCGCGGTGCTGAGCGTCTTCCAGGACAAGCTGATCAAGCGCAACGTGAGCCTCAAGGTGCTCGACGCCTCCGAGCCGCGCCAGTCGGGCACGAAGTCGAAGATCACCATCGTGCTCAAGGAGGGCATCTCCTCGGAGAACGCCAAGAAGATCTCCAAGCTGATCCGCGACGAGGGCCCCAAGGGCGTCAAGGCGCAGATCCAGGGCGACGAGCTGCGGGTCTCCTCCAAGAAGCGCGACGACCTGCAGGCCGTGCAGGCCCTGGTCAAGGCGCAGGACTACGACTTCGCGGTGCAGTTCACCAACTACCGCTGACCCGGTCCCGGCCCGGTCCCCGCGGGGGCCGGGCCGCGCCAGGCCCAGTCAGGCCCAGTCAGGCCGGCGGGCCAGGTCAGGACCGGCTGGTGCCGACCATCTGCCACAGCGAGACGGGCGGCGTGGCGGCGAGCCACTCCCCGACCTCCTCGGCCGTGGGTGCGTCCTCGTCGATGCGGACCGTGCGGTACGGGCCGTTGCCGTCGAAGACCAAGGTGTCCCTCCGGTCGACCACCTCGGTCCAGCCGTCGTGTTCGGTGCAGGTCGGCCCGTAGGGCTCGCCCGCTTTCCTGCAGGGGTCCTCGATCTCAACGACGACGTCGAACGACGGCGACCCCTCCGGCCCCCGGGACGGTTGGCTCAACCGCACCGAGTACCCGGTGCCGACCCTCGCCCGGTCCCAGGTGGCGGACTCGTGGGTGCCCAGGAACTCCACCTCCCAGCCGTCCCACGTGTAGTCGTGACCTGACAGGCCGGCCTGCTCCAGCTCGGCCACCCACGTGGCCCTCCGGTCCCCCTCCTGCAGGTGGTCCCCCACCGGTCCCTGCGAGCCACCGACGAAGAAGAGCCCGAGCAGCAGCACCGCCACCCCCGCCCGGGCCGCACCGGCCGGGGTCTCGGGCCACCCGGCGACCACGGGCGCCAGCAGCACGGCGACGACCGTGGTGGGCACCAGCACCAGCCACGCCACGGTGTCGCGCTCCAGCAGTCCGGCCAGGCTCCAGGTGACCACCACCGCGGCACAGGTCCCCGTCCCGACGACCGCCGCGCCCAGCGCGAGCGCCCGGGGCACGCCGCGCAGGTGCAGCAGCCCGGAGACGGCCGCGGTGATCACCAGGACCACCACCACGGTCGGCCAGAAGCCCCGCGGCGGAGCGACCACGATCCGGTACAGGACCGGCAGCAGGCAGGCCACCACCAGGGCGCTGGCCAGGTTCGGCCCCGGCGCCACCGTCCACGGCGCCGTCGCCTTCACCTCGGACACCCGTGCCCGGTCACCCGCCTGCGGCACCGCCTCGTCGTTCATGCCGGAGGGGTACCACCTGGCCAGCCGTCGCAAACTCGTCCGCCTGCCGGGGCAACCTCCCGGCCCGGTGACTCGTCGTAGCGGTGAAGGGGGAATCACCATGACCACTCGGGACACTGCCCGGAGCACCGGACGACGCGCGGCCCGCACGGCCGCCCTGCTGGCGACGCTCGTGCTGCTCACCGCCTGCACGGCCGCCAACGGCATCACCAACGCCGGGGAACGGCACGCCGCACCGCACAGCGACACCAGCTCGGCACCGGAGCCGACCACGCCGACCGCACCCGCGGAACCGACCAGCACCCCGACGAAGAAGCCGGTGGTGGTGATCGCCCGCCCCGGCGACCGGGGTGCGAAGGTCCGCGAGATCCAGGCCCGGCTGGTGCAGATCCAGTGGCTCAGCCTCCCCTTCGACGGGGTCTACGCCGAGCGGACCACCGAGGCGGTGCGCGGCTTCCAGGCCAAGCGCGGCTTCCGCGAGACCGGGGTGCTGGACCGGCGGACCTGGCGCCGGCTGCTGGAGATGACCCGGGCACCGAGCGCCGAGGAGCTCAAGGGGCTGGTCCCGCCGATCCCGAGCAGCAACACCAACACCCCCGGGCCGTTGGACCCGCGGTGCACCACCGGGCGGGTGCTGTGCATCGACAAGTCCAGCCGCACCCTGCGCTGGGTCGTCGACGGTCGGGTCGAGGTCACCCTGGACACCCGGTTCGGGGCGTCCGGCACCCCCACCCGCGAGGGCGTCTTCAGCGTCGCGTTCAAGTCGCGCGACCACGTCTCCTCGCTCTACAACACCGCGATGCCGTACGCGATGTTCTTCGACGGCGGGCAGGCGGTGCACTACTCCAGCGACTTCGCCGCGACCGGGTACGGCGGGGCCTCGCACGGCTGCGTCAACATCCGCGACCGGGCCGGGATCGCGGCCCTGTTCGACCAGGTCCCGGTCGGGGCGAAGGTCGTCGTCTACTGGTCCTGACCCGACGGTGCGGTCACCCGCCCCCCGGACCCCTTAACC
>JAEWXC010000056.1 GCA_023396115.1 Actinomycetes bacterium | reverse complement strand
GATTGGAGGTTGAACAGATGGATGAGAAGAAGAAGGGGAAATTACAAATCCTCGTAATAATTTTAATGATATTACTTTTGGTTGCAACGTTTGTTTTATTTTTCATAGGTAAATATATGTTGGCATTTATTTTATTTGGAATTTTTATGCTAATACTAAATTTTATTAGTAGCTGGAAAAACCTAGATAATGCAGATTACGTTTATAGAAAAATTCATAAGAGTAACCAGAAGTGGTAATTACTAAACATTTAGCTTAGGATACTTATAGTGCTTATTTGGATAGCTGAAAAGAGCAAAGAAGGGATCCACACTTTATATTAAGAAATAGTGAGTTATAATATTTTTTCAACAACTATGGAGGTGCTTTTTTGCAAACATTTTTTAAATATAATTGGCTAGTTCGGGAAGATTGGTTTCGTTGGTGTGAAGAGTTGACTGAAGAAGAACTTTTGCAAAACCGAACTGGTGGAGTGGGCAGTATATTACACACACTTTTCCATATCATTGATGTTGAATGGAGTTGGATTCGTCTATTACAAGGGAAAACAGATTTTCAGGAGAGCTTTAATGAATATAATAGCTTGGAAAAGGTTCGTAAATTGGAAGCTGCATTTCATTTAGAAGTAGAAAGCTTTGTAAATCAATGGGAAGAAAGTATGGAAGAGCGTATACTTCATAATCCGATGGCAGATGGCAGGATTGAAACGCATACATGGGGTGAGATCATTCGTCATACCATTGCACATGAAATTCACCATATAGGACAACTATCAATTTGGGCAAGGGAGATGGGGAGAGCGCCTGTTTCAGCGAATCTAATCAGACGAGGTCTTTCTTCATCATTGAAAAATTCAGTAGGTGCTCAAATAAATATAGAAACGTCTAAATAGTGTTCCAGAAAATCTTCCAATTCATTTGAAATGGAAGATTTTTTGATGCCCAAATAAGAGAAATTGCGAGGTAAATTTCATATAGATATTTAAAGAACCAACCATCTCTATTATGGCGTAAAATACCCAGTAAACATTAGTTAAAAACTAATGTTTACTGGGTATTTTTTGGACAATATATAGGTTAATTAGAAATATTTATATGAAGAATAGCTAACAACTTGACAGAAGTTTAAATGGGGAGTACTATACATTGGTCGCGAAAAAAGCTATTGTAACGTAACATTTTTTAAAGTGCCATACAGTACTTATCAGTTAAGTTCATATATATCTAGATTTTAATTTAATCAGTAAAAGGTAGGTGCAAAAATGAAAAATCTAGCAAATAAAAAAGATAACCTATTACAAAACTTTTTAGGAATTTATATAGTAGCAGTATTAATGTTATGGATTAAAACATACATCTCTCAACTATCACAATTTGACTTAGGTGTAGAAGGAATCATTCAACAATTCCTTTTACTAATAAATCCGCTGGGCTCAGCAATGCTATTTCTAGGATTTTCATTTTTATTTAAAGGAAAAAGAAAATACACATCACTCGTTGTTGTCTACACTTTGATGTCTATTGTTTTATATGCCAATATTGTCTATTACCGATTCTTTAGTGATTTCATTACATTACCTACACTTTCTCAAACGCAGAACTTTGGAGATTTAGGCGGCAGTGTTCTTTCTTTATTAAAGCCTTATGATATCTTGTTCTTTGTGGATGTAATGGTTATGTTTTATCTACGATTCTCTAAAAAAATCCAAAAAGATACCAAACGTTTTGGCTATAAAAAAGGAATGGCAATCATTGCCTTTGCATTAGCGGTATCAATTCTTAATTTAGGACTAGCTGAAACTAATCGTCCTCAACTATTAACACGAGGTTTTGATAGAAACTATATTGTGAAATATCTAGGGATGTATAACTATACGATTTATGACTCAATTGAAACGATGAAAGCCTCTTCTCAGAGAGCTTTGGCAGATAGTAGTGATATTACTGAAGTAATTAACTATACAAAGTCAAACTACGCCAAACCGAATGCCCAATATTTTGGTGCAGCAAAGGGAATGAACGTTATCTATTTACATTTAGAATCATTCCAAAACTTTTTAATCGACTATAAATTAAATGGTGAAGAAGTAACACCATTTTTAAATTCATTAGCAAAAGATAAGAATACATTGTATTTTGATAATTTCTTCCATCAAACAGGTCAAGGGAAAACATCTGATGCAGAATTTATGCTTGAAAATTCTTTATTTGGATTACCACAAGGATCTGCTTATATTACAAAAGCACAAAATACGTATCAGGCAGCTCCTAGTATTTTAAAAGATTATGGTTATACATCAGCTGTATTCCATGGTAATAACGGAAGCTTCTGGAATAGAAATGTAATTTATAAATCATTTGGCTTCGACAAATTCTTCGATGCTAGTTACTATAACACAGGTACTTCAGAGGACATGGCTGAATATGGTTTGTTAGATAAACCATTCTTTGAACAATCTCAAAATCTTTTAAGCTCCTTACCACAACCTTTTTATACAAAATTAATTACGGTAGGGAATCACTATCCATATAAAATGAATCAAGATTTAGTGACAATTGATAAAGCCAATACGGGAGATGCAAGCGTTGATAATTATTTCCAAACAGCTCGTTATGCAGACGAAGCAATTCAACAGGTCTTCCAGCAATTAAAGGAATCAGGATTATATGATCATTCAATGATTGTTCTTTATGGTGACCATTACGGTATTTCCGATAATCATAATAAAGCGATGGAACAAGTCATTGGAAAAGAGATTACACCATATGAAAGTGCTAATTTACAACGTGTACCATTATTTATACATGTTCCAGGCATACAAGGTGGGATCAACCATAGCTATGGTGGCCAAACAGACCTACTGCCAACGTTATTGCATTTACTAGGAATTGATTCACAACAATTTGTTCAATTTGGTTCAGACTTATTATCAGAAGAGCATGATGAAATTGTACCATTTAGAAATGGCGATTTTGTCAGTCCTACTATTTATTCAATTAATGAAAAATATTATGATAATAAAACAGGCTTACCATTAGACGACAGTCAATTAGAGGAAGCAAAGACGATTAAAAATGAAGTAGATCATAAATTGGCGTTATCTGATAGAGTCGTGAATGGTGACTTATTGAGATTCTATACGCCAACAGGTTATACGCCAGTTGATCCTTCTCAATATAATTACTC
>JAEWXC010000038.1 GCA_023396115.1 Actinomycetes bacterium | reverse complement strand
GCTGGGCCACCCGCCCGGCGCCGGGGGCTGGCCCGGGGCCGCCCCCCGGCTCCGGTGCGTCCGTGGGGTGTGCGCACGGCCCCACGCACTGTCCGGGCCGACCTCGCGGAGGTACCGTCGAGGCATGCGGACCTGTGCCCTGTGCGGAACGGTCGCCGCCGACGCCGCGGCGGCGCTGACCTGGACCACCTCGGTCGAGCACGGACGCGAGCTCAGCTACTGCGACCGGTGCTCCCGGGAGAACCTGCGCGCCATCGAGGGACGCCTCGACAACGAGTGGTGGTGACCGCCCGGCTCAGCCGAGCTGGTGGTCCATCCAGGTGCACCCACAGTGCGGGTGGCGTCCCAGACGCTGCACCCGTGCGCTCGCGTCGGCGGCGAGGAGCACCACCGTCGACCAGGTCAACGGCATGTCAGGGGCCCCGCGGACCGGGGTGCCCAGGTCCAGCCACGCCCGCACCTGGTGGGCCACCAGGCCCGAGGCGATGCGCAGCAGCGCCGGGTCCGGCTCGGCGGTCGGCCCCATCGGGGTCAGGCGGATCCGTTCCCGCTCATGGGCGTGCACGCAGCCCGGGCACGCGGTCAGCGGCGGGTGCACCAGGGGGCCGACCCGGATGCCGTCCGTGCCGCACCACACCGGCAGGTGCGGGCTCCAGTCACGCTCCACGGGGACCAGGGGCACCGGCGGGGTGCCGTTGCCGGCCACGACCACCAGGTCGGCGCGGCTCTCGTGCGGGGTGAGCCGCACCGCCGAGGCGGTCAGCGCCTCGGTCAACGGCTCCTGCCAGTGCCAGCTGGCGTCGAGGTGGACGAGCATCACCCCAGCGTGTCACCGCCCGGCCGGGCCCGTCGGCGCTCCTCCACAGGGGCGAAAAGCTCGACGGCGCCTCCCCGTGGGGAGGCGCCGTCGGATCAGCTGGGGGACGTGAAGGTCACGCCTTGCCGAGGATGCGGTTCAGGTTGGTCCCGCAGGTCGGGCAGACGGCCTTGGCCATCCGGGTGCCCTTGTCGTTGACCTTGACCTCACCCGTCGCCTCGCGCTTCTCCTTGCACTTGACGCAGTAGAACTCACCGCTCCAGGTCTCCGCCATGACGGCCTCCTTGCCTATGTGTAACTGGTCGTCGCGACGGGGGGTTCGGGGAAGCCCGCCGAGGGGCCGGCTGAGCCGGCGCCGGTCGAAACCCTACGGCACGACTGGTTCCCGGCGTGACAGGCACACCGCCACGCGCAAAACTTCGCTCATGAGCGTGAACCCCGCCCAGGCCGCCCCGTCCGACCAGCACCCCGTGCGCACGCTCCCGCACCTGCGCGTGGAACGGCCCCGCGAGGGGGTCGTGCTGCTGGTCCTGGACAACCCCGAGCAGCGCAACGCGATGTCGCCGGAGATGACCGACTCCTGGGTGCGTGCGGTCGAGGAGCTCCACGACGACCGGACCGTCCGGGCCGTCGTGGTCACCGGCGCCGGCAGCGCCTTCTGCTCCGGCGGCAACACCACCTGGCTGGCCAGCGAACCCGGTGCCGGCGTGGACCGGCTCCGGGACCGGATGCAGCCCTTCTACCGGGCATGGCTCTCGATCCGCCGGCTCGAGGTGCCCACCATCGCCGCGCTCAACGGACCCGCGATCGGTGCCGGGCTCTGCCTGGCCCTGGCCTGCGACCTGCGCTACGCCAGCCACACCGCCAAGCTCGGGGTCCCCTTCACCCGCCTGGGCCTGCACCCCGGGATGGCCGGCACGTTCCTGCTGCCCGACGTCGTCGGCACCGCCCACGCCCGGGACCTGCTGCTCACCGGTCGGCTCGTGGCGGGTGAGGAGGCACTGCGGATCGGCCTGGTGAACCAGACCTTCGAGGCCGAGCACCTGCTCACCGAGGTGCTCGAGGTGGCCGGTGCCGTCGCCGCGAACGCGCCGATCGCGAGCCGGCTCACCACCTTGGCGTTGCGCGGCCCGGGCCACCGGGACCTGGAGGCGGCCCTGCAGTGGGAGGCACTGGCCCAGCCGGTCACGATGGCCACCGAGGACCTGCAGGAGGGGCTGGCGGCCGCCGCCGAACGCCGGGCACCGGTCTTCGTCGGTCGCTGAGGATCAGTCCACGTGGGTGGTGTCGTCCTCGTCGGCACCGGCACCGTCGAGCTGTGACCCGGCCGCCCAGCCGGCCAGGTACCCCTTGGCCCGCTCGGTGCGCGGGTAGCGGTCCACCCACGCCCAGAAGTTGTCGTCGTGCCCCGGTTCCAGCAGGTGCGCCAGTTCGTGGACCAGCACGTAGTCACGCACCCACGTCGGCATCTCCTGCAGCCGGCTGGAGAGGCGGATCGAGCGGTCCGTCGGGGTGCACGACCCCCAGCGGGACTTCTGGTTGTCCACCCAGCGCACCGAGTGCGGTGTGGCCAGCCCGCCGAAGTACTCGTCGTTGAGGGCGTGCGCCCGCTCGAGCAGCTGGTCGTCGGAGGGACGGCGGCGCGCCTCGGAACGTTCAAGGCGGCCGAGCATCTCGCCGACCCACTTCTTCTCCTCGGCCCGTGACATCGAGGCCGGGATCATCACCACGATCTTCGAGCCGTCCCGGTAGGCCGAGACCGTGCGGCGACGCCGTCGCGACCGACGGACCTCCACCTGCGGCTGGCTCTGGGGCATGGGACGAAACTAGCGAAGTTGGGCGCGATCCGGGTTCGCCCACGCCAACAGGCGCTCCACCGGCCACGTGTTGACGATCCGGTCCGGGTCGATCCCGGCCTCCTCGGCCCGTTCGCAGCCGTGGTCGAGCATGTCCAGCTGGCCCGGCGCGTGGGCGTCGGAGTCGATGGAGAACAGGCACCCGGTGTCGCGGGCCAGCTCCAGCAGCTTCGTGGGCGGGTCGCGCCGCTCGGGTCGGGAGTTGATCTCCACCGCCACGTCGTGCTCGACGCAGGCCTCGAAGACGGCCCGGGCGTCGAACTGGGAGGTCGGGCGGGTGCCGCGGTTGCCGGTGACCAGTCGTCCGGTGCAGTGCCCCAGCACGTTGGTGTGCGGGTTCGCCACCGCCACCAGCATCCGCCGGGTCATCGGGGCGGCGTCCATGCGCAGCTTGGAGTGGACGCTGGCGACCCGCACCTCCAGCCGGTCCAGCAGCGCCGGGTCCTGGTCCAGCGACCCGTCGTCGAGGATGTCGACCTCGATCCCCTTCAGCAGCCGGAACCCGCCTCCGGCCAGGTGGGTGTTGACCGCGTCCACCACGTCCAGCTGGCGGCCCAGCCGTTCCGCCGAGAGCCCGTTGGCCACGCGCAGCCGGGGGGAGTGGTCGGTGAGGACCAGGTACTCGTGGCCCAGCTCGAGGGCGGTGAAGGCCATCTCCTCGATCGGGGAGCCCCCGTCGGACCAGTTCGAGTGCGAGTGCAGGTCCCCTCGCAGCGCCGCCCGCAGCGCCCGGCCCCCGGGCACCAGCGGACCGGCGGTCTCCTCCAGCGCCGCCAGTCGCTCGGGCACCCGGCCGGCCACCACGTCGGTGACCACCGCCGAGGTGCTGGGCCCGATCCCGGCCAGCTCGGTCAGGGTGCCGCTTCGGGCCCGCTCGACGACCTCGTCGGGTTCCAGTGGCAGCAGCACGGCCGCGGCCCGGCGGAACGCCTCGATCCGGCGGCTCTCCTCGCGCTGGCGCTCCATCAGGAACGCGATCCGGCGCAGCACCGCCACGGGGGAGTCGAGGGGCGTGGACATGCGGGGCTCCTGGCCGGTCGGGGTGCTGGGAGACCTGATTCTCCCTCCACAGCCCGGTGCGCGACATTCTGGCTGGTCATCGCAGGGGTTCCGGCCCCCGCCCGGGCGTGTCGCCCACAGCGTCGTCCGGAACCGGGGCCGGTTCATCCACGGCTGCGGCCGGTCCCTGCACATCGTGTCCACAGCTTTGTGCACAGGGGTGGAGAGGTTCCTGGTCCGCAAGGATTGACCCGGCGCGCGCTGACTCCTAGGTTCGTCGCTGATGAGGCCCCGGCACCATCGCCCGACGTTCGCAAGGGGAAGGCAAACGTCGGGTGGTGCCGGGGCCCTTCACGTCACCGGCGCTGCAGTCCTCCGGCCCTCAGGCCAGGGCGGCGCGGGAGAGTGCGATCAGTTCGTGCATCTCCGGCTCGATCGGCGGCAACGCCTCCAGCGGCCACCAGCGCACGTCCAGGGACTCGTCGCTGACCACGGCCCGGGCAGTACGCGGAGCCCGCGCCGCGTAGCGCACGTCGAGGTGCTCCACGTCGCCGTGCGGACGGCAGAACGGCACCCGGTGCGCGTCGAGGTGCACCGGCTCCTCGGTGAGCACCAGGTCGACCAACCCCGACTCCTCCCGGCCCTCCCGGGCCGCGGCGCCGGCCAGCGTGGCGTCGTCGGGCTCGCAGTGGCCACCGAAGTGGAACCAGCGCCGGGCCTTGCCGTGCAGGTTCAGCAGCACCGCGTCGAGGTCGTGGCTCAGCACCAGGACGCCCGCGGTCAGGTGCGCCGGGGCGTTGGCCCGGGTCATCGCGTCGGGGGAGGCGTGCAGCACCTCCAGGAACCGGCGACGCAACTCGTCCAGGCGTGCCTCGGGGGCCCGCCACCGGGTCAGCACCTCGGTGGCGTCGGCGTGCAGGGTGCTCACTGCTCGGTGGGGCGGTCCTCGCCGGGCTCGTCGAGCAGCGCACGCAGCCCGGCGTCGAAGTCCTCCTCGGACAGCTCCGGCCCGGCCACCGCGTCCTCACGGAACCCCAGCGGGTCGTCCAGGTCCGCCGCGGTGGGCAGCAGCTGCGGCGACATCCACACGCCGTCGCGGCCCTCGGTGCCCTGCCGGGTCCGCAGCGAGCCCCACAGGGTGGCGGCGTCGCGCAGCCGACGCGGACGCAGCTCGAGCCCGACCAGGGTGGCGAAGGCCTGCTCGGCCGGCCCGCCCGCGGCCCGGCGCCGGCGCATCGCCTCGGCCAGCTTGGCCGCGGCAGGCATCCGCTGCTCGGTCGCCTGACCGACCACCTCGTCGACCCAGCCCTCGACCAGGGCAAGGGTCACCTCGAGCCGCTCCAGGGCGGCCTTCTGGGCCGGGGTGTCCTCGATCTGGAACAGGCCACCCTCCATCGCCTGCGCCATCGCAGCCGGGTCGGTGGGGTCCAGGGAACGCATCTTCTCCTCCATCGAGGAGACGTCCACGTCGATCCCCCGGGCGTAGTCGGTGACCGCGCCGATGAGGTGGTCGCGCAACCAGCCGACGTTGGCGAACAGCCGCTGGTGGGCGGCCTCGCGCAGGGCCAGGTAGAGCAGAACGTCGTCGGAGCCGACGTCGAGGCCCTCGGCGAACGCGGCCACGTTCGCGGTGACCAGCGCCGCCCGTCCGGCCGGGACCAGCGGCAGACCGATGTCGGTGGTGCCCAGCACCTCACCGGCCAGCGTGCCCAGGCCCTGGCCGATCTGGTGGGCCACCATCGAGCCCATCGCCTGCTGGATCATGCCCAGCATCGGCCCGGCCACGGCGCGCGCCTCCTCGGGCAGCGCCTCGCCCATGCTGGCCGCGGAGCGGGCGGCCAACGGCTCGACCATCACCTTCCACACGTCCATCGTCGCCACGATCCACTCCGCACGGCTCCACGCGGCCGCGGTGGTGGTGCCGGAGGTGAAGTCGGTGGTCGCGTCCAGCCAGTGGTCGGCCAGCCGGACCGCGTCGGCCACCGCGTCCTTCTGCCGCTGGTCCGGGGACGGGTCGGGCTGCTGCGCCACGGTGCGGCGGGCGGTGTCCAGGGCCGCGTCCCAGTTCACCGGGCCGTCGTAGGGCTGCATCATCGACTGGACCTGGGCCATCAGCCCCTGCAGGTCCGGCACGCCGCCGGCGAAGAGGGGCTCGAACGGGGTGCCCTTGAACGGGTTCTCGCCGCTGTTGCCGGGACCGTTCTCCTCAGGGGTGCTCATGGGTCAAAGTTACCCGGGCACACCAGCCGGGCACGCCCCGCGAACAGCCGGCGGCAGGCCGGGACCGGGCCGGCTCCGGTGACCACCGGTCCGCCGCTGCTGCGCCCCGCGGTCGGGCAGCCGGCGCAGGCCTAGACTGGCGGTCATGTCCGCACCGCTGCCCGACGTCGTCCGCCTGGTCGCTCTGCGCGAGACGCCGCTGCAGGTCGCCGAGGTGCTCGGAGCGCTCGACCACCCCGCCGCCGGGGGACTGGACCTGTTCGTCGGCCGGGTGCGTGACCACGACGGTGGCCGCGGCGTGAGCGCCCTGTCCTACTCGGCCCACCCCAGCGCGGTGCAGCGCCTGGAGGAGGTGTGCGCCGAGGTCGCCGCCGAGTTCGACCTGCACGCCCTGGCCGCGGTGCACCGGGTCGGTCCGCTCGCCGTCGGTGACCTGGCCGTGGTGGTCGGCACCGCCGCGTCGCACCGCGATGCCTGCTTCGCCGCGACCCGGGCCCTGATCGACCGGCTCAAGGAGCGGGTGCCGATCTGGAAGGACCAGCACTTCACCGACGGTGACCGGGAGTGGGTCGGCACCCCCTGACCCTGCCCGTGACCGACACCCCGCGGTGCTCCCGCGTGGTGCCGACGGTGCCCGGGACAGCCTGCCTAGGCTGGTGACGTGGAGATCCTGTGGTGGCTGGCCCCGGCCGTGGTCGTGACGGCTGTCGCGATGGTCTGGGTGAGCTGGCTGGGTCGGGACGGTCGGGGTGAGATCGACCGCGACGAGGCCGTGGCCCGGCTCGGTGAGGCGCTGAGCCGCGACCGGGTCCGCCGGGACGCCCGCCAGGTACGGGTCCGCGAGCGCGGAGCAGGGGTCGCGGTCCGGGCACCCCGCCGCCCCGAGACAGCCCCCACCCGGGCCTCGCGGCCCGAGCCGGAGCCTCCGCGCGCCGGCTGACCCCGCACCACCCGGCACCGCAACCGGACAGGTGCGCGTCGTGTTGCGCCCGTTTGAGAGGGTGTGGGCATGAGTCGTAGGACGTTGGCGGGGCTGCTCGCGGTGCCGCTCGTCATCGGGCTGTGGGCGGTCGCGGTCTTCCAGCCGCTCCCGTTCGTCACCTACCGCCCCGGGATCACCGTGGACCTGCTCGCCGACGCCGGCGACCACCCGGTCGTCCAAGTCGAGGGACACGCCAGCTACCGCGACGACGGCGAACTGCGCTTCACCACCATCTACGTCGACCAGCCGCAGGAGAAGGTCAGCCTGGTGCAGCTGATGAAGGCGTGGATCTCCGACACCGACGCCATCTACCCGCGTTCGGTGATCTACCCCGAGGACGTCAGCAACGCCGAGGACCGGGCCCAGTCGCAGCTGGAGATGGTCAACTCCCAGGACCACGCGATCGCCGCGGCACTGCGCCAGATGGGCTACCAGCTCGAGGCGAACGTCCAGGTCTCCACGGTCAGCAAGGGCACGCCGGCCGACGGCACCCTCGAACCGCGCGACGTGCTGGTCTCGGTCAACGGCACCCCGATCACCGGCAACGGCGAGGAGCTGCGCCGGGCGTTGAAGAAGGCCGGCCCCGGCACGGAGGTCAGCCTGGAGATCCTGCGCGAGGGCAAGAAGCGCACCGTGCGGATCGCGCCCCGCGAGATCGAGGGCGAGGCCCGCATCGGGGTCGGCCTCGGCGCCGGGTACACGTTCCCGTTCGAGGTCAGCCTCGACATCGACTCCAACATCGGCGGCCCCAGCGCCGGGCTGATGTTCTCCCTGGCGATCTACGACACCCTCACCCCCGGGTCGCTGACCGACTCCCGCACCGTCGCCGGCTCGGGCACCATCGACGGCGAGGGCAAGGTCGGACCGATCGGGGGAGTGCAGCAGAAGATCGCCGCCGCCGAGCGGGACGGGGCGGAACTGTTCTTCGTCGCCCCCGACAACTGCGACGAGGCCAAGGGCGCCGACCGTGACGACATGCGCCTGGTCCGCGCCGACACGATGTCCTCGGCCGTCGCCTCCCTCCAGACCTGGGTCGACGACCGTGACGCCGAGCTCCCTGCCTGCACCTGACCGCACCCGACCAGTCGAGGACACGATGACCGAGAACCAGCCGCCCCGGGGCCACACCGCCGCCGACCCCGCCGACCCGGCACTGGCCGCGGCCGTGCTGGAGGTGGAGAGCCACGTCGCCGAGAACGGCTGGGACCAGCCCGGACGCCTCTTCGCGCTCGTCCCCACCCAGCTGATCGTCGCCCAGCAGCCCGACGTGGCCGCGGCGATGGGCATCCCCGACGACCTGGGTCCCGACGCGCTGACCCCGGTGGAGCAGGACCAGCTGCCGGCCGACGTCGCCGTCGAGCAGGTGCTGGAACAGATCGAGTGGCCCGACCCGGTGGTCGGCGCCGTCGTGGTCATCGAGCGGCTGGTGCTGCCGCCCGGCGCCGACGCCGAGCTGCCCGAGGACGCCGGTGAGGCCGCCCGGTACGCCGCCGAGCACCCCGAGCGCCAGGAGGTCCGGATGGTTGCCGGGGCCACCCGGAGCGGCTCGACCTTCTGCGCCCTGCGGCTGCGCGCCCACGACGACCCGACCTCGGTGGTCGACGGCACCGACCTGGTGCCCGGCCTGCTGGCCGTGCTGGCCGCCACCCTGGACGTGGAGCCCGCCGGCTCCGGTACCACCACCCCGTTCGACCCCGACCAGACGGAGCCGACCCCGTGAGCATCTTCGACCAGCCCGCCCGCCGCCCCGGCCCCCCGCCGCGCCCGCCGAGGCCCGGCCGGTCCCGTGCCGTGCTGGTCACCGCGGCAGTGATGGCCGCGCTGCTGGTCGGCGGCTCGATCTTCTCCGCGTTCTGGACCGAGAAGCTGTGGTTCGGTGCCGCCGGCTACGGCGGGGTCTTCTCGACCCTGGTGTGGATGCGGATCGGACTGTTCGCCGTCTTCGGCCTGGCGATGGCGCTGGTGGTGGGGGTCAACCTCTACATCGGCTACCGGTTGCGGCCGTTCTTCGCGCCGACCCCCGAGGTCGACGCCACCGAGCGGTACCGACTGGGCATCGAGCCGGTCAAGACGTGGCTGCTGGTCGGCCTGTCGGTGGTGATGGGCGTCTTCGCCGGTGCCTCGGCCTCGGGCCAGTGGCGCACCTTCGCGCTGTGGCGCAACTCGGTCGACTTCGGCACCAAGGACGCCTACTTCGACAAGGACGTCAGCTTCTACGTCTTCCAGCTGCCCTGGTTCCACTACCTCACCGACTACGTGATGGCCCTGGCCGTGGTGGGCCTGATGGCGGCCGTGGTGGTCCACTACGTCTACGGCGGCATCCGGCTGCAGGCGCGCCAGGACCGGCTCACCGGTGCCGCGCAGGCCCAGATCTCGGTGCTGCTGGGCATCTTCGTGCTCGCCAAGGCCGTCGACTACTGGCTGGACCGCTACGACCTGATGAACGCCTCCGGCGGCGTGATCGACGGGATGAGCTACACCGGTGAGCACGCGGTGCTGCCGGCCAAGAACATCCTGCTCGGCATCGCGGTGATCTGTGCGGTGCTGTTCTTCCTCAACGTGTGGCGCCGCACCTGGATGCTGCCCAGCGTCGGCATCGCCCTGCTGGCCCTCTCGGCGATCCTGCTGGGGGTGCTGTGGCCCGGCATCGTGCAGAAGTTCCAGGTCGACCCCTCGCCGGCCGACAAGGAGGCCAGCTACATCGCGAAGAACATCGAGGCCACCCGGACCGCCTACGACGTCGCCGACACCACCGTGTCGCAGTACACCTCCACCCCCGACCTGAACGCCTCGCTGGGTGACCTGGACGGGGCGACCAGCTCGGTGCCGCTGCTGGACCCCAAGGCGATGCGCAAGGCGTTCGAGCAGCAGCAGCAGGTGCGCGCCTACTACTCGGTGGCGCCGGTGCTGGACGTGGACCGCTACGAGATCGACGGACGCCAGCGGGCGATGGTGGTCGCGGCCCGCGAGCTCGACCAGAACGGTGTGGCCGAGGCCGACCGCAACTGGGAGAACCTGCACACCGTCTACACGCACGGCTCGGGCCTGATCGCGGCCTACGCCAACCAGCGTCCCGCCGACGACCTCAAGCAGTCCACGTCGTTGCAGTGGGCCGAGGGCCAGGAGCCCAACGAGCGGGTGCTGTCGGGTGACAGCGAGGACTACGAGGGCCGGATCTACTTCGGCCAGATGAGCCCCAACTACTCGATCGTCGGCAAGGCGCCGGGCGGTCGCGATGTGGAGCTGGCCCTGCAGGAGGGGGACGGCGGGTCCTCGGAGACCACCTCCTACGACGGCGACGGTGGCGTCGAGATCGGCAGCTTCTTCCGCAAACTGCTGTACGCGGTGAAGTTCTCCGAGCCCAAGATCGTGCTCGGTGAGCGGGTCCACGAGAACTCCAAGATCCTCTACGACCGCGACCCGCGGGTGATGGTGGAGAAGGTCGCCCCGTGGCTGACCGTCGACACCGACCCGTACCCGGCGCTGGTGGACGGCCGGATCACCTGGATCCTGGACGGCTACACCGTCACCGACCGCTACCCCCAGTCCCAGAAGGGGTCGCTGGAGGAGATGACCGACGACGCGCTCAACCAGCGTCCGCAGTTCGCGACCCTGCCCACCGACGAGATCAACTACATGCGCAACTCGGTCAAGGCGACCGTGGACGCCTACGACGGCACGGTCTCGCTCTACGCCTGGGACGAGGAGGACCCGATGCTGAAGGCGTGGAGCGGGGTCTTCCCCGACGTGGTCAAGCCGAAGTCGGAGATCCCCGAGTCGCTGCAGGACCACCTGCGCTACCCCGAGGACCTGTTCAAGGTGCAGCGGTTCCAGCTGGCCCGCTACCACGTGACCGAGCCGAAGGACTGGTTCGAGGGTCGTGACCGCTGGGAGGTGCCGGAGGACCCGAACGTCGACGGTCGCCTGCAGCCGCCGTACCGGTTGTTCGTCAACCAGTCCGGGGAGCGTGACGACTCCGGTCCCACCGAGGGTGTCTCGGCCGACCAGACGTACTCGCTGACCTCGGTGTACGTGCCGCGGGGCCGCAACCAGATGGCCGCCTTCGTGTCGGTCAACTCTGATGCCACCTCACCGGAGTACGGCAAGATCCAGGCGCTCCAGCTGCCCAACGAGCGGGAGAACGGCCCGACTTTGATCGCCAACGAGATCGCCTCCGACGAGGAGGTCCGCAAGCAGCTGCTCAGCTTCAGCCAGGGGCGGATCAAACCGATCTACGGCAACCTGTTGACGGTGCCGGTCGGCGACGGGCTGATGTTCGTGCAGCCGTTGTACGCCGCGCAGAACGAGTCCGAGGCGGCGTTCCCGATCCTGCGGTTCGTGATGGTCTCCTACGGCGAGAAGGTGGGCATCGCGCCCACGCTGACCGGGGCCATCGCCGACGTGCTCGGGGTGAGCCTGGACGACACCCCGACGCCCGACGACGGCGACGAGACGGCGCCCACGGGCACCGTGGCCGAGCAGATCCGCAACCTGCTGCAGCGTGCCGACGCCAAGTACCGCGAGGCCGACGAGGCGCAGAAGGCCGGCAACACGGTCAAGTGGGCCAAGGCCAACGACGAGGCCCGTGCGCTGATCGACGAGGCGTTCGCGCTGGCCCAGAAGCAGGCCGACGCCGACGAGAAGGCCGCGCAGGAGTCGGAGGAGAAGTCCGGCAACTGACCGGGGCCGGCCCTGGGAGTTGTCACACTGGTCCGTCCCCCCTGGTGCGGTGTCCTACCACCGCACCAGAGGGGACGGTTCCGTGTTGCGTGGCGTGACCCGGCGGGAGTCGGAGTCGGGGGAGAGCGGCCCGTGACCGGGCTGGAACGGCTCGGGTCCCGGGCGTAGGTTGGCTCACATGACCACCACGACTGCGGCCCTCGTGGCCGACTCCGCCGGAGCCCCCTTCGTCCAGCGCACGGTCGAGCGCCGCGAGCTGCGCGACGACGACATCGCGATCGACATCGCCTACGCCGGGATCTGCCACAGCGACATCCACCAGGTGCGCGAGGAGTGGGGCAGCGCGATCTTCCCGATGGTGCCCGGTCACGAGATCGCCGGGACCGTCTCGGCGGTCGGGGCGGGCGTGACCCGGTTCAAGGTCGGCGACCGGGTCGGCGTGGGCTGCATGGTCGACTCCTGCGGGGAGTGTGAGTTCTGCAAGGACGGCTACGAGCAGCACTGCACCACCGGCGCAGTGATGACCTACAACGGTCGCGGCTACGACGGTGAGCCGACACTGGGCGGTTACTCGCAGTCCCTGGTCGTCTCGGAGCGGTTCGGCTGCCCGATCCCCGAGGGCATCGACCTGGCCGAGGCGGCGCCGCTGCTGTGCGCCGGGATCACCACCTACTCGCCGCTGCGCCGCTGGGGCGTCGGCCCGGGCTCGAAGGTCGCGGTCGTCGGGTTGGGCGGACTGGGCCACATGGGCGTGAAGTTCGCGGTCGCGATGGGGGCCGAGGTCACCGTGCTGTCGCGCACCGACGCCAAGAAGGACGACTCGTTGGAGATGGGCGCCACCGCACACGTGGCGACCGCCGACCCGGCCGCGGTGAAGGCACTGTCGGGGACCTTCGACGTCATCCTCAACACGGTCTCCGCCGACCTCGACATGGGTCTGTACCTGCGCCTGCTCAAGCCGCGCGGGGTGCTGGTCAGCGTCGGTCTGCCCACGTCGCCCTACTCGGTGCGCCCGGGGGCGATGATCGGCACCTCGAAGGTGATGGCCGGGTCCAACATCGGCGGCATCCCCGAGACCATCGAGATGCTCGAGTTCTGCGCCGAGCACGGGTTCGGGTCCACCATCGAGACGATCAGTGCCGACCAGGTCGACGAGGCCTACGACAAGGTCGTGGCCGGTGACGTCCGGTACCGCTACGTCATCGACGTCTCCACGATCTCCCCGAAGGACTGACCCCTGGCCCTCGGTGGCCGAGCAGGCCCCCGCCGGTGGTCGCGCCTGCCGAGACCCCGGAGACCCCCTCAGCCGTCGCCGCGCAGCTTCTCCAACCGGGCGGTCAGCTTGGCCACCCGGTGGGAGTTGCCGTGCAGGTCCACGTAGGTCCGTCCGAAGACCGCCAGCAGGGCGTCGTCGAGGCGGCGGACACCACCGGAGGGGTGCTTGTAGCCCATCCGGTGGTTGATCGCCTCGGTGTCGACCGAGGTCAGCAGGTGGCCGAGCTCGTCGAGTGAGGTGATGCCGAGCTCGAGCAGCAGTCCCGAGATCCAGTGGTAGTGGTCGGTGCGCGACCAACCCGCGTCGGGGTACTGGCGGGCCAGGAACACCGTCAGGTCCCGGTCGTCGATGCGCGGGTCGTTGGCGTCCTCGTCGGTGCGGTAGGTCAATGTCGAGCTCTGGATCCGCTCGGAGATCTCGGAGAACTCGCGGTCGGCCAGTTCCAGCAGGCCGGCGGCCAGGGTGAAGTGGCGGTCCATCTCCGAGGCGTACTGGCTCGGCAGGGTGCCCTTGTAGCGGATGTCGTGCTCGATCTCGGCCCAGGCGTGCTGCAGCACCGTGCGGACTTGGATCGAGGCGGGTGGGGCGGTGCTGTCGGCGCTGCTCGCGGCCCCGTCGGTGTCGGTGACGAGCAGGTGCCGGCTGGAGTAACCGAAGCGGCCCTCGTCGGCGGTCTCACGGCCCAGGTCGCGGTCATCGAGGACGGTGAGCTCGTCGGTGAGCAGGCCTGCGACGGCGGCGACGTCGCTGAGCAGGTAGGTGACCACCCGGACGCCGACCTGGTCGGTGATCAGGTCAGCGGCGTCCTGGTCGGGGTGGGTGAGGCGGAGCCGGTGGGCCTTGCCGGCGAACGAGGCGACGGACTTGGTGCGCCCGGTGACGGAGAGGTAGTTGATGCCGGCGTCGTCGAGCAGCGTGGTGACCGCGGCGATGTAGTGCTCGGTGACCTCCTCGAGCGCGGGGCGGCGCTGGGCGTACTCGGCCACGGCCGTGTCGACCGGGTCGCGGGGGTGCGCCTCGGTGGGCTGGTCCTCGTTCACGTGGCCATCATGCCGGTGACCCCCGACGGAGGGCGGGTGCCGTGCCCAAGAACCCGTGCGGGACGGTGGGCGGGACGCGCGGCTGTCGGGCGGGTGGGGTGCCCCTAGGCTCGATGGCGTGAGCGAGACGACCCTGGTGTTCGACACCGAGATCCATCCCCGGTTCCGTGACCTGAACATGGGCAACCACATCGACAGCGTCGAGGCGATCCGGGTGATCGACGAGGCCCGGATCCAGTTCCTCAGGTTCGCGCCGCTGGCCCCGAACCCCGACGGCGTGGTCGGGCTGCTCGGCACGCTGCCCAGCGGGGTGGGGGAGCTGGTGGCAGCCCAGCGGGTCGACTACCACGCCGAGATGCGCTTCGCCGCGTTCCGCGGCTTCGACGCCCGGCTGTGGGTGAGCCGCGTGGGCGGCTCGTCCTTCGACGTGTCCACCGAGCTGCACGCGGTCCCCGACGCTCCGCCCTCCCTGATCGCCGTCACCACGGTCGCCCTGTGGGACCACAACGCCCAGCGTTCCTGGGCGATGTCGGAGGAGTTCCGCGCCGTCCTGACCGCCTTCCTGGCGCCCCCGGTACCGCTGCGCGGGTGAGCCCGCCCGGCCACGTGATCGGGGTCACCCACCCCCGATTTGCGTGCCCGTGGGGCGGCACGTAATGTTCTGTTCACCGACGCGGGGTGGAGCAGCTCGGTAGCTCGCTGGGCTCATAACCCAGAGGTCGCAGGTTCAAATCCTGCCCCCGCTACAATGAAGTGGCGCCTGACCTGCGGAAACGCATATCAGGCGCCACTTGAGATTTGAGCCATTCAGGCTTATGCCGCGCTTTGGGTCCCGAAAACCCCCACCGGTGCTGGGTCGCCGGCCGTCGGCGCGAGCTTCCGACCCCAGCCGCTGACGGTTCCCCTAGAAGGCCCCAGTCCCGGCGACGACCTCCGGACGGGTCTATCGGGACGTCCGGACGCTCACGCGGCTGAAGAGGAGCGGCGTTGGTCGTGGGAGGTTCTTCTTGCGGTGACACCGACCATCCATCAACGGGCGGGGGCGGATCGCGCCTGCCTTGTGACTGGCTACCAACTCGAGCGCTTGCGGGTCCTGTCACGATACGACGGAGCCCATCAGGCTCAACGACAAGTCGGCCTCGCCCTGCCGTCGGGCGAGGATGATCGCGGCGGCGATGAGCCACAGCGGGAGGAGCAGGTAGTTCACCAGACCACCGGGTGGGATGCCTGCGGTGCCTAGGGCGCTGAGTACGCCCAGCACGAGGGTGAGGATCGCGAACCACCGCGGCAGTACGGCGTTGGCCAGACCGGCCAGTCCGGCGCCAAGGAAGGTGGTGGCGATGCCAATGCCCATGCCGGCGAACCCGAAGAAGCCCACGAAGCTGAGGATCCCCAGGGCCTGGTCGTCTTTGGCGTCCGCAGCTCCGTTGATCAGACCCCAGTTCCACATCACCATCTGCGAGAGGCCGGCAGCGACGAGCAACAGGCCGCCAGAGACGATGCTGGAGTATGTCGATTCGCGAGCTTCGCCCGCACGGAGATGGCTGCGGAGCGCGGTCCCAAAGAAGACCAGCGCGATCGCCATGACGACCAGGCAGCCGATGGCTGCGTAGTTCAGGGCCAGGTGATCGCGGATCACCGCGGTGGTCATCGTCCCGGGTGAGTCCTGGTCGCCGGTCTGGAACAGGAACATCTGCCCGATCCAGGCCGCGCCCGCGATCGCTCCCGTCCAGGGCAGGAATCGTTCGAACTTGCTGCGAGGCATTTCGCCACTCCCTTCCGCATGATGCCGGCGGGGATCGCCGACACCGCGACCATTCCGGTCGAGTAGCCCGGGCGCACGAGGTTGCCGTCCCGGGTGGGCCGGGAGGTGTTCCCGGGACTGCAGACGTGAGGCTGCCGCGCCGTCAGACTGTGGACATGTTCTTCACGGCCGTTGTGTTCGCGACGGTGGTCCCGATCACGCTTGGTCTGCTGCTCGTGCGGCGTGGTCAGCGTCGGATCGGCTGCCTGCTGGGGGCGCACGGGCTGTCGGTGGGCCTGCTGCTGGGTGGCTCCGAGTTCACGAGCACGACCACGGCGGCCTTGGTTGCCGACCAGCTGCTCGCCGGCGGTTGGGTATTCCTGTTCCTATGGTTGGTCCTGATCGCCTACGTCTTGCCCGATGGGCGTCCGCTGTCACGTCGATGGCTGCTCTGGGTCCGTGTTGGGCTGGCGGGCGCAGCGCTGCTTCTCGTGGGTGCGGCCGGTGACCGGAGTACGTTCCGGCAGGAGCACGACGGGCTCGCCCCACCGGTGGCGTGGCTATCGCCTGCGGTGTCGGCAATTCTCGGGACGGTCGGGCTGCTGCTCGTCGTACTTCTGTTCTTTGGCTCCGCTGTCGCCGTGCGCAGCCGGCTCAAGGCATCGGCGGGCGAGACCAGGCTGCAACTCCTGTGGCTGGTCTGGGGTGCGCTGGCCGTCCCGCTGGGGCTGCTCCTGCTGTGGGCGAATCACTTCCTGCTGAGTGACATTCCCTGGATTACCGCTGCCGCTTTCACCGGTGTCAGCACTGCGCTGCCTGCCACCATCACGATCGCGATCTTGCGCTATCGCCTCTTCGACATCCAGCTCGTCCTCAGCCGCACGCTCACCTATGGCGTCCTGGTTGTGGGTGTGGTGGCGTTGTACGCACTGCTGCTCCTCGCTGTCGCCCGCGTCGGCGGAAACGACACCTTGGGTGGCCTACTCACGGTCGCCGTGGTCGCAGTCGCGGTGCACCCGTCCTACGCTTGGCTCGGCTGGCGGGTCGAGCGGTGGGTCTACGGCTACAGGTCCCAGCCGCACCAAGCCCTCCGCCTGCTCGCCGACCGGGCCGACGCTGCAGCATCTGACACGTTCGGCACTCCGGTCACCGACGCGGTCACTGATGCGATCGCCGAAGCTCTCCGTGCCGATGGCGCGTGGGTGGACACCCGGCCCGGCGACGCGGACGATCGTGTCGTCCGGACGCCGCTGGTGCATCGCGGCGAGAGTTTCGGATATCTCGCGGTGGCAGTGCCGCACGGGCGGGAGCTGTCATCCGCGGATCTGGCTCTCCTCCGCGACCTTGCCCGGTATGCGGCGGTCCTCGTCCGATCGGAGAGACAGGGCCAGGCTCTTCGCGAGTCGCGTTCGCGGATCGTGGCCGGCCGCGAGGAGGAGCGCCGCCGGCTCCGCCGAGACCTTCACGACGGGGTCGGCCCGGCGCTGGCAGCCGTCGTGCTCAAGCTCAACGCCGCGCAGTCACGCGCCGATGTCGACGCGCGCGCCGCACTGCTTGCCGAGGCACGCGAGGAGGTCAAGGACGCTATCGCGGAGGTGCGCCGGCTCGTCGACGACCTAAGGCCGCCGGCGATCGACGAGGTCGGCTTGCTTGCGGCGATCCGGCATCGCGCTGGGGCATTGTCCGGGGAGCTGACGATTGAGGTGTCCGGGCCGGAGCCGCTGCCCGCGCTGCCCGCGGCGGTCGAGGTCGCTGCCTTCCGAATAGCATCTGAGGCGATGACAAACGCCGTCCGCCATGCTGGCGCGAGCCGCTGCCGGGTCGACGTGTCTTTGAACGGTTGCCTAGAACTCACCATCGCGGACAACGGGCGCGGTCAAGCGCTAGCGACTACGAGCGGGGTGGGGTGGACGTCGATGCGCGAGCGTGCCGCCGAGCTAGGTGGCACCTGCGACATCTCCGACCGGCGAGAAGGAGGCCTCCTCGTGCGTGCGGTCCTGCCTGTTGAGGAGCCTCCGGCGAGCGCGGAGAGCCGGGTCGAGCGATGATCCGGCTGCTCGCGGTCGACGACCACCCGGCGTACCGGCGCGGCCTCGAGCTGATGCTCGCCGACGTCGACGACATCGACATCGTCGGTGAGGCTGAAACCGGTCTACGCGCCGTGGAGCTTGCCGAAGAGCTGGCTCCCGACGTCGTGCTGATGGACCTGCGGATGCCCGAGCTGGACGGCATCGAGGCGACGCGAAGAATCAACCGGCGCGCGTCCGCCCCGGCGGTCGTCGTCCTCACGATGTTCGAGGACGACGACTC
>JAEWXC010000037.1 GCA_023396115.1 Actinomycetes bacterium | reverse complement strand
CGGAGAGACGTGCCTCAGGGGAGCCAGAAGTGCGCGATCCCGTAGCAGAGCGCCGCCACGGCACCGGCGGCCGGGAAGGTCAGCACCCAGGCGGTGACGATCGACTTGGCCACGCCCCAGCGGACCGCGGAGACCCGCTTGGTCGCGCCGACACCCATCACCGCGGTGGTGATCGTGTGGGTGGTGGAGATCGGGGCCTCGAAGACGTACGCGGTGGAGTACAGGACGCCGGCGGCCACCGACTCGGCCGCGAAACCGCGGGCCGGGTCCAGGTGGATGATCCGGCGGCCCAGCGTGCGCATGATGCGCCAGCCGCCCGACCAGGTGCCCAGCGAGATCGCGCCCGCGGCGGCGATGATCACCCACAGCGGCAGCGGGTCGTCGGCAGCGACGTGGTTGCCGGCCAGCAGCGCCAGGAAGATGACACCCATCGTCTTCTGGGCGTCCTGCAGACCGTGACCCAGCGCCATCGCGGCGGCCGAGGCGGTCTGCGCGAGCTTGAACCCGCGCTGCGCCCGGTGCGGGTTGGCGCGCCGGAACAGCCACATGATCGCCAGCATCACCAGGAAGCCGAGGCTGAACGCCACGATCGGGGAGAGCACCATCGGGATGGCGACCTTGTCGCGCACCGTGCCCCAGTTGACGTAGACGCCGGCGGCCAGCGCGGAGCCGACCAGACCACCGATGAGGGCGTGCGTCGAGGACGACGGCATGCCGAAGTACCAGGTGATCATGTTCCACGCGATGGCGCCCAACAGGCCGCACATCACGATCGTCAGGGCGTGGGTCCCGTCGCCGGGACTGATGGTGTCCTGGACGGTGTGGGCCACTTTCTGACCCAGGAACGCGCCGACGAAGTTCATGACGGCGGCCATTCCGAGCGCGACCCGCGGGGTCAGCGCCCGGGTGGAGACCGACGTGGCGATCGCGTTGGCTGCGTCGTGGAAGCCGTTGGTGTAGTCGAAGATCAGGGCGACGACGACGACGGCGACGATGAGCGCGATTTCCACGCTGTCAGGACTCCTTGACCGCGATCTGCTCCACCGTGTTCGCCACGGTCTCGAAGGCGTCGATCGCGCCCTCCAGCGACTCCACGATGTCCTTGAGCTTCAGCACCTCGAGCGCCTCGTACTGGCCGCTGAAGAGGCTGGCGAGGATCCGGCGGTACGCCTTGTCCCCGGTGTTCTCGAGGCGGTTGACCTCGATCCAGTAGTCCTCCAGGTCGGCCATCGAGCGCAGCTTCGGCATCGCCTCGGCGGTGACCTCGGCGCAGCGCTGCAGCACCTCGACCAGCTCGGAGAACCGGGCCGGCAGTTCGCCGACCTCGTAGAGCAGGATCCAGTCGACGGCCTCGTCCATCAGGTCCATCACGTCGTCCAGGCCGCTGGCCAGGTCGTAGATGTCCTCACGGTCGAAGGGGGTCACGAAGGTGCTGTTGACCTGCTTGACGATCGCGTGCGTGGTCTCGTCGGCAGCGTGCTCGGCCTCGCGCATGCGGCGCGCGTTGTCCTCACGGTTGCTGTCTTCGTTGAGCATCTCCGCGAGCAGGCCGGCACCGGTGAGCAGGTGCTGGGCCGACTGGGCGAAGAGGTCGTAGAACGACGCGTCGACGGGTCGGAACTTGAACGCCACAAGAACTCCTGGTGTGGAGGCGCTGAACGGTCGCCATGCTAGGGGGTCGACCGTGCCGACGCGCAACCCGCGGACCCGCGCGGAAATCCGGACCTACCGCGTGGTAGGCCACCGGGCCGGTGCAGCAGGGGCGCTCAGCGGCGTCGGCGCTGCCGCTCGATCAGGCTCTCCTGCAGGTGCTGCTGGCCCGCGTGGTGGGTCCAGCGGCCGTCCGGCCCGAGCTCCCAGGCACTGGTGGCTGGGTCGAACGCCTCCTCCAGCAGGGCGTCGACGGCCTCGCGGTCCTCGACCCGCGGCAGCCGCACCAGCACCTCCACCCGGCGGTCCAGGTTGCGGTGCATCAGGTCCGCCGACCCGATCCACACGCTCGGCTCGCCGCCGCCGGCGAACGAGAAGACCCGGCTGTGCTCCAGGAACCGTCCCAGCACCGAGCGGACCGTGATCGTCTCCGACAGCCCGGGCACCCCGGGGCGCAGCGCGCAGATGCCGCGGATCAGCAGCTCCACCGGCACCCCCTCGCGCGAGGCCAGGTAGAGCGCGTCGATCGCCTCCTCGTCGACGATCGAGTTGGCCTTGATCCGGATGTGCGCGGGCCGGCCGGCGCGGTGGTGCTCGATCTCGGCGTGGATCTGGTCGACCAGGCCCGAGCGCACCGAGTCGGGGGCGACCAGCAGCGTGTCGTAGCGGGCGTTGCGGCTGATCCCGGACAGGTTGTTGAACAGGTGCGCGACGTCCTCGCCGATCGTCTCGTTGCTGGTCAGCAACCCGAAGTCCTCGTAGATCCGGGCGGTCTTGGGGTTGTAGTTGCCGGTCCCGATGTGGGTGTAGCGGCGGATCCCGTCGGGTTCGTCCCGCACCACCATCGCCAACTTGCAGTGCGTCTTGAGGCCCACCTGGCCGTAGACCACGTGGCAGCCGGCGTGCTCGAGCTTGCGGGCCCAGCGGATGTTGGCGCTCTCGTCGAAGCGGGCCTTGATCTCCACGATGACCAGCACCTGCTTGCCGGCCTCGGCGGCGTCGACCAGGGCGTCGATCACCGGGGAGTCGCCGGAGGTGCGGTAGAGGGTCTGCTTGATCGCGAGCACGTGCGGGTCGGCGGCGGCCTGCTCGATGAACCGCTGCACCGAGGTGGCGAACGAGTCGTAGGGGTGGTGCAGGAGGACGTCGGTGCGGCGCACCGCCTCGAAGATGTCCACCGGGGAGGCGGACTCCTTCTCCGCGAGCAGCGGGTGGGTGGTGGGCACGAAGGTCGCGTACTTGAGGTCCTCGCGCGGCAGGTCGGCGATGTCGTGCAGCCCCCGCAGGTCCAGCGGACCGGTCAGCCGGAACACCTCCTCGGGGGCGACCCCGAGCTCGGAGACGAGCAGGTCCAGCACCCGCGGGGAGATGTCGGACTCCACCTCCAGACGCACCGCGGGCCCGAACTTGCGGCGCAGCAGCTCCTTCTCCAGCGCCTTGAGCAGGTTCTCGGCGTCGTCCTCCTCGACCTCGAGGTCCTCGTTGCGGGTGACCCGGAAGGTGTGCGCGGCGACGACCTCCATGCCGGGGAAGAGCCGCTTGAGGTGCTCGCCGATGACGTCCTCCAGCGGCACGAACCGCTGGTTCCCCAACGGCACGAAGCGGGAGAAGATCGGCGGCACCTTCACCCGGGCGAAGTGCTCGGTGCCGGTCTTGGGGTGGCGCACGACGACGGCCAGGTTGAGCGAGAGCCCCGAGATGTAGGGGAACGGGTGCGCCGGGTCCACCGACAGCGGGGTCAGCACCGGGAAGACACGTTCCTTGAACAGCTTCTTGCAGTGCTTCTGCTCGTCCTTGTCCAGGTCGGACCAGCGCACCAGCACAATGCCCTGCTCCTGCAACGACGGGGTGATCTGCTCGGCGAAGACACGGGCGTGGCGCTGCATCAGGTCCTGGCCGCTGGTCCAGATCGACTCCAGCACCTCGCGCGGCAACATCCCCGAGGCGGCGCGAACCGCGACCCCGGCGGCGATGCGTCGCTTCAGGCCGGCGACCCGGACCATGAAGAACTCGTCGAGGTTGGAGGCGAAGATCGCCAGGAACCTGGCCCGCTCCAGCAGCGGCAGGCTCTCGTCCTCGGCCATGTCCAGGACCCGCTCGTTGAACCGCAGCCAGCTGAGCTCGCGGTCCCCGAACCGGTCGGGGAACTCCTCGGCGAGCGCGGCCAGCCCGGCGCCGGGCTCGTAGGGCGGCTCGACGTCGAACGGCTCGTCGGGGTGCCCGGAGGCGTCAGGTGCCGGCGCGTCGAGGTCCTCGACGTGGCTGGTGACGGCGGCCAGGTGCAGTGAGGGCTCTCCAGACGGCGACATGGTGCGAGTGTCGCACCGGCGGGTGAACGGGACGTGACACGAGCGTGACCCGCCGACGACGGGCCCCGGGTCCGCTAGGTTGCCGGTTGTGCGACGCATCGAGCTGGTCCAGGTGGCCGTACTGCGTGGTCTGCTCCGACTCCCCGCCCCGCTGCAGCGGGTCCTGGCCGGCAGGCCGGTCGAGCGCGACGGGCGACGGCTCGCGGTCGAGACACAGTTGCTGCTCAAGCTGAACCGGCTCTCGGGGCACCCGCCGGCCGAGACCCTCCCGATCCCGCGGGGTCGCGAGGTCATCCGGTTCCAGTCGCTGGCCGGGGCCGGGGACCAGCCGATCGGGTCGGTGCGCGACCTGGACGCCGGCGGGGTGCCGGCCCGGCTGTACGTGCCGACCACCTCGACCGGCGTCGACCCGCTGCTGGTCCTCGCCCACGGCGGCGGGTGGATCTACGGCGACCTCGACACCCACGACGCGACCTGTCGGGTGCTGGCCGAACGGGCCGGGGTACGGGTGCTGTCGGTGGACTACCGGCTGGCGCCCGAGCACCCGTTCCCCGCGGCGTTCGACGACGTGGTGACGGCCCTGGGGTGGGCGCGCGAGCACACCGCCGAGCTCGGCGTGGACCCGGAACGGATCGGTACCGGGGGTGACTCCGCCGGGGGCAACCTGGCTGCCGGGGTGGCGATCGAGGCGACCCGGCGCGGTTGGCCCCTGGCCTTCCAGCTGCTCGTCTACCCGGTCACCGACACCCGCGGGGAGTCCACCTCGCGCACGACGTTCAGCGAGGGTTTCTTCCTCACCGCCGGGTTCATGGACCTGGCCCAGGCCAGCTACCTGCCCGAGCCGTGGATGGGTGAGGACCCGCGCGTGGACCTGGCCCGGGCCGAGCTGCCGGCCGAGTTGCCGCCGGCGTGGGTGTGCACCGCCGGGTTCGACCCGCTGCGGGACGAGGGCCGGGCCTTCGCCGACCGGCTGGCCGCGGCAGGGGTGCGGACCGAGCACGTCGAGTTCGAGGACCAGATCCACTCGTTCTTCAACGTCGTCGGCGCCGGGCGTCGCTCCCGGGCGTGTGTCGAGGAGATCGGCGACGCCCTGCGTCGTCTGGCCCACCCCTGACGCCGACCTCCCCCCTTGCGTGGCGCTGACCGGGCACTTGCGTGGCGCTGACCGGGCACTTGCGTGGCGCTGACCGGGCACTTGCGTGGCGCTGACCGGGCACTTGCGTGGCGCTGACCGGGCACTTGCGTGCCGGGTTGTCGCTGACCGGGCACTTACGCACGCACAAGTGCCCGGTCGGCGATCCTGCGGCTCGCACGAGTGCCCGGTGGGCGGGGGAGAGGGTCAGTAGACGAGGGCCTGAACGCCCTCGCCGAGAGCCTGCTCGGCGAAGACCGCGGCCCCGGCGATGGTGACGCCCTCGACCAGGTCGTCGGCGACGATGCCGCGGCGGGCCGCGC
>JAEWXC010000033.1 GCA_023396115.1 Actinomycetes bacterium | reverse complement strand
TGCGCCCCAGGACCACCTCCAGGCACCCGGGGCGGCTGCGGAGCAGGTCCGCGACCGCCTCGGCCTCGGCCCGGAAGGCCACCTCGTCCTCGGACCTGAACCTCGTCACCACCAGCACGCCGCCACTCTAGGTGGCGGGGGTGTCGGCGTGGCCGGACTCACCCCGACCCGCGTTTGACAATGATTCTCAATCGCGGTGAGAATCATTCTCATGTTGCACCGTCCCTCCCGTCTCGTCGCCGCCACCGCGGCCGCCACCGCCCTCGCCCTGCTGACCTCCGGATGCGCCGCGTCGGGCCGTGACGACGTCCCGACGGTCGCGGCCGCGTTCGGACCGCTGGCGTGGGTGGCCGAGCAGGTCGCCGGCGACGAGTTCGAGGTGGTCAACCTGACCACCCCCGGTGCCGAGCCGCACGACCTCGAGCTGGGCATCGCCCAGGTGGTCGAGGTGGAACAGGCCGACCTGGTCGTACTGCTGGACGGCTTCCAGCCGGCCGTGGACTCCGCCGCGCAGAACGTGGCCGAGGGGACGGTGCTCGACGCCGCCGACGTGGCCGACCTGGTCGCCCCCGAGGACCACGCCGCTGAGGGCGGGCACGAGGGACACGACCACGCCGACGAGCACGACCACGAGGCGGACGCCGACCACGAGCGCGAGGAGGGACACGCGGGCCACGACGGGCACGACCACGGCGACCTCGACCCGCACTTCTGGCTCGACCCGCTGCGGATGGCCAGCCTGGCCGACGCCGTGGCCGACGAGCTGTCCGCGATCAACCCCGCCGGCGCCGACGGGTACGCCCAGCGGGCCGCCGAGGTCCGGGAGCAGCTCGAGCAGATCGACGCGGAGTGGACCGGGGCGTTCGAGCAGTGCGAGCGCGACACCGTCGTGGTCACCCACGAGGCGTTCGGCTACCTGACCCGCTACGGACTGCACTTCGAGGCGATCGCCGGCCTCTCCCCCGGCGCCGAACCGACCCCGGCCGACCTGGCCCGTCTGCAGCGGCTGATCGCCGACGAGCAGATCACCACTGTGTTCTCCGAGGCCCGGGCGACGGCGAAGATGGCCCAGACCCTGGCCCGCGACGCCGGCGTGGGCACCGCGGTGCTCGACCCTCTGGAGGGCGTCGAGACCAGCGGCACCAGCGACTACCCCCACTCGATGGCCGCCAACCTGGCGGCCCTGAAGCAGGCGAACGGATGCCGATGACCACCCCCACCCCGACCGGCGCACCGGACCCGGTCCGGCTGCGCGACGGCGGCGTCGTGCTCGGCGGCCGCCCCGTGCTGCGCGACATCGACCTGAGCGTGCACCCCGGGGAGTTCGTGGCCCTGCTCGGCGCGAACGGCTCGGGCAAGTCCACCCTGGTGCGGGCGCTGACCGGTCTGGTCGAGCTCACCCGCGGCGACCTCGAGCTCTTCGGGGTGCCGGCCGACGACTTCACCGAGCGGCACCGGATCGGCTACGTGCCGCAGCACTCCACCCTGCTCGGCGGGGTGCCGTCGTCGGTGCGCGAGGTGGTCACCTCGGGTCTGGTCTCGCGGCGGCGACCCTTCGCCCCGCTGAGCCGGGCCGGACGCGACCTGGTCGACCGGGCCCTGGCCGCCGTCGACCTCACCGACAAGGCCCACGACTCCACGGTGCACCTCTCCGGCGGGCAGCGGCAGCGGATGCTGATCGCGCGCGCCCTCGTCCCGCAGCCGGACCTGCTGGTCCTCGACGAACCCACCGCAGGCATCGACCTGCCGCACCAGCAGGCCCTGGCCGAGACCCTGACCCGGCTGCGGTCCCGCGGCACCACGATCCTCATGGTGGCCCACGAGACCGGCCCGATCGCGCCGCTGGTCGACCGGGCCGTGGTGCTGCGCGACGGGCGGGTGGTGCACGACGGGGCGCCGCTGAGCCAGGCCGAGGTGCACCACCACCACGACACCCCGTTCGTGCCCGGACTGCTGGGGGTCTCCCCGCTCGACACCCTGGAGGAGGACCTGTGAGCCTGTGGGAACTGCTCGGCGCGGACTTCATGCAGCGGGCGCTGGTCGCGGCGCTGCTCACCGGCCTCGCTGCCCCGACCATCGGGATCTTCCTGGTCCAGCGACGCCAGGCGTTGATGGGCGACGGGATCGGCCACGTCGCGGTCACCGGGGTCGCCCTGGGCCTGCTCACCGGCGCCTCCCCCACCTGGACCGCGGTCGTGGTGGCGGTGCTGGGGGCGCTGGTGATCGAGGTGGTCCGGGAGGTCGGGCGCACCAACGGTGACGTCGCCCTGGCCCTGCTCTTCTACGGCGGTCTGGCCGGCGGTGTGCTGATCACCGGCCTCGCCGGGCAGGGGGCCTCGCGGCTGCAGGAGTTCCTGTTCGGCTCACTGGCCACCATCTCCCCCGAGGACGTCTGGTTCACCGTGGCACTGACCGCGGTGATCCTGGTCCTCACCCTGGGGCTCATGCCGCACCTGTTCGCGGTCGCCACCGACCCCGACTTCGCCCGCGTTGCCGGCGTCCGGGTCCGTGGCTACAACCTGCTGATCGCGGTCCTGGCGGCGGTGACGGTCACCCTCGCGATGCGCACGGTCGGGCTGCTGCTCGTCTCGGCCCTGATGGTGGTGCCGGTGGCGGCCTCGCAGCAACTGGCCCGCTCGTTCCGCGACACCCTGGTCGGGGCGATGGTGGTCGGTACCGCCTCCGGGGTCGGCGGGCTGCTGCTCAGCGGGGCCCTGTCCGCACGGGCCCAGGTGGCGCCCGGTCCGACGATCGTGCTGGTGGCGCTGGGCTTCTTCGCCGCCACCTGGCCGGTCGGGGCGTTGATCCGGCGCCGGCAGCGGCTGCACGCGCCGTTCCCGGAGGTGGACCCGATGCCGCACCGGGTCACCGACGCCCACCCGCACACCCACGGCGCCGACTGCGGCCACCCCGCGGTGCCCCACGGCGACCACGTGGACTACCTGCACGACGGACACCGCCACGCCGCCCACGGAGAGCACTATGACGAGCACTGACCCCTCCGGCACCCCGGGCGGTCTGCGCCCCACCCGGCAGCGCCTGGCCGTGATCGCCGCACTGGACTCCTTCGACGACTTCCGCAGCGCCCAGGAGATCCACGAACTGGTCGCCGCCACGGGCGAGAAGGTCGGGCTGGCGACGGTCTACCGGGCGCTGCAGGCACTCGCCGAGGCCGGCGAGGTCGACGTGCTGCGCACCGAGGACGGGGAGAGCGCCTACCGCCGCTGCTCGGCCACGCACCACCACCACCTGGTCTGCCGCTCCTGCGGCGCGACCGTCGAGGTCGAGGGCCCGGCCGTGGAGCGGTGGGCCGACGCGGTCGCCGCCGAGCACGGCTTCACCGAGGTCGCGCACACCCTGGAGATCTTCGGGATCTGCGCGAACTGCTGACGCTCAGACCTGGTTGGGCAGGGCGCCGCCGTAGCGCCGGTCGCGGCGGGCGTAGGAGTCGATCGCGGCCCACAGGTGGCGGCGGTCCACGTCGGGCCAGAGCACGTCGGAGAAGACGAACTCGGAGTAGGCGGCCTGCCAGAGCATGAAGTTGCTGAGCCGCTGCTCGCCGGAGGTGCGCCAGACCAGGTCGGCCTCGGACAGGTCCGGCAGGTACAGGTGCTGGGCGAAGAGCTTCTCGTCGACCTTCTCGGGGTTGATCCGTCCCTCGGCCACCCCGCGGGCGATCGACCGGGCCGCGTCGGCCAGCTCGGCCCGACCGCCGTAGTTGACGCACATCGTCAGGGTGCACACGTCGTTGTCGCGGGTCAGCTCCTCGGCCGTCTGGAGCTCCTTGACCACCGACTTCCACAGCCGTGGCGTCCGGCCCGCCCAGCGGACCCGGACCCCGAGCTCGTGCATCTCGTCGCGACGGCGACGGATCACGTCCCGGTTGAAGCCCATGAGGAACTTGACCTCCTCGGGCGAGCGGGACCAGTTCTCGGTGGAGAAGGCGTAGGCGCTGACCGCCTTCACGCCCATCTCGATGGCGCCCTCGACGACGTCGAAGAGCGCCGCCTCTCCGGCCTCGTGACCCCGGGTCCGGGGCAGCCCGCGCTCCTTGGCCCAGCGGCCGTTGCCGTCCATGATCACCGCGACGTGCCGGGGCACCAGCTCGGCGGGGACGGGCGGAGGCACGGCACCCGAGGGGTGCGGAGTCGGGCGGCGCACGGATCGCTTCACGGTGCAGAGCCTAGGACCGGACCGGCTGCTCCGCGCCGCCACCACCGAACGGGTCCTCGCCGCGGGCCAGCTCGGCCAGCGCGTCGGCCAGGTCGGCCATCCGCTCCGCGCCGATGCGTCGCTCCCACCCGGCCAACGTGTCCCGGACCGCGGAGTTGGCTACCGGCACCACCGACCGGGCAGCGTCGGTGAGCCGGACCAGTCGGGCCCGGCCGTCGCGGGGATCGGGAACCCGCTCGACCAGTCCGGCCCGTTCGAGCTGCTCGAGCAGGTGACTGACGGTCTGCTTGGTGACCAGGGCCCGTTCGGCCAGCTCGGCGGCCCGGGTGCCGCCCTCGCCGACCCGGGCGAGCAGCCGGGCCTGGGCGGGGGTCACCTGCACGCCGGCGGCCCGGACCGCGTCGAGCGCCACCGCCTCCAGGGCACGGGAGAGGACGAACAGGTCGACGCCCGTCCGATGGTCGTGCACGGCGCTCCCTCCCGTCTGCTCAGCAGTGGACGACTGTCTCACGACGTGCGATTTTGGTCAAAGAATCTGACTACTTGGCTGGCGTGGCACCCGAGGAGGGGCGATGGAGACCGACGAGATCTGGACGCACGTCGACGCCGGTCGCGCCGCGCTGGCCGACCTGCTGGACACGCTGGACACCGAGCAGTGGCAGGAACCGTCGCTGTGCGAGGGCTGGACCGTGCGCGACGTGGGCGCGCACCTCACGATGGCCCACGCGCGCCTGCACGAGGTGCTTGGACCGGTGCTGCGCCAGGGGTTCCGGATGCCGGCGATGATCCGGGTCACCGCGGTGGATAACCCGGTCACGACCCAGCAGATCCCCCAGCGCCTGCGGGCGATGCTCGGCAGCCGGCGTCGGGCCCCGTTCGTCTCGCCCACCGAGCCGCTGATCGACGTCCTCGTGCACACCCAGGACATCTGCGTCCCGCTCGGGCTGGACGTGCCGATGCCGCCGGCGGCGGCCGTGGCGGCGACGGAGCGGATGATCACGTTGAACCGGAACCCGTTCGTGCGGCTGCGTCCCCCGCTCACCGGCGTGCGGCTCGTGGCCACCGACGTCGAGTGGGCCCGGGGCGAGGGGCCGGAGGTGCGCGGCCCGGTACGCGCGATCACCCTGCTGGTGGCCGGGCGCGAGAGTGCCGCGCTCCCCCACCTGTCGGGCGCCCTGGACCGGGTCGGCCGTCCCGGTCCGGTTCAGCGCCGCTCGACGTAGGGCATCGAGCGCAGCCCGCGCTCCACGTGCCAGGCCAGGTACGCCGACACCAGGGTGCTGGCCTCGCGGGAGGTCCGGGCGTCGGCGGCGTGCACCCGCTCCCAGTCGCCGGCCAGCAGCGCCCCCATCAGCTGCAGGGTGTCCCACGCCGGGGTCGCCGAGCCGGGCACCTTGCACATCGCGCACATCACCCCGCCCGCCGAGGGGTTGAAGTAGCGGTGACCGCCCGCGTCCCCGCAGCGCACGCAGTGGTCGAACGAGGGGGCGTACCCGGCCACCGAGAGCGAGCGGAGCAGGTAGGAGTCCAGCACGTGGTGCGGGGCGTGCTCGCCGGCCACCATCGCGCGCAGGCCGCCGACCAGCAGCAGGAACTGCTGCACCGCCGGCTGCTTCTCCTCGGTGACCAGCCGCTCGGCGGTCTCCAGCATCACCGTGCCGGCGGTGTAGCGCTCGTAGTCGGCCCCCAGCCGGGAGTGGAACGGCGTGATCGTCTCGGCCTGGGTGACGGTGTCCAGCGTGCGGCCCTCGGCGAACTGCAGGTCGACGTGGTTGAACGGCTCAACCCGCGACCCCCAGCGCGAGGTGGTCTTGCGGACCCCCTTGGCCACCGCCCGGACTCGCCCGTGGTGACGGCTCAGCAGGGTGATGATGCGGTCGGCCTCACCCAGCTTGTGGGTGCGCAGGACGACGGCTTCGTCACGGTAGAGCGGCACCCGCCCATTCTCCCCCACCGCACCACCCGGTCGGCGCAGGCGGGCCGCGCCGGGCCCGGGAGCCTCAGCGCAGCCGGAGCTTGGCGGTGCGCACCGCGACGCCCGGCAGGAAGCGGTCCCGGGTGTCGGTGGCCCGCACGGTCAGGGTCACCGCGACCTTCTTGCCGCGCAGGGCCTTCTTCCCGCCGATGCGGCGCACCATCTTCTTGGACAGCTTCAGCGACGGGGCGGTGCCCAGGGTGCGGCCCTTGGCCGACCAGGTGTAGCGCCACGCGGTGTAGCCCTCCTTCGACCAGCGCCCCCGCGAGGCGACCAGTCGCTTGCCGGTGCGCCGGAACGACGGGTTCTGCCAGGCCGTGAGGGTGCGGGTCAGGGTGACGTCCATCCCGCGGAGCACCTGACCCGCGCGCAGCGTCACCGGGACGGCGGTCTCCGGCAGGTACCGCCCCCGTCACCACTGCGTGATCAGCGGCATCGACTGCTCACCCACACGGACCTCGCCGGAGAAGCGCAGCAGGTAGCGACCGGGCTGGATCGCCGGGGTGCGGTACGTGCCGTCCGAGTCCACGTACCCCCACCCCACCGGGGTGCCCTCCAGGTCCGTCACCTCGACGTTGCCGCGTCCCTGGGCCGGGACCTTGCGCAGGTGACCCTCGATCCGGGCGCCCCGCAGCTGACGCAGCGCGGGCAGGGTCACGTTCGCCCCGTCCGCCACCTCGACCCGCACGGCCTTGGCGCGCTCCGCGGTCGACGGCGCCCAGGTGGTCAACGTCGGGCTCGCACTGTCGACGGTGCTCCCGGCGACGTGGAACAGGTAACGACCGGCCGGGACGTTGGTGAAGGTGGCAGTGCCCTGGTTTGTCACGGTGTCGATCCGGTGCCCGCCCTCGGCCGGGGTGAGGTGGACCCACTCGCGGTCCAGCGGCTTGCCGTCCGCCCCGCTCACCCGGCCGGTCACGGTCGCCGACCCGTTCGCGACCGGGTCCATGATCACGAGCATCGTGAACGGCTCCGAGGCGACGTTCTGGATGTAGCTCGTGGTCGGCTTGTACTGGTGCGCGGACGCGTCCACCTTGAACACGCCGCCCGGTGTGCTCGGCATGTCGACCATCCCGTTGGAGCCGGTGCGTCCGGACCCGACGAACACGAACGCCTGCCGAGCCTGGTCCCAGCGCGAGACGGTGATCTGGACGTTGGGCACCGGCCCCACGGGTGCGAAGAGGGTGAGGACCCCGACCTTGAACGTCGCGTCGGCCCGGGCCTGCTGGGCAGGCACCAAGGCCACGGTCAGGGCGAGCAGCAGGGCGGAGAGCAGCGCCGTCGGGCGCAGGCGGAGTGCGGTCACGTCCGCCCGGTACCCCCGCGGCAGCCCGCCCAACCACCCCGGCCCCGGACCGGACGAGATTTTGCCGTCGGCCCCGGCGGGGAACGACCGGCGCCCGGTCCCGCGGGGTGCGGGACCGGGCGTCGGTGAGGGCTCAGGAAGCCCGGTTGATCGCGCTGACCACGGCCTTGAGGCTGGCCGTGACGATGTTGGCGTCGATGCCCACACCCCACAGGATCTGGTCGCGCACCGCGCACTCGACGTAGGCCGCCGCGACGGCGTCACCCCCGGCGGACATGGCGTGCTCGGTGTAGTCCAGGACCCGGATGTCGCCGCGGTCGGCGTAGTCGGGGTTCCCGGCCGCCTGCTCCTCGGCGACCATCGCGTTGAGCGCCGCCACGAACGCCGACAGCGGCCCGTTGCCGGCACCGGTCAGGGTCCGCTCGACCCCGTCGACCTTGACCCCGATGGCGATCTCGTCCTTGCCACCGGCGGCCGAGGAGGTGTGCACGCTGGTGAGCTCCAGCGGGCTGGTCCGGGACAGGTACTCGGAGGAGAAGACCTCCCAGATCTGCTCCGGGGTGATCTCGCCGCCCTCGGAGTCGGTGCGGTTCTGGACCACGCGGCTGAACTCGATCTGGGCGCGGCGCGGCAGGTCCAGGTGGTGCTCGGCCTTGAGCACGTAGGCCACCCCGCCCTTGCCGGACTGGCTGTTGACCCGGATCACGGCCTCGTAGGACCGGCCCACGTCCTTGGGGTCGATCGGCAGGTAGGGGGCCTCCCACTCGATGTCGGAGACCGGGATGCCGCGCTCGGCGGCACGCCGCTCCAGGTCCTCCAGACCCTTCTTGATCGCGTCCTGGTGGGAGCCCGAGAACGCGGTGTAGACCAGGTCGCCGGCGTAGGGGTGACGCGGGTGCACCGGCAGCTGGGTGCAGTACTCGACGGTGCGGCGGACCTCGTCGATGTCGGAGAAGTCGACCTGCGGGTCGATGCCCTGGCTGAACAGATTCATGCCCAGGGTGACCAGGTCGACGTTGCCGGTGCGCTCGCCGTGCCCGAACAGGCACCCCTCGACCCGGTCGGCCCCGGCCATCAGCCCCAGCTCGGTGGCGGCCACGGCGGTGCCGCGGTCGTTGTGCGGGTGCAGGCTGATCGCCGAGTGCGCCCGGCGGGTCAGGCCCCGGCCGAAGTACTCGATCTGGTCGGCGTAGGTGTTGGGCGTGGACATCTCGACCGTGGCGGGCAGGTTGAGGATGATCTCGCGACCGGCCTCGGGCTGCCACACGTCGGAGACGGCCTCGCACACGCGCAGCGCGAAGTCGGTGTCGGACTGGGTGAAGATCTCCGGGCTGTACTGGTAGCCGTAGTCCTCGCTGCCGACCAGGCCGGGGACCAGCTGCTCGGCGTACTTCATCACCAGCTCGGTGCCCCGGGTGGCGATGTTGACGCACTCGTCGGGGGTGACGCCGAAGACGACCCGCTGGAACAGCGGCGCGGTGGCGTTGTACAGGTGCACGGTGGCGCGGTCGGCACCGACCAGCGACTCCACGGTCCGCTCGATCAGGTCCTCGCGGGCCTGGGTCAGCACCGAGATCTGCACGTCGTCGGGGATCCGGTCGCCCTCGATGAGCTGGCGGACGAAGTCGAAGTCGGTCTGGCTGGCCGAGGGGAACCCGACCTCGATCTCCTTGTAGCCCATCGCGACCAGCAGGTCGAACATCTTCAGCTTGCGGGCCGGCGACATCGGGTCGATCAGGGCCTGGTTGCCGTCACGCAGGTCGGTGCTCAGCCACCGGGGCGCGTGGGTGATCTTCCGCGTCGGCCAGGTGCGGTCCGGGACGTCGACGGGGACGAAGGCGGTGTAACGGCCGAACGGCATGCCCGAGGGCTTCTGCTGGTTGGCGTCGTTGCTCAGGTTGGTCATGGCTTCCTCGCTGTTGCTGTCCTGCACCGGGGTTCGTCCTCGGTTGCTGCAGGAGGGGGAGTTGCCGGGCGCACGCGCGCTCTCCGCAACGAGGGGGCCGGCTGGTCAGGCCTCGTTGCGGCAGCGAAGGAGGAGCAGGTGCATCATGACGCCGCCCACTCTACGCCCCGGGGCCTGCTGGCCCGACGCGGGTACCGGCGTGTGGACGCCGCACCTGCACGGGCGGCGTCCTGCGGCGGGCTCCCGGCTCGTCGCCCGGCGCAGCGCCGCAGGGCTGACTAGGCTGGAGACATGGAGGGCCGGGAGAGCGACACGCACGCCGGGGAGACCGGCGGGTTCAGCGTCGAGCGGGTCGTCGACGGCACCCCGGACGGGCCGCTGCCGCTCGAGGTGGCCGAACAGGTCGTCGCGGTGCACGTCGCGGTGGACCCCGACAGCCCCCTCCCCGCTCCCACCGCCCGCAGCTGGCAGCTGGCGCGGCTCCACGCCACCGAGCCGGTCACCGGCCTGTGGTGGGTCCGCCGCGGCGGCGAGGTCGTCGGCTGGGTGGAGCTGGTCGAACCCGAGCAGGAGTACACCGACACGGCCTTCGTCTCCGGGGGCGTGCTCCCCCGGCACCGCGAGCGCGGCGCCGGGCGTGCCCTGCTCGAGGCCGTCCGCGCCGCGACCGACCGGCCGGTGCTGCGGCTGCGCGCCCGGGTCGGCGGCGTGGGCGAGCGGGTCCTGGCGCACTGGGGCTTCACCCGCCGCCCGGCCCACGTGATCAGCGAGCTCGGTCTGGCCGGGGGCGACTGGGCCAGCCGGGCCACTCCCCCGCAGGGCTACCGGTTCGAGCGCTGGCACGGCCCCACCCCGGACGACCTGCTCGCCGACATGGCGGCGCTGCGCGAGGCCATCAACGACGCCCCCGACGCCGTCGAGTTCGAGGCGTACCCGCCCGCCCGGGTCCGGACCGAGGAGGCGGCGTGGGCGGCCCGCGGGCAGACCCAGTTCACCGTCGTCGCCCGGCACGAGGCCACCGGCTCCCCGGCCGGTCTGACCCTGGTCCTGGTCGACGAGGAGAGCCCCCGGATCGCGCACCAGGTGGACACCTCGGTGCTGCCGGACCACCGCGGCCACGAGCTGGGACTGCGGCTCAAGGCCGACATGGCCGGCTGGCTGCGCCGGCAACGCCCCGACGTGGCCGCCACCCAGACCTGGAACGCCGAGGACAACGTGCACATGCGGGCCGTCAACGACCGGCTCGGTGCCCGCGAGGTGGCCCGCAACGCGGTCTGGGTGCGAGCCACGTGAGCCGGCTCCTGGTCGTCCACCACACCCCCACCGCCACGGTGCAGCGACTCGCCGAGGCGGTCGTCGCGGGCACCCGGGACGAGGCGATCACCGGTGTCGAGGTGGTGGTCCGTCCGGCGCTGGAGGCCACCGCCGAGGACGTGCTGGCCGCGGACGGCTACCTGCTCGGCACCCCCGCCAACTTCGGCTACATGTCGGGGGCGCTCAAGCACTTCTTCGATTCCGTCTTCCTCGCCGTCGGCGGCTCGCTGGGCAGCGACGGCCAGGGCACCGAGCCGGCCGGGCCGCGCAAACCGTTCGGGCTGTGGGTGCACGGCCGTTACGACACCACCGGAGCGGTCCGCTCGGTCACCTCGATCGTCCAGGCCCTGGGGTGGCGCCCGGCCGCGGAGGTGCTGGAGGTGCTCGGCGAGGTCACCGAGCAGGACCTGGCCGCCGGCTACGACCTCGGCGGGACCCTGGCCGCCCTGGTGGAGCCGTGAGGCGTCCGACCCGGGGCGGCCGATCGCTGATGAGCCTGGCGGCGCTGTGCGCCCTGGTGCTGGTCCCGGTCCTGGCCGGGTGCTCGGACGCCACCGCGGTCCAGGTCGACCCTCCCGAGACCGGTGCCTGCCGGGTGCTCGACGGTCCGCTCGTGGACGCCGACTCCAACGACTCCACGGTGCTGGAGTGCTCGGAGCCGCACAACGCCGAGACGTTCGCGGTCGGCGAGCTCCCGGCGGCCCTGCACGACGTCCCCCGCGAGGACCGCCGGATCGGAGCTGCCGCGTTCGACGTGTGCCAGCCCCGGTTCGTCGAGCACCTGGGCGCCGACACCAGCCTGGCCCGCCGCACCGTGCTGTCGTGGGTCTGGTTCCGCCCCTCCGCGGAGCAGTGGGCGGCGGGGGCCCGTTGGCTGCGCTGTGACGTGGTGGGGGCCGAGGTGGGTGGCGACGCCGAACGCCGGCTGCGGCCGCTCCCGGCCCGGACCGAGGGCCTGCTCGCCGGCGTGCCCGACGACGAGTGGATGGCCTGCGTGGCCACCGAGACGGTGCCCGACCAACCGCGGGTGCCGTGCAGCGAACCGCACCGCTGGCGTGCCGCGACGATCGTGCGGCTGGGCAAGCCGGACACCCCCTACCCCGGTGCCCGGCTGACCGAGGTCCGCAGCCGGGACTTCTGCTCCAGCTCGTTGATGGGCTTCCTGGGTTACCCGGCCACCTTCCAGTTCGCCTGGACCTGGCCGCAGCGGGGCGAGTGGCGCACCGGTGAACGCACCGCGATCTGCTGGGCCCGCGCCGACGCGATCCGGTCCGCGACGCAGCCCCCGAACCCCGAGGAGGACGGCAAGTGAGGAACCTGTACCGGGCGGTGGTCGCCGGTGCGCTGGCGACGGGTCTGCTGCTGGGCGCCTGTTCGCCCTCCGAGGACCAGAACGCCGGGAGTGACCCGACGACCTCCGCCTCGCCCGGCACGGCCTCCAACACCGCCACGACCCCGGCTGAGCCGACGCCCGCGCCGAGGGCCGGGCGCTGCTACCGGCTCAGCTTCGACGAGGCGGTCTCCCCCGAGTCCGAGGTCGCGCCCGTGGGCTGCGCGAAGAAGCACACCGCGCAGACCTTCCACGTCGGCACGCTCGACCTCCTCCAGGACGGCCACCTGCTCGCGGTCGACTCGCGCCGGGCCCGCGAGCAGGTCACCTCGGTGTGCCGCGACCGGTTGCGCCGTCACGTCGGTGGGGACGTGCGTCTGTCGATGCTCGCCGCGGTCTGGTTCACCCCCGACCACGCGGCGGCCGACACCGGGGCGGACTGGTTCCGCTGCGACGTGGTCGCCCTGGCCGGCGACGACACCCTGGCGCAGCTGCCCCGCCGCAGTGCCGGCCTGCTCACCGGCGACGGTGCGAACGCGTGGGCGATGTGCGGCACCGCGGCCCCGGGCACCCGGGGTTTCCGGCGGGTGCCCTGCTCGGCCCGGCACACGTGGCGGGCGCTGCGTGCGGTCGAGCTGTCCGGCTCCGACTACCCCGACGGCAAGGCGGTGGCCGCGGCGATGGCCACGCCGTGTCGCGACGCCGCCCGGGACGTGGCGGCCGACCCGTTGGACGTGGAGTGGTCGGAGGAGGCCCCGACCAAGCAGCAGTGGCGCTCGGGTCGCCGCTACGGCCTGTGCTGGGCCCCCGCGGGCTGAGCCCCGAAGGGTCAGAAGCCGAGCTTGCGCAGCTGCCGCGGGTCGCGCTGCCAGTCCTTGGCGACCTTGACGTGCAGGTCCAGGTAGACCGGGGTGCCGAGGAACGCCTCGATCTGCTTGCGGGCCACCGTGCCGACCTGGCGCAGCCGGGAGCCCTTGTGCCCGATCAGGATCCCCTTCTGCGAGTCCCGCTCGACGTACACGTTGGCGTAGATGTCGAGCAGCGGCTTGTCCTCGGGACGGTCCTTGCGCAGGTTCATCTCGTCCACGACCACCGCGATCGAGTGCGGCAGCTCGTCGCGGACCCCCTCCAGGGCGGCCTCGCGGATGAACTCGGCGGCGATGGTCTGCTCGGGCGCGTCGGTGAGGTCACCGTCGGGGTACAGCGGCGGCCCCTCGGGCATCAGCCCGACCAGCAGGTCGGCGAGCAGGTCCACCTGGTCTCCGGAGACAGCGGAGAGCGGGACCACCTCGGCCCACTCGGTGCCGGTCTCCCGTCCCAGCTCGGCCACGTCCACCAGGTGCTGGGCCAGCTGCTCGGGACCGACCAGGTCGGTCTTGGTCACCACGGCGATGCGGACGGTGCGGCGCACCTTGCCGAGCTCGTTGACGATGAACCGGTCGCCCGGCCCGATCTTCTCGTTGGCCGGGAAGCAGACCGCCACCACGTCGACCTCCGACCAGGTGGTCATCACCAGGTCGTTGAGCCGCTCGCCGAGCAGGGTGCGGGGACGGTGCAGCCCGGGGGTGTCGACCAGCACCAGCTGGGCGTCGTCGCGGTGCACGATGCCGCGCACCACGGTGCGGGTGGTCTGCGGCTTGGAGGAGGTGATCACCACCTTGGTGCCGACCAGGGCGTTGGTCAGGGTCGACTTGCCCGCGTTCGGCCGGCCGACGAACGAGACGAAGCCGCTGCGGAAGCCGTCCGGGCGGGTCCCGTACAGCGGGCCGGCCGGTTCGACGCCGGTGACGTCGAAGTCCTTGTCGTGCTCGCTCATCGTCCAGTCTCCTGTGCAGCGTCGTAGTCGGCCCAGATCTCGGCGTCACTCTTGCCCGCCGCCTTGCCGGCCGCGTGGATCGGGCCAGGATCCACCGCCCGGGGCTGCCGCTTGGCGACTCCCCGCCAGTACCCCATCACGTCGTAGTCGGAGGCGGGGAGCTTGACCTCGCGCATCAGGTGCTTGCGGATGCCCCGCATCTGCGCCGACTCCCCCGCCATCCAGAAGTAGCCGCGTCCCTCGGGCCAGTCCAGGGCCTCGACCGCCGCAACCAGCGCGGAGGCGCCGGGGCCGGGCGGGGTCTGCCAGGTGACGTCGGTGCCCTCGGGCAGGTAGCCGGTCAGGTCGTCGGCGACCTCGGCCACGACCCGGGTGGGCAGGTCGGTGGTCTCCAGGATCCGCGCCATCGCCGGCATCGCGGTCAGGTCGCCGACCAGGACCAGCCAGGTCGCCTCGGCGGGCGGGTCGAAGGAGGACTTGGGCTCGGTGATGGTCACCGTCTCGCCCACGCAGTCGCCGGCCGCCCACTCGGTGACCAGGCCGACCTCGTGCACGACCACGTCGAGGGTCAGCTCGCCCTCGGCCCAGCGGCGCACCGTGTAGTAGCGGCTCTGGAACTGGCCGGGCACGATCAGGCCGACCCACTCGTCGGGGACCCCGGTACTGGTGAACCCGGCCAGACCCGGTCCGCCGAGCACCAGCCGGACCAGGTGGTCGCTGATCTGCTCACGGCGGACCACGGTGGCGGTGTACTGCTCGGCTCTGGTGCTCACCGCCCAAGGCTACCGAGGCGGGCGCCGCTGGCCCCAGCCGGCGGTCGAGCGTGCCCCGGTGGTCGAGCCTGCCGAGACCCCCACCGGATCTCGGCAAGCTCGATCGACGAAGGAGGCGACCGATCTGCGCGGGGCTCCCGGTCAGGGCGTCCAGTCCGGACGCAGCGGGAACCCCGAGCCGCCCAGCGCGTCGTTGCGGGTGGCCAGCACGTGGTGCAGCTCGATCTCGTCGCGCTCGAACCCCAGGCGCGACCCGGCCATGTACAGGCCCCAGACCCGGGCGGTGCCCTCGCCCACCTCCGCGACCGCGGCGTCCCAGTTCTCGGCCAGGTTGCGGCACCAGCCGGCCAGGGTGTGGGCGTAGTGGACCCGCAGGTTCTCGGTGTGCTGGACCTCCAGACCCGCGTCCTGGGCAGCGGCGACGATCGTGCCGGACCCGGTCAGCTCCCCGTCGGGGAAGACGTAGCGGTCGATGAACGCCCCGGTTCTCGTGGCTCGGTTGTGCGGGCGGGTGATGCAGTGGTTGAGCAGCCGGCCGTGGTCGCGCAGGCGGCTGCGCAGGAACCCGAAGTACTCCGGGTACTGGGCCACCCCGATGTGCTCGGTGAGCCCGATCGAGCTGACCGCGTCGAACTCGCCCTCCATCACGTCGCGGTAGTCGCTGTGCCGGACCTCGGCCAGGTCACCCAGCCCCTGCCGGTCGATCTCGGACTTGGCCCACTCGGCCTGCTGCAGCGACAGCGTCACCCCCAGGGCCTTCACCCCGTAGTGCCGCGCGGCGTGCCGGACCATGCCGCCCCAGCCGCACCCGACGTCGAGCAACCGGTCCCCGGGCCGGAGCGCGAGCTTGCGGCAGACCAGGTCGTACTTGGCCGCCTGGGCCTCCTCGAGGGTGGCCTCCTCACTCTCGTACAGCGCACAGGTGTAGGTCATCGACTCGCCCAGGACGAGCTCGTAGAACCGGTTGGAGACGTCGTAGTGGTGGTGGATCACCTCGGCGTCGCGTTCCCGGGAGTGCCGCAGCCCCTCGACCACCCGGCGCCAGCGCGGCAGGTGCTCCTGCGGCGGGACCGGCGGCGGCTTGAGGTGCCCCAGGCCCAGGCCGCGCAGCAGCCGGACCGCCTCGGTGGCCGAGGGACGTCGGAAGTGGGTGTGGTTGAGCAGCAGCGACAGCGCCGCGTACGGGTCGCCGGGGTGCACCCCGCGCAGCTCCAGGTCACCGCTGACGTACGCGCGGGCCAGACCGAGGTCGCCGGGTGCGGTGAGCAGGTAGGCCAGCCCCCGCTCGTTGACCAGGTGCATGCCGATCTCGGCGGTCTCCGGCCCGGCGGCGGACCCGTCGTAGGCGGTGAACCGCAGCGGCAGCCCGTCCACCAGCAGGGTGTCGAGGGCCTCGCCGATCGTGATGGTCTCCTGGGTCATCGCCTTCCTCACCTTCGTCGTACCGCCTTGTCGTGCAACGTGGTCAGTCGGTGCTCGGGGTCGTACCGGGCCTGCACCTCGTCCAGGTGCGCGGTGTTGTAGAGCCGGGCGAAGGTCGCCTCGTCGTAGAACGCCTCCGAGTACAGCGACTTGTGCCCGCCGAGCTCCTCGACGCGGGCCTCGACCGCCCGGTTCACCGGGGCCTCGGGAGCCTGGTCCCCGACCGGGACGGTGCCCCAGAAGCCGGCGTTGACGTAGGTCTCGCCGGGGCGCAGCGGGTAGCAGGGCCACCCGTCGGTCGAGCGCAGCCGCAGCGGGCACAACCACACCGGTCGCATCCCGACGGCCTCGTCGAACCAGTCCAGGAACTCCCCCAGCCGGGTCAGGGGCACCTCGACGTCCTGGATCACCCGTTCCCGCTGGGGACGACCGGCGCGGGCGTCGAGCCGGTCGATCACCCCGAACCGGCGGTCGAGTGCGACCAGCCGGTGGTAGACGTCGGAGCGGCGCCACCGGCGCGGCCAGAGCCGCCGGATCCGGGGGTTCTCCAGTCCGAACGCGGCCGAGCACCAGAACCAGTCGGTGTCCCAGCGCCACAGGTACTGCTCGGCGGTGACCAGGTCGGTGCTGCACCGACCCACCGTGCGGTAGTACGGCACCGCTCCGGTGTGGTCGGTGGTCGGCCCGGGGGCCGCACCGAAGTCGGCCAGGGTGAGGCGCAGGTCGTCGGGGGCGAACGCGACCCCGTCCATCCCTGCCACGTCCGTCCCGTCGTGGGCCCCGGTGGCGACGACCTCCTCCACCACGGCGGCCAGGTCGGCGGCGTCGGAGAACGCCAGGTGACGCAGCCCCACGTGGGTGCCGATCGGCTCGAGCTCGATGACCAGCCGGGTGGCGTACCCCAGGGACCCGTAGGAGTTGGCGAACGCGTCGAACAGGGTGTCCCCCGGGTGCACCGTGTGCACCTCGCCGGCGCCGGTGAACACGTCCATCTCCAGCACCGACTCGTGCGGCAGCCCGTTGCGGAAGCTGGTCGACTCGATGCCCAGCCCGGTGACCGCACCCCCGAGGGTGATGGTGCGCAGCTGCGGGACCACCAGGGGCATCAGGCCGTGCGGCAGGGTCGCGGAGACGAGGTCCTCGTAGGTGCACATGCCCTGGACCTCGGCCGTGCGGTGCAGCGGGTCGACCCCGAGCACCCCGTCCAGCCCCGAGACGTCGAGCCCGTGCCCCACGGTGCCGCGGGGCCGGAACAGGTTGGAGGTGGACTTCGCCAGGCGCACCGGCGCACCAGCCGGCAGGGCCGCGAAGGACGCCCGCAACCGGGCCATCGCGGCCTCGTGGCGGTGCCTCGCGGCACCGGTGGCGACCGGGCTCACGGGTTCAACGTAGCGGATCGTCGGTGACCTGCGTCACATCCCCGCACCCACGGCCTGCCCCGGTCATGCCACACGGATCCATCACTTCTGGTGCGGTGGAACGACACCGCATCACAACGGACAGGTCAGTGTGACAAGGGCGATGCCGGCTGAGGCGGCACCGCCCCGTCGGCGGTCAGGCCGGGGTGATCGTGCCCCGGGCGTCGCCCAGGTGGACCACCACGTCGGCGCCGGCGAAGTCGGCCAGGGCACCGGCGTCCGGGGAGGTCAGCTCCGCCGGGGCGGTCTGGGCCAACAGCACCGCTGCCTCCAGCCCGGCCGAGCCCGAGGAGATCGCCATCGCCACGCACACCTGCAGCGCGCTGAGCTGCAGGCTGGGCAGGTCGACGCTGGCGGCGGCGTAGGTGCGACCGTCGGTGTCACGCACCGCAGCACCCTGGGCGGCACCGACCCGGGCGCGGGTGGCGCGGGCCAAGGTGACCAGCTTGGCGTCCTCGGCGGACAGGGCAGGGGTCTCAGTCATGGGAGAGGTCCTCGTCGTCGGTGTCGGGGGCGGTGCGGCTGATCAGCACGCTGCCCACCTTGTTGCGGCGCCCCGCGGTGCGCTCGGCCTCGAACCGCAGGCCGTTCACCTCCACGTGGCTGCCGGGGATCGGGACCCGGCCCAGGTGCTTGGCCATCAGCCCGCCCACGCTGTCCACGTCGTCGTCGGCGCAGTCGATCCCGAAGATCTCCTCCAGGTCGTCGACCGGGTAGCGCGAGGAGACCCGGGTCCGGCCGTCGGGCAGCTCCTCGACGTCGACGTTCTCGGCGTCGAACTCGTCGGTGATCTCCCCGACGATCTCCTCCAGCAGGTCCTCGATGGTGACCAGGCCCGCGGTGCCGCCGTACTCGTCGACCACCACTGCGATGTGCTGGCGCATCGCCTGCATCTCCTCCAGCAGGGCGTCGACCGGCTTGGACTCCGGCACGTAGTGGACCTCGCGCATCACCTCGTCGATGCGCTGGGTGAACTCCACGTCGGGTGCCTCGAAGTCACGCCGCACGATGTCCTTGAGGTAGGCGAACCCCAGCACGTCGTCGAGGTTCTCCCCGATCACCGGCACCCGGGAGAACCCGCTGCGCAGGAACAGCGACATGGTCTGGCGCAGGTTCTTGTGCCGCTCGACGTAGACCACGTCGGTCCGCGGCACCATCACCTCACGCGCCACGGTGTCGCCGAGCTCGAAGATCGCGTGCACCTTGCGGCGCTCGGAGTCCTCGATCAGGCTCGAGGCCTCGGCCAGGTCGACCATCTCGCGCAGCTCGGTCTCCGAGGAGAACGGGCCGGCGCGGAAGCCGCGTCCCGGCGTGATCGCGTTGCCCAGCAGGATCAGCACCCGCGGGAACGGACCGAGCACGGCGGTCACCGCGGCCAGCGGACCGGCGGCGAGCCGGGCGACGGTGTCGGAGTGCTGGCGGCCCAGGGTCCGCGGCGCCACCCCGATCACCACGAACGAGACCAGCAGCATCGCGCCCAGGCTCACCCCGAATGCCGGCCACCAGCGGCCCGCGAACTCGTCGTGCATCCACAGCGTCACGATGACGGTGGCCGCGATCTCCGAGAGCAGGCGCAGCAGCAGGGCGGTGTTGAGGTAGCGCGGCCGGTCCTCGAGGATCCGGACCAGGGCGCCCGCACCGGGGCGACCCTCCTCCTTCAGCTCCTCGGCGCGGGCGCGGGAGAAGCCGATCGTGGCGGCGTCGACGGCGGAGAAGACGCCCGCCAGGAGCACGAGCGCGGCTGCCACCAGGAGCAGCCAGAGATCACCGGACCCCATCAGTGGGCCGCGCCGTGCGGATCGGTCTCGTCGCCGACGATGCCCGGGGTGGGCGACTGGGCCGCCGACCCGTACGCGGCGAGCAGGTCACGCTGGATGCCGAACATCTCCGCGTGCTCCTCACTGGTGGCGTGGTCGTAGCCGAGCAGGTGCAGCAACCCGTGCACGGTGAGCAGCTCCAGCTCGGCCCACGCACCGTGGCCGGCGGACTCCCCCTGGCGGGTGGCGACGTCGGGGCAGAGCACCAGGTCGCCCAGGACACCCTCCTCGGGCTCCTCGGAGGTGACCAGGCCGGGCCGCAGCTCGTCCATCGGGAAGGCGAGCACGTCGGTCGGCCCCTCCTTGCCCATCCACTGCTCGTTCAGCTCGGCAATGGTGTCCTCGTCGACCGCCTTGATGCACAGCTCGGCCTGCGGGTGCACCCGCATCTTGTCGATGACGAAGCGGGACAGCTCCGCCAGCTTGTCCACGTCCAGGCCGTGGCCGGACTCGTCGAGGATCTCGATGCTCACAGGGGCGCTCCCACTCGGATGCTGGCGTGTCGTGCGGTGTCGGCCCCGACGGGCCGGGCTCGGTGGGGCACCTCAGCGACCCGCCTGGTGCGGGCCACGGCCCCGGGCCGCCTCGGGACGGGAGACCTCGTGGGCGTCGTAGGCCTCGACGATCCGGCCGACCAGCCGGTGCCGGACCACGTCGGCGGCGTCGAGCCGGTTGAAGGAGATGTCCTCGACACCGTCGAGGATCTCCTCGATCACCTTCAGGCCCGACCGGACTCCCCCGGGCAGGTCGATCTGGGTGCCGTCGCCGGTGACCACGATCTTGGAGTTGAAGCCCAGCCGGGTCAGGAACATCTTCATCTGTTCCGGGCTGGTGTTCTGCGCCTCGTCGAGGATGATGAAGGCGTCGTTGAGGGTACGGCCGCGCATGTAGGCCAGCGGCGCGACCTCGATCGTCCCGGCCGCGAGCAACTTGGGGATCGTGTCCGGGTCGATCATGTCGTGCAGCGCGTCGTAGAGCGGACGCAGGTACGGGTCGATCTTCTCGCTCAGCGTGCCCGGCAGGAACCCGAGCCGTTCACCGGCCTCCACCGCGGGGCGGGTCAGGATGATCCGGGTGACCTGCTTGTTCTGCAGCGCCTGGACGGCCTTGGCCATGGCCAGGTAGGTCTTGCCAGTACCGGCCGGGCCCAGCCCGAAGGTGATGGTGTGCTTGTCGATCGAGTCGACGTAACGCTTCTGGTTGACCGTCTTGGGCCGGATGTTGCGACCCCGGTTGGAGAGGATGTTGAGGCTCAGCACGTCGGCGGGGCGCTCGGAGCTCTCGGCCCGCATCATCGTCATCACGCGCTCGACGGTCTCGGTGCTGATCCCCTGCCCGGTACGGATCAGGGTGACCAGCTCGTCGAGGAGCCGCTCGACGGTGGCGATCTCGGCGGAGTCGCCGGTCATCGTGATCCGGTTGCCCCGCACGTGCAGGTCGACGTCGAAGGAGCGCTCGATCAGTCGCAGGTGGTCGTCACCGGGACCGAGCACGCTGACCATGTCGATGCTGGTGGGCACCACGACGGTGTGGCTTCCCCGGGTGGGGTCGTCGGCTCCGAGGTCGATCGGGGAGTTCTTCTGGTCAGTCATGGATGCCCGGGTGGGCGGCCTCTCTGCGGTGGTTGGGACACCACCATGCTACGCGCCCGGGCACGCGCGTCCCACTCGGTTTCCCCCGGGGCGAACCCCTCAGCGGGTGGGGCCGGGACTCAGCCGGGCGGCCAACCGAACGGGCGCCCGCCCAGGACGTGCAGGTGCGCGTGGAAGACGGTCTGCCCGACACCGGCGCCGGTGTTGAACACCTGGCGGTAGTCCGCGCCCAGCCCGTCGGCCTCGGCCACGGCCCGCGCCGCCAGGAACAGGTCGGCCACGACGGCCGGCTCGTGCTCGGCCAGCGCGGCCGCGTTCTCGTGGTGCGCGCGCGGCACGACGAGCACGTGGGTGGGCGCCTGGGGGTTGACGTCGCGGAACGCGACGGTGGTCTCGGTGGTGTGCACGATCTCGGCCGGCACGTCACCGGCGACGATCCCGCAGAAGAGGCAGTCGCTCATGGCGCCACCCTAGGCGGTGTGCCTGGGGTGTGGCGGGGTCACCGGGCCCGAACTGGTGCCCGCCGCGTGCCAACCCCGGGCCCCGGGTGCGCGTGGCACTAGCGTGACGACCTGTGCGCTCCCCCTGCCCCGCCTGTCCGGACCCGTTCCGGTGACAGGTCGCGCCTGGGACGCCGACGCCGGTCTGGAGGAGCTCTACGACCAGCACTGGCACCGGCTGGTCCGGTTGAGCTACCTGCTGCTGCACGACCAGGGCTCGGCCGAGGAGGTCGTCCAGGACGCGTTCGTGGCGATGCACGGACGTTGGAACACGCTGCGGGACCCCGACCACGCGCTGGCCTACCTGCGGCAGAGCGTGGTGAACCGGTCCCGTTCGGTGCTGCGCCACCGCAGCGTGGTCACCAAGCACCTGCGCCGCGGTCTCGGGGAACGGCTGCTGGACGCGCCACCGGCGTCGGTGCCGGTGGAGGCCGACGAGCGGCGCGACCGGGTGCTCGCCGCCCTGCGGCAGCTGCCGCGCCGGCAGCGCGAGGTGCTGGCCCTGCGCCACTACCTGGAGCTCTCCGAACGCGAGATCGCCGCCACCCTGGGCATCTCCGCCGGCGCGGTGAAGAGCCACGCCTCGCGCGGAGCCGCCGCCCTGCGCGCTCTGCTCGGGACCGAGGAGGACCGATGAGCACTCCCGACGACGACCTGCGCCGGGCCCTGGACGACGCCGTGCGTGACGTCCACCCCGGTGACGCGCTGGAGCAGATCCGACGCCGCACCGCGGCTCCCGGGCCGCGTCGCGCCTCCGGACCACTGGTCGTACTGGGTGCCGTGGCGGCCACGGCAGCCGTGATCGCCCTGGCCTGGGGTGCCGGCGTGCTCCCCGGTGCCGACGACCCCGAGCCCCCGGTCGCCGGGACGACCACCCCCGCCACCCCGTCGGCGGCGCCCCGGACCGGCGCCGGCCAGGTCCCGGGCACGGCCCTGTCCGCCGGGGCGCTGGCGGTGTACTGCACCGTCGGCACCGGGGGCCCCGAGGACCCGATCCGGCTGGTGCGCGAGTTCCGGACCTCCCCCACCGAGGACCGGCTCACTGCCGCGGTCCGGGCGCTCTCCGAAGCCCCCCTCGACCCGAACTACTCCACCGCGGTGGTGCCCGAGGCGTTCGGTGCGGTCTCCCGCGACGGGGACACGGTGCGGATCGCCCTCACCCGCGAGTACTGGCAGGAGCTGCCCACCGGCGTGATCAACGCCGAGCAGGCGCGCATCGCGGTGGCCCAGGTGCAGCGCACGTTGCGCGCGGCCACCCAGGAACCCGACCTGCAGGTCGAGTGGACCTGGCAGGGCCGGACCACCACCGTCTTCGGCCAGGACCCCACCGAGGTGGCGGCCACCGGCAACCTCGCCCTGCTGAACCACGTCAACCTGACCACCCCCGAGCAGGACGCCCGGGTCGGGGACCTGTTGCGGGTCTCCGGCGTGGGCAACGCCCCCGAGGCCGCCTACACGTGGAAGATCACAGCAGAGCAGTCCCCCGACCGGGTGCTGCTCGAGGGCACCGGCACGATGGAGGGCTACCTGGGCGACCGGCTCTTCCCGTTCTCGCAGGAGATCGACGTCTCCGCCCTCGACCCGGGCCGCCACACGCTGACCGTCACCGTCACCGACGACTCGGGCGGTGAGGGGGGCGGCCCGCCCCAGATGTACGACGACAAGCAGTTCACGATCAAGTGAGGATCCGATGACCCTTCCCCGCCACCGTTCCCGCGCCACCCGTCCGGTCGTGCTCGGCTCGCTGGCCGCCGCCGCGGTTCTCGTGCTCGCCGGCTGCGGCGACGAGACCGACCCGGCTGGCGGCCCGACCAGCGCACCGACGCAGGCCACCGACACCGCCGAGCCCACCGAGGAGCCCGGTGAGCCGAGCCAGTCGCCCAGCACCGACCCCGGCACCGAGCCGACCGCCGAGCGGGCACCGGTCTACTACCTGGGCGACGGTCCGAGCGGCACCGTCCTGTTCGTCGAGGAGGCGCCGATCGCCACCGACGACGAGACCGGGGCGCTGCAGGCGCTCGCCGCGAAGCCGACCGACCCCGACTACCGCACCCTGTGGACCGAGGGCCAGCTGGTCTCGGCCAGCGTCGAGGGCGACGTGACGAACGTCGAGATCGCCTCCGGTGCGACGTCCGCCCCGGCCGGCGCGTCGGCCGGCGACGCGCGGCTCTCGGTGCAGCAGGTGGCCTGGACGATGACCCAGCTGACCGGCACCAAGACGGTGCAGTTCACCGTCGACGGTGAGCCGGCCAGCGAGGTGCTCGGCGTGCCCACCCCCGGTCCGGTGAAGGCGTCCGGCCCCCTGAAGAACCTCTCGCAGATGATGATCGTGCGTCCCCGCGAGGGCGAGAAGGTCGACGGCCGGCTCGAGGCGCACGGCCTGAACAACGGCTTCGAGGCGTGGGCCGGCTGGCAGCTGCTGCAGGACGGTGAGGTCGTGCGTGAGGGCTTCACCACCGCCGAGGGCTGGGGCGACCGCCTCTACCCGTGGGAGGCGAAGATCGAGATGTCGCTGCCGCCCGGCACCTACGTGCTCCGCTTCCACAACGACGACCCCAGTGGTGGCGCCGAGGGCAACGGCCCCGCCGAGGACACCCGCACCATCGTGGTGGGCTGACCCGCACCACTCATCGCGACCCCCGGCCGGTGGCCGGGGGTCGTGGTGTTTCCGGGGGCTCTCGGGTTGTGTCGGACCCCTGTGGTCTGCTGAGTCATGGACCCGAACAGCAATCCCCGAGAGCTCTCCGAGCTGTCGGAGCGCGCGCTGCTGGAGGAGATGACGACCCACCGTGACGTGGTCGCGTACGCCGAGGTCGAGCAGCTGCGTCAGGTGCACGCCTGGGCCGTCGCGCACCCCGCTCTCGGAGATGACTCGGTGCTGTCTACCGACGAACATCCCGGTGGTGCCGGCACCCCGGGTGTCGCTGCGTTCACCGCCGAACCGCTCGCCGCCGCTCTGCGGTTGTCGCCGTCCTCGGCGCAGCGGCTGCTGGCCGACACCCTCGACCTGGCGCACCGGCTCCCGCGGTTGTGGGAGCAGACCCAGGCACTGTTCGTGCCGGTGTGGAAGGCACGTCGGATCGCCACCTCCACCCGGTCCTTGTCCGTCGAGGCAGCGGGATGGGTGGATCGGCAGCTCGTCGGCGCGGCTGCCTCGATGGGCGCTGCCGCGCTGGACCGGCTCATCTCGACCGCCGTCGCGCGGGTCGATGCCGACGCCCAGGCCGAGCGGGAAGCCGCCGAACGGACCCGGTGGGACGTCACGCTCACCCACCCGCGGGCGTGGGCCGGCACCTCCGAACTCACCGCCACCGGCGACGCCCTGGCGCTGACCGACCTGCACGCGCGGGTGGTCGAGGAGGCCGACCACCTGGCTGCCGCGGGCGATGACGACCCCGCTGGTGCCCGGCGGGTGAAGGCCCTCGCCCACCTGGTCCGGCACGGCGTCGACCAGCTCGCGTTCGGGTTCCACGAGGCAGCCGAAGCAGCCCGAAAGCCTAGCCAGCCGAAGGTGCGGCTGTACCTGCACGCCGACCTCAACGACGTGGTGAGCGGAGCCAAGGGAGTTGCGACGGTGGAGCGGCTCGGCCCGATCACCCTGGGCCTGCTCAAGACCTGGGTCGGGCACTCCCAGGTGACGGTCGTGCCGGTGATCGACCTCAACCTCGCGCCCCACTCACCACGACACGACCCGCCACCGCGGATGGTCGAGCAGGTCGTGCTCACCGACCAGCACTGCGTCTTCCCGTACTGCCAGGTCCACGCGAGGGCCTGCGACCTCGACCACGTCGAGAACTGGCACCCGCCCGACGAGTCGGACTCCGACCCACCCGGGCCCGGCACCACCCCGAACAACCTCGCACCCCTGTGCCGACGCCACCACCGCCTCAAGACCGCCGGGACGTGGAACTACGACGCCCTCGGGCCGGATTACTACGCCTGGACCGGCCCGCACGGCCAGGAACTCCAGGTCGTGGGTGGGGCCACCGTGCCCGTGCCGGGTGGGGACTGACGGGTCTCGACAAGCTCGACCACCAGGGTCTCTGGATCTCGGCAAGCTCGACCACCGACTCACGTCGATCGGGCCGTCGTCCGTCGATCGAGCTTGCCGAGATCAGGTCACAGGGGGTCTCGGCAGGCTCGACCACCGCGGCAGGCTCGACCACCGGGGTGGGCCAGACCAGCCCGGCCGGGCGGCGGGTCAGGGACGGCCGAAGGGGCGGACCAGGACCCGGTCGACGCCGTAGACGATCGACTCCGCGCGGAACCCGTGGTCGTCGTCGGCCAGCTCCATGTCGGGGAACCGGGCCGACAGCGCGCTGAACGCCGCCCGCAGCTCCATCCGGGCCAGCTCGGCGCCCACGCACCGGTGGATGCCGTGCCCGAAGGCCAGGTGGCTGTGCGGGGGCCGGTCGGGGTCGAAGGAGTCCGGTCGCTCACCGAAGGCGTGCGGGTCGCGGTTGGCGCCCGGCAGCGAGACCAGCACCACGTCCCCGGCGCGGACCAGCTGGTCACCGACCTGCACGTCGACCTTGGCGAAGCGCGGGAACGCGACCTGGACCACCGAGAGGTAGCGCAGCAACTCCTCCACGATGGGACCCACCGCCTCCGGCTCCTCACGCATCCGGCGGTAGGCGTCCGGGTGGCCCAGCAGCACCGCCGAACCCATCGCGAGCATCGAGGCGCTGGTCTCCATACCGCCGTTGAAGACACCGTCGGCCAGACCGGCCAGGTCGTAGTCGTTGATCTCGTCGCCGTGCTCGCGCACGATCTGCCCGATCAGCCCGGGGCCGGGCTCGAGCCGCTGCCGGGCGGTGGCCTCCTTGAGGAACTCCCGCGACTGCGAGATCGCTCCGAGTGCCCCCACGCCGCCCTGGCTGACGTCGAAGCGGGCCTCGCTGAGCTCGCGGAACCCGGCACGCTCGTCGACGGGCAGCCCCAGCAGCTCGCAGATCATCTCGAACGGCACCGCGAACGCGAACACCGGCGCCAGGTCGACCACCCCGTCGAGAGCCGCCTCCGCCTCCGCAGCCACCGCGTCGAGCCGCTCGGCGATGATCCGCTCCAGCGCCGGCTGGACGCGCTGCAGCCGGCGCATCGTGAACTCGGGGGTGATCAGCCGCCGCAACCGGGTGTGGTCGGGCGGATCGGTGAACCCCAGGCCCCCGATGTCCCCGTCGGAGCGGCCGCGGGTCCCCACGTAGGGACGGATGTCGGTGCTGTAGGCCTCGGGCTCGACCAGCACCTGGCGTCCCGCCTGCTCCTCGGTGACCAGCCAGATGGTGATCCCGATCAGCGACCCGAGACGGTGCACCGGGGCGGTGGCGCGGGTCTCGGCGGTCCGGGCCACCGGGTCGAAGCGGTCACGCTCCAGCGGCCAGCGCAGGGAGACGGGGATGCGGTCCAACTGGGAGAGGTCGAGGTCGGGCTTGGGGAGCAGGCGCAGCACGGAGGTGCGGACCTGCCCCAGGATCTGGCGCAACATGTCCAGCACCCTCCCCCGTCAGCGTCGTCATGCCCATCGGGGAGCACCCCGACGCCACCCCGGCACCGTACCGGGGTCGTTCGACCCGCAGGAGCCTGTCACACCTGCGGCCCGCCGGTGGGGGCGCCCCACCGTGCGGTCCCGGCCAGCAGCGCGCTGACCGCGGCCAGGCCGGCGGTCGAGGTCCGCAGCACCTCGCTGCCCAGACGGACCGGCACCGCGCCCGCCTCGACCAGCCGGGCCACCTCCTCGGCACTGATCCCGCCCTCGGGGCCGACCACGACCACCACGCGCCCCGTGGGCGGGGCCGCGGGCAGCGGGGTCCCGGCTTCCTCGTGCAGGACGAGGGCCAGGTCCGCATGGCCGACCAGGTCGACCACCGCGTCGGTGCCGGCCAGTTCGGTCACCTCGGGGAACCAGGCGCGGCGGGCCTGCTTGGCCGCCTCCCGGGCCATGGAGCGCCACCGGGCCAGCGACTTGGCGGCCCGCTCACCCTTCCAGACCGCGACGCTGCGGCTCGCCGCCCACGGCACGACGGTGGCGACCCCGACCTCGGTGAGCACCTCGACCGCCAGCTCACCGCGGTCGCCCTTGGGCAGGGCCTGGACGACGGTGAAACGAGGCTCGGGCTCGGGTTCGGTGGCGACGTCGTCGACCCGGACCACCAGGCGGCGCTTCCCGGTCTCGGCCACCGTGCCGGTGGCGCGGCGACCGAGGCCGTCGGTGAGGACCAGCGCCTCACCCACCCGCATCCGGCGCACCGCGACGGCGTGGTGCGCCTCGTCGCCGGTCAGCTCGACCAGTCCCCCGACCGCCAGCGGCGTCGTGGGGTCGACCAGGTGGACCGGCAGGGTCATCGGCTCAGTGCCCGCTGAACGCGTCGCGCAGCCGGCCGAAGACCGACTGGTGGGCGACCTCGGGGGTGCCGTCCGGGGCCTCCTCGCCACGCAGGGCGGCCAGCTCGCGCAGCAGCTCCTCCTGGCGGGCGTCGAGCTTGGTGGGGGTCTCCACCACCACGGTGACGACCAGGTCGCCGCGCCCGCCCCGCAGGCCGGGGACGCCGTGCCCGCGCAGCACCTGCTCGGTGCCCGACTGGGTGCCGGGCGCGACGTCGAGGGTGAACTCGGTGCGCAGCTCGGTGTCGGTGTCGTCGTCGCGGGGCACGTCCGCCTCCAGCAGCGGCAGGGTCAGGCTGGTGCCCAGGCTCGCGGCGGTCATCGGCACGTGGGCGGTCAGCCGCAGGTCGTTGCCGTGCCGGGTGAACCGGGGGTGGGCGTTGACGTGGATCTCGACGTACAGGTCGCCGGCAGGCCCGCCGCCGGGGCCGACCTCGCCCTGCTCGGTGAGCTGGACGCGGGTCCCGGTGTCGACACCGGCGGGCACCTTGATGGTCAGGGTGCGGCGGGTCCGGACCCGGCCCTCACCGGAGCAGTCACGGCACGGGTCCGGGATGGTCTCGCCGAAGCCGCGGCAGGCCGGGCAGGGGCGCAGGGTGCGGATGTCGCCCAGGAAGGAGCGCTGCACCTGAGCCACCTCGCCGGCACCGTGACAGGTGGCGCAGGTGACCGGGGTGGAGCCCTCGGCGGCACCGGAGCCGGTGCAGGTGCTGCACAGCACCGCGGTGTCGACCTTGAGCTCCCGGGTGGTGCCGAACGCCGCCTCGGCCAGGTCCACGTCGATCCGGACCAGGGCGTCGTTGCCACGTCGCACCCGGGATCGCTGGCCCCGGCCGCCGCCGGCCGCCTGGCCACCGAAGAAGGCGTCCATGATGTCGGTGAAGGAGAACCCGGCACCCTGGCCGAACCCGGCACCGGCGCCGCCGAACGGGTCGCCGCCGCGGTCGTAGTGGGCGCGCTTCTGCGGGTCGCTCAGCACCTCGTAGGCGTGGCTGACGGTCTTGAACTTCTCCTGCGCCTCCGGGTCGGGGTTGACGTCGGGGTGCAGCTGCCGGGCCATCTTCCGGTAGGCCTTCTTGATCGCGTCGGCGTCCGCGTCGCGGGAGACGCCGAGCAGCTCGTAGAGGTCCTGGCTCACGTGGGTCCTTCGGTTCTTCTCGATGGAACTGGTGCTCGGTGGAAAGGGACAGGGTGTGCGGGTCCGTCAGGACTCGTCGAGCACCCGGGAGACGTAGCGGGCGACGGCCCGGACGGCCGCCATGGTGCCGGGGTAGTCCATCCGGGTGGGACCGACCACCCCCAGGGAGGCGACGGAAGTGTCGCCGGGTCCGTAGCCGGTGGTGACCGTGGAGGTGCTGGCCAGCTCCTCGACCGGGCCCTCGGCGCCGATCCGGACCGTGACCAGTCCGTCGGAGGTGGCCTCGCCGAGCAGCTTGAGCAGCACCACGTGCTCCTCCATCGCCTCCAGCAGCGGTCGGACCGAGGTCTGGAAGCTGTCGCCGTAGCGGGCCAGGTTGGAGGCGCCGCCGACGGCGACCCGGTCGGAGGCGCGGTGCTCGTCCATCGCCTCGGTGAGGGCCTCGACGACCGCGGCCAGGGTCGCCGGCGGGGTGGGCGGGACGGACGAGCCACCGCGCTCGGCGTCATCCCCGGGCACGCCCAGCGCCGCCAGCGCGGTGGCGGCCACCGCGATGATCTCGCCGGTGGCGGCCCGGTTGACCCGGTTGCGCAGGTCGACGAGCTGGGCGTCGTCGATCGCGTCGGCGACCTCGACCACCCGCTGCTCGACCCGCCCGCTGGACAGGATCAGCACCGCCAGCAACCGGGTCGGGGCCAGCGCGACCAGCTCGACGTGGCGCACGGTGGAGCGCGACAGCACCGGGTACTGCACGACCGCGACCTGTCGGGTCAGCTGGGCCAGGGTCCGCACCGACCGCTGGATGACGTCGTCCAGGTCCACGGCACCGTCGAGGAAGCTGGCGACCGCGCGCCGCTCCGCGGCCGACATCGGCTTCACCTGGCCGAGCCGGTCGACGAAGAGCCGGTACCCCTTGTCGGTGGGCACCCGACCGGCACTGGTGTGCGGCTGGTGGATGAACCCCTCCTCCTCCAGGACCGCCATGTCGTTGCGGACGGTGGCCGGGGAAACGCCCAGACCGTGCCGCTCGACCAAGGCCTTGGAGCCGACCGGCTCGGAGGTGGCCACGTAGTCCTCGACGATCGCGCGGAGCACCGAGAGTCTGCGGTCCTCGACCATCCCGGTGCCTCCTCGCTCGCTCGTCGGCCCGGCCGGCGCCGCGGGATCGCTGGCACTCCTGAGCCGGGAGTGCCAACAGTACTAGCCTCGGGGGCATGAGTCCGTTCCGCACGTCACAGCCCGCGCCGCCCGGTCCGTTCCGCGAGGTCGCCGACCGGGTCTGGGTGGCCCGGTACGACTGGTTCGACGTGAACGTGACCGTGGTCGGCGGCTCCGCCGGGCTGCTGGTCGTGGACACCTGGGCCTCCACCACGGCCGGCCGCCAGCTGGTGGCCGACGTGCGGGCCCTGGCCGCGGCCACCGGCGCCGGCGAGGTGCTCGGGGTGGTGAACACGCACGCGCACTTCGACCACAGCTTCGGCAACGCCGCCCTCGTCGAGGCCTGGCCGGACGCTCCGGTGCACGCCCACGAGGGCGCGGTCGCCGAGCTCGCCGCGGCGCTGCACGACACCGACCCGGACCCCGACGCCCTGACCGGGGACCCCCGCCGCGAGGAGGTGCTGGCCACGGAGGTGCTCATCCCCACCCACACCTTCTCCTCGGCCGTCGCGGTCGACCTGGGAGACCGGCGCGTCGAGCTGGTCCACCCCGGCCGCGGGCACACCTCCGGCGACCTGGTCGTCTGCGTTCCCGACGCCGACGTGGTCGTCGCCGGCGACCTGCTGGAACAGGCCGGCCCCCCGGTCTGGGGAGCCGATTCGTTCCCGTTGGAGTGGGCGGGCAGCCTGGACGTGGTGCTGGGACTCACCGGCGCCGGCACGGTGCTGGTGCCCGGTCACGGGGATCCGGTGGACCGGGACTTCGCCGAGGAGCAGCGTCACGTCATTGGCGGCGTGGCTGCGGTCATCACCGACCTCGCCGCGGCCGGCGTCAGCGAGGCCGACGCCCCCGCCCGCGGCCACTGGCCGGTCCCGGTTGAACAGCTCGGGCACGCCGTGGCACGTGGCTTCGCCCACCTCCCGCGTGGCTCCCGGCGGCTCCCGATGGCCTGACCTAGCGTTGTCCCGGTGACTTCCCCGTCCCGCTACTCCACCGACGTCCTGGCCGGCGACTGGCGTGTGCCGCCGCGCGGCCGCAGCACCGAGCAGGAGGCCGAGCTGGGCCTGGTCGTGGAGGAGGTGACCACCGACTGGTGCGGTGAGATCGTCACGGTCGACCGCGACCTGGACACCGTGACCCTGGAGGACCGCCGCGGCACCCGGCGCACCTTCCCGCTCGGCCCCGGGTTCCTCCTCGAGGGCAAGCCGGTGGTGCTGACCCGCCCGACCCGGCTCACCACGCCGGCGAAGCCGACCCGGACCGCGTCGGGCTCGATCGCCGTCCACGACGCCCAGGCGCGGGTCGCGCGGGCCAGCCGGATCTTCGTGGAGGGACGCCACGACGCCGAGCTGGTGGAGAAGGTGTGGGGCGACGACCTGCGGATCGAGGGCGTCGTCGTGGAGTACCTGGGCGGCGTCGACGACCTGGCCGACCACCTGCGCGACTTCTCCCCCGGCCCCGGCCGGCGGGTCGGGGTGCTGGTGGACCACCTGGTGAAGGGCTCCAAGGAGAGCCGGATCGCCGCCAACATCATGGCCTCGCCGGTGGGTCAGCACGTGCTGATCGTCGGGCACCCGTTCATCGACGTCTGGCAGGCGGTCAAGCCGGCCCGGCTGGGGTTCGAGCAGTGGCCCCAAGTGCCGCGCGGCATCGACTGGAAGACCGGGACCTGCCAGCAGCTCGGCTGGCCGCACCGCAACCAGGCCGACATCGCCCGGGCCTGGAAGCACATCCTCGGTGGCGTGCGTGGCTTCCAGGACCTCGACCCCGCGCTGCTCGGTAGGGTGGAGGAACTGATCGACTTCGTCACCGCCGAGTGACACAGCCGACCCACGAACAGGCAGGAGCCGCCATGAGCGACCAGGACCCGACCCAGCCCCAGCAGCCGGACGCCGGCGGGGCCCCCGAGCCCCAGACCCCGCCCCAGGCTCCCCCGCCCCCGACCGGCGCCCCGCAGTACGGCGCACCCCAGTCCGGGGCGCCCCAGTACGGCGCACCCCAGTACGGAGCTCCCCCGACGGGCCCCGGGTACGGGCAGCCCCAGTACGGCGCCCCCGCCGGTCAGATGTCGCCGGCCGACGAGCGCACCTGGTCCGGTCTGGCCCACTTCTCCGGCCTGATCGGCCTGGTCATCGGGCTCAGCTTCCTCGGCCCGCTGGCGGTCATGCTGATCAAGGGCAACGAGTCCCCCAAGGTCCGCGCGAACGCCGTCGAGGCGCTCAACATGCAGATCTCGTACCTGATCTACCTGCTGATCGCCTCGGTCGCGATCCTGCTGCTCATCGGCATCCTGCTGCTGCCCGTGGTGGGCGCCATGTGGCTGATCTTCACCATCATCGGCGGCATCAAGGGGATGGGCGGCGAGGACTACCGCTACCCGCTGATCTTCCGCTTCGTGAACTGAACCAGCGCGTCACCTCGACGGCGTCCGACCTGCGGGGTCGGGCGCCGTCGGCGTTCCCGGCCGCAGCACTCAGCCGAGCAGGTCGCGGACCACGGCGTCGGCCAGCAGCCGGCCCCGCCGGGTGAGCACCAGCCGGCCACCGCCGGGTGCCGGGACCAGCTCGGCCAGGCCGTCGGCGACCACGCCGGCGACCCCACGGCGTCCAGCGGCGTCGAGGACGGCCAGGTCCAGCCCGTCCACCAGACGCAGCTCCAGCAGCACCCGCTCGACCCGTCGGGTCTCCGCGTCGAGCAGCTCCCGGGCGTGGGCCGGGCTGTCGCCGGCGGCCAGCCGGTCGGCGTAGGCGGCGGGGTGCTTGACGTTCCACCAGCGCACACCGCCGACGTGGGAGTGGGCACCCGGGCCGACTCCCCACCAGTCCGCACCGGTCCAGTAGAGCTCGTTGTGGTGGCAGCGGGCCGCGTCGTCGCGGGCCCAGTTGGACACCTCGTACCAGCCGAGTCCGGCCCCGGTGAGCCGGTCGTCGGCCAGGGCGTACTTGTCGGCCAGGTCGTCCTCGTCCGGGGCGGGCAGCTCCCCGCGGCGCACCCGGCGGGCCAGCGCGGTGCCGTCCTCGACGATCAGCGAGTAGGCCGAGACGTGGTCGGGGTGGGAGGCCAGCGCCGCGTCCAGGGACCGCTCCCAGTCCGCCACCGACTCCCCCGGGGTGCCGTAGATCAGGTCCAGGCTGACCTGGGAGAACCCGGCCTCACGGGCCCACTCGACCACCTGCGGCACCCGTTCGGGGTCGTGGGTGCGCTCGAGCACCTCCAGCACGTGCGGCACCGCCGACTGCATCCCGAAGGAGAGCCGGGTGAACCCGCCCGCGCGCAACTCGGCCAGGTACTCCAGGTCCACGCTGTCGGGGTTGGCCTCGGTGGTCACCTCGACGTCGGCGGCCAGCCCGAACTCCTCACGCATCACATCGAGCAGACCGACCAGGTCCCGGGCCGGGAGCAGGGTCGGGGTGCCACCCCCCAGGAACACGGTCTCGATCGGCAGGTCCGCCCCGCCCAGGACGGTGCGGGCCAGGCGGATCTCGGCGGCCGCGGCCTCGGCGTAGGAGCTGCGGGAGGCTCCGGGCGTCGTCCCGAGCTCCTCGGCGGTGTAGGTGTTGAAGTCGCAGTAGCCGCACCGCACCCGACAGAAGGGCACGTGCAGGTAGAGGCCGAAGGGGCGGGTGCCCAGCTCCTCGAGCGCCGATGCGGGCAGCGCGCCGTCGCGGGGGGCGGCTTCTCCGTCGGGTTGGGCTGGCACCCCCCGATCCTCCCACGCGGTGGCGGCCCTCAGATCGGCAGGTTGAGGGTCGCGAGCAGCCCGTCGGCGACCGAGCCGGAGACCCGGGCCATCTGCAGCGAGTGGCCGTCGGAGAAGACCATGTCGGAGTCCAGCGAGACCTGCGAGAGGGTGCTCACCGAGCTCTCGTGGCCGGTGGTGGCGTAGACCGTCTCGCAGACGTCGGCCGGGAAGGCGAGCTGGGTGGTGCGCAGCTTGTTCTCCACCGAGGTCGCCTCCTCCAGCGACCCGTAGACCTCCAGGTGCACGTGCGGCCAGCGCCCCGAGTAGCAGGCCGGGAAGATGGTGGTGAAGGAGAGCCAGCCGTCGTCGTCGGCGGCCTGCACGCCGCGCAGGTAGTTCTCCGACTGGGCCGGGCCGTCGTACATCGAGTAGTTGCCGTCCCGGTCGCAGTGCCAGGCGTAGACCGCGGCCCCGGCCATCGGGCTCAGGTCGTCCCCGGACAGGTCCAGGACCCGCAGCCGCAAGGTCAGCGGCACGCCGGCGGCGACACCGGACGCGGAGCCGAAACTGCTGGTCAGGTCGGAGCGGACCACCCCGGACTCCGACAGCACGTCCGGGCCGTTCGACCCGTCGCCGGGGTAGGGGCCGGCGGTCTCCTCGGGGATCTCGCCCTCGGCGACCTCCACCGCACTGCCACCCGTGCTCTCCCCCGCACCGGGGCCGCGGGAGTCGCGCGACCCGGGGGTCCCGGTGGTGGCGGAGGTTCCGCTGGTCCCGCTCGACCACGACCCCTCCGAGCAGCCGACCAGCGCGACCGCGCCGATCCCGCCGACGATGCCGAGCAGCCCACGGCGCCCCATCCGGCGCCGGCGCAGGGTGTCCAGGTCGTGCTGGAGGCCCAGGTCGTGCTCGTGCGGCTCGTGGTCGCCGTGCTGGTGGTGCTCGGTCGGGTGGCTCATCGCCTCTCTCCTCGCGGTGCCGGGCCCGGACGGGACCTCGGGACGGTGCTGCCTGCCCTCCAGGGGACCTCCCGAGCCTGTGTGTCGCCTGTGCGAGGGCTCGGACCCGGCGGTGCAGGTGCGGACGACCCCGAGGGTGCTCCCGAACGCCGACGGGCGGGCGGCGACCCGGAGGTCACCACCCGCCCGCAGCGGATCGTCGGTCACCGGCCGAGCCGGGACCCGGGGGAACTCAGCTGTACATCTCCTCGATCAGGTGGGCGTAGTTGGCCTCCACCACGTTGCGCTTCACCTTCATCGACGGGGTCAGCTCGCCGGACTCGATGGTGAGGTCGTGGTCGAGCAGGCGCCACTTCTTGATCGTCTCCCACCGGTTCAGGCGGGTGTTCAGCTCCTCGACGTACCCGGTGACCATGCGCTGGACCGGCTCGGAGTTGACGATCTCGGTGTAGCTGGCGCCGGCCATGCCGTTCTCGGCGGCCCAGCCGTCCATCGCCTCCGGGTCGAGGGTGACCAGCGCGACGCAGTAGTTGCGCTCGTTGCCGAACACCAGGAACTGGCTGGCGTAGGGGCACACGGCCTTGAACTTGGACTCGATCATCGGCGGGGCGACGTACTTGCCGCCGGAGGTCTTGAAGAGGTCCTTGATCCGGCCGGTGATCCGCAGGTAGCCGTCGGCGTCCAGCGACCCCTTGTCACCGGTGCGCAGCCAGCCGTCCTCGGTGAAGACCTTGGCGGTCTCCTCGGGCAGGTTGTGGTAGCCCTCCATGACACCGGGACCCTTGACCAGCACCTCGTCGTTGTCCCCGATCCGCACCTCCGAGCCCGGGAAGACCGGGCCCACGGAGCCGAAGCGGTTGTCCCAGGGCAGGTTCACGAAGGAGCCGGCCGCGGTCTCGGTCAGGCCGTAGCCCTCCAGCACCTGGATGCCGGCGGCGTTGAACCACTCCGCGATCTCCTGGTTCAGTGCCGCGGAGCCGGAGATGAAGAACCGCACCCGGCCACCGAAGCGCTGACGCACCTTGTCCAGGACGATCTTGTCGAGCAGGCCGTGCTTGACGCCGGTCAGGAACGGCACCGGCTTGCCCTCGCGCTTGAGCCGGTCCACCTCGAGGCCGGTGGCGAAGGCGGCCTTGAACAGCTTCTCCTTGATGCCGCCCTCGGAGGCCTGCATCGTGACGATCTTGCCGTGGGCCTTCTCGAAGATCCGGGGAGCCGCACCCATGAAGGTGGGCTTGACGACGCCCAGGTTGTCGACGATCCGCTCGACGCGACCGTCGATGGCCGCGGAGAAGCCGCACGCCATCTGGGTCGCCATCAGCACCTTGCCGAAGGAGTGGCTCAGCGGCAGCCAGCGGAACTCCAGGTCGTCCTCGGAGAGGATCTGCTGGGCACGGATCGCCTCGCCCTCGTAGACCCAGGAGCGGTGCGAAAGGCGCACGCCCTTGGGGCGACCGGTGGTGCCGGAGGTGTACATGAGCGTGGCCAGCTGGGTCGGCTCGATGGCCTGGGCGTGGTCGACCACGGCGGTCGGGTTGGCGGCCAGGTACTCCTTGCCCAGCCGGGCCAGCTCGCCGGTGTCGATGATCCAGTCTCCGTCGGCACGGCCCGTGAAGGTGACCACCTTGCTGACGTGCGGCAGTTCGGCCTTGCGGGCGACGAGCTTGGCGATCTGCTCGTCGTCCTCGGCGAAGACCACGTGGCACTCGGAGTCGGCCAGGATGTAGGCGGTGTCCTCCTCGTTGGTGGTCGGGTAGACGGTGGTGGTGGCCGCGCCGGCGCACATCACCGCCAGGTCGGCCAGGATCCACTCGTAGCGGGTGGTCGAGGCGATGCCGACGCGCTGCTCGGGCTCGATGCCGAGCGCGAAGAGACCGGCGGCCCACTCGTTGACGGCGTCCCCGGCCTGACGCCAGGTGACGGACTCCCAGTTCTCCCCCACCGGGAACCGGAAGGCTTCGGAGTCGGCGGACTTCTCCACGCGGTCGAGGAACTGCACCGCCACGTTGCGCGGCATGGAGTCGACGAAGGTGGTGTCGATGGTTCGGGTCACGACGAGAGGTCTCCTGTGTGTGGACGGGCGCCTGAGAGCGTTGGGAGTAATCTAGGTCACGTAGTTACGCATCGGTAGCAATCGGTCCAGATTGGGACCTCCCGGCACGCCTGTCCGGACACCCGGGGTACCGGGTGGTCACGAGGAGGACGGCAGGCGCCGCGGGGCCCGGGCCGCACCGGGGCCGACCGACCACGCCGCCCGGCCGGCGGCACCGTCGTCCTGCGTCTCCCCCTCGCCTGTGCCCTCTCCCGTGCCCTCCCACAGGCTCGACAGCGCCGCGGCGAACTTCGGGCAGGTCGTGAGGTCGTGGGAGGAGCACTCCAGGGCGTGCTGGGTGACCGCGCGGGACGCCTCCAGCTCCGCCTGCAGCCGGGCCAGGTGCGCCAGGTGCTCCTCGAGCAGCTGGTGGCGGCCGTAGGAGGTGGTGTCGAACATCGTGGCGATCTGCTGCAGGCTCAGGCCGGCCGACTGGCTGGCCTGGATCGCGGCGATCCGCACGAAGTCGTCACGCCGGTACAGCCGCCGGCCCGCTCCGTCGCGCTCGGGCCGCAGCAGCCCGGCGTCCTCCCAGTGCCGCAGGACGTGGGTGGCGACACCGAACCGGGTCGCCGTGTCACCGATGGAGACTCCGCTTGACTTCATGTCAACATGAACTCACAGGATCGGGGGCATGGACAACAACCTGCTCCCCCAGCCCACCGATCTGCCCACCGATCTCGACGCGCTGGTCGTCGGCGGCGGACCCGCCGGACTCCAGGCCACCCTCACCCTGGGCCGCATGCACCGCCGGGTCCTGCTCGCCGACGACGGGCACCCGCGCAACGCCCCCGCCGGGCACATGCACAACTTCCTCACCCACGACGGGACCCCGCCCGCGGAGTTCGCCGCCGCCGCCCGTCGCGAGCTGGAGGCCTACGACAGCGTCTCCACCGTCGACGTCCGGGTCGATACCGTCCGGGCCCTGACCGCCGGCGGCTTCGAGGCGGACCTGGCCGACGGCCGGACGCTCACCGCCCGCCGCCTCATCCTCGCCACCGGTGTGCGCGACGACCTGCCGGACGTCGACGGGCTGGCCGAGCACTTCGGCACCCTGGTCCACCACTGCCCGTTCTGCCACGGGCACGAGCTGAGCGGAGCCCGCGTGGGGATCCTGGTCAGCCCCTTCTCGGGTCACCTGTCGATGCTGCTGGGCCCCATCGCCGACGAGGTGGTGCTGCTCGACGCGATCACCGGGGTCGCCGAGGTCGACGGGCGTATGGAGGCCCGGCTGCCCGACGGCTCGCGGGAACTGCTCGACGGACTCTTCGTCCGCACCGAGCTGCGCCCCAGCGCCCCGCACGCCGACCAGCTCGGCCTGGAGCGCCACGAGGGTGGCGGGATCGCCGTGGACCTGATGGGACGCACCAGCGTGCCCGGCGTCTTCGCGGCGGGCGACGCGGCGCACCACCGCGACCTGCCGATGCCCAGCGCCAGCGTGCTGGCCGCGGCCGCCGCGGGTCAGGCCGCGGCCGGTGCGACCGTGGCCGACCTCCTCATGGAGGCCGCGCCGGCCCGGTGAACCGGCCGGCACCGGGAGGTCACTTCTTGGTGGTGGCCTTCTCGGTGCCGCCGCCACCGGTGGCGAGCGCCGCCACGAAGGCCTCCGGCGGCACCTCCACCGAGCCGATGTTCTTCATCCGCTTCTTGCCCGCCTTCTGCTTCTCCAGCAGCTTGCGCTTGCGGCTGATGTCACCGCCGTAGCACTTGGCGAGCACGTCCTTGCGGATCGCCCGGATGTTCTCCCGCGCGATCACGCGGGCACCGATGGCGGCCTGGATCGGCACCTCGAACTGCTGGCGCGGGATGAGCTCCTTGAGCTTCGCGGCCATCGACACCCCGTAGGAGTAGGCCGAGTCACGGTGCACGATGGCGCTGAACGCGTCCACCGGCTCGCCCTGGAGCAGGATGTCGACCTTGACCAGGTCGGCGGCCTGGTCGCCGGAGCGCTCGTAGTCGAGCGAGGCGTACCCCTTGGTGCGCGACTTCAGCTGGTCGAAGAAGTCGAAGACGATCTCGCCCATCGGCAGGGTGTAGCGCATCTCCACCCGGTCCTCGGACAGGTAGTCCATGCCGCCCAGGGTCCCGCGCTTGGTCTGGCACAGCTCCATGATCGTGCCGATGTAGTCGCTCGGCGCCAGGATCGTGGCCTTGACGACCGGCTCGCGGACCTCGTCGATCTTCCCCTCGGGGAACTCGCTCGGGTTGGTCACCTCGTGCTGGGAACCGTCCTCCATCACCACGTCGTAGACGACGTTCGGTGCGGTGGAGATCAGGTCCAGGTTGAACTCGCGCTCGAGCCGGTCCCGGGTGATCTCCATGTGCAGCAGCCCCAGGAAGCCGCAGCGGAACCCGAAGCCCAGCGCGCCGGAGGTCTCCGGCTCGTAGGTGAGGGCGGCGTCGTTGAGCTGGAGCTTCTCCAGCGCCTCCCGCAGGTCCCCGAACTGGTCGCCGTCGATCGGGTACAGACCGGCGTAGACCATCGGGTTGGGGTGCTTGTAGCCGCCCAGCGACTCGGTCGCCCCGCCGTGCTGGGTGGTGATGGTGTCGCCGACCCGGGACTGGCGCACGTCCTTCACGCCGGTGATCAGGTAGCCGACCTCGCCGACGCCGATCTTGTCGGCCTTGACCTGCTCGGGGCTGATCACGCCGAGCTCGAGCAGCTCGTGGGTGGCGTTGGTGGACATCATCTTGATCCGGTCGCGGTGGGTCAGCTCACCGTCGACGACACGGACGTAGGTGACCACGCCGCGGTAGGTGTCGTAGACCGAGTCGAAGATCAGTGCCCGGGCCGGGGCGTCGGCCACGCCGACCGGGGCGGGGGTCTGCTTGACGACCTCGTTGAGCACCGCCTCCACACCCAGGCCGGTCTTGGCGCTGGTGAGCAGCACGTCCTCGGGCTCGCACCCGACCAGGTTGGCCAGCTCCAGGGCGTACTTCTCGGGGTTGGCGCTGGGCAGGTCGATCTTGTTGAGCACCGGGATGATGTGCAGGTCGGCGTTCATGGCCAGGTACAGGTTGGCCAGGGTCTGCGCCTCGATGCCCTGGGCGGCGTCGACCAGCAGGATCGCGGCCTCGCACGCGGCCAGCGAGCGCGACACCTCGTAGGTGAAGTCGACGTGGCCGGGGGTGTCGATCATGTTGAGGATGTACGACCCCGGCTCGGCGCCCTGGTCGTTGCCCTCAGCGACCGTCCACGGCAGCCGCACCGCCTGGGACTTGATGGTGATGCCGCGCTCGCGCTCGATGTCCATCCGGTCCAGGTACTGCGCCCGGGCGTCACGCTCCCCCAGCACACCGGTCAACTGCAGCATCCGGTCGGCCAGCGTCGACTTGCCGTGGTCGATGTGGGCGATGATGCAGAAGTTGCGGATCTGCGCCGGGTCGGTGGACCCGGGCTGCGGGGCGTTCTTCAGGGACACGGTGAGGCTCTCGGCTCTTTCGGTCTACGGGGCGCGACACGTCGGCACCGGGCGGCGCGACGACGACGCGCGGGCAGGCACGGTCGAACGCCCAGTCTCCCACGTCGCAGCGCCGGAACCGAACCTGCGCCCACCCCGGGCACCGGGTGGCTACTGCACCGCCTTGGCCACGGTCAGGCACCGGGTGATCCACTCCTGCTCGGCCGGCTCGAGGTCGCGCTCGTCATCGGCTGCCTCGGCGACGGTCCAGGCGGCGTTCACCACCGTGCGCAGCACCACCCAGTCCCGGGCCCGGTCCTCGCCCAGCAGGGCGGTGTCGACCAGCGTCTCGAACCGGCGCCGGAGCCCGCCGCGTACGTCACCGGCCAACTCCTCGAACCGGTTGAGCAGCATCGGGGAGAGCTCGGCGTGAGGGTCGCCGGAGAGCGGCTTGGGGTCGATCACCACCCACCGGCCCGCGGCGTCAGCGAGCACGTTGCCGTAGTGCAGGTCGGTGTGGACCAACCGGCCGTCGGTGGCCTCGTCGGCTGCGAACCGGCGGGCCAGGGAGCGGGCGTGCGTCACCATCCGACGGGGCAGCGGGCTGGTCCGCGGCAGGTCGGCGAGCTGGGCCTCCCACCGGCGCACCTGGTCGCTGAGCCGGCCGAAGGACGGGGACGCGGGGACGTGCAGCCGTCCGTAGAACCCGGCCACCACCTCGCACGCCTCGACGTCCCACACCTCGGCGAGGTCGGTGGTGGTCAGCCGCTCCAGCAGCAGTGCCCGGCGGTGCGGGTCGGCGCGCAGCAGGTCCACCGCACCCCGGCCACCCCAGTGGCCCAGGGCCAGGTGCTCGAGGGCCGACTCGGTGTCGTCGGGCCAGGTCAGCTTGAGTGCGGCGCCGGCCCCGGCACGGGTCCGCACCGGCAGCACCACCGAGCAGTACCCGTGCCACGGATCGCCGTCAGCGAGCAGCTCCCACTCGGCGAGCAGGTCGGCGACCAGTGCGGGGAGCCGGTCCAACCAGGCGGTCCACCCCGGGCCGCGGGTGGGGTCGTGCAGGGCGGAGGGGACGACGAACGGCACCGGGTCAGCCTAGGAGGCGGTGGCGAGCCAGTAGCGGCGCTTGCCCTGCCGCACGTCCTCGAACTCCCCACCGTTGGCCTCGATCACCCGCACCGAGGCGAGGTTCCCCTCGTCGCAGGTGAGCAGCACCCGGTCCAGGCCGAGCCCGGCCGCCAACCCCAGCCCCTGGCCCAGCATCCGGGTGGCGTGTCCCTGTCGGCGGGCGCTGGGGCGCACGTCGTAGCCGATGTGACCGCCGACCTCGCGCAGTCGCTCGGTGAGCACGTGGCGCACCGAGAGCCGACCCAGGTACGCGGCGCCGTCGACGAACCAGGCCGAGGTGCACGGCACGTGGCCCTCGGGACGCGGGGTCGCGGGCAGGGCGTCGGCGGCGATCGCGGCGGCGGCCCCCGCGAACACCTCCGGGTCCGCCCAGTCCGGCGCCCACCGGGCGATCCAGTGGTCGGTGATCAGGTCGCCGCGGTTCTCCGCGGCGAACTCGGCCATCGCGGCCAGGAAGGAGTCGTGCACCCGGGCCAGGTCGACCTTGTCCGGGGTGAGCAGACGTGCGCCGTCCACCTCAGCGGGCCAGCGGGACGAACGGGTCGCCCGCGGCGGCGCGCTCGCTCTCCCCGCGCACGATGCAGAAGTGGTTGCCCTCGGGGTCGGCCAGCACCACCCAGCCGCGACCGTCCTCGGTGCGCCGGTCGGCCACCAGGCTGGCGCCGAGGTCGATCGCCCGCGCCACCTCGGCGTCGCGGGTGCCGTCGGGCGAGGCGAGGTCGAAGTGCATCCGCCGGCTCTCCCCCAGCTCCTCGGCGTCGATGAACAGGATCCGGTGGCGCAGGTCGGGGCTGTAGATCATGCACTCGGCGTGCCCCGGCTCGTTGGGGTCGTCGGGGTCCTCGGCGTACCCGAGCAGGTCCGCCCACCACACCGACAGGGCGTGGGCGTCGCGGGCGTTCAACGTCGTGTGCGAGACAGCCAGGCTCATGGCTCCAGCCAACCGGAGCGGCCGACAGCGAGGCAAGCGCGTTGCGGTGACGTGTGATCCGGTCCGTCCCAGTTCGCGAAGTCGGGCCGGATGTGACTGCGATCACCCCTAGGGTGTGGCCCCATGAAGCGAATGTCGGGCGTGGACGCAGCGTTCTGGTACGGCGAGACGTCCGGGTGGCACATGCACATCGGCGCCGTGGGGATCCACGAGACCGAGGGTGCCGAGGAGTTCTCCTTCGAGCGCGTCCGGGACCTGGTGATCGAGCGGCTGCCGTCGATGCCGCAGCTGCGCTGGAAGGTCGTGGAGGCCCCGTTCGGTCTGGACCGGCCGATGCTGGTCGAGGACCCCGACCTCGACCCGGACTTCCACATCCGCCGCATCGGCGTCCCCCAGCCCGGCACCCGCAAGGAGCTCGACGAGCTGGTCAGCCGGTTGATGAGCTACAAGCTCGACCGGTCCCGGCCGTTGTGGGAGCTGTGGATCATCGAGGGGCTGCAGAAGGGGCGCGTGGCCTCGCTGACCAAGATGCATCACGCGATCATCGACGGGGTCTCCGGCGCCGGTCTGGGCGAGATCCTGCTCGACATCACCCCGGAGCCGCGCGAGGCCCCCGACGAGGTGCGGCACGCGATCGGCAGCACCGCACCGCACCTGGTCAGCCGGGCCACCTCGGCGGCGGTCAACGTCGCGGTGCACACCCCGCTGCGCATCGCCCGCGTGGTCCGCCAGACCGTCGAGCAGCAGTTCGCGGTCCGCGGCTTCCAGAACAAGCCGCCGCGCTTCTTCTCCGCGCCCACCACCCGGTTCAACGCCTCGATCAGCCCGCACCGACGGATCTCGGGGGTGCGGATCGAGCTGGACCGGGTCAAGGCGCTCAAGGACCACTACGACGTGAAGCTGAACGACGTGGTGCTGGCCCTGGTCTCCGGCGCTCTGCGGGTCTACCTCGGCGAGCGCGAGGGGGTTCCGGACAAGCCGATGGTCGCCCAGATCCCGGTCTCCACGCGCAACGAGGGCAGCGACGTGATCGGCAACCAGGTCTCGTCGATGACGGTGAACATGGCCACCGACGTCTCCGACGCGGCGGTCCGGATCAAGACGATCCACGAGTCCACCCAGGGTGCCAAGGAGATGGCCAAGGCGCTGAGCGCGAAGCAGATCATGCAGCTGCCCGACATCACTCCGCCGGGACTGCTGTCCCTGGCGTCGCGGGCCTACACGGCCAGCGGGCTGTCGAACAACCTGGCCCCGATCAACCTGGTGGTCTCCAACGTGCCGGGGCCGTCGTTCCCGCTGTACATGGCCAGCGCCCCGCTCCGCTCGCTGCTGCCGATCGGTCCGCTGGTGCTCGACGTGGGGCTCAACGTCACCGTCTTCAGCTACCTGGACTCGGTCGACTTCGGGTTCATCACCACACCCGAGATCGCCCCCGACGTGGACCAGTTGGCCGACGCGGTGCGTGTCGCTCTGGTCGAACTGGAGGAGGCCGCGGGCATCATGTCCGCGTGAGTCACCTGATCCCGCACGGCGACACCGCGATCCGGCTGGGCTGGAAGTTCCTGCCCCCGCACATCCGGGCCGAGGTCGAGCGCCGGTGCGGGTCCCCGGTGGTCTCCTCGGTCTCCTGCGACGCCGGCTTCACGCCCGGACTGGCCTCGGTCCTGACCTGTGCGGACTCCTCGCGGCACTTCATCAAGGCCGCCGCCGCGGTGGCCCAGCGGACGTTCGCCGACGCCTACCGCGAGGAGGCCCGGATCCTGGCCGGCCTACCGGCGCGGGTGCCGGCACCGCGACTGCGCTGGGTCATCGACGAGGACTGGTTCGTGCTGTGCACCGAGTTCGTCGACTCGACCCAGCCGGCCCGCCCGTGGTCGGTGGCGGACCTGGACGCGACCCTGGACACCTGTGAGCGACTGGCCGCGGCGACCACCCCGGCCCCGGCCGTGCTGTCCGGCAAGCCGTTCACCCAGGAGGCGGCCGACCTGCTGCCCGGGTGGGACCTGGTGAGCGTCGAGGACCTGCCAGCCCCCGCCGGAGCCGACCACCTGAGCGAGGCGGTGGCCCTGGCCGGTCGCTGCCGGGAGGTCCTGGACGGGGACACGCTGGTCCACTCCGACCTGCGCGACGACAACGTGCTGCTCCGCCCCGACGGCACCGCGCTGTTCTGCGACTGGAACTGGCCAGCCCGTGGCGCGGACTGGTTCGACTCCCTGGCCGTGCTGATCGGCCCGCGTGGTGACGGGCTAGACGTCACGAAGGTGATGGCCGAGCGGCCGCTGCTGCGCGACGTGCCGGGCGAGCACGTCGACATCGCCCTGGCCCTGATGTGCGGACACTTCCTCGGTTCCGCGACCCAGCCGGTGCCGGCCAGCTCCCCCTGGCTGCGGACCGCCCAGCGGTGGCAGGGCGAGGTCGTCTGGTCCTGGTTGGCCGAGCGCCGCGGCTGGTCCTGACCTCCCCCCTTCCGCGCCGACCGGGCACTTGTGCGCCGACCGGGCACTTCCGCGACGCTCACCGGGCACGTCCGCGACGCTCACCGGGCACTTGTGCGGCACTGACCGGGCACTTCCGTGGGCTTCACCGGGCACTTGTGCGAAGCTCCGGGCCCCGCCCGGGTGACCTTCCGGCTCGCGCTACGCTCTCCCCCGTGCGGGCGATTTGAGGCCGCCCGAGGCCCGCTGGTAGCGTGTGGGCTTGCATGTCCGGCGCCCGACCCTCTCCAGGGTTGCCAGGCAGCCGACGCACCAACTCTTAGTGACCAGCAGAGATTCGAGCAAAGGTTCAACGTGGCGAACATCAAGTCCCAGATCAAGCGCAACAAGCAGAACGAGAAGGCGCACGAGCGCAACAAGGCCGTCAAGACCGGCCTCAAGAGCGCCGTCCGCAAGTTCCGCGAGCTGGCCGAGGCCGGCGACAAGGACGCTGCCGTGACCGCTGGCCGCGAGGCCTCGCGCAAGCTGGACAAGGCCGTCTCCAAGGGCGTCATCCACAAGAACCAGGCCGCCAACCGCAAGTCGGCCATCGCGAAGAAGGCCGCCGCTCTCTGAGTCGGTCACCTGGTCGTCGACGAAGGCGCTGCACCCTCCGGGGTGCGGCGCCTTCGTCTTTCTCCCGGCAGGTCGCGGCGCCACGCAAGTGCCCGGTCAGCGCCACCAAAGTGCCCGGTCGGGGCCACGCAAGTGCCCGGTCGGCGTCGCACAAGTGCCCGGTCGGGATCACGGAAGTGCCCGATCGGCGTCGCGCAAGTGCCCGGTCGGGCCCACGGAAGTGCCCGGTCGGCGTCGCGCAAACGCCCGGTCGGCGGCGCGGGGACCCGAAGGAGTCAGCGGGTACGGCGGGCGGCGGTCACGGTGAGCACCAGCCGCTCGAGGGTGTAGGAGGCGTCGTGCGCGGCTCCCTTGATGTCCGCATCCGCCTGGGCGACCGCCCGCAGCACCGTGGAGATGCTCTGGTCGTTCCACGCGCGTGACTGGTCGCGGACCTGCTTGACCTTCCACGGCGGCACCCCCAGCTCCCGGGCGAGGTCGGCCTCCCGGGCGCCCCGCGGGGCACCGAGGAACCGGGCGATGGCGCGGGCGCTGCCGGCGAACGCCGAGGTGACCAGCACCCCGGCCGTCCCCCCGTCCAGGGCCCAGCGCAGCTCCTCCAGCGCCTGCGCGGTGCGCCCGCCGAAGGCGTGGTCGGCCACGGTGAAGCTCTTCACCTCGGACCGTCCGCCGAAGTAGCGCCCGACCAGCTCCTCGCTGACGGGCTGGTCGCCGGCGTCGTTGGTCAGCTGGTGCGCCGCCGCGGCCAGCGACCGCAGGTCGTGACCGACGGCCTGCACCAGAAGGCTGCAGGCCTCGGGCGAGATCCTCGAGCCGAGCCGGGCCACCTCGGAGCGGACGAAGTCGGGCAGCTTGTTGGCCTTGATCTCCTCGGACTTCACCTCGGTGACCGGCCCGAGCTTGCGCAGCTTGGTCAGCAGACCGCTGCCGCGGGGACCTCCGCTGTGCACCAGCACCAGGGCGACCTCGTCGCTGGGAGCACCGGCGTAGCCGAGGATCCCGTCGAACGACTCGTCGGGGAGTTCCTCGAGCTTGCGGACCACGACGCAGCGGGTGGTCGAGAACAGCGAGGGGGCCGCCAACTCCCCCAGGGTGGCCAGCGAGAGCGTCCCGGCCTCGGTCTCGGAGAACTCGGCCTCGGCGTCGAACCCCCGGACGGCGGCACGCACGTCGGCGACGGTGCGTTCGTTGAGGAACTCCTCCTTGCCCGTCACCAGGATGACGTGGCCGAGGACGTCGCGCGCGTGTGGACCTGCCATGGTGCGGCAAGCCTGCCACAGGGCTCCGACACCCCGTCGCCCACCTCGACCGCCCGCCCCCACCGCGCCGTGGGTACGGCTCATCCGGTGCCGTCGACCAGCACCCGGCCCTCACGCACCAGCACCGCGACGTCCCCGTCGGTGTCGGTGCGCCACACCCGGGCACCGGCAGCGGTGAGCTGGTCCAGCAGCCCGGGATCGGGGTGTCCGTAGTCGTTGTCCTCCCCCACACTGACCAGCGCCACCCGCGCCCCGAGCCCGGTGAGCCACCGCACGTCGGTGTGCCGTGACCCGTGGTGCGGCACCTTGAGCACGTCGACCTGCAGGCCCCGGGTCGCGGCCGCGAGCCGGGCCTGGGCGGGCGGCTCGACGTCACCGGTGAGCAGCACCCGCAGGCCGTCGACGACGACGAGCAGCACGATGCTGGCGTCGTTGGCGCCGGTCCCGGGCCCGGGTGCCGGCCCGAGGCGGGTCACCTCCAGGTCCCCGACACGGAAGCTGTCGGCGCCCAGCAGGTTCACCGCGACGCCCGCCTCGGCCCCGGTCCGGCGCAACTGGTTCAGCACGCCGGGTGGGTCGTCCACGGCGGTGGTGACGACCTCCCCGACCCGGCGGCCGGCGAACACCCCCCGGAGTCCGTCGACGTGGTCGGCGTGCTGGTGGGTCAGCACCACCAGCGGGACCTCCCGCACCCCCAACCGGTCCAGGCACCGGTCGACCAGGCCCGGGTCGGGACCGACGTCGACGACCACCGCGGCCCCCTCCCCCGCACGCAGCACCAGGGCGTCGCCCTGGCCGACGTCGCAGGCCACCACCCGCCACCCCGCAGGAGGCCAGCCCGGCACCGGTGTCGGGAGCACGACCACCACGCCGGTGAACGCACACAGCACCAGGACCACCCACGGTCGGGTGAGCACCCGGTGCGCCGTGACCGCGACGAGGACGGTCAGCAGCGTCAACCCGGCCAGTGCCAGCCCTCCGGTGCCCCACGGCACCGCGGGCAACGGCAGCGCGGCCCCCCGTTCGGCCACCTCCGCGATCCAGCCGACGCACCACCCCGCCGGTCGCGCCACCACGGCCCCGGCCAGCGGATGCACCAAACCGACCAGGCCGGCCGCCAACCCGAGCACCGTCGCCGGTCCCACGGCCGGTGCCGCCAGCAGGTTCGCGACCACCGCCACCAGACTGACCTCGCCCTGCAGCGCCGCCACCACCGGGGTGCAGGCCAACTGGGCAGCAGCCGGTACCGCCACCGCCTCGGCCAGCCACCGCGGCAGCCACCGGGCGAGCGCGTCGCGCCACCGGGGCGCCAGCAGCAGGATGCCGGTGGTCGCAAGCACCGAGAGGGCGAACCCGGCACTGGTGGCCAGGCCCGGATCGACCAGCAGCAGCACGACCACGGCCGTCCCGAGGGCCCGCGGTCCGCGTTCGTGGCCGCGAGAGCCGAGCCCCAGCAACGCCACCGATCCCATCACCGCCGCCCGCAGCACGCTCGGCTCGGTCCGCGCGACCAGCACGAACGCGACCACCCCGAGGCACCCGACCAGCGCCAGCCCGCGGCCCCGCACCCCCAGCGCCCCAGCGAGCCCGAGCAGGCAGCCCAGCAGCAGGGTCAGGTTGGTGCCCGAGACGGCAAGAAGGTGAGTCAGTCCCGTGGCCGCGAACGCGCGAGCCACGTCCTCACCCACCGCGCTGTCGTCCCCGACGACCAGCGCCGGGAGCAGCGCGTCGGACGGTTCGGCGAGCCCGGCGGAGGCTCGGCGCAGGCTGGACCGGACGGCCTCGGCGCCACGCAGCCCGGTGCCGGCCGAGGTCACGAGCCGCGGTGGTCCCAGCGGGGTGAACCAGAGCTCCTGGTCCGCACCGGCGCGCAGCCGACCGGTCACACGCAGCACCTGACCCAGCCGCACGCGGTGCCACGCCTCGTCCCCGACAACCAGGACCGGGACCCGCGGGGAGGAGGCCCGGCCACCGGCGACCAGGCTGCGGGTCCGAGTGCGGACCAGGTACCGCTCCCCGAACCCGCTGCGCAGGCGCCGGGGGTCGCTGAGGACGGTCAGCTCCACTTGGACCCGCACCCGCTGCTCGGCGGCGGCCGCCACCGGCGAGAACGTGACCGCGACGTCGCGCAACTGGGCGACCCCGAGCACCGCCGCCCCGACCAGCACCACGGCGGCCGCCAAACGCCAGGGGCCGTCGTCCGGGTCGTCCTGTTCGGTACGACCCCGCCGCCACCAGCACACCGCCAGGACCAGCACCGAGACGAGGACCCCGGCCCACCCGATCCTCGGTGCCCCGGCCAGCAACCCGCCGCACCACGCCCCCAGCCCGACCAGCGGCATCCGCAGGTCGGGGCGGCGCGCGTCCTCGGCCCGCCCGGCGTCGCTGCCCGGCGTGCCCGGCTCCGGCACCGTCCAGCCCGGTCAGACAGTGACGAGGGGTGCGAGATCGGCCAGGGTCGCCTCACCGATGCCGTCGACGTCGACCAGCTGGTCCACCGCAGTGAACCCGCCGTTGCTCTCCCGCCAGGTCACGATCGCCTGCGCCGTCACCGGTCCCACCCCGGGCAGGGTCTCCAACAGGGTCAGGTCAGCGGTGTTGAGGTTCACCGGCGCCCCCGCACCGGGTACCGACGCGGCCTCGCCCGGTGGCACGGCCCCCGGCGCCGGGTCCACCCCGACCAGGATCTGCTCGCCGTCGGTGAGCACCCGGGCCAGGTTCAGCGAGCTGAGGTCGACCCCCTGCCGGGCGCCACCGGCCGCGTCGAGGGCATCGACCACGCGCGAGCCCGCGGGGAGCACCCGGACCCCCGGCTTGCGCACCTTGCCCGCCACGTCCACCGTCACCTCACCGGTCGTCGCCTGCGCCGGCGGCCCGGAGGCGACCGTCGCCGGTGCCCCGGCGGCGGGGCCGGTGCTGCTGGTGGCACCGGGCGCATCCGTCGGGGCGGGCACGCCGACCCCGACACCGCCGACCGCCCCCACCGCCGTGGGGTCGTTGTCACCGCGCAGCAGCCACCAGGTCGTGCCGCCCAGACCGATCGCCACCACGACCGCCAGCACGGTGAGGTGGCGCGGCGCCAGGGTCACCGCCGCCCACCAGGCGGGGAGCTCCCGGGCGCGACGGGCGGAGTGTCGTCCGGGCACCGGCAGGACGGGGGCGCGGTCGCCCTCGCCCGGGTCAGGGTCCGGCGCCCACGGGTCGCTCGCCCCGACCGGGGACGCGTCGTCCCCGTCGGGTTCCTCCGGGGTCGACGGGGACCAGGTGGTCCGCGCGGGCCAGCCGTCCCACGTGGTCGGTCGCACCCGGGTGTGGCCGTCGCTCCCGGGTGCAGGGTCGGCCCCCGGGCCGACGGTGGCGGCCAGTTCCGCACTCAGCAGGGCCAGTCGTCGGTCGACGGCTGCGGACTCCTCGGTTCGGGCTCGGCGCATGCCCCGAGGCTAGGAAGACAGCAGCAGAGCCGCACTCGGCCCGAGGTTGGCTGTGGTGGGCGAAGCCGACGCGCCAGCCTGTGCACAACCGGTGGCGCCGGAACGCCCGCACAAGGGGGCGGTCGGCGTGAGGCGGGTCAGTCCTGCGCAGCGTCCGTGGGATCCCCGGACTCCGCACCCGAGTCCGAGCCCGAGCCGCCAGCGGCGTCCGAGCCGGCGTCCGAGCCGTCCAGGTCCCGCGGCGACACGCAGGCCGCGACCATCCCGGGCCCGACGTGGGCACCCAGCACCGCACCCAGCTCACCGGACCAGACGGACCGCCCGCCCAGCTGCTCGGCGAGCCGTGCGGTCAGTGCCTCGGTGAGCGCCTCGGCCCGCTCGGGGCTGGCCAGGTGGCACACCGCCAGGTCGATGGGGCCCTCGCCGGCCGCGGTCACCACCAGCTCCTCGAGGCGGGCCAGCGCCCGGCTGGAGGTGCGGACCTTCTCCAGCGTGCCGACCCGGCCCTCGTCGATCCGCAGCAGCGGCTTGACCGCCAGCGCGCCACCGAGCAGGGCCGCGGTGGCGCCGACCCGACCGCCGCGGCGCAGGTACTCCAGGGTGTCGACGTAGAACAGGCTGGTCGCTCCCGCAGCGCGGGCACGCGCCACCTCGGCCGCCTCCTGCGCGGTCGCGCCGGCCGCGAGCACCTCGGCTGCGGCGATCGCGGCGTAACCCGTGGCCGGGCCGACCTGGCGGGAGTCGACGGCGTGCACCGGGATGCGCGCGTCGCGGGCCGCCAGTTGGGCCGACTCAAAGGTGCCGGACATCTCGCCGGAGATGTGCACCGAGACGACGGCCTCGTACCCCTCGGCCGCGGCCCGCTCGTAGACCTCACCCATCGTGGCGGGGTTGGGGCGCGAGGTGCTCACCGGCACGAACTCGCGCAGCGCCTCGGCGACCTTGTCCGGGGTGGCGCCCTCGGCGCCCTCGTCGTACTCCTTGGCGCCGATCACGACCTGCAGCGGCACCACGCGGATCCCGTGGGCCTCGACGTCCTCGGGGCGCAGGCAGGCCGTGGAGTCGGTGACGACGAGAGTGCCGGACATGGCCGGAACAGTACTCCTCCCGCACACGCCACGGGGCCCCCTCCGGCGCGCGTGCCGGACGGGG